>JBIICN010000003.1:0-158970 GCA_044238845.1 Bacteroidia bacterium
GATGAGATCCTATAAAACCAGCTCCTCCAGTTACTAAAAAACGTTTATTATTTATGGCATTTATTGATGGTATCATTGACTATAATTTTATAAAGCATTAAGTAAGAACTTTTATAATTTGTTTAGGTAATCTAACTTTAACCGTTTGATTCATACTATCTAAAGTTATTTGCACATAATCAGTGTTGTGAATTTGAACAATGGTTCCCTTCAAACCTTTCAATTGTCCTTGAGTTATTTCAACATCATCTAACACTTTAAATTCTCCGGATTCGTTTGTAACATCATAGCCACTCTCTTCTATTGATTTTAAAATCTCAATCTCATCATCTTGTATTTTAGCCTCGGTCCCGTCAAATTTAATAAAAGAAAAAACACCTGGGCATTTTATTACCATTTCCTTCTCATCTTTTTCTACATTCACAAAAACATAGCCATTTATCATTGGAAATTCAACCATTTTTTTTCGATCGCTCCACTGCTGCATTTTTTTCACAAAAGGTGTATAGGCTGTAATTCCTAAATCCGTAAGCTTTTGAACTACTTTTTTTTCATGTCTCACATTTACATAAATGGCGTACCAACTTCTCATTATAAAAAAGACTAACTAGGATTTTTTCGAATAACCGTAACCATAACCATAGCCATAGCCATAGCCATAACCATAGCCATAACCGTATCTAGAATAGTAGTATCTGCTACGTTTTCGTTTTACCCCATTTAAAACTAAATACATGTTTTTGATATCATTATCTTGAACTAATTTATGGAACAAACTTAAAACCTGTTTATTAGCGAACTTAGTATTTAAAACCATAATATTAATATCTGAATATTGCATTAAGAAAGCAGCATCTGCCAACATACCAATTGGTGGGGTATCTATCAACACAAAATCAAAATTAGATTTACAGTATTCAATTAATTCTTTTAATCTTTCTGATAACACTAAATCAGAAGGATTTGGCGGAATTGGCCCTGAGAGAATTGTATACAAATTTTTAACAACTGTTGGTTTAACAATCTCATCTAAAGTGTTTGCACCCACCATAAACGTACTGATACCAATATCCGCATTCATCTCTAAAGCTTTTTGAATACGTGGCTTGTGTAAATCGAGTTCCAACATCACTACTTTTTTACCACTCTTAGCTAATATTGCGGCTAAATTAATTGTACTAAAAGTTTTTCCTTCTCCTGGTGCATTGGATGTTAATAGAATTGTTTTTTTCTCGGAATTTAAAATAACGTATTGTAAATTCGTTCTTAAAGCTCTAAACGCTTCCGCTATAAATGAAGAGGGGCTTTCTTCTACAATAAATCCTAAATTAGATACGCCTTTTTGAAATGGTAAATCACCAATAATTGGTAAAAATGTCTTTTCTTTTAATTCTTCTACAGACTGTATGGTTGTAAAAAACAAAACTCGTAACGCAATAATTAAAGCCGAAATAATGCCTCCAACCATCAAAAAAATGGATTGAATTTTTGCTTTGTCAGGCTTAACAACTCCCAGATTTCGGGGACTGTCAATTACCTTCATTTCGGGAACTATAGAAGCCTTTCCAATTTTGATATTCGCTTTTCGTTGTAATAAGAAATTATATAAAGCTTCGTTAACAGAAACTTTGCGTTGGATATTTAAAATGTCTCTTTGTTGAGGAGGAATATCTTTAACGTGTGAAATGTACTTTTGAATTTCTCCTTGAATATTTTCCATGATTTTATATGTTGCATTTCTTGTGTTATTGAGATACACTAACATATTTTGTTTTAATTTTTTAATCCCTTCTCTGATTTCAAGAACGTTAGGATTAATTTCTTTAGAAAAACCCAACTGTTCGTTCAAGCTCAATTGCATACTATACAATTCCGATACAGAAGATGTCATAAATCTATCGTCATCCACTAGAAAAACATTAGGTGGTAAAAAATTAGGGTCTTTATCTTCGATGATATATTTTTCTAAATCATTGATTGCATCTAATTTTAAATTCAACTCGGTTTTTTCTCCCTCATATTTTGCTATTTTCTTGAATACATCGTCTCGTTCCCACTCTAGATCAAGAATATGGTTATTTCTCTTATAATTTTGCATTGTATCTTCTACATCATTCAATGCGACGCTTACTTCTACTAACTGCTTATCAATATAATTAATTGTTCTCTCATTCAATTCAAAACGTGCATTTAAAGATTTATTTAAATATGCTTTAGATAGAGTGTCCAATAGCAAAACAGCTCTTTCAGGTAAAATATCTTCAAATTTTAAGACTAGTACGTTAGTATAATCTGGGTTTTCAACTTCTAAAGCTCTTTGAAATTTATGGACCAACCTATCAATATCATGTATCACAAATTGGTAATCTAATTTTGCCAATTCAAATGCCAAGTTACGGTTGAATTTTTTCTCTCGATCTACTAATATGTTAAATTCGACATCAATTAAATTTTGTCCAAATTTTCCGATTTTTTTATATTCAGTCCCCCTATGGTTATATGAGATTTGATATTCATCATAACTAAGAACCTTGAAATTCATTATTATTTCATTTAAACTTGAATTGACCGAATTCACCTTTATCACAAAAGGCATACCCACAAACTGCTCAGTTGTTCTGACCCTGCCAACTAAATAATAAGAAACTTCCACTCTATCTTTTAACTTCAAAACAGTTTCTTTCATTAAATCATAAGATTTAACAATTCTAATTTCGTTGGAGTTATCAACAAAAGTTTTATTCCCACCATAAAAACCTTGATCAGAAACTAAATTGTCTTTGTAGTAAGTGTCATTTGTTTTTAATAATTCAACAGAAGCCTGATATACATTAGTTAGTTTGTAGATATAGAAATATCCTATAAAATAAGAAATTGAAACAATAATCAAAGGAATATACCAATTTTTGGTGATTATCCTCCAAACAGTTTTTATATCGTTACTTGTTACTAATGCTGTGTTTTTTTTTTGCTCCACAATTACTTTTAAGACTGCAAATATAATAATTTGGCATGATTTTTTGCAAAGAATTGCGGTTCCAATGATTTTTTATATATTTACATCCATTATCATCAAAACAATGAATACTAGATTCTTATTAATTCTGCTTTTTGCAGTTGGCTTTACTTCACTGTGTGTTGCATTACCACCACCACCACCATCTGGTAATACTCCGGATTGCTGGCCACCTCCTTGCATTCCAATTGATGGCGGTATATCATTATTGATAGCAGCTGGTGCTATTTATGGTGGTCGTAAACTCTATAAAAATCAACAAGAAAAAAACGCTTTATAATTCAACCCTTCGCCAGCTGGTGGAGGGTTTTTTGTATATGTTTGATAAAATCAAAAACAATAAATTTCAATTCTTTATTTTAAAAGCAGGCCTTTTATACGGGTTGTGTTATTTTTTGTATGAATTTATTGTCAAACGAAACTCACGAGGAGATCAACTTTTTATCAGAGAAATCATCAATCTTTGCAAATGGATTTTTGATATCATGGGTTATAAAACATTTGCCAGTAAAGAGGTTAATGATTTTCAGGTATTTGGTATTGATGGCTCTAGTGGAGTTTGGATAGGCGGGCCATGCAATGGCATTACACTCATGTTTTTATTTGCCATTTTTGTGATTGCTTATCCAGGTAATTTTAAAAACAAACTATGGTATGTGCCATTAGGAATTATTATTGTTCATACCATCAATATCATGAGAATAGTTGGATTGGCACTCATTGCTTACTATGATTATACTTATTTAGACTTTAATCACACCTACACCTTTACTTTTTTAGCTTATAGTGCTGTTTTTGGACTTTGGATGATTTGGGTAAATAAACTTTCGGGAACTAAACTCAATGAAAAATAGCCTAAAATACATACTTTTTATTGGCTTTTTTGCCATTCTAGGCTTTAGCAGAGAGTTTTTATTTGTAAACACAAATAATCAACTTTTTAAACTTTATTATCATAACGAAGATATTAAAATACCACCAAGCCTTGATTTTATAACACATCTCGAATATTCTACTCTCTACTATTTAAAATACGTATTCACCATCATTTATTTTTTGGCCTATTTATTCACTAGCTATTTTGCTGTAAAACTGATTTGTAATGATAAAAAAAATGCCAAATGGATTATTTATATCTACACAATATTGTTAGTTTTGTCTGGTATTTCAATGGCCTATAATTACATCATTAATAATCAATTAAATGGAGATGAGTACACCTTTAGCCGGTGGTTAATGGGTATTGCTCAATCGCCTTTAGTTGCTTTTTTTATCATTGCCTCTAGTAAGCTATACAATAAATTTCAAACTGAACAATAAACGACTATTACTATGAAAAAAGACACCGCCATTTTTAAATTAATAAAAGAAGAAAAAGAACGCCAAACTCGTGGCATCGAATTAATTGCTAGTGAGAACTACGTGAGCGATCAAGTTATGAAAGCGATGGGAAGCGTTTTAACCAATAAATACGCTGAAGGTTTACCTTCTAAGCGCTATTATGGTGGTTGTGAAATAGTAGATAAAGTTGAACAATTAGCCATTGATAGAGCAAAAGAATTATTTGGTGCTGCATGGGTAAATGTTCAGCCTCACTCTGGCGCTCAAGCAAATGCTGCTGTGATGCTGGCTTGCTTAAAACCTGGCGATACGATTTTAGGTTTCGATTTATCTCATGGCGGACATTTAACGCATGGTTCCCCAGTAAATTTTTCTGGTAAATTATACCGCGCTACTTTTTATGGTGTTGAAGAAAAAACAGGCCGCGTAAATTATGATACAGTTGAAGCAACTGCTAAAAAGGAAAAACCAAAAATGATTATTTGCGGAGCCTCAGCTTATTCTCGTGATTGGGATTATGAGCGTTTACGTAAAATTGCTGATAGCGTTGGTGCTTTATTGTTAGCTGATATTTCTCATCCATCTGGATTAATTGCCAAAGGCATTTTAAATGATCCATTACCTCACTGTCATATCGTTACTACTACAACTCATAAAACATTACGTGGACCAAGAGGTGGTATGATAATGATGGGTAAAGATTTTGAAAATCCAATGGGAGAAAAAACACCTAAAGGAGAATTAAAAATGATGAGCGCATGTTTAGATATGGGCGTTTTTCCTGGAACTCAAGGTGGGCCATTAGAACATGTAATTGCAGCGAAAGCAGTAGCTTACGGCGAATGTTTATCTGATGAATATATGCTATACTGTGTGCAAGTCATTAAAAATGCACAAACCATGGCAAATGCTTTAGTTGCTAAAGGCTACAAAATTATTTCAGGAGGAACAGACAACCATTGTATGTTAATTGATTTACGTAGTAAAAAATTAACTGGAAAAGAAGCAGAAAAAGCCTTAGGCGAGGCAGATATAACCGTTAATAAAAACATGGTGCCTTTTGATGACAAATCACCGTTTGTTACTTCAGGTATTCGTATTGGTACACCTGCGATTACTAGTCGTGGATTAAAAGAAAAAGACTGCTTAAAAGTTGTTGACTTTATTGATGCTGCCTTAAAAAATAAAGACAATCCAAAAGAGTTAGCGAAATTAAAATCAAAAATAAATACCATGATGAGTAAATATCCTTTGTTTAAGGATTAGTTTTAAATTATCAGAGGGGTTATTGGATCCTGTCACACTAAGCGAAGTCGAAGTGTAGACAATAAAATAATCAACAATTACAATGGCTTCAACTCCGCTCAGCCTGACACAAAATAAAAAACCCCGATAAATTTTATCGGGGGTTTTTTATTATTTAATGTTATTAATATCCAAACACATCATTTAAAGTTAAGTACTTTACAGTGCCATACTTCTCTAATGTTTTAATGTCTAATAAATCTTTTTTACCTAGTACTAAAATAGACGCTGGTTTATTTTTTATTTTTTCGTCTTGGAATTTTTTCACATCATCAAAAGTCATAGTTGCCACTTTCGTGTAAATATCTTTTCTAATATCTGTTTTTAAAGCAAATTTCTCAGCATTTAAATAATCAAATAAAATATCGGCTTTATTAATACGTTCGGTTTTAATGCCCTGTAAAATAGCTTCTTTAGCGGCACCAAAAGCAATATCCGATTTTGGGACATTGTTTAATAAATTTGTCATCCCAGCTAATGCTTCAGGCAACTTATCGGCTTGTGAACCAATGTATGAGAAATTATAAAAAGGTAGTTTAGGAGTTCTTGGTCCTCTATAAACGGAGTAACAAGAATAAGCTAAAGCTTTAGATTCTCTTAAATCCTGAAATACAACCGAACTCATACCTCCACCAAAATACTCGTTATACATATTAATTAATGGAACATTAGTTGCATCGTATTTATCTCCCTCTGTTAAGATAACAATCTCTGCTTGCTTCATATCATAATCAACCACATAAACCGTATTGTTAAATGTTTGTGCTACAAAGTTTGCTTCCGCAGGAACCGGCTTTAAGCCTGATGCAGGTACCGTATGAACTTTATTTAATACCTCTTTAACATCACCCACTAATTTTGGTCCATAATATAAAATTTTATGCTGATAGGTCATTAATGATTTAATTAGCTCAGCAATTTGTGCAGGCTTTAATTTATTTAATTCATCTTCAGATAAAATATTTGTTGCAGGATTTGACGCACCATACTTTGCATAGTTCACCATCATTTTTTGTAAAATGGTACTTTTTTGCTGCTTAGCATCACTACGTTTTTTAAGAATATCTGACACTAAATTTTTAAGCGTTTCTTCATCAATTTTAGGGTCAGCAAATAAACCTTCAAATAAAGTAGTTGCTTTTTCAAAATTTTCGGTTAAGCCGCTTAAGCTTACCCATGTTTGATTATCAGAATTAAATACATTGAATGAACAACCTAATTTATATAACTCTTGTTGAACCTCAGCAGCAGTCATTTTGCTAGTTCCTAAATACGGAATATAATCAATAGCTACTGGTAATAACTTATCATTATTAGTTCCCATGTCAAAAGCATAATATAAATCAAATAACTGATTTTCGGTATTTTGACTATAAACAACAGGAATATTGCCATTCATAGTAGCTTTCATTACATCTTTATCGTAATCAATAAACTTAGGTTGTATATCAGCAGGTTTAGCTGATAAAATACCTTTAACAAATGGTGATTGATCATCTCTATTAACCTCTACTGGAGTAATTTGTGGCTTTTCAACTTTTTGTATGTTTTTATCTTCGCCAATACGTTTATAAGCCACCACATAATTATTTGAATTATAGTTGGCTTTAGCAAAATCCATTACCTCTTGTTTCGTAATCTTAGATAAACGATCAACCGCATTTACAGCAAGTTGCCATTTAGTATCATTTACAAATGCATCTACAAAAGCCATAGCGCGAGATTGATTATTTTCAAGTTCTTTTGTTTTTTGTAATTTCATATCTGTAATCACTGCACTCATTAACCAATCAGGAAATTCACCTTTTTTTAATAATTCTAATTGATCTAACAATAATTTTTCAACGTCTTCTAACGTTTGTCCTTCTTTAGGTTCAGCAAATAAAATATGAGTGGCATAATCTTTTAAAACATATGCAAAACTTCCACTATTTAAAACTTTTTGCTCTTGATTTAAATTCAAATCTAATAAACCAGCTCTACCATTGCTTAATAATAAATTAATCAGGGTAATCATATCGGCATCTTTACTTCCTGTGCCAGCAAAACGCCAAGCCATCGCTAAATTAGCTGCATCTGGCCCAATAATTTCTTTTACTACTTTTTGTGTAATAGGCGCTTCTTTTTCAAAAGTGTATGGAGCAACAGGTTTTGATGGCATTGAACCAAAACTTTTTTCGATTAGTTTTATGGTTACATCAGGATCAAAATCTCCACTTAAACAAATAGCCATATTATTAGGAACATAATTCGCATTAAAATACTTCATGATTTCTTTCATAGAAGGGTTTTTTAAATGATCAATTGTTCCTATGGTTGTTTGCGTTCCATACGTATGATTTTTAAATAATCCAGCAAACACCGCTTCCCATAATTTACTATTATCGCTATCTAAACCACGATTTTTTTCTTCATATACCGCTTCTAACTCGGTATGAAATAAACGCAAAATAGGTTTACGGTAACGCTCTGCTTCAATTTTTAACCAGTTTTCTAATTGATTTGAAGGAATATCATTTACATAAACTGTTTGATCAAATGATGTAAAGGCGTTTGTTCCTTGTCCGCCAATACCCGCTAACATTTTATCATACTCATTAGCAATTGCATATTTTGCTGCTACTCCAGAGATACTATCAATTTGATGATAAATTTGTTTACGTTGAGCATCATCTTTTGTTTGACGATACGTTTCGTATAAATTTTCAATTTTCGTGATTTCTACTGACTCTTTAGTAAAATCTTTGGTCCCAAATTTATCAGTTCCTTTAAACACCATGTGCTCTAAGTAATGAGCTAAGCCAGTTGCTGTTGAAGGATCGTTTTTACTACCTGCCTTTACAGCAATATAAGTTTGAATACGAGGCGCATTTTTATATACACTCATGTACACTTTCAATCCATTTTTAAGGGTATATATTCTTGCCTTAAAAGGATCATTTAATGCGTATTCAAAGTTGAGAGAAGGCACTTTTGACCCTTCTTTTAAAATTGATGTAGGTGTAGCTGTTTTGGTTTGAGCAGTTGAACTAGCTACCACAAAAGCCAGTGCTAGTGGCAGAAAAGATTTTAGTTGAATCATGTGTAATTATATTATGTAACGAAAGTAACGAAAATTGTTGTGTTTGACTAACCACTTATACAATAAAAGAGCCCAACTTTTAAGCGGGGCTCTTTTTGTGTTTTTTTGGGGAATTAACTTTTATTTAAAATCAAGGCCGTCTTGGTTTCCTTCCTGACCGCCCATTCCTTTCATTTGTTTGCCACGTTTAAAAATAGAGGCATCCATTTTACCAAATAAATAAGTAACAGTAAATCTAAAGTAACGCGATTCACGACGACGCGATAAATCTTGATCATAGTAAGGCGTTTCGAAATGAGTTCCCATGCGACGTGTATTAAAAACATCACTTAAAGTAGCATTAAAAATCCATTTGGTTTGATACATATAATTCAATGAAATATCCATCGAATAAATTTCGTTAGCAACCCCTAATAATAAAATTTTAGGAGATTCGTAATTACCATTTACTTGAAGCGTGATGTTTTTTGGGAATTTGTAAGATAAAGTTGTTTTAGCATTCCAAGCATATCCTTCTGTTTTTACTTCAGGTTCTGTTGGAACAATTTTACCTTTTATATAAATATAATAAGCATTTGCATTTACCGTCCAATCCAAGTTTTTAAAGAATGTCCATTTAAACGTATTTTCTAATCCATAACGGATGGCGTTATTTCCATTGATTGAGGTATTAACTAATACATCAACCTGAGATGTGTCAGGATAAGCCACGTCAGTAATTGGCTGTTCTTCGTATCTAAAATATCCTGAAGCTAAATAACTTCCTTTCGAAAATATTTTATTATAATTTGCCTCTGCAATATTTTTAAATTCTGGTTTTAATTCAGGATTACCAATTCGGTAGTTTTGTTTATCAGCAAACATGATAAAAGGCATTAACTGAAAAAAGTTAGGGCGTTGAATTTTTCGACTAAAATTCAATTGCACTTCTTGGCTCTTCTTTAATTTTTTAGAAAAATAAATAGCTGGAAATAATGATTTTAAAATATCATCCGACGTTGAAGGGTAGTTATAAGAGAACTTTTTATTTTGATCGGTGATATTACCCGCGTAATAAGATTGCTCAAAACGTAAGCCTGCTTGGTAACCAATATCCCAAAATGTTTTTGCACTGTAATTGACATACGCTGCATTTACCATATCGTCAATCACATAACGATTACTCATAACAGCGTCTTTCTCATAACTATTTTCATTTCCTGAGGCGCGAGAAGTGTTGTTTTCACTAATAGAATTTTTATAAAAAGCTTTTATACCAGCTTCAAACTTCTTAGTTTCTGAAATGGGATTCACATAATCCATTTGAAGTACAAATTGATTAGCTGTAGTGGATCCTATATTTTTTTGATAAGCAGTTGGCGAAATACTATCCTTTCCAAGAATGCTAAAAATAGTATTAGTAGCAAACACATAACCATTTTTAGAAGTCGTGTAATTATAATTACCATCAACTGTAAATTCTTTGCCAATTTTTGGAAAGCTTTTTTTGTATAATAATTGTCCATTATAATTTTGAAAAGCAGCTTGCTGTTTATTACTCTGATCTCCAAAAATATTTATTGGAATCGGAAGATTTAAAAAATCACCATCATAATTTTGTTTGTCGTTTGTATTAAACTGTCCAGCGACAATCATTCCATTGAACGAAATCATGTTTCTATTATCTATACTATAATCAATTCCTAATCTTCCAAAATTAAATAAGGTTTTCATTTGGGTTTTATTATCTTGATTATAATGTCCAGTTGTAACCCCACTATCTAATTGAATACGCTTTGTGAAACCTTCTGTATTATTAATAGCTTGATTATACGAATACATTAATGAGGTGTTCCATTTACCTTGTTTTACATTAATATTAGCCATTCCACCATAGCGGTCGCCTGTTCCAACATAAGCCATTACCATTCCGTTATATCCTGGTTTCCCATTTTTTTTCATTATCACATTTAATACTCCACCAGTGGCACTGGCATCAAACTTAACTGAAGGGTTAGTAATAATTTCTACTCTATCTATTTGATCGGCTGGAATTTGTTGTAATGTTAATGTTGTTGGTCTTCCGTCTACAAATATCATTGGTGACTGATTTCTTAATTGCACATTACCATCCGCATCCACTGTTAAACCAGGAATGTTCTTCATCACATCAACCGCCGTTCCTCCTTTTACCGATAAATCTTTCTCTACATTATATGTTCTTTTGTCGATAGACAGTACCACAGCGCTTTTTTCAGCAACCACATCCACTTCTTTTAATAATTTATCATCTATTGCCAACTTAATATTTCCTAAATCCTGGTCTACTTTATCTGGTGGAACGATATATACTTTTTGTAGATAATCTTTATAACCAATAAATTTGATTCTGACGCGAACCTGACCAAAAGATGGCAAGCCGTCCACAGCAAAATCTCCATTTTCTTTCACTAAGGTTCCACCTAATAAACTATCTTTACTAAACCATAGTACCTGAACAGATGCGTACTCAACAGGTTTTCCAGTATTAGCATCTAACACTTTACCAAATACACGCCCAAGTTTAGGATCTTTCATGCCTTTTGGCATACCGCCAGGCATTTGAGCAAAAGCTATTAAACCATTAAAAAGGGTAATTATTAAAAATAGATTCTTCATGTTATAATTTAAAAATGTAAAGGTATAAACAATACGATTTGATTATAACAATTTATATAAGCGGTAGTTTAGGTTGACGTGAATTAAAATTGCCATGAAATGGTGAAATTTAGCAAAAACTTCAATTCATTTTATACCATTTACCAATCTCAATATGTTAAATCTTCTTCGCATTTGAATTGCAAATGTTATAAATATTTAAAACATACAACTTTCTTTTATAGTCTCTTTTTGCATACTGCACATGCGTTTTTGTTTCCTTTTAGATTTTATGTATTGAGAAATAGACCGAGGAGAATAGGTAAATTGTATTAACAATCATTTTACCGTAAAAAACAATAATATTAATGGTTAAGTTATTTTAAAAGCTCCTGAGCTTCTTGAATAGAAATGACCTCTCCTTTAAACACTGCAATCACAAAAGCTTCAGCAAAACCTTTATCAGCCAATTCCTGACGATATTTATCCGCTTTTGAATAATCAGTAAAAGTACCAGCAGTATATCTAATCATACCAGATCCAGTGCTTTGTTTTTCAACACCCTCAATATCTTTCACCTTTTCTTCCATATCAGTAGATCCTACTTTTTTAAGCGCCCCTAACTGAATTTTAAAACTCACTAAAGATTTATCTACCGAGCTAAATGATTCGATTTTTGTAATATCTTCTTTTTCATCCGTTTCCATGGTTGCTTTAGTTGCGCTCATTGGGATTCGTTTACCATCTTTATAAGCTGTAATAAAAGCATCTCCATATCCTTCTAAAACTAAATCAGCTTTAGCGTTAGCGGCCGATTCGATAGTTTTATAGCCTTTAGTGGTATAACGGAAATAATTATCATCCGTTTTTAGTTCTAAAACAGTTCCAGCATTTCTAAATATTTCCTTAGAAATTCTGTTTTTATAAGCCCCTAATTGCACACGATACACGATATCTCCTTTTGCGAATTCATTTTCGTTATTTAATGAAGTTTCATTAGGTACAGGAATAACCGAAGTTGTATTTGTAGTATTAGGAGTTACATCATTTTTATTAAGCATTTTGCTAATTTCTTCATCTGATAATATCATTAAATTACCATCTTTAAAATACCCAACCTTGGCATTTTTATTCCCTTCGGCAACTAATTCATCTTTGCGTTTAACCGCGTTTTGAATTTCTTTATAAGTTCCTGCCGTATATAAAACGGTTGAATTATCTGGCAATACGGTTGATTTAACATCACCAATACTTAATAAATATGCCATTTCATCATTTGGCACCGGCCCTATATACCTTGCTAATTCTACTGTAAATACTTTTTCGTTTTTAGAGGCATCTGCGGCAACCGTTTTAGAAGTAGAGTCCTTTTTAATAGCGTATATATTTTCGAGAATTTCTGTTTTTACAACAGTACCACTATCCATATACACATTATACCAATCTTGCCAATAATCATCTGTTAAAGCAACACCTTTCATATTCACTTCAAACCCTGGTGGCGAAGCTAATTCATCATCAGCATGATTTGCAACGCCGTCGTTATCATCATCAAACGGACAACCATTTACATCAACCTTAACATCTTTAGGAGTACCGTGACATTTATCGTCCCAATCTTTCACCCCGTCTGCATCATAATCTCCGTTATCAATTGCTAACCAATCTACAGCGTCAAAATAATCATCCGGTAGCGTATCTAATTTAGATTTTTTCTTTAATACTAAATCATATTGCAGAGCAAAGGAAGTGTAAACAAAATTATCTCTTTGCTTCGTACCACTTCTTGTTCCTAAACTGTTTTTTGTAATTCCATCAATATAATCCGTCGTTGTAAAATAATATTGAAAACCTATTTTTAAATCAAATCTATCTGTAATTTTCATTAAAGCGCCAGCTCCAACCGGAAATGCCCAAGCACGTTCTTGATATTTACCAAAGCCATCTTTATTTAATTCTCTAATGTCGGTTTCATAAATATAATCTCTATTTAAATTAACCGCCAAAGAGGCTGTGGGTGCAGCCTCATCTATATTTTTTATAGAACCATCGCTCCAATAATAATAGGTATTGCCATTTCTATCCAATAAATCTGTCTTTGATAAAAACTCAAATGAATTAACTCCTAAAGAAACCCAAGGACGTATGCGACATCTTTCAGGAATAAAATTGCCAAAATCGTATAATAAACTTAATCCACCTGAACGTATTTCTGATTGAAAATTTTCTTGACGGCTATCAATCCATTCATTAGCACCTAATTTTCCAAATAAAATATTAAAATTTAATTGTAAAGGTTTAAATAAACGCTGAGAAATATTTAAATCGTAACCTACACGAGCAGTCCAAGGTGCTTGATAATGCTTTGCATACAAATCACCATGAAAAGACAACATCCCTACCCCCAACGAAATTTTGGGTTTAAAAACATCTCCTAATGATGGTATGCTAGATTGATTGTCTGGCTTAGAATTTTTATCACTCTCAACAGTTGGAATAGCAATATTTTTGGCAGAGCTATCTGTTTGAGCCCTTATAAAAGAACAAATAAAAATTAGAGATATAAATAGTACCTTTTTAAGCATTTATTGTAAATTACACATAAAAATACAAAAAAAGTTTATTTAAACCACTTTTGACTAGTAATCATTAATGCTTCTTGAACTGTAATTCTTTTTGCGCCATTATAAGCAACAACAAAAGCACTACTACATCCCTTTTGTTTTACATCTTCACGATGATTACGTGCTTGTTTATACTCATTAAAACTACCTATCATAAATTTACTGAAACCTTCGGCCATTTCGCTTTTTATTGTTTCAGAAATATTAAACTTTTTAGATAATACCTCTGACTGAATAGCATTTTTGAAGGCACCAACTTGAACACTATACTGAACGTTTCCTTCTTTTTTAGCCACCACCTCTTTTGGTTGAGACGCTGGAGGTATTGATGTTACAGGTGCCGATTCAGTTTTTACAGGCTCAACAGGGACAACTTCAGTTTTTACAGGTTCTGCATTTACAGCCACCGGTTGCGTGGTAGGTTCTGCTGCCACCGTTAATGTTTGAACAGGAGTTTCTGTTTTAACTACATCTGAAACAACTGATTTATTACCAATATTATCAGTTGGGAATTTAATCTTTTTACTTTGGTCATTCTCTAAATAAGAAAACTCACCATTATCTAATTTAGCATCCGATAAAGCGGCATCACTTTTCTCAAGGATATAAGAAACTAATAATTCCTCATCATTAGGAAGAGAAACCCACACGAATTTTAGTTTACCATCCGATACTGAGAAAGAGCTTCCATTTGTTTTAACTGCTTTGGCATTAAAGCCAGCTGGCAAAACTTCTTGATACTTGGCAAAACCTTTAATGACACCTTTTTTAATTTTAACCTCAACATTAAATTCGTTAGCAGTATTTCCAGTAGTAATCATTCTTGAACATAAAATATTAGAATTAGGCTCCACCGGATTATCTAAAGATGTTCCTACTGGAACTGGAGAACTTGCAGCAACTGGTGATGTTTGAGAAGAAGAAGGATCCCCAATAATCATTTCTGCGGGAGTCATTTCAACTACTTCCTTATTATTATTATTTACAAATGAGAATTTAGAAGCAATTATTTTTGTTCCAGATGCAGATGCATCAGCACTAAGCGTAAACTTTACTGTAAATTCAGGATCGTTAGGCATAGCTGTCCAAATAATTTTGGCAATATTATTAGCAAACGAAAAATTACCTGTTTTACTCTCAAGTTCTTTTACAGAAAAACCTTGAGGAACTTCTAATTGAAGTTTGGCAAAACCACCAATATTGCCCTTATTAATTTTTATTTCAGCAGTAAATTCTGTTGCTACATTTACGCTTTTAGGAAAAGAACCTGAAATGGTTACAGGAGTATCTCCAAAGAAAAAGCTAAATAAAAAAACTGATACAGTGTTAAATAAAATAATTAGTGGCTTTATCATATGTTTGTTTTACTGCTCAAAGAAATAGTCGATGAGTCTGTTTATCTTTTCAACATTAAATGAATTTTCTCCTTCGAAGAATCCATCAATGGTTTTTGTAATTTCTGAAGCCGAGATATTACCATCTTTGTTATAATCTGCTTCAATAAATTCAGCAGGTATAGCAGATGTTTTTCCCGTTTTATTTTGATTTTCTTTCGCTTTTGCTTCAACTTCTTTTAAATATGTTAAACTTGGAGCATTATTAAATCCTTCACTTCTTTCAACCGATAAACTGTCCCAAGCCAATTGTCGTTTAGCTAATTCTTCCTCGTTAATTGTAACCCCATTTCCATCTACCCTAGCTCCTTTTTTAGTAGTTAATTCTTTATCCATATAATCAAACACCCCGTCATTATCTTTATCTTCAGGACATCCATTGCCATTTACCTTAATACCCTTAGGTGTTCCTAAACATTTATCATCTAAATCTTTAACGCCATCAGCATCAGTATCAGAATTATCTACCGCTTTAAAATCAACATTACTGTAGGCGTCTTTAGCTTTTTTACCAAAGTGAACATTGATTCCAATATTAGCCGAAGCCCAACTATCATTTCCTCCTTTTTTATGATTATCAATATAATCGCTCAGTGATAAATTATAAGTAAAGCCAATTCTTAAACTTGTTCTAAAACCCATTTGAAATTTTGCACCGACACCTAATGGAATATAAAACGTATTACGAGCGTAATTAGAAACTGAATCTTTTAGTTGAGTTTCATATTTATAATCTCTTTTAAGAGAAATAGATAAAGGATCGTTAACAGATGATTCTGTTAAATTACGAATAGAACCATCACTCCAATATTGATAAACGATTCCGTTTTTGTCTCTTAAATCTCCATAAGGATCAAACATTAAATACCCAAACCCTGCATGAGCAAAAACAGACACATCTTTTTCTTTTTCTCCTAACTTATCAAAAAAACCATACACATTAAGTGCACCGCCCATTACTGTTGATTGAAAGTTTAAGTGGGATGTTTTGTCGTTATCTGTTCCAGCTAACTTACCATACATACCATCAATACCTATTCCTAAAATTTTACCCATACGATATTCGACTCCAAAATTGTAGCCTAATCGCATATCACTAAAAAAATTGCTGTTCCCTTTTTTGCCAACATCACCTAAAAACTTTAGGCCACCCGCTTGCGCTGTAACTGATAATTGAGCAAATGATGCATTCATAACAACTAAGCAAACCGCTAAAAAAGATACTTTTGTAGAAATTCTATTCATAAATTTATCGTTTAATAATCGATTAAATTAGTTGTTTTCTCGACAAAAGCAAAACTAAAGCAAAAAAGACGTTAAGTTTTTGCTATCAAAAGTTAATTGTAAACACTAATTTGTTAGTTAAGTTGTTAATTATCCATTAAAAAACCGATTTCTTGAGATTTTACGCCCTTTTTTGAATTTAACAGCTTGAGCGAGAGAATGAACATCTGTTTGAGATTTATTAAGAATGATTGCTATAAGCAAAATTTCAGTTTGAACAACTATACCATACCAAAAAGCGATGTTAAAGCTTACACCACAAGAATTATCGATTACTAAATCAAGAAAAAACCATAGAAGTAGTAAAGCCCAAAATTTAGAGAAAATGGTATGATATGAAATACGTTGTTGAAATTTTAAAAAGCCAAACGTAATAATAAATAATTCGGAAAAAACTAAAACACCAATTTGCAGCAAATGACTTTTTAAAAATAAAGGATGAATCATGCAAATGTAAAACAAGGAACTAAACCAAAACACCGTATCTATTTTAGTGTCTAACTCACGCATCTCAACTGTCGATATTTTTAATTGTCGTGCAATGATTCCATCAAACACATCGCTTAAAATTGCATAAATACTTAACGCAACTATTACAACTGGCGAAATAGCCGTGAAAGAAAATACTATTATTAAAATAGCTACTACTAAACGTGAGTATAATAGTATATATGGTATTTTATGTAAGATTTTTGTTTTCATAAGAATTTACGGATTATAATTAATGACTCTGTGCTATATACCACAAAATGTTTATTGCCCAATGTTTTACTTAATTTGTTTTCTTAAAGAAAACGACCATAGTGAATTACTACCATTTATGCTTGGCACATAAAAAAGATGTAATCCTACCATATTATTCTTAGGAGAATTTTTTGTTGCAAGTCTAAGAACACTTGTTATTAAAGTAGTTAAACCTGAACTAATATTTAAAGCTGATGACAAAACTGTATTAGGATGACTATTTTTTAATTCGATAAAACCGATCGCTGTTTGTGTGCCACCAGACAAAGCTCCAAATAAGGCATTAGATCGATATTTATCATATTGATGTAACTTCTTAATATTAAAATAAATGGTTGTGCCATTAACTGTTGTAAAGATTGCTGTTCCAAAATAATAAAGTGATTTATCGTCTTTGTAACTAATTCCATCAGGAGCTATGTATTGTGCTTTTGAAATATAAATATTAAATGAAAGTGACAGTACAGTAATTAGTTTTAAAATTTTCATGATATTGGTATTTATAATAATTATTGATATGATAAAATAATCATATTGGCTTTATACTTATTTATTTTTTGCATTAAACCCAAGTGAAGCACCAATTCTAAATCCATCTTTACTAGGAATAACATACATGTTAACAGGTAAATTTAATTTGCCAGATTTAAACGTGCGCCCAAAAGCTAATACAAAACCTGTTTGGATAGCGTAATCACCTCTGCTATCTAATCGTTCTTTTATGGCATATGGATTTTTAATGTTTTCGTTTTCTGGATTACTTTTCCACTCTTGCTCTCTGTGCCAAGTGTTTGATGCGTCGTAATAACCTCTTGATTTTGGCGATAAATTAATAGTTGGCCCTAATGCAAATTCCCAACCATTAACATTGCTGCGTAAACCATGTAGTAAAGAGAAGCCGGGAATAAAATAACCTTGGTCGACACCAGTAATCATGGGTAAAAATTCAAACAATGCTTGTATTTTACCTTCGTTTAAATATTGTTTTTCGAACTGGTAACCAAATTGAAACATGACCGGAAATGCTTCGAAACCACCAACAGATTTATCAGCTTGCAGTACATTAGCTGTATTGCCAGTAAATGCAACAAATCCTAAGCGTGGCCCGTCTAATCTTAATCGATCCTTTTTAGGATTATTTGTTGCGTTATCAAAACCATTACGCTGGGTTAATTTAGTTAATAAATTTTGATCAACCGTTTTATTAAACATAGTGCGCACCGTTACATTTGTAAATGCTTGAAGTTCTTCAGGCAAATTAACAAACTCCATCACTGTTGTTTTTTCGATAGATTTAGATTTTACATCAATTAAACGTAGTGTGTAAATAATTGATTTTGGATATAACTCAATACTACCACTCAACATTTTATCAGAGTGTATGGTTTCTCCAATTTCGGTTAAACATAATTTACCATAGCAATTATTAATACTTAGTTTGTTTTTCTCGACCATATACGCTACATCGTACCTATCCATTACTTCAAAGGTATCCAGCTTTTCTAACTCTGTTCTTACCAAATTACCCATTTGTTGAGGCTCACTTTTTAAACCATTAATATCAATGGATAAAATAGTTAAAGTTGATTTTTGTTTTGGTGCATTTTGTGCTTTACCTGTATTTACTATTAAACAAGTTGCAATTATGTACGTAATTGTTTTGATTGTCGTTTTCATTTTCATCGTTTTAATAATTAATAAATCATTTCCCAAATACAATTTGTAATTGTATAATTTGCTTTTTGAGTTTGACACACATGTTTAAACTGAGCAATTTTATTTTTAGAAATAATTACTGCTGACAAAAGCATAGCGCAAAACAGTGTGATATGAATTGCTTTTTTGAGAGTTGTTGTTTTCATAGGTTATTTAATTTTATAGATTGATTTTTAACATTAAACAAAAGCTGAAAAAAGAAGTGCAAAAAATAATAATAAACCAAATAATACAGCCACAAGTGCTGCAATAGCAGGAATTATAGAAATACAAATAGCCAAATTAGCCATTGCCATATATTTATTTTTATTTTCAAGCGGATAATTTTTTTGATAATTTCTTACTATTTTTTTTGCTCTGATAGAAAAAAATAATCCTAAAACAGGTATTAAAGAAAAAAATAAAGACATAATTACAGCTCTTTTAAGTTTCGTGTCTTGTTTTTGTTTGATAATTTCTGGCGATAACTCTTTATAGGTTTTTATCTTTTTTTTGTCGGCATTTATATAAACCTTTACTGTTGGTAAATTGTTAGGTTTAACTATTTTTTTATTTCTTCCTCTTCTACTTATTATAAAAATGCTATCCTTTTTAATAAGCGATTCAACTTTATTATTAATAATTTCTTTATCAGAAATACTATTTAAACTAACAGGTGATTTTTTAAATTCAATATGATGAGTTAAAGAAGAATAACTTTTTGTTGTATCAACATCTATAGTATTATACTTAAGATTTTTTGAATGTTCCGAAAATCTACCCGAAGTATATTTTCTATTCAAGAATTTACTACCCGAGCAAGAACTCATTACGACAATTAAACCAAAAACAAAAAATGTGTTTTTAAAGCCGAATAGTTTTTGAATAATTAAAAAAACAATGTGCTTTTCTGATTTTTTAGTCCGTTCAATCAACACAAAAAGATTTGCTAAACAAACAATACTAGTGCTAACTAACAATGTGACTTTTTCGATGCTATTTAAATTTTCCATAATTGCTCTATTAATTTGATAGGTCAAAATTAGATGGAAGGCAAAGTGAAATGAAACGGCTTTATGGACGAAAAATGACTTTTGTTGCAAAAAATTCAAATGAGATGCTTTTTCAATAAAACACGACCTGTTTTTTTGCAATAAACAATACTACGATATGATGTTTTTGCGTTTTTTGCAAATAATGAGTACTTTTATTAATAATAAATACTACATAATGGCTAGTAAAAAAACTGAGTTTGTGATGCAAGAGGTGTTCATTAAGCACTTAAAACAAGTTGTTCCATCAAACGTGTCGCTTGTTGATGATATTGCCGATTTGCTACAAATTAGTAATGATAGCGCTTACAGACGTTTGCGAAATGAAACCGAATTGAGCTTAGATGAAACTTATAAAATTTGTAAGCATTACCGTATTTCAATCGATTCAGTATTATCAAATAAAGGCGATTCGGTAACTTGTAATTATATTAAACTAACCGATTCAATAGATAATTTTGAAAATTACTTAACAAGTTTATTAAATCAATTACAAAAGCTACAAAAGGCAGATGATGCCAAAATCATATATGCAGCCGAAGAAATTCCTATTTTCCATTCTTTTTACTCAAAAGAATTAACCGCCTTTAAATTATTTTATTGGCAACGTTCCGTTTTAAATATCCCTGACTACCAAACTAAAAAATTTGATTGGGATTCAATTCCAGAAAAACAATTACAATTAGCAAACGATATTCATCAAGCTTATTTAAAAGTGCCAAGCACCGAAATTTGGACTGATGAAACTATACAAACTACTATTAAGCAAATTGAATATTATTTTGAATCTGGCGCATTTAAAGAAAAAGAAGATGCTATTGTTGTTTTGCAAGAATTGAAAAAAATGATGCAAGCCATTAATCAATATGCTGAAGATGAAACCAAAACGAAGAACACTTCTTTTAATTTATACAATAGTGATTTAGTGATAGGAACAAACTGCATACATGTTACGGTTGCGGGTTCTGTAATCTCATACATATCGTTTAATAGCATAAATTCATTGACAACTAGTAATCAGCAATTTTGTGAAGAAATTGAACATTGGATGAAAAACCTAATTAAGAAATCAACGTTAATTAGTAGCATTGCCGAAAAACAACGTTTCCAGTTTTTTAGTAAAGCATACAAAGCAATTGATTTATGCATCGAACGAATTAAAAATTATTAACATGAATTCACAATATAATGTCATTATTGTTGCAGGCGGAACCGGTTCAAGAATGCATTCAACCGTTCCAAAACAATTTATTGAAGTAAAAGGGAAACCTATTTTAATTCATACCATCGAAAAATTTATGGAATTTGATGAGTTCATCAACGTAATTGTTTGCGTTCATAAAGACTATCTGACAGATGCTAATTTTATGTTAGCCGAATATTTTCCTGATAAAAACATACAAATAGTTCTTGGAGGAGAAACACGTTTTCATTCGGTAAAAAACGGATTAAATACCATTACTAATAAAAATGATGTGGTAGGAATTCATGATGCAGCCAGACCATTTGTAAGTGTTGAAACGATTAAACGCTGTTTTGAAACAGCCGCTCAAAAAGGTAATGCTATTCCTATTTCACCCATTAACGAAAGTTTAAGAATGGTGACTAATGGTATCAATAAGGCTGTTAGCAGAGACGACTATAAAATTGTGCAAACACCACAATGCTTTATCGTATCAAAAATTAAAGAAGCCTTTGAACAAGATTACTCTCCGTTTTTCACTGATGACGCAACTGTGTTAGAAGGCATGGATGAAACCATTCATTTAGTAGAAGGTAATTTTGAGAATATAAAAATCACTAATCCTTACGATTTAAAATTTGCAGAACTGTATTTATGATCACAACCGAAGATATAGCAGATGGCCTAGAAATTACTGCCAAATTAATGGAGCTTCATGATGAAAACCCATTTAAAGTAAAAGCAATTAGCGCAGCCGCATACAAATTAGGAAAAACACGTTTAGATTTGAATAATCAAACGGTAGAAGAACTTACTAAAGTAGAAGGGATCAGTAAAAGCCTTGCCGAAAAAATAATTGAATTTACAACTACTGGCACTACAAAAGAGTTACACGACTTAATTGCTAAAACGCCTGCTGGTGTGATAGAAATGCTAGGTATTAAAGGTTTAGGTCCAAAAAAAGTGCGTCAACTTTGGCACGAACTAGAATTAGAAAGCGTCACTGATTTATTATACGCTTGCCACGAAAACAGATTAGTAGAACTAAAAGGTTTTGGCGAAAAAACTCAAAACACTATCATTCAAAATATTGAATTTAAAATAAAAAATACAGGTTGGTTTCATTATGCTTACGCCGAAAAAATTGGTCAGCCAATTATTAATGCTATTAAAGAACAAACCGATTTAGTAAGTTTTACAGGCGCAATGTATCGCCATTGTGAAGTGATTGAAGAGATTGACATTTTAGTTGGTGATGAAAGTATTGATATAGATGAATTTGTTTCTGAAACGATTCCATTGAATTTTATACAATGTAACTCAAATGTATTTTACAGAAAGCTAGTAGAAACATCTTCAACTAAAGAACATTTAGAAGGCATTAACTTTAAAGCATTAGCCACCAAAAAATACGATAACGAAGAATCTGTTTATTCAAACTTAAGCATTCAATATTGCGAACCTGAATTACGCGAAGGATTATTTGAATTAGAAAAAGCCAAAAACAACCAGTTACCTAAATTAATTGAACTCACCGACTTAAAAGGCATTTTACACAATCACTCTACTTACAGCGATGGGATGAATACGCTAGAAGAAATGGCTGTGTATTGTAAAGAATTAGGATATCAATATTTAGGAATTTGCGATCACTCAAAAACTGCAAGTTATGCTGGAGGTTTAAAAGTAGAAACAGTTTTATTGCAACAACAAGAAATAGAAAAACTTAACAAGCAATTATTTCCATTTAAAATATTTAAAGGAATAGAAAGTGATATTTTAGGAAATGGAGATTTGGATTACGAAGAAGATATTTTAAAAACGTTTGACTTCATTGTAGCCTCGGTTCATGCTAATTTAAAAATGGATGAAGAAAAAGCTAATGCACGTTTAATAAAAGCAATTGAAAATCCTTACACTACTATTTTAGGTCACCCAACTGGGCGTTTACTATTAGGCCGTCCGGGTTATCCTATTAATCATAAAAAAATTATTGATGCCTGTGCCGCTAATAAAGTAGTAATTGAATTAAATGCGCATCCCTATCGTTTAGATATTGATTGGAGATGGATACCCTATTGTTTAGAAAAAGGTGTGATGATTTCTATTAATCCTGATGCGCATCAACTAAAAGGGTACCAAGATATGCGTTATGGAACTTACGTTGCACGTAAAGGACTTTTAACAAAAGATAACTGTTTAAATGCGATGGATTTAAATACATTTGAAAATTATCTATCTACAAAAAAATAGTTATTTAGCTTGTAAACTAACAGTTGTAATATTGTTTGTTTGTAGCATTTCTTTTTCTCAAACGGATAGCTGTTCCTTTTTTGGCAATAAACCTATTTTCCCATACTACCATCCTACTTCACCAAGTAATGGAAAAGATTTTTATACCGTAAAAAAAGAATTTCATAAAATCATTACAGCTCAAACAAACTTTAATGGGGTTATTACGATTAACTTTTTTATAAACTATAAAGGAGATACTGATTTTTATAACACACAAATTTGTGATTTGAATTATAAACCTTTATCAATAACTAAAGATATAGAACTATTGTGTTCACAAATATTACAAGCAGTAAAACAAACATCACCTTGGAAACCTCAATTAGACGAACAAGGCAATCCCATAAATTCTCGCAAATTTTATTCATTTAGATTTAATAACGGTAAACTCATTGAAATACTTCCTAAATAGTTGTTTGCTTTTGTGCATGATGTGCGGCTTTAATTCTAAAGCTCAAAATGACTCGTTGACTTTGGCGTATAAATTAGAGCGTTGTCACAAACCCATTAAAGCTCAAGAAATTTTAGAGTTTTTGGAAGAAAAACAATTTACTAAGACTCAAATTTTAAATATGGGAACCTACATTTCTTATCACGGAAATGATAAATGTGGTAACGAATTAATGAATCTTTGTATAGCCAAACATGATAGCATCACCGCTGGCGATTGGCACGCTTACTCAGTGCAAAACACCAAACATGGCAATTATGCAGTAGCCATACAAGCACTCGAAAAAAGTTTAGCTATTAATGCCAAAGATGTAGAAGGATATTATGGCTGGGTACTATTATATTATTATAGAGATTATGAAAAATCATTAAAACACTTGGATCATTACGACAAACTAACACCTCAGGATGTGGATGCGCCAGTTGGAGAAAATATTCATTTCTTAAAAGGACTTTGTAATTATCAATTAGAAAAATATCAAAATGCTATTAAAGAGTTTGAATTAAACGAGAAATTTGAGGTGAGTCACTTCGGACAGAAAAACTGTAATACATACATTTACTTTTACATTGCCCGTTGCTACGAAAAATTAAATGATTTTAAAAACGCAGAAAAATTTTACAAAAAAGCTGTCAAACAAACAAAATTCCCCGTTGAAGCAAATTTTTATTTAGGTTTACTTTATAAACAATTAAACAAAAATGATTTAAGCAAAAAATATCTTGAAAAATCTTTAAAAGATATTAAACTTGGTTATAAGCAACAAGATATTTATATAGAACTTTTTGACGAAGTATATAAATCACAAATTGAAGAGGCACTAATTTCTCTTAAATAATATCGTAACTTCACTGAATGGCAATACTAAATTCCATAGCATCTTGGTTCATGAAAAAACGCATGCACCAAATTGAACTATTCATGAAATACCCTCATGATGTTCAAGAAGAATGGATGTATGAATTAATTAAATCAGCTAAAGATACAGAGTTTGGAAAAAAACATGGATTTAAATTCATCAATAACTATGAGCAATTTAAAAAACACATTCCAATTAACGATTACGAAAGTTTAAAACCTTTAATCGAAAGAACACGTAGAGGGGAACAAAATTTATTATGGAATTCGGAAATAAAATGGTTTGCAAAAAGTAGCGGCACAACCGATAAAAGCAAATTTATTCCAGTAAGTAAAGAATTTTTAGATGGCTGTCATTACAATGGTGGTAGGGATATGATTACATTTCAATGTATCAATAATACTGACACTAAATTATTTACTGGAAAAAATTTAGCACTAGGTGGTAGTTTTAAAACAGATGATTTTGGAGATTACAAATCCTATCATGGCGATGTAAGTGCCATCATTATTCAAAATTTACCAATGTGGGCTGAATATTTTAGAGCGCCTGATGTTAACATTGCCCTGATGGATAACTGGGAAGATAAATTGGAACAAATGGCAAACACTATGGCTAATGAAAACGTAACTAGTTTAGCAGGAGTGCCAAGTTGGATGTTGGTTTTAATAAAACGTATTTTAGAAATAAAAAAAGTAGATAATTTAAAAGAGGTTTGGCCAAACTTAGAAGTATATTTTCATGGTGGCGTTAGCTTTACGCCATATAAAGAATTGTTTGATCAACTGTTCAACAATAACAAAGTGGCATTTATGCAATTGTATAGTGCCTCCGAAGGTTTTTTTGGAATACAAGATGAACGTGTAAGTAATGAAATGTTATTGATGTTAGATTATGGTATTTACTATGAATTCATACCTGCATCAGAAGTAGGGAAGGAAAATCCACGTATTTACAATTTATCGGAAGTACAAAAAGATAAAGATTATGCCATGGTAATTACTACCAATGCTGGTTTATGGCGTTATCAAATTGGCGATACCATCCGTTTTACAAATTTAAGTCCGTATCGTTTTATTATAACTGGACGAACCAAACAACACATTAATACATTTGGAGAAGAGCTCATGATTCATAATGCAGAACTAGCTTTAAAAACTGCTTGCGAAAAAACAAGAGCCCATATTATTGATTTTACTGTTGCCCCTATTTTTATGAATAAAAATACTGGCGCACACGAATGGCTCATTGAATTTGAACAAGAGCCCACCAATATAGATTTCTTTAAAAGTGTATTAGATGATACTTTAAAACACATCAATTCCGATTATGAAGCAAAACGTTTTAATAATTATATTTTACACTTACCTGAAATAAAACTATTACCAAAAGGCACTTTTTATAATTGGTTAAAAGCTAATAATAAATTAGGTGGACAATTTAAAGTGCCTCGTTTAAGTAATGATAGAAAAATAGTAGAGGATGTTATTTCCTTTATAAAAAACTAATAAAATATATTAGGAGATGTGTGTGCATTTAAAAATGTCTTGGCCTTTTGAATTTTTTGATTTGAGCGATATAAGTATTGATTTCCATCTGTATCAATCATTGGCATGTGATAGTTTTTAGGAAACACATCATGCAAAGCTTTATTTTGAAGAGTATTTCTAATTTGCTCGGCATCGATGCCTGCATTGGCTTGTAGATACTGTCCAAAATCATTGGCATATTTTACTTGAGCACTTAATAATCCATGAGATAAATTTTGATACAAACCACCTTCGGTATTTATATATCCATGGCCTGGAAATAATGAATCATTCTTTACAATATTTCCTAATTGGCCTGTCCACATGGTTGCATTAATTGCATACTGAAAATATTCAGTTTGATATTGAAGTAACATAGCACCAGTTCTGAACCTATCTAAAATTGGTTTTGCTAAAATATCATTTTCGGAAATAACAGAAACACGATAAAATTGAAAAGCAATAGTACCTGTTACTTGAGCAGTCTTAATAGCATTTCGATAAAAATTATAACTATAAGCAAAAGAATTTTTATAGCCCGTTTGATTTCCAATAGAACTTATAAATACATTTTTCTCAGTAGTCTTCTTCCCATAACCCAAACACAATCCTAAAGAACCATTAAACTCGGTGTATTTATTGATTGGTCCTAAATTTTTAAAATTATAGTATATCCGGTAAGACGCATTGAATTGAGCGAAATCATATAAGGCATAACCCTGAACTGTAAAACCGATTCGCTGAAAGTGAGTACCAAGAGAACTTACAAAACCAATGTTAATACCATAGTTTTTATTCAAATCTAACTGACCATAAATTGCAGAAGAAAAAACAATAAAAAGGATGATACTAAATTTAGCACGCATTTACTTTTTTATAAAATTTAAAACAGTTTCCTTAAACTCATCTTCGTGCAAATTATTATGATAAACCGTTAAATTTGATTGCTCGTAATATGGAGCTCTTTTCTGTAACAATTCTTCAATGTATGGAAGCATATCCTTCTCTTCTTGATTAGCCAATAAAGGTCTATTGGCTTTAATACCAAAAACTCGTTTCAGCAAGGCTTCGGCATCCATTTTCAAATAAATTAATTGTCCGCTTTTTTTCAAGAGCTCAATATTATTATTAAAGCAGGGTGTTCCTCCACCCAAAGCAATTACTGTTTTTTGGTTATCGTTGATACATTCATTTAAAGAAATTGTTTCAATATTTCTAAATTCATCTTCCCCTACTTCGGCAAATAATTCGGTGATAGATGTCTCGTATTTTTTCTCGGTATATTGGTCTAGATCAATAAAATGATACCCAATATTTCTGGCTAACTTTTTACCATGCGTAGTTTTACCAGCGCTCATGAATCCACAAACAAACAATAATTTTTTATCTTCCATTATTTTATATTCATTAATCGAATTACTTTCTCAATATCTTCAGGTGTATCAATACAATGGCTATCAAAATCAGTCACCACGCACTTCACTTTAAATCCATTTTCTAACCAACGTAATTGCTCTAAAGATTCAGCTAATTCTAAAGATGATGGTTGCAACTTAGTCACTTGTTCTAACACATCTACTCTGTATGCATACATACCAACATGCCTGAAATAATTATGATGCTTGTGCCACTCTTCTTGTGGTTTACCTTTAATAAATGGAATCACCATTCTACTAAAGTATAAAGCTTCCATATTTGAATTTAGAGTAATTTTAACTTCCCCTATATCAAATAAAACTTCGTGAGAATCAACAGGAATCATTAAAGTTGCTAACTCTGTTGTGCCTGTGCAAACTTCACATAATAAATCAATTTGAGTTGGATCTATAAATGGTTCATCTCCCTGAATATTGACAACATATTCAAAATCTTCTTCTACTTTTTGAAAAGCCTCAAAACATCGATCGGTTCCGCTAGGATGGTTCTCCTTCGTGTAAACAACTTTGCCTCCAAAGGATTCAACATGTTTATAAATACGCTCATCATCCGTAGCAACAATCACATCAGTTAATAAAGCTGATTTCATCGCCTGTTCGTAAACTCGCTGTATCATGCTTTTACCAAGAATATCAATTAATGGTTTGCCAGGAAAACGAGAAGATGCATAACGAGCTGGAATTATTCCTAAAATAGGGTTCATGATGTATATTTAAAATTTCCTCTAAAATACAAAAAACTATAAAACTTGTTGGGAATATCTCTCACTAAGCTTATCTTCGTATGATAATGAACAAGTATTATTTTCTCATATTAAGCATCCTATCACTAAATGCCTATTCTCAACTTTCAAAAAAGAATGCAAAAAAACATTTATATGAAAGTCCTAAAGAAGTATCGCATGAACATTTTAAGGATTTTAAATTAATTACAGACATGTTAGATTCAGCAAAAAAAGTATCTTTTTTGCGATACAACATGAAATCTATTGAACGAATAGAAACTGGCTATGCAACTGCAACCACTAAAGTTAAACTTCAGTGTCATCCTCGAAAATCATACTTACTTAATACAGATAATAAATTAGAAGTTTTATACCATGAAACTGAGTTAGGTACAAAAGCTCTAGTAAAACCTCACGTATTCCCTTATTTTACATTGAGTTTAGACCCTAGAGGGAATATCATGCGAAAAAATCAACATTTTACGATTTTAGATATAGGTTTTGATTTTACTGCAAGAACGATAGCCATAGCACTTAGTAAAGAAAAAGACCAAATCGCAAAACATTTAACACATGTTGGAAAAGTTGAGAAAAACAAAATGATGTGCCATTTGCTTATATATGAAAATACTGAATTTTCTTACAACGATTATACCGTAGGACATAAAGAAACAGTAAGTAGTATTTCTGGTAAATTCACTGTAAATGATTACATGCTGCGCTGTAAAAATAAATTATACGATGATTATGGCTATTTAAAAGAAGGTTCTATAGTTAAAGTTCCTACATTTTACTGCAAAAAAGCAGTTTTTTATGTTGACGAAAAAACAATGCTTCCAATAAGTGTATCAATTTACGATGAAGTTGGTCTATTTGAAAGCTACGACTTTTTTAATTTAGAAGTCAATAAACCTATTCCAAATTCAGAGTTTCAAAGAAATTTTAAAGGTTACGGCTTTTAGTAATTCATTCCTAAATTAAAAAACACAAAGCTCCACATATCAGCAAACTCTGCAATTTGCTTGTCGGTTGGTTTGCCCGCACCATGCCCCGCATTAACATCCACTCTAATCAGCATAGGATTACTACCAATGTTATTTTTTTGAAGTGTAGCGGCAAACTTAAATGAATGCGCTGGAACAACTCTATCGTCATGATCACCTGTTAAAATTAAAGTTGCGGGATAGTTCACTTTTTTAACGTTATGTAAAGGCGAATATTTATATAAACAGTCAAACTCTTCCTTGTTTTCACTACAACCATAATCTACAGTCCAAGCTCTGCCAATAGTAAATAAATGAAATCTTAGCATATCTAAAACACCGACAGTTGGTATAGCTACTTTAGCAATGTCAGGCCTTTGAGTCATTACCGCACCAATTAGTAAACCTCCATTACTTCTACCATGTATAGCTAATTTTTCATGAGATGTGTACTTGTTTTGCACTAAATAATCACAAGCTGTAATAAAATCATCAAATACATTTTGTTTTTTGCACTTAGTTCCATTCATATGCCAATCTTCCCCATACTCTCCACCACCACGTAAATTAGGGACACAATAAATACCTCCTGCCTCTAAAAAAACAGCTCTGTCAATTCTAAATTCAGGTGTATACGAAATATTAAATCCTCCATACCCAAAAACAAAACAAGGATTATTTCCGTTTAGTTCAATTCCTTTTTTATGTGTTATAAACATAGATACATTTGTACCGTCTTTGCTTTTGTAAAATACTTGTTTGGTTTCGTATTGATTAGATTGAAACGTACTATTTGGCTTAAATATTCGGCGACTAAAACCTGCTCTTGCATCATAAAAATAAATCTCCTCAGGACTAGTAAAAGAAACAACAGAGTATAAAGCAAAATTTTCTTCTCTTGATGTGTTAACTCCATTTACCTTACAAATTCCAGGTAACGTGATTTCTTTCTCCACCTTTCCAGACAAATTATGTAAATACAATTTTGAGGAAACGTTTACTAAATAATTTGAAATTAATTTATTTTCACAAAATGAAACACCTTCCAGTAAATCATCTTTTTGGGCTAAAACGTCTTCCCAATTATCTTGAGAAGGATTATTTAAACTTATTTTTACTAACTTATAACGTGGCGCTTTATAGTTTGTGTAAACATAAAATTGATTCCCTATATTTTCCATTACGCTATATTCATTATCAAAATTAGAAACAATCGTAATAAATTTATTTTGAGGTTGTAATAAATCTTTGATCATTAAACTTTGTCCACTAGTTGTTTCACTACCATAAATAATTAAATAATTTTCGTCGTGAGTTATTTGTGCAGAAAAGTTTCTATCTGGATGAGTTTTATCTTCATAAATCAATTCATCTTCGGTTTGCGGTTTTCCAAGAGTATGATAATATACTTTATGATATTCATTTTTTTGAGTAAAAGCTTTATCGTTAGAAGGTTCATCATATCTACTATAATAAAATCCGTTTCCTTTCCATGCAATACCCGAAAATTTGACCCATTTTATCACATCCGTTAAGTCTTTTTTTGAAACAATATCTTTTACATGAATTTCTACCCAATCACTTCCTGCTTTCGAAATTCCATAAGCTAAATAATTTCCATCTTTACTTATATCAATTCCACTTAATGAAGTCGTTCCGTCATTTGACAAAGTATTAGGATCCAAAACAACCACTGGGTTATCTAGTAAAGACGTTTGTGAACAAAAAACAGATTGATTTTGCAAGCCATTATTTCGAAAAGAAAAAAATAATTTTCCTTTTTTAAATGGGGTGCTCATTTTATCAAAATTCCATAAAGCCGTTAATCGCTCTTTAACCTTGTCTTTGTATGAAATTTGTGCCAAAAATTGATTGGTAACTTTATTTTGACTCTCTACCCACGCTTTTGTTTCTGAAGAATTATCATCTTCTAACCATCGATATGGATCATCTACTTTAACACCATGATAATCATCAACTTGTTTTACTACTTTGCTTTCGGGATATATCATTTGACTGAATGTATTTAAACATAAACTTGTGAATAGAAGACTTATTTTGATAGCTTTTGGTAGCGACATAGTATTTACTTTTGAAAGTAATGAAATCGGATTTAAACAAATATACCAAAGAAGTAGAAGATACACTAAACCGTTTATCATTAAAAAATGATAAAACTAAAGCTGATAAATTAAAAAAATATATTGGCACAAATTTAAATGTACTAGGCTTAGTGACTAAAACTCAAATTGACACTAACAAAAAAGGGTATACTTTTTATTCAGACGAAAAAGAAAAAACATTCCTCATTTTTAATGATATTTACAAACAAAGCTCCATTTTTGAAGCAAAAAATCAAGCTTTTATATTTTTAGATAAATATCACAAACACATTTCATTAAAAACACAATTAAAATGCCTGCCAACTTGGGTTAAACATGTTGATAATTGGGCTCATTCTGATAGTTTATCGAAATATTTAACTCGTTTAATAGAGAATGATAGTACAAAAGATGAAATGATTTCCATTATAAAAAAATGGAATATGTCTAAAAATTTATGGGAACGCAGACAGTCGTTAATTGCATTGTACTACTACGCTCGTACTAAAAAACAACATATTGATTTTGAATTAACTCAGGAACTCGTGCTTCCTTTATTAAACGACAAAGAATACTTTGTACAAAAAGCAGTGGGTTGGACTTTAAGAGAAAGTTACAATGTGCACCCAAAACAAACATATGCGTTTATTGAAGAGCATATAAAAAATATAAGTTCAACAGCATTTACCACATGCTTAGAAAAAATGACTGAAAAACAAAAACAACGATTAAAACTAAAGCGTAAAAAATAGTGAAATACAGATACATTTATATTCTAATCATACTTGTTTACAACATGGTGGCTCAAAAAAAAATGACGCCAGAAGAATATATTTCTGCCTATAAAGAAGATGCTATCAAGGAAATGTATTTACATAAAGTTCCAGCATGTATAACTCTTGCTCAAGGAATGTTAGAAAGTGGAAATGGAAACAGTGACTTATCAAGAAAAGCAAATAATCACTTTGGAATTAAATGTCATAAAGAATGGGGAGGCGAAACATATATTATGGACGATGATTCGGCAAATGAATGTTTCAGAAAATACGATGATGTATTAGATTCCTACAGCGACCATAGTATGTTTTTATTTTCACGATCTCGATATGCTGCTTTATTTGAATTGCCAATAAATGATTACAAGGGTTGGTGCTATGGTTTAAAAGCCGCGGGCTATGCAACAGATCCAAAATACCCACAAAGATTAATAGATTTAATTGAAAAATACAAACTACAAGACTTAAATATATCTGAAAATACACCACTACAAAATTTACCATCTGAAAGCGAATTAAAGTCTGATCTAACCATCAGAGAAGTTTACCGTTTTAATCATATAAAATTTGTTATCGCAAAAAAAGACGATTCATTTTATAAAATTGCACATGATTTTAATTTAGAACTGGATGAAATTCTTGAATTCAACGATTTATCAAAATCAGATAAATTAAGCTATGGGCAAAAAATTTATATCGAAAAAAAACGACGAAGAGCATTGGAGCCTATTCATGTTGTTCAAAAAAATGAAACTTTAAAATCTATAGCTCAACTTCATGGTATACGTTTAAATAGTTTATGTAAAAAAAACAGATTAAAAGCTGATGATAAATTAAAAGTTGGTGATGTTTTATATTTAAGACAAAAAAAGAACCTACCCAAATAATAGGCCAATTAAACGTAAATACCAAATACGGTGGGTTTTTTAGAGAAATCTGGTGTACTACCTTTTTTCCAAACAGAAATAGGTTTTACTTGAATGCTCTCATCATTTAAAGTAATATGAGTTGCCACTAATAATAGAGTGTTTGGTTGCAATATTTTTAATAAATCGTCAAACACATTTCCGTTTCGATAAGGGGTTTCTATAAAAAATTGGGCTTGTTTATATTTTACACACATATTCTCTAATTCCTTAATACGCTTAGCTCTTTCTAATTTATCAATTGGTAAATATCCATTAAAAGCAAAATTTTGCCCGTTAAACCCACTAGCCATAATAGATAGTACAATTGAACTTGGACCAACAAGAGGAACTACTTTAATTCCCTTTTTATGGGCTAGTTTAATAACTTCGGCGCCAGGATCAGCAATCCCAGGACAACCTGCATCACTCATTAACCCCATATTATTTCCTTGCAATAATGGCTCTAAAAACGTGGTTAATTCTTCTATTTTTACATGTTGATTGATTAACGAAAGTTGCGCTCTACTTATTTCGGGGTAAGCACATAGTTTTAAAAATGCGCGGGCTTCTTTTGCATTCTCTGCAATAAAATAAGTCAATGTTTTTACTAAATCAATATTTTTTTTCGGAAGCACATCTTCCAAATTACATTCCCCTAAACCCACTGGTAATAAATATAACGTTCCGTATTCTGACATAGTACTATTTTAAATGAATATTTTTTTGTGAGTCAATAATTAAAACCTCCTCATCAATGAGCTTATTTATTAAATCATTTAATCGTTTGCTATTGATTGATTGAAATTTCTTAATTAAATCGGATAATGTTAAAGGATGATGTATAATTTCAATTTTTATATTTTCAATCAAACCTTCATCTGTTTCAAGATTACGTTTATACTTTTCAATACACACATCACAATAATGGCAATCTTTAAAATCTGTTTCATTAAAATAAGATAATAGTAATCTACTTCTACAGATTTTTTTTTCTGTGACATAATTAACAACACTATTAATTCGAGTTAAAGCTTTTTCTTTTAAAACTGGATAATTAATTAATCTTATTCCTTCAAATTTTAAATTAATTCGATTTTGTAAAAAAATTAGTTTTGGTAAGGTTGTTTGAGGAATAAAAGAAATTACACCTTGCGTATTTAAATTCTCTAGTTGAATCATCAGTTCGTGCTCCGATATTTTTGACCGATAAGCCACTTCCTTTTCTTTAATTTGAACGTACTGTTCATAAAGACCGCCGTAACTTCGAAGTAACACTTTAATTAATGGCTCGTATTTAGGGTGCTTAATTTGATAATTATATAAATCATCTTTTCCCATTACCATCATTATTTTAGAAGGTTCATATCCACCATCTAAAAAAGAAAAATAACCTTCTTTTTCTAAACACTTAATAGAATTGTAAAGAGTTACTGGTCTTAAATTATAATTACGGGTTACTTCATTAATATCAAAATTTACTGATAACCCTTCGCCACTTTCTACAGGAATTTGATAAAAATTATAGATAGCTTGATAGGATTGCTTAATTTCATCAATGCTAGGCGTCTTTTGTTCGTACTGTTCTTTTAGTGACGCAATGTCAAAATTATTACACAATAAAATAGCATAAGCAGGTTTTTCATCTCTGCCTGCTCTACCAGCTTCTTGAAAATAGGCTTCCAAACTTTCTGGTAAATCTAAGTGCACCACAAATCTTACATCTGGCTTATCTATTCCCATTCCAAAGGCATTTGTAGCAACAATGACTTGTGATTTATTTTCTATCCAATTTTGTTGAATTGTAGCTCTATCATTAGCATTAATTCCTGCATGGTAACAAGAAGATGGGATTTTATTTTGTAGAAGCCATTTGGCTATTTCCTCAGTCTTTTTTCTGTTACGAACGTATACAATACCAGATCCTCCAATATTACTAATAACCTTTAATAATCGTTCGTATTTGTTCTCTTCTAGCTGAACAACATATCTTATGTTTTTACGCTCAAACGATTGGCGAAATACATTTTGATTTTTAAACTCAAGCTTCAATTGAATATCTTCGACAACTTCTTTAGTAGCACTTGCCGTTACAGCAATAATATTAACGGAAGGAAAATACTCTCTTAACTCCGCAATTTTTAAATAACTAGGTCTAAAATCATATCCCCATTGCGAAATACAGTGCGCTTCATCAATCGCAATTAATCCAATTGGCAAATAGGATAATCGTTGACGAAATGTTTCGTTTTCAATTCTTTCGGGCGATACATATAAAAATTGTACATGGCCATAAGCAGCATTATTTAAAGCAATATCAATTTCCTTTAAATTCATTGAAGAAGTAATTGCAACTGCGCTAATACCTTTGTTTTTTAAATTTTGAACCTGATCATTCATTAACGCAATTAAAGGCGAAACTACCAAACACGTACCGCCAATAACTAAACCAGGTATTTGAAAACAGATTGATTTCCCTCCACCTGTAGGTAATAAGGCTAAAGTATCTTTATTATCTAAAACTGACTCAATAATATCTTGCTGCAAAGGGCGAAAAGAATCATAACCCCAATGCTTTTTTAAATAAAAAAAAATATCCTGCTTTTGTGTCAATTTCGTATAATAGATTTTGTAAAATGCTAATTTATCATATTCTTGGGCAAAAAACTAAACAAGCTTTGTTATTTAGTGTTATACATACTATATTAGACTATAAATATTATTCATAAAACAATAATGGAGTTTATAAACCCAATTGATAAAGATAAAGTTGCCGAAAATCCTGGCTTATTGCCTTACCCACATCACGTTGGCGGTATTGTAATTAAACCAGAGGATAACGGGAAAATAAAATCTCGTGCATTAACTGCAATGAGGGAACAAACTACAATTCAGATGAATCAAATTCAAAAACAAGTTGAACTATTAGCTCAACAAGCCAATGAATTGAAAGAACGAATTGAGATGTCGGAAAAAATATATTTGGCTGATTTATCTTTTGAGCCATTAATTGGGCATACTTACCATTTATATATTAAAGAAGAAAAATATAAACTATTACTAATTGGCCCTGAAGATTGGGGCAAAATGCCTAAAACTTTGCAATATATAGGGACAGTAAAAATGTTAGGTGATCATACGTGGGACATATTATCAAAATAATATTAAACAAAACCTTTTAAGCCTTGTTTACGTATATAACAAAAAGATTATGAAATCATTACTACTGATATTTATACCAATTTTGTTTTTAAGCTCATGTATGTTATTTCAGCCATCAGCTAAAAAACTTAATAAAAGAGCTTTAACGGCAAATAAACAATACGACGCTATTATTGTACCAGGTGTACCATTTTTAGAGCCAAAGTGGGATAGAACTATGCAAATGCGAGTGATGTGGGCAATTCACTTATACAAAAATGGCAGTACCAAAAAGATAATTATGAGTGGGAGTTCCGTTTACTCACCATATGTAGAAGGTCAGATTATGAAGCTTTATGCCATTGAGTGTGGTGTGCCTGCCGAAGATATTATTGTAGAAGATAAAGCCCAACATAGCACTGAAAATGTTTGGTATGGTTATAAACTAGCAAAATCATTAGGTCATGAAAAAGTAGCATTGTGCACAGATCCTTTTCAAACTCGTATGACTTATCGTTTTGGAAAAAAAAGATTAAAAGATTTAAAATTTCTTCCTGTTTTATTTGATACTTTAAAAACTTTGCCTCACAATGAACCCTTAATTAATTACCAGCCTCATAAAATTGAAAATTTTGTACCAATTACTGAAACACAAAGTTTTTGGTTTAGATTTAAAGGCACTATGGGCAAACATATTGATTTTACAGAGAAAGTAAGTAAAAGCAATTAATGCGGAGAAAGCTGAAAAAAGATGTTCGGAAACCTGCCAAGGCGGGACTATAAGTTTAAAATAAAGAAATTGGTGCATGAGCAATAATGCCAATTCATGTTTGTTAAATTTAAAATTTCCATACACATTTTATAAAAAATTATAAAATATATGCAAGAATCCAAAAAATAATCGATTTTTGTAACATGAGATTATTAGGCATAGTATCGGTATTTTTATTATTGAACACAAGTTTTTTTTCTCAATCAGAAGATGGTTTGGTGAAATGGCTGAGTATTGAAGAAGCACAGAAATTGAATAAAATACAGCAGAAACCATTTTTAATTGATGTTTATACAGATTGGTGTGGTTGGTGTAAACATATGATGAAAACAACCTACTCCAACCCTAATATTGCTGGCTATATAAATCAATATTTTTATCCAGTAAAATTTAATGCCGAAACCAAAGACACGATTGAATATAATGGTAAAGTTTACAAACCCACATCTCCAAATCCAAAAACACCTCACGAATTAGCCATTAAATTTTTAGGCACTAGTTTAAGTTATCCATCCACTATTTTTGTATCAAATAATTTTGAATATACTTTATTATCGCAAGGATTTTTAGAGGAAAAAAAACTAGAGCCTTTACTCATTTATACAGTAGAAAATATTTTTAAAAGCACACCATATGACGATTTTTCTGCTCAATTTAACAATACTTTTTACGACACTGTTTTTATAAAGAAACACATCAAAACATATACTTTAAAAGAAATAGAAAAAATACAAAAGTCAAATAAAGCATCAACTAAAAAAATATTAGTAAATATCACTGCAGGTTTTTGCAATTCATGTAAAGTACAAAATGCTACAACTTTAAAAGATACCAGTATCGCAAATTATATAAATAAGCATTTTTATTTAATAAATTTTGACGCCGAAAGTAATGATACCATAATGTTTAAAGGAGAAAAATGCTTCAAGACCATGCAAAGTGGCTATCCACTTCATACTTTTGCATTAAGAGCTACCAATAATAGATTGCAATTTCCAACAATAGCTGTTTTAGATAATAAACAAAATACATTGGATGCTTTAAATGTTTTTTTAACCCCAAAAGCCTTATTGCCCATTTTAAAATACTACGCCGAAGACAAATATAAAACAACTAGTTGGCCTGATTATATTAAAGCCTATAATGAACAAAAAAAATAGCGATAATTTCTTACCGCTATTTTTTAAAATTCAAACTTATATCCAATGCCTTTTATGGTTTTAATATATTCATCTCCTAATTTTTCTCGAAGTTTTCTAATATGAACATCAATGGTTCTATCGCCAACAACAACCTCATCTCCCCAAACTTGTTCTAAAATAAACTCACGAGTAAAAACTTTACCTGGCTTACTAGCTAATAAAGACAATAATTTAAATTCCTTTTTAGGAAAAGCAATTTCAACATCATTTTTATACACACAGTACTTTTCTTTATCAATTTTAATGCCTCCTAAATCTACCTGAGTAGATTTTTGTTGTTCGGGAGCATATCTTCTTAATAATGCTTTAATTCTACTGATAAAAACTCTAGGTTTGATCGGTTTAGTAATATAATCATCTGCGCCAACTTCAAAACCTGCAATTTGAGAATAATCTTCGTTGCGAGCACTTAAAAATGCAATCATTACATCTTTCAAATTTGCAATATCTCTGATTTCACGACAAGTATCAATACCATCCATTTCAGGCATCATGACATCTAGTACAATTAAATGAGGGATTTCTTTTTTAGCTATATTGATAGCATCTCTGCCATTTAAGGATGTAAAAACTTGAAAGCCTTCCTTTTTTAGGTTATAGCCTAAAAAATCCAAGATGTCTTGTTCATCATCAACAAGCAAAATTTTATATAAATTATTTTCTGTACTCATATCGTTCTATTGGCACAAAGTTAATCTTAATCATTGAGGTCAAAGTTAAATAAATATTAAGAAATCACACTATTTTTGGTTATTCACATAATACAAGGACATTATCGAAGCACTTTTTCATTAAATAGCTAGTTTATATAAAAAAAAGAAGTTGCAATATTTAATAATAAATTTACAATTACTTTACTAGTTTAGTGAAAATAATTTACATGGCTACTACTATTAAACAATTAATTGATAAAAATAAAAACGCCTTTGATAATTCCTATTTTATCGAATCTATTAATCTTTCTTACATTTTAATCAATAAGGCTTTAAAACAAATTGTAAAAGAAGATTTAAAACAAGAGGTAATAGATAATAAAATTAAGACACAAAATTTGATTAGTCATATCAAAAAAGAATTTTTATTAAACCCATCTCTCAAAAGCAAATTATCTAAAAAAGTATTAAAAGACATTGAACTGTTTATTGATTTATACAAGTCAATTTTTAGAGAATTAAAATTTCAATACCCTGAGAAAAAAATTCACGAAACTTCTCAATTAGGTATTAATTGTATTGTGATTTTAAATACCAGTTTAGTAAAGATAAAAAACAATAAGGTTGATTAGCCTCCGTATTATGATATTGTTTTATTCGACAAAGCATTTATTTGCAACTTCAAATCTTCTTTATATTTAGATTTATAGACATATTTAAAGTAATAAGCCCGATCTTCATCTCTTGTTGCTACAACAATAATAATGTTAAGCTAATATTAGTTTAGTATGAAAGTAATGCATTGTAGGTAGTTTTGCAATCTAATTACAATGCTACAAAATAAATGCTACAAAATACTACTATCGATCATGAAAATAGTTTAATATATGCGCAAACTATTCAAAATGGTTTACTTCCAAAAACGAGGCATTTTAATAAATTTTTCAAAGATCATTTTGTTTTTTACAAACCCCAAGATAAAATTGGGGGTGATTTTTATTGGTTAACCTCAAAAGGGGATACCCTGTATTTTGCTTTAGCAGATTGCACAGGTCATGGAGTTTCTGGCGCCATGTTATCAGTTTTGGGTATAAGTTTACTTAACTATGTGATTCAAAAAAACTTTAGTAATGTAGGTGATTTCTTAACTGAACTTGATAAAAAATGGATTGAGACCTTTAATAACGAATTGCATGACTCACAATTTAATAATGATTGGTTAGAAATAACTATTATATCATTTAACACCAAAACAAGAGAATTTCAATACGCTTGTGGCGGTGGCGAATTTGCTATTCATCAAAATAACACAATAGATACCTATAGAGGAAATAGCTTTCCGATTGGAGGTTGGCAAATAGAAAATAATAGAACCTTTGATACCTACCATTTAACATTAGCAGAAAATGCCAAACTATATTTCTTTTCGGATGGCATCAAACATCAATTTGACTCTGAAAACAATAAAAAATTTAGTAAAAAACGGTTATTAAATGTATTACATCATTGCAATACATTATCTATGGAAAATCAAAATGAACTATTGCAACTTTCTTTTAATTCATGGAAAGGAAAATCTCATCAAACTGATGATGTTTCTTTAATTGGTATAGAATTTTAAATCACGCTTATGTTAATTAATTGTTATCGAATTTAAAAAAACAACGATTTGATTTAATATTAAGGTAATATACAATTGATATTAACCTTAAGTGAGAGTCGTTTTTTTGCGGCGTAAATTACACTATGATTATGTTTAAAAAATTAGCACTTACCACAACACTTTTATTATATTTCTTTACTCTTTCAATTGCTCAAACTGGCAAAATTGTTGGAAAAATGATTGACGCAAAAACTGGTGAAACATTACCAGGAGCAACTGTTTTAATTGAAGGAACGACTAAGGGAGCCTCGGCTGATTTCGATGGAAATTTCTCATTATCGGGACTTCAACCAGGCAAGTATACCATTATTGCAAGTTATATTACTTATGATAATAAAAAATTCGTGGACGTTGTTGTAAAAGCAAATGATGTTACTGAATTTAATATCGGTTTAGATCAATCTAGCTCTCAAACATTAGGAGAGGTTGTTGTTCAGGCAGAAATGAATAAAGAAAACACAAACACCTTATTTGTAATGCAAAAAAACAATGCAAGTGTAAGTGATGGTATTTCTTCTGAAAGTATCAAAAAAACCCCTGATAGAAGTACAAGTGATGTATTAAAACGTGTAAGTGGTGCAAGTATTCAGGATAATAAATTCGCTATTATTAGAGGTATGAGCGATAGATACAATGCCGCCTATTTAAATGGATCGCCATTACCAAGTTCTGAAAGTGATAGAAGAGCATTTGCCTTTGATATTTTTCCTTCAGGTATCTTAGATAACTTAGTTATTTTAAAAACAGCTACACCAGAATTGCCTGGAGATTTTGCAGGAGGGATTATTTTAATCAACACAAAAAATATTCCTGAAAAAAATAGTACCAGTGTTTCAATTTCAGGCGGATATAATTCATTAACAACATTTAAAGATTTTAAAACTTATAAAGGCGGAAAAACAGATTGGTTGGGTATAGATGATGGTTCCAGACAATTACCAAGTGACCTTCCTTCTACAAAAGGATTCTCTGAAATAACCTCTAACCTTCAAAGAGTAGCAGAAGCAAAAAAAATTAATTATGATTGGACATTACAAAATAAAAAAGCTTTACCAAACCTGAATTTATTTGTGACACAAGCCAACGTATTCAAATTATTTAAAAAAGATTTCGGAAGTATAGTAGCACTTACTTATAACAACTCTAATACTACTGTAATCTCTGAACGTCGAGAATTTGAAGAGCAAGGTGCTTCTGTGCAAAAAATGAGAGATTTTACTGACACCATTTTTAATAATAATATTTTAACTAGTTTATTATGGAACCTAGCTTATAAATTAAACGACAATAATCAACTAGGGCTAAAAAATTTATACTCCATTAATTCAGATGATCGAGTAACTGTAAGGAAAGGAATAGCTGACGCTGTTAATCCTGCTAATCCAGAGTGGCAAAAATCAAACGAGCGTTTTTTCTCGCAAAACAATGTTTATTCAGGTCAGTTAAATGGCGATCATTTTATTCCAAAAGGCAAAATAAAGTTAAAATGGATTGCTGGTTTTAGTGATATTAAACGTGACATTCCTAATTTAAGAAGAATGGTTTATCAAAAAAATAGCCCTTCTGAATCCGATTCAGTAAAGTATGCCGCACAAATAGGTGATGAAGCTGTTACTCCAACAAGCTCAGGTGCTATGTTTTTCGCAAAAACTAATGAACGCATTTATAGTATAAAATATGATATTTCTAAAACAATAGATATTAAAAACACCAAACATGAAATAAAACTTGGCGGATTTAATCAATTTAGAGAACGAACTTTTGCTGCTCGTTTACTAGGATACACTAGATATAAAAATCCACGTTCCCCAACTAATCCAAAAGATACACTTTTTAACAATGACTTGACGCTGTTAGATGAATCTCAAATTTTTTCACAAGAAAATATGGGAGGTGTTAACGGTCCAGGTAAATATGATGGTGGTTTTAAATTATCTGAATCAACTATTTTTATTGATTCATATGGTGCTTCCTCTGTGTTAAATGCAGGCTATTTACAACTAGATTCTCGTTTCTCAGATAAATTGCGTTTTATTTATGGCTTACGTGCCGAGTATTACATGCAGACTATTAACACTAACAACCCTAGCTTTGAAAAGGTTACTAAAGATACAGCAGTCATCGATTTATTACCATCTATCAATGCGGTTTGGTCTGTTACAGAAAGAGCAAATATTAGGGCAGCCTATTATAGAACTGTTAATCGACCTGAATTTAGGGAGTTGGCACCATTTAACTTTTATGATTTTGTAACTGATTTCACTACATCAGGTAATGATAGTCTAAAACGTGCAACGATAAACAATTATGATTTACGTTTTGAGTATTATCCAAAAAGACCAGGTCAAATTTTGTCTGTATCAGCATTCTATAAAGATTTAACTAATGCGATTGAACAAATTGCAGGTAATGGCCAAATTAGATCTATTAACTTTGTTAACGTAGCAAAAGCAACTAATATGGGCTTGGAATTAGAATACAGGGTATTACTTGCTACTATTTTTAAAAATGATTCTTCCAGATTTTTAAATGGAACCACTTTATTTACCAATTTTTCTTATATAAAATCTAATGTTGATGTATCAAAATTAAATGATGTTGAGGCAAGACCTCTTCAAGGTCAAAGTCCAATTATTATAAATGCAGGCGTTCAATATTTGGACAGTAAATATGATTTTGGTGTCAGCGTATCTTATAACTATGTTGGAAAACGAATCTTTATTGTAGGTAATGAAGATGAACCAAACATCTGGGAAAATCCACGTCATGTATTAGATTTACAATTATCTAAAACTATTAAAGAAAGATTAGAATTAAAATTAAACGTGCGTGATGCCTTAGCGCAAAATTTAATTTTCTATCAGGACATTAATAAAAATGGAAAGTTTGACAAATCATCTTTAACAGATAATAAAGAGTTTCAACATGCCTCTACAAGTGATAATGTAAGGATAAATAATCGCCTTGCCCCAACCATTAGTATATCCGTAAGTTACAAAATACGATAAAATAACTAAAAATAAAAAACGTTCATCATACCGATGAACGTTTTTTTTTAATAACTCATCGCTAATATTAATTATATGTTAAGTGAATTGCAAATTACTTTACATAAACTTAAGGTATAAGTAAGTATATCGTAAACTCATGTTAATCTAAAGCTAAGGTTATACAAGTTAATTTGCACCGTAAAATTTAAAACACTTTAAAAACAAATAAAACAACATGAAAAAAATTTACACATTGGCAGCAGCAGCGCTTTTAAGCGTAACTGCGATTGCACAAACTCCATTTTGGACTTCAACTTCTTACAAAGGAGCGTTTCCGGTTACAGATGGTAATCCGGCTACAAGCATATCATCTAACAATTGGTTAGCAGGTTGGACAAACTGGGATCCACAAATTACAGCTTATCCTGCACCAACTCAAACTATTACTGGTTCTATTACATCTCAAACTTGGTCTCCAAGTAATACGTATTTATTATCTGGAACAGTTGCTGTTGCATCCGGAAATACATTAACTATTTTACCAGGAACAGTTATTAGAGGTGATAAAAACTCTAAAGCGTGTTTAATTATTACCAAAGGGGCTAAAATTAACGCAGTAGGAACTGTTACTAATCCAATCGTGTTTACATCTAATGAGTCTTCAAGAAACCCAGCAGATTGGGGCGGAGTAGTAATATTAGGAAATGGTATTGTTAACACAGCTTGTGCTACATGTGCAACTAATCCAAATACTAACTATATTGAAGGATTTGCCACAAATTTCCCAGAAATATTATATGGAGGAAACAATAACACAGAAAGTTCTGGTATAATGTCATACTGCCGTATTGAATTTGCAGGTGTCGCTTTATCTACAACTTCAAACTCTGAGTTAAATAGTTTAACAATGGGCGGTGTTGGCTCAGGAACACAAATTGATCATATCCAATGTTCTTTTGGTGGAGATGATGCCTTTGAATGGTTTGGTGGAGCAGTAGATGCTAAATACCTAGTTGCATTTAGAGGTTTAGATGACGATTTCGATACAGATTTTGGTCACCAAGGTCGTGTTCAATTTGCTTTAGCAGTAAGAGATAAAGATATTTCTGATGCTGCTGACGCTTCAAATGGTTTTGAATCTGACAACTCAGGTGGTTCTGGTCAAAATAAATTTCCACACACAAGAACTATGTTCTCGAATGTTACTCAAATTGGTCCAAAAAGAGATGGAACTGTATCGCTACCGGTTACTGAAAAATTCCAAAGAGCAATTTTTAGTAGAAGAAATACTGCATTAAGAATTCACAATTCAATTGTAGTTGGATGGGAAATAGGTTGGGCATTAGTTGGACAACCAGCATTTGATAATTTTAATGCAACAACTTCTTTAGATTCAATGGGAATGATTAAAAATACAATTATTGCTAGTAACATTTTCCCTCACTTTGTAGCTGATGCTGGTGGAGCTAATGCAGCATGGTATAATACTTACGCTGGAACAAATTCTATTGATACTGCTAAAACAGTAGCGCAAATTGCTTTTGTGAATGCATTCCCAACAGAATTATATGACCTAAGTGATTTCCGTTTAAGTGCTTCTTCAGCTGCTTCAACTGGCGCAAGTTTTAATGGTCCAGAATTTGCTGGTCAAGTTACTGGTATCGAAAAATTAACAAAAGAAACGATCAATGCTTTTAACTTGTATCCTAATCCAGCAAAAGCTTTTGCAACTATTTCTTTCAGCATTGCTGAAAAAAATAAAGTAACAGTTAACGTATATGATGTATTAGGTAGTTTAGTTTCTACTTTATCTCAAAGTAATGAGTTTGAAAAAGGAGAAAATACTATCTCATTAAACACATCAAATTTATCTAGTGGTATTTACTATATCTCTTTAGATATAGATGGATTAAAAGAAACAAAAAAATTAGTAATCAATAAGTAATCTTAATTTAAGTAAAGGCACGAACAATTGTTCGTGCCTTTCTTTATATATGTCAAAATCTTTTCACATAGCTATTTGTTCTAATTCTGAAACTACCATTAAAAAAACAATGGAGTATTTAGAAGAAAAAAAACACAAAATTACCTTTATCAAATCTGAAGAAGAATTAATTCATTCTTTAATACATGATAATGTGAATTTAGTAATTATAGAATTAGACTATAAATTTAAAGATGGCATTACAATTACATCAGATATTAGAAATTTAAAAGATATTGAACAACCTTTTATAATTCTATATTCAAACAAACAAGATGATTACATTCAAATTACTGCATTTAATGCAGGTGCAGATGATTTTATAGTTTCGCCGATAAAACCAATCTTATTAGAAGCACGTATTTCTACTCTTAAAAAACGATTAGCCAATAGAACAGAAGCTGTTACAGAAGAACAATTACATCCAAATTTTTATGTGGATAAAGAGCAGTATTTAATTATTACTCCAGCTGGAAAAATAAGTTTACCACGCAAAGAATTTGAAATGGTAAATTTAATGTACCAAAACATTCACAAAACATTTACTAGACAAGATTTTGCAAAACTCATATGGAACTCTCCAGAAGTTGCTAATAGCAGAACTATTGATATTCATATCCGAAATATTCGTCGCACATTAGGCAACGACATTATAAAAACCACCAAAGGTGTTGGTTACACAATAAATAGAGACTTATTATAAATACAAATCTATTTATATATTTTTTTTACCTGTCCATTCTCAAAGATTAAAATCACCAACCCTGTTGTATTTTCATCAACATCTTCTCCCAAAATATTAATTCGTTTAATAACATTGGGCTCTTTAATGATATTGTAAACGCGTATTGCGCTGTAAGAATTTCATAAAATAGCAACTTAATGAACTACAAAGTTGCAAGTCTGAAGTTGTTTTATTACATCAATAAAATTAATTAAGGGTTATCTAATTGTAAAAAAATCATTTCAAAAAAATGAAATAACTCTATTAGGCATATAAATTTTACGTTAACAAAACTTTACATAGGACTGCAAAATATAACTTCCTAATAACATAAATCCCAACACATTTAACAGTATATTCATTATAAGTTAAAGCGTTTGTAGATAATAAAGAAGAGTTTTGCATGAAAAATAATCATTAAAATGAAAAAAACAAACTACTTTTTAAACATTAAAAAAAGCGTCATATTTGCTGCATTAGTATGTCAGGCAAGTATATCAAAATCTCAAAATCCAGGCTTAATAATCAGCGAATTTTTGGCAAACCCAGCAGGTACTGATTCTCCTCTTGAGTATGTGGAGTTTCGAGCAAGTAAAAATATTGATTTTTCAATTACACCATATAGTGTTGTTGTTAGTAATAATGGAGTAGCTACCGCAGCAGGTTGGATTGCAGGTGGAGGTTTAACTTACGGTTTCAGTATTAATACAGGAAGCGTAGCGGTTGGAGATGTTGTTTATGTTGGAGGCTCTTTAATGGCGCCAACAGGTACTAAGTTAAGAACGATTAATACAGGATCAGTATCAGGTGATGGTTTTGGAAATTTTGGATCTGGTGTTTTTGGTAATGGTGGAGCTAACGCTGATGGGATTGCCGTTTTTGCGGCAGATATCGCTACTTTAACGAATACATCAGTTCCGGTTGATGCTGTTTTTTACGGAACAGGTATTGGCACCGCCACAGTTACAACAGGTGGTTATGAATTACCAGTTAACGATTTATACGCTGGTGGTAAAATACAAAATAACAGTTTTTTTGCACCTGAACCGTCGAGCGGATTTAGTACGATTGCAGCTTGTACGTTTGACCCAACAGGAAATACTTACTTATCTTCAAGAGTTTGGAGCGTGAGCACAACTACTGTAATAACAGATGGTACATCTTCTATTCTATTATCAAGTGTTGTTCCACCTGCTAATTTGGCTTTTACATCAGATAATCAAACTGTATTAGAGTCTGCCGGAACAGTTACTGCAAATATTTCAATCACATCTTCTAATTCTAATCCTTCATCAGTTGAGGTAGTAATTATTCCATTTGGTACCGCAGGTGTTGGTTCTGATTTAGCTTATACCACACAAACTGTAACATTTCCTGCTAGTGCAACAGGAACATTACCTGTAACATTAACTATTAATGATGATGCAATAGGTGAAGAATCTGAATATTTTGTATTAAAACTTCAAAATCCTGTTAACGCAACGTTTTCTGGCATTACACAACAAACGATTTTCATTAAAGATAATGAGAATATTACGCCAGTTGGTAACAACGAAGTAACAATGTCTTTTGTATCTAGTTTTACTAATGGAGTTGCTGCAACAAATTCAGCTGAAATTGTGGCTCATGATCCTATATCGCAACGCTTATTTGTAGCAAATTCAATCGGAAAAAAATTAGACATTATCGATTTTTCAAATCCTTCTTCAATGAGCATTATTAGTTCTATTGATATTTCAACTTATGGTAATATCAATAGTGTAGCAGTAAAAAATGGAATTGTTGCTTGCGCGATAGAGAATACAATTCCTGAACAAGATGGTTTTGTTGTGTTTTTCAATACAAATGGTGTATTTCAAAAACAAGTAACGGTTGGAGCATTACCTGATATGATTACTTTTAATCATGCTGGAACAAAAATTTTAACAGCAAATGAGGGTCAGCCTAATGTTGGATATACAATAGATCCAGAAGGCTCTGTGAGTATCATTGATATTTCTGGAGGAATAGCTTCTCTTTCTCAATCAAATGTAACTACAGCATTATTTACAGCGTTTAATGGTCAAGCGGCTACTTTAAAAGCAAGTGGCGTAAGAATTTACGGACCAGGCGCAACGGTTGCTCAAGATATGGAACCAGAATACATTACCGTATCGGAAAATGACTTAACTGCTTATGTGGCTTTGCAAGAGAACAATGCCTTTGCGTATGTTAACTTAACAACTAATACAATCACAGATATTAAACCTTTAGGTTTTAAAGACCATAGTGTTTTTGGAAATGGATTAGACGCAACCGACGTTGGTACAAATGTAAACATTGCTAATTGGCCAATTAAAGGGATGTATCTACCAGATGGTATGACACATTTTAATGTGGGTGGTGTTGAATATTTAATAACTGCTAATGAGGGTGATGCAAGAGCAGATTATGGTGCTGCTAATAATGAAGAAACAAACATCGGTGCAACAACTTATTCTTTAGATCCTACGGCTTTTCCTAATGCATCAGTAATTAAAAACAATGCTAATCTAGGAAAATTAAAATGTACAAACAAAATGGGAGATACAGATAATGATGGTGACTTTGATGAGATTTACACATTTGGTACTCGTTCGTTTTCAATCTGGAATGCAACAACAGGAGCATTAGTTTATGATAGTGGAGATGATTTAGAACAAATTACAGCAAACGATCCAATATATGGTGCGATGTTTAACTCTAGTAACACAAATATCACTAAGAAAAACAGAAGTGATGACAAAGGACCTGAGCCAGAAGGCGTAACTGCTGCAATGATTGCGGGAGTTCCATATGCATTTGTTAGTATGGAAAGAGTCGGTGGATTAATGGTGTTTAATATCAGTAATCCAGCAGCACCAAAATTTGTACAATATGTTAATAATAGAGGATTAACTGGATTAACAGGTGATAGAGGCCCTGAAGGTATTATTTATGTAAAACAACAAGATAGTCCAAACGGTAAAGCATTAGTGGTTTTAGGAAATGAGATAAGTAGTTCAATTTCTGTTTACCAAATAGCATGTCCTTCTGCGTCAGCTAATGTTTCATCTGCAACTACTCCAGCTTGCCTAGGAAATACAGTAGCATTAAACACAGGAACAGTTTCTGGAGCAACATATACTTGGTACAATGGAGCAACACCTATTATAGGAGCTAACTCAGCCATCTATAACGCAACGGTAACTGGCAATTATTCTGTAAAATTAGATAATGTTGGATGTTCAATTCCATCCAATACAGTTTCTTTAACTTTTAATGCAATACCAAGTCTATCAGTTAGCTCGTCAAACACAATAATTTGCACTGGAGAAAGTGTTGTTCTCACCGCAAATACGTCTGCTACTTCTTATACATGGTCAAATGGAGCTACTACGATGTCTATTTCAGTTTCTCCTACCACAACAACAAATTATTCAGTTACAGTGGCAGATGGGTCTTGTAATACAAGTACAAGTATTACGCAAAATGTGAGTCTATGTACATCATTAAATGAATTGTATACTAATAATTCTATTAATGTATATCCAAATCCATTTAATGAATCATTTATAGTTAGTTGGGATTCAAATAATAATTTAGGTGAAGAAACACAAATCTTCATTTATAATACTTTAGGAGAAAATGTGTTTACTACAAAAACAAAAGAAGACAAAATCAATATCAATTCTAAAGATTGGGTTAACGGAACATACTTTATACGACTAAATAACAAAGTTTATAAAATAGTTAAATAAGAATTGTATATACAAAAAAGAGAATATCTCGAAAGTTAATAAACAGCATAACTTAACAGAAAAAGCCCGCAATCAAAAAGATTAGCGGGCTTTTTATTTGATAAAAAAACTAACAAAAATTAACTTTGAGAAAACCTCTTTTAGTATTTAAGCAGCAACTATTATTTTGCTGACTTAGAAACTTTTACAGGAACTTTTTTCACAGTTTTTTTAGCTGTAGGCGTTTTTATACTATTTTTAACTTCAGCTTTAGTTTTAGATAAATCTTTAGAGATTGCTCTAACAGGGATTTCAATTTTTAAAGCTTTCATAATTAACTCCTGATTGCTAATTATTGTTTTTAGCATTTCTTTATTTTCTTTTTTCATATGATTAAATTTTAATACTATAAATGTACGAATCAATTTCATTACATATCCGCAACAATTAACACTAAAATCATATAATTAACATTAAATTTACTTTAGAGTAGGTTCCAAAATTAACATTTACACTATCGATTTTAAGCAACTAGTTGGCTGTGGCAATAAAATTCCATTTATTTAATATCTAATAATTATATAACCATAGTCATATGAAATTTCATATGACTGTAAATTTTGATATAAAAAACAAAACCTTATCAACCTATATTTCTGACTCAATTATTAGTAAAATAAAAACTCCTAATAACACTATTTATAAAATTAAATTGATCTAAAATTATAAACCGTTTAGTTTATTGATTTCAGTTTGATAATCATTAATTGGAAAATAACCATGTGTTTTAATAAGCTCTTGTCCTCTTAATGTTAACTCTGCCATAATAAAATCAAAAATTTGAGTTCTAGGTTTACCATTAATATATTGATAGAGTGGTCTGGTTAAAACATAGTCTCCTTTTTTTACAGCACCAATTTCATAAGGTGAATATGCGCGAGAACCTTTTAAATAGATTGGCATGGCCCAAATACTGCCATTTGGTTTCCCGTTTGCATCCATTAAAAATCCAGCGCCAGCGTAGCCAATGCCAGCAATATCTTTTTGAACAGCATTCACTATTTCGGCATTTCCGTGTAGTTGTTTCATTTTTGCACTATATGGAGCTCGTATAAATTTATCCTTTAAATATGAGTAAGTACCTGATAAACTATCTCTACCATATATAACAATTGACAAATCAGGACCACCAACCAACTTCCAATTTGTAATTTCACCCGAAAAAATTTGCATCAAATGCTCGGTAGATAAACTATCGATACCTAATTTAGAATTAGTTATAATTGCTAAAGCATCTACCGAAAACATAATTGGAGTTGGATTAACACCGTTTAATTTTGCTCTTGCTATTTCAGAAGCTTTAATTTCTCTTGATGAGTTAGCGATATCCGTTTCGTTATTTATAAGAGCTTCTATTCCTACCGAACTTCCACCGCCGCAAATATCTATTGTAATTTGTGAATTATCTTTTCTAAATAAACTGGCAAGATCTTTTACCATAGGAAGTTCGGTGTCTGACCCTTTAATAACGATTGTGTTTCTCTTTAAAATGTCAGTTAATTCAGGGTCTTGAACTTTTTGTTCTTGTTTACAACCTATAAAAATAATAGATGATATGAATAATATAGAATGGAATTTCATAAATATTGATTTTAAATGTTTTCACAAATATCAAATGCTAATCTTAAGAAGATGTGAAACTAATGTTAGATAAAAAGTTATTAGATAAAACTAAGAATTGATTCGATTAATTAGTACTCACCACCAATTACTCTATTATTTAATTCTTTATTTTTAAACAGAGGTAACTTTTTTGGCCTTTTTATATAGCCAACCGTATCTGTTAATGATAACATAAATGATTTAATGTTTTTAATTTCTTGCGGAGTTAGTTGTAAGGAATCAAAAGGCAATGTTTGATTTGGTATATCAATACCAATACCTTGTCCGCCGCCTTTATTATAAAAATCAAGAACATCTTCAAGATTTTGATAGGCACCGTTGTGCATGTATGGTGCGGTCAAATTAATATTTCTGATACTTGGTGTTTTAAAAGCGTGTTCATGAATATAAACTCTAGAGACAACAACTCTACCTCTATCATTATCTATTTTTTTACTGTCTATGTGTTCTGGTACACCAATCACTTCATACTCTGTGTCATTATAAATAGGTGGCACCAAACCATTAAATAAAGGAAAGAAATGACAACTACCGCATAAAGCTTTTCCAGAAAATAAGTTATAGCCATTTATTTCTTGTTGGTTCAATTGTTTATAGTCACCTTTTATATATTTGTCAAATCGGCTATTCATCGAGACTAAAGTCTTTTCATATTCCGTAATTGCTTTTAAGATTCCGTAATAATTAATATTTGTATCTGAAGTGCCTTTAAATGAATTCTTAAATAAGGATTGATACTCGTCACTTTCATTGAGCCTAGTGATCATTTCTTCAATCGAAGAATTCATCTCTTTTTGATTATGCAATACATCATTAGCTTGCTGTTCTAATTGACGAGCTCTTCCATCATAAAAGAAATTTTTTTGAAAGATAGTATTTAATAATGTCGGTGTATTTCTATCTAAGTTTTCTTTTTCAAACGACACACCTTTTTTAAATCCATCCGTGAAAGCTAGTTCAGGTTTATGGCACGAAGCACAAGCTCGCTTATTATTTCCAGACAAAACAGGATCAAAAAACAATAGTTCACCAAGTTTAGCTTGTAATGCATTTTCCACAGTGTCAACAGTTTTCACAGAAAAGTAATTGATGTTATAATATTCTCTTTCAAAAATGTGTTCGTTATTTAAGTTAATAGCATAATCTACTTGAGTATATGGAAATAGTTTGCTTTGATGAATTTTGACTAATAGTTTATAAATTGGTTTAATATGTTGTGTAATAAAAAACAAACGATTAAAGGAATCATAATCTTTATGAATCAAACAATAATTTTCTGCTGATTTTAATTTGGATAGTAGTTGTTGATGAAGCGCAAGCGGATAACCTTTTTCTTGATTTTTAACTTTAACGTGATTCAGTAATGCTCTAAATCCTTCAAATACGTTTTTACATTCTTCACTGTTTGTTTTTGTGAAAGAGGCATCATATCCACTTAATGTTAAGGCACTCATTCGGATAAGTTCAAATTGCATCATCTCCAGTATTTGAGAATCGTTGATGTTTATAGTATTTAATTTACTATTAAACGTGCTAAAACTTTCTTTCAAAAGCTTTAATTCAATTAATAAGAGTGACGTGTCAATGGAGTCAACTCCAAATAATTGTTCTTCAATTACCTGAAAGCCATGAGGGTCAACAACACGTGTTCCGATTTCTAAATCAGATTTTTTTACTAAAGGACCATTAATAAAATATTTGGCATCAAAAGGAGAGCAATATTCAATAAAACACTCAATTTGTTTGTAATGCTTACGAGTCAAAAAGTAGTTGACTTGTAGTTGATGTAATTTTTCCGCATCAATGGATGAATCTGCAATTTGAATAGACTTATCTAAAATAGAAATTAACTTTTTAGTAGCATTCTCTATAATGACAGGCTTTTCTAAATTAGAGCTATTGTAAATACTAAAATTTAGAAAAATCGAACAAACAGCAAGAGTAATACAAATTACGATTGTTTTAAAATTCTTACTAATAAAGTCAAACATCATTAATTAGTTGTTTTCACAAACTTGAAAAATAGTGTTTGATTATTAACTTCTACGCTGCCATTATACAAACCAGTTGCTAATTCATTAACGTTTATTTGTAGCTGATTGTTGTAAACATCTTGATTGTTAAATTTTAAATCAAACACTTTTTGTCCAGTCGCATTGTACAAAACAACTTTACCAGTACTAACTTGTTGACCTAAAAAACTAATAACCAATTCTTTTTGAGCAGGATTTGGAAACACATTTAATAGTCTTATTGGAGATGATGAGTTTGACAAGCTTGTTGAAATATTAGTTGTTCTTGGGCATATTGGAGCTAAGTTTCCATACACAGAACTCCTTGGCATACTTGCCGAATTAGTTATTCTTAAAAAACGCTCTAAATGCTTCACATACATTGATTTTGCATGAGAATAAGAATTTGAAGAGACATCAATCGTATTTATATAGTACCAATCGCATTGTGTTCGTGTAGCATTAATATCCAAAATCATAAAACCATGTTGAGATAAATCTGCATATTTAATATGCGAATTTGATGCCTGAATAGCGGCAGCGCCAAGTGGAATACTTAAACCAGGAGATGTAACGCTTGGTCCAACAAATTCAACTCCAGCAGAACCAGAGCCTGTTGATCCATTGTATGTAGAAGTTGGTAAATCATTAGCCCAAGATGAATGTATATCGCCAGTGATGGCTACTACATTTTTAATATTATGGTTTAATATATGATTAAAAACACGATTTCTTTCTGCTGGATAACCATCCCATTGATCTCCATTAACGGCTTGTCCAAAAACTTTTAATGGGGCAATCATGATTTGTTGAGTCAATATTTTCCATTGTGCCGCCGATGAATCTAACCTGTTTCCTAACCAAGTGAATTGATCTGTACCTAATAATTGTCGACTATTTGACGTCACGGTTGCACCAGATGTCCCAGCTTGTAAATCTCTTCCGTGAAGACGTGTATCAAGCATAATAAAATCTACTAAATTACCATAAGTTAATTTGCGGAAGATTTGATAGGGATCTGTAGCGCCAGCTTGTTGTCTAATTGGTAACCATTCAAAATAGGCTTGTTTAGCATTAGCTTTTCTTACAGCAAACGGACCTTCACTTGATGATGTATGATTTTCTGCTCCATTCATCCATGCGTCATTAGCCGATTCATGATCATCCCAAATATTAATAAAAGGAAATTGTTGATGAAGCCTTCTAAGGTCGTCATCTAATCTGTATGAAGAATAACGCTCGCGATAATCACTTAGGGATAAAATTTCATTTGATGGCAACCATTGTCTGTTAGCCGTTGTATTTGGTGAATAACCACCTGATTCGTATTCGTAAATATAGTCTCCTAAACATATGACGGCATCAAAATCTGCTCTATTTAATAATACTTTATAGGCATTAAAAAAACCAGCTTCTAAGTTTGCACAAGAAACAATAGCAAATCGCAAGCTATCGGCCCCTGTTTGTGGTGCTGTTCTTGTTCTTCCTCTCGGAGATTTTTTACCATTACATTCAAATTCATAATAATACCATGTATTCGCGTTTAAGCTTGTAACATCAACTTTTACAGTATAGTCGGCTACATTATTTGTAATTAAGCTACCACTACCTACAACGTTAGTCATTCCAGTATCGGTTGCCATTTGCCATGAAACCAAAACAGGATCTGAAGAAATGGTGTCAGGAGTTACTCTTGTCCAAATAATAACTTTATCAGCCATTGGATCTCCAGAGGCAACTCCGTGATAAAATGGTGCTAAACAAGTTTCTAAAGAAGAGCTTCTTAGGGATTGTGCATCTAGTTTAATTGCACTAATTGCAAATAATAAAAAGAGAATTCTACTGCTTAATAATTTTGTAATCATAACTCAAGTTATTAATGGTTGTTTTTAAATAATAAATTCCTGATGAAATATCAGATAGGTCAATTTGAATAGTTCTATTATATTTTAATTCATCCGATGAAATGGTTTTGACAACCATTCCCAACGTATTTAAAATGTTTATTCTACTTATATTTTCAGGAGTTTCATCATACTTAAACTGAATCGTTACATTGTCAGAAAAAGGATTTGGAAATACTTTTAGTGCAAATTGTTCTTTAATAGATTCATTGATATTAGTAATACCACACACCACCTCATAACTTCCATTTGATGCAGTGGTAAAACCTGTGCCTCCGCTAATGGCATAAATTGGATTAACAGTTGAAGAAGAACAAGTTGGTACAAAGATTTTTATTCTCCCTCCTCCTGCAGCTCCGCCTTTATTTCCAGCTGTTCCGTTTCCGCTGCTAATAGTTTGGTTTCCACAGAAGACACCACCTGAATAATTTGTAGTTGTCCCATCCCCTTTTATACCGCCATTACCACCATTACCACCATTACTTTGTAATGTTCCCGTAATAATTGCTACTGTTTGTGATTCGATATAAATTCCTCCACCGGATCCGCCGCCGCCGCCGCTTCCTGCTCCTGCCCCACAAGATAGTGTTGCTTCCCCCGAATCATCACAGCCATCCGAACAACAGTTCGGAGAGATTCCACCGTTACCAGCATTTCCGCCTGATGCTCCTGTTTCTCCATTAACAAATATTTTTCCAGGAATTTTTAAAGTGTCGGTTGCTATGAGTTGCACTAAACCACCGCCGTTTCCACCTTTGCCGCCAGCTAAACCCACATCGTATGAACGACCTCCACCGCCGCCTCCTGCACCACCTGAACCTAAATCAATGTCAAAACCGTTAGTAGTTCCGTATACCACGCCCGAATTACCACCTATACCGCCTGTTCCAGCAAATACAATATATCCTGTTGAAACATTGACGCCAGTTGCAGTATAAGTACTTGTTCCGTTACCTCCGTTTAAACCATTTGTTCCAGCTCCACCATAACTAGCGCCGCCGCCGCCGCCAGCTCCTCCAGCACTTCCAATCATACCGCACTCATCATCATTACTTAAACACTGTTGTTTTGGTCCTGAACCATTTTGTCCATTTTGCCCCTGTAGCCCAAAACCAATTCCAGAACCGTTAGCTCCAAACTTTCCACCTTCAACAACAATAATTCCAGTATTATCTTTATTACTACAAGTATTAATAGCTGTTTGATCTCCCGTTAAACTGCTAACAATATTTCCTCCAACTCCACCAGTTCCTCCAAAATAACCAGCATAGTTACCATCTATTGTTCCTTCTACAATAATTTTTTGTGCATTAATAATTAGTTTACCACATGCGCCAGAAGAATATGGTTTAACATACACCGTTACAAAAGGTGCTACTTTAAATGTGCCACTGACGTTATAAGTGCCTGATAAAATAATACTCGAATTAATAACAAAATCTCCAGAAACGTTTGTTGTAGTACATTGAGCTTGGATTTTATGAACAGTTAGTAGTATTAGTATAGATGCTAAAAATTTATTTAGCATATAACTTGTAGTTCTTCTCATGAGAGTCGGTTGTTATAATTAGAAAGTAAATACCTGTTGAAAGTGCGTGTGGAATTGATAGAGTATTTTTCCCAGCTACTAATTCTAATTGTTGGTATTGTATTTCTTTTCCATTAACGTCTATTAGTTTTATCATTGCTGGCGATGACAATAAACTTTCAATAGTTATACTATTATTAGATTCTTCTAAAATGCTTGGGTAAACAGAGAACTCATTGGAATCCATTTCATTTAAACCCGTAATAGAACAAGATGGATTAGAAATAACGCTAATATTAAATGTATCTTTAATACAACCTGCTAAATCTGTTGCATACACTACCGTGCTTACTGGTGTGCTAAATGAAATAGAATCAGCTTGCTGAGATGCTGGAAACCAATTTACTTGATCGGGAAAAGTAGATTTTAAAGTAATTAATTCATTTGGACAAACTGTATACGTTTTACTTCCTCCTGCATTTTTTATAATTGTAAATGAGTCGAATACAGTACCTGTTGATGTAATAAATTTACCCTCTAGCTTATTGTCCTTAACATCAACAGCCATAGAGCCATAAATTGTATTTTCGGATTTATACATGGCAGGATGTGGCCAACCCGATGCAGGGCTTGAATCATTTTTACCTGAACAGCCGCATACCACATACACAGTTCCTTTGTGAGAACTTGTTGCTTGAGTTTGCTTATGATAAGCACAATCTACAGGATAACTGCCAGATGTGTTATCTTTTTTCATAGCCGGTGTTAATGAACTAGAATACCCATAATGCCCATCTAATAAATAAGAACGTTCATAAACATGGCTATGTCCATTTAAAACTAAATCAACACCTTTTGCTTCTAAAATTGGTATAATATTTTGTCGCATATCAACTAATTCTCCGTCTAAAAAATTGGAGTTATCTGAATTGTGACTTCCTTTAGTGTATGGTGGATGATGCCAATAAGCAATTACCCATGGTTGGGTATTTGCAGTTAAATCATTTTGAATCCATGTAGCCATTGCCCCAGTAGAAGAACGACTAACATCGTATGAATCTAAAACAACGAAATGTATATTTCCATAATTGTAGGAATAGTATTTTTCTGTACCTGATGCTACACCACCACATTCTGCATTTGCAGGAAGTGTAAAAATATCAAAGTAGGCAGGCGAAGGTGAAAATGGAATATTGTGATTGTAATCATGGTTACCAATAGCTGGCCATACAACAATATTTTTTAGAGGCGCTTCAAAAGTATTATTTGAAAAAACATTTGCTTGGTATTCACTATCAAATCCGCCATCATAAGCATTATCACCTAACCAAATCCATCCATCAATATTTTTATTACTACTATAGTTTAAAAAAGATGTTCTCGTGTCTCTTTGACTATTTCCACCAGTTCCCGCATCTCCAACAACCCAAAAACGGTAGTCGCCCTTTTGCCCATAGTTTGGAGCAGTTCTGAAGAACAAATCTGATGCACCAGCAACCAATGTTGATGTAGTAGAACCAATAGAATAATAGTATTTGGTATACGGCAAAAGACCAGTTAACTTAATTTCATGAATAGTAGAAGATATTGTATTACTAACAGATGAACTTAAATTTGATTGAGAAGTGCCATAATTGACTTTTGTGTTTGTAGCACTATTAGTTTTCCATTTAATAATAATGCTTGTAGGTGTTGCTTGCTGTAAATAAGGGCCTCTAGAAACTGTTTGAGCAATCATACAATTAACAAAAAGAACTAGGAGCAAATATAAATTTTTCATGCTACTAATTTATAACTTGCATTAAAGCGCCACATTAAGCTATAAAGAAGAAAACATTAAGAATGAGGTGTAAATAATAAAACAAATTTTACTTTGTGTTATTAATTTAACAAAGGGTTTACATAAATACTATATAGAAGACAAAATGACTTCTCTATCAAGCTTTTGTTTATTTGGATAAGTGTCAAATAAATATTCTAGCGTTTCTGTAATATTGTTAGCTTCAATGCGAGGATTATTATTTCCATCATAAAACCATTTATCTATTATTTCGGAAAAGTCATCGCCTATATCTTGTAAAACTTTTACGCCTAGTTTTTTAACAGCAGCAGCATTACATTGCTGCTCATAATGGTTTTTAATAGGGATGCTAATTAATTTCTTGCCAAGATATAAAGCTTCCGAAGGAGTTTCAAATCCTCCTCCGGTTATTAAACCATGGCAGCTTAATAAGCTTTTATTAAATAAAGTTTGATTAATTGGGTAATAGGTAATGTTTTTTTCCGTTCTAATAGATTCTATAGAATCCAAAAACCAATGAAATTGAATATGTGGCAGTTTATTAAATGCTTCTAATAAACAATGTTTTTGAAAAGAAGGCAAATAAACACTCACATGATTTAAATCCGTTGGATTAGTATTTATAAACTCCTCTTTAATAACGGGCGGCAAAATAAAAGAATCATATTTTTGAAAATGAAACCCTATATGATTGGTTGCATGTGCATAATGTTTTAGAATAGTTTCACCAACAAAGCTTTTTTTATCAGGTCTGGGTGTTTGGTTAGATTGAAAACTGGCTTGGTGGCCAAGTTGTACCGATGGCAATCCTTTTAACTTACAGGCCAAGGAAGTCACAAAATCAAAGTCATTGATAATAACATCATATTTTTCTAGAGGCAAAGATTTTGCGTCTTTATACATCATATAGGGCTTAATGTTTTTAATAACATCAAAATAATTTAAGCCGCCACATTTACTATAATGTAAGCTACAACCTTCGCTTCTGTACTTAACAGGTATTTTAAAATCTAAGTTGGCATTATTGCCACTAATAAAAAAATCAATCTCGCCAAATTGTTTTAAGTAAGGGTACAATTGGTGAGCTCTACTAATATGACCATTTCCAGTTGCTTGAACAGCATAAAATATTTTTGCCATAACTTGTTTTTGTATTGAAACTAGTGTTGATTATTTTTAGTAATAAAAATCTCTTCGGTAATAGATACTGACAATATTTTTGAAACAATATCTTGTTCTACAAAATTTTCCTTAGGATAAATTAAGTCCAAGTAATTTTTATCATAGTGAAAAATTTCCCATTTACCATTATCATATTCTAAAGCTGTTAAATTCTCTACCCAATCACCGCTATTTAAATAGGTGACCGACCCTCCATCTGTTTTAACTTCTTTTATTTGAGGCATGTGAATGTGTCCGCAAACCACATAATCATAATGTTTTTCAATAGCTAGTTCGGCGGCAGTTGTTTCAAAATCACTTACAAAGGCAACCGCTTTTTTCACACCATCTTTTACTTTTTTTGAGAAACTCATTTTCTCTCTCCCAAATAAATTTAATACCCAATTAATAAAACGATTAATTAAAATCAATAAATCATAACCCTTTCCACCTAATTTGGCTAAAAACTTAGCATATCCTTTAGTACTCGAATCAAAAACGTCTCCATGAAATATCCACGCTTTTTTACCATCTAAATCCAGCAATAATTTATCTACAATTTCTAAATTACCTAATTGCAAATCGGTGTACTTACGAAGCATCTCATCATGATTACCTGTGATATAATACACATGCGTTCCATGACTTGCCATTTTCATAATATGACGCATCACATCCATGTGTGAAGAAGGAAAGTAATTTTTACTGAAATTCCACATATCAATAATATCTCCATTGAGTACTAAAGTTTGTGGGTTAACAGTTTTAAGGTAATGTAATAATTCCTTGGCGTGGCAGCCGTAAGTGCCTAAATGCACATCGCTAATCACTAAAAGTTGCAATTCTCTTTTGCTATACATTATTAGTTTTTACAAATGTATTGGCCTACTATTAAGTTAATGTTTTACATACATTAAGAAAACAAAAAGAAATTGTTTCGAGATAACAAGAGAAAAAATCAAAACAAGTATTCGAATAAACATACTGAGTTATCTTCTTGTTATACTACAAAAGTAGATAATTAAAAAAATATTTTAAACGCAGTTTTAAATTAAACCTATACAGTGAGGTAAAAACCAAAGTCATTCAAAAGAAATACTTCCCAACAATACACAAACTAACATGAATTACATACATATCATCTAATGTTGTAAGGGACGTTTCTTTATCATTCCACCTTTTGTGTCTTTTATTGCATTCATTACTACAAAAGCATTAGGATCAATTTTTTCGATTTCAGTGTTCAGTTTATTTAATTCTAAACGAGTTACCACTGTGTAAATGATATCAATTTCTCTTCCCTCACCTCTTTTACCGTAACCTCTTTTACCAGAGTAAACGGTAACGCCTCTTCCCATTATATCAATAATCATTTGACGAATTTCTTCGCTATGAGAAGACACAATAGTTATTCCATTATATTCCTCAATACCAAGTACCACAAAATCTAATGTTTTTGAAGCCGCTAAATAGGTAATCATAGAATACAAGGCTGCTTCGATAGATAAAAAATAAGCGGCAGCCAAGAAAATAAATACATTAATAATAATAATCACATCACCCATTGTAACTCCAAATTTACGACTCAAAAAAATAGCTAAAACTTCAGTCCCATCAATCACAGCACCACCTCTCACAGATAAACCTATACCTGAACCTAAAAAGAACCCGCCAAAAACAGCAACCAATAATTTATCATGCGTCACTTCTGGAAAAGGAACAAAAGCAACGCAAATAGCTAAGCCAGAAATAGCAATTGCCGTTTTGATGGCAAATTGTTTACCAATTATTTTATAGGCTAAAATCACAAATGGGATATTAATGCCAATAATTAAAAGATACAGAGGAACATTTGTTAACTCAGTAATTAACAACGAAATACCAGTAGCGCCCCCATCAATAAATTTACTTGGCAATAAAAAACTTTCTAAGCCAAAAGTAGCAGCTAAAATACCTAAGCTAATTAAAACAATATCTTTTAAAATACGTTTTATGAGTAACTTAAATTCCCTATAACCTTTTGCCAAACGAAAGGCAGAAGGTGATTCTTGTGCTGTATCTAATGCTTTTGGTTTTTTATTTAAAACAGCATGTATAACAACCTGTGTTAAAAATGGATTCATCGTTATAATTTTTTAATATCTGTAAGATAGTAAAATAAATTAAAATAAAAATGGTGGACAATGAATAAGGGCGTGTTACCTGCTGGGCTTTCTCTTCTAAATTACTATTCATTTATTTTCTGTCCGTAAAAACCAGTTGCACAACCATAAAAATATGAGGTATATTCTGTGTGTAGTCCCGAAGATCTAAAGATTATTGACGCCTGTTTTGAATTTTCAAATTTCTTTGTGTATTGCCAAAGCATTTTATATTCCTGTGGGTTTCCAAGAAATAGTCTGCCTAAAATTGGAATGACCTTTCCAAGGTATAAGCCATAAAAAATACTCAACGCTTTATTATTTGGTTTTGAAACTTCAATAAATGAAAATTGACCGCCTGGCTTTAAAATTCGTTTTGTTTCTAATGCTAAAATTTTCAATTGTTCAGGGTTAAAGGTTTTTAGTCCAAACGCGCAAGTAACAAAGTCAAAATGATTACTTGGTAATTCATTTTGTAAAATATCTTGTTGCAATACTATTATTTCATCATTGAATCTTTCTTTACTTTTTTGCTTTGCATATTTTAGCATCCCTTCAGAGAAATCAAGAACTGTCAAGTCAGAATTTGGTAATTTATTTTTTGTCGCTATCCAAGTTTCTCCCATGCCAGTTAGCAAGTCTATTATTTTTACTTTTTTATTTGACTGCTCGAAAGAGTTCAAAAATTGAGTCCTCCAACGAATTGAAAACCCAAATGAAGTTATATAATTCATACGCTCATATGAATTGCTCATTCGGTTAAAAAGTCCTTTGACATATTCTGGACTGTAAATGTTATTTTCCATTTAGTAATGTTTTCCATTTATCCGTTTCGGCAAAATCTTTAATTACATTGTTTCTGTCGATTAACAGTTTCCGCAAGTATTTTGTCAAAATGAGTTCATTAAATATTTTACCAAATATCCCAAACGGTGACTGAAATTCAAAAATATCATTCATAATAACTTTGTCACCAACCTGCTCAAATTTATGTTCGTGATAAAAATATTTGAAAACTCCTTTTTGTTGTTCATCCTTAAAATAGATTGGTCTTTCAAAAGCAGTAATTTTTGATGTGAGTTTTTGTCGAATTCCAAAATGTCTCGCTTGCCAAGTTACAAATTCATTCAATTCTATAAGTCCCGAAGTTGTTCCGGCAATTGCTTGTTCATTTGTCTGTTGAGTGGAAATTTTGTGCAGGTCGATACTTCTAGAAAGGTCAAAACAAATTTCAATTGTCGATTGAATTTCAGTTGTTAGTTCAATTTTTGGCATTCGTCATATTTAGTATTTGTCGGTGTTCGGTTTTTCTAGCCTTGCAGGTAACGTTTTCGCGCTTTATTTCAGTTTGGAGTTTGAAACAATGTCTACCGAAACGTTTGTTTAAAGATACTATGTTGCTATGCATTTGCAAAGAAAAATAAAAAAATTTCTACCGATTTTGCAAATGCTTGTACTTCTGCCCAAATTGAATAAAGCGTGTGTTAGCTGATGTGGCGTACTTTTAGTTATGACCCTTTTTTCTAAACGAACAGGTTGTCTGACTATGTCTGTTGGGGATTTCCAAAACAAGATATTTGTCGTCTACGTATAAAATTTTTGTTGTATTAAGTCTAGTTGTTTTTTTATGCTGTCCATAAATTATTTTACAACCATTTTCGTCTATTTTGTAATTTACGGTTTTTGTGTCAGGAGCACTGACTCTATTTCCTGTTGTGTCAAATGTCCAACTCCAGCCTTTGTCTTTAATTGAATTATTTAACAGAATGTCTAATTTTTCTCGCGTCAGTGAGTCTTTTGAATAAATATAAGTGTCTGCACACAGCCAAGTTCCTGTCAGTAGTTCTTTATTACAATTTGTCTGAGAGAATATTGTTTCTCTAGAGCAAGTGATGAATAAAATATAATATAGAATTTGATATTTTCTCATTGTCTTAAGGCGCCATTGCAGCTAACTAGCTTATACCCGCGCTATTATATAGCGGGTATTTGGTTTATTTTGCAAAAATACCCGCTACTTTATAGCGCTTATTTTTATTTAGATGCTGCTGCTGCACTCTTTGCCTTAGCATCTTCTAATATTTTTTGACTTTTTACTTCAGCCTCATCCAATATTTTTTGTGCTTGTTTATCTGCCTCCTTCTTAGCTAACTCTGCTGCTTTTTTCGCGGCAATTTTCCCTATCGGATTCTTCACCTCTTCAACTTGTTTATCAGCTGCTGCATAAGCCTCTGCTTTTAATTTATCAGAAGCTGCTTGGGCTTCTGCTTTTAGTTTGGCAACTTGCGCTTGAGCGTCTGCTAATATTTTTTGAGCTTCTTCATTTGCTTTATCTTTCACTGCGGTTACCGCTTGATCTTTAATACTAGCACCTGCTTCACCCGCTTTTGTTCCAGTTTTCACCGTTGGTTTCATCACTGTTCCACCAAAACCAACATTTACTTTTACTGATTTTGGCATACTCACCGTTGTTCCAATTGCAGAACTAGCTTGACCCAATAAACCGGCCACCATATTGTTTGCCTGTGCTCCAAACATTTCTGTAGGCACATCCATTTTCCAATTGTAATCTATCGTTTGATCAAACCCTGTAGAACCTGTTATTTCAGCATTGATTTTATCAATTTTTACTTTTACTGGGTTACGTAAAAAAACTCTTCCGTCTTTAAACTCATAATCTGCCATTACATTTTGAATATTCAAATTTTTTAATTGCTCAATTTTTAAAGCTTCTCCTAATTTCACAAATGCAGGAAAACCTCCAATAGATACACTATTGGTTTTAAATACACCATTACCATGCAGAGTAGTTAAAATAGGCGACATATGTTGATCTAAATCTGCTTTAAAATTTTCCAATGTCGCCGTAAACATTCCTTTTGCATATTGCCCAATAGGAGCTAATTTTTGTACTGTATTAAAGGCAGCAAAGGTTTTTTGAATATCAAAATTATCAACTTTAAATGTTAAATCAACAGAAGGTTTTTTAGGATTAGTGGTTTCGTAATAACCATTCAATAAAACTTTGCCACCTAATAACCCTAAATTTAAATTGGTCATATCTACTTTACGTTTTTTAATTTCGATATTTCCATTCATATTATCGATGACTAAATTATCATACAATACTTTAGTAAAATTTGCATTTAAAACAAAATCTATATTACCTGGCACCTCAGCAACCGTCATCGCCGCTGTGTCTGCTGCAACTGGCGCAGTAGTTGTTGTAGTACTTGATGATGCCATTAATTCATTTAAATCCATAAAATTAGATTGCACATTAAAATGTCCAACAATTAAAGAATCTTTAAATATATATTGCATAAAATTATCAATCTTCCCATTGGCTTTCACATCTGATTTACCCATTAAAGCATCAAAGGCAGCTAACTCAACAAATTGATTGGTGAAATTTAATTTCATCATATTCAACATCACTTCATAAGGCAATGTGGTTGTTTTGTAATTCATTTTATCAATTTGTAAACTACCTGCCATTTTAAATTTATCATATTCTTTTTTATCAATACTACTAATACGACCAGCTGCCGAAATATCTGCTTTTACGATACCACTCATTTCATCTCCTTTTTCAAGTGGTATAAATTCTTTTACTGAAGTTAAATTGATAATGCCTTTTATTTCAGCTGCTAAATCGGGGTCTGAAATAGGAGTTTTAACATGCGCCCACATATCTATTGGATTACCTGCCATTTCTAAATGAAATTTATTAACATCAATGACTGTGGCATCTAAATAATCTTTTTTGTTTTCCACATGCACATCAATATTAATATTGTTAACTGATTTAGGTAATGATGGGTATTTAAACATCGCATTAACAATTCCTAAATTAACTTCAAATGATGGGTATGTATCGCTTTTACCATCTGCACTAGTATGCATGGTTCCAGCAGCTTTACCATTTAATTTTAAACTACCTTCTGTTTTTACACTGGCAAAATCTTTGCTATATACACTTGGTATTAAAGATAAAATAGATTTAAACTCCGTTTGCTTAGCTGCAAATTTTAAATCCATCGCAATATCATCTTTAGGCATAGAAACAAATCCATCAAAAGACAATCCTAAATCATTTAAATCTAATTCGTTTTCTTTAAACGTAAATTTCATGTTTGGCATATCCATATCTAAATCTGCCTTAAAACGTGTTTTTGCTTTCGTTAAATAGCCTACTCCTCCCATTTCAAAAGAAGTTTCTGCAATTTCTAATAAATTACTTAATAAAAAATTATCTTGAGTAAAATCTCCGCTCAAGGTATAATTCATGTCCTTTAACGAAGCCGACATATTACCTTGCATATCATTGTAGGTGATATTAGCATGTTTTATTTCTAATGATTTTAACTTCATCGCAAATTTCGTCGCACTTGTATCTGCTGGTTCAGCCGAAATAGTATCTGTGCTTGCTTTTGCAATATCCCAGTTTGCTTTTCCATCAACCATTACTATACCATTAATTATTGGCTGATCAATAACTAACGAATTAATTTGGTACTTATCTCCAGCAATAACGCTTTTTATATTTAAGTCGAAAGACAATTCTTTAATGTATGCTAGAGTATCTCCTTTAAAAGGCTCAACATTAATCACACTCACATTCTGGATTTTAAATCTAAAATCAGGAAACGAACTAAATAAAGTTAAATCAAACTCACCAAAATCTACCTTAGCATTTAAATTGTTATTTGCTTCCTCCTTTACAATTTTAACAATCTTATCTTTAAAGATAAAAGGCGCTATAATAATTAAAAGAATCAGCAGTAAAAAAGAAATACCACTCCACTTTAAAATTCTTTTGAATAAACTTTTTTTTGCTTTAGGTTGGTCTTGGCTCATAGGAAAATGTTAATTGAATAATAAGATATAAATTTATATAGTTTTAATAGAATAATGGTATTTTTATTTTCACCAAAATGTTAATTATTGTTGGCTTTAAATGTTAATTCAAAATGAGTTCCTTGGTTAGAGGTGAATTTTGATTTTCCATCTAGTTGCTCCGTTAAAGCCTCAATAACCGTAATACCTAATGATTGTTTTTCATTATAATCCAATGGCAATCCACATCCATTATCCTTCACTGTCATCAAAAATTGGCCATTTTGACGAACAAAAGAAATCACTATTTGCCCATCATCTTTTTGGTCCTTAAAAGCGTGCTTATAAGCATTAGTTAAAAGCTCATTTAATATCAAACCACAAGGAATAGCAGAATTAACATTTAAAATCACATTTTTAATATTTGTTTTTACATCTATTGAATTTGAAATAGTAGGATAAGAAGAGGTTATTTCAGAAATCAGCTCATGAATATACTCATCAAAATTAACGTCAGTAAAACTATCGCTTTTATACAAACGATTATGAATTAGAGCCATGGAACGAACTCTATTTCGACTTTCTAATAGTACGTTTTTAGCATCATCATGTAAGTTATCATTTATTGTTAAACTAAATAAGCCAGAGATAATGGCAAGATTATTTTTAACACGATGATGTAATTCAGCGATTAATAAATTTTTTTCCGCTAGCGCTTCTTTAATGACTTTTTCAGATTGCTTCCTCTCTTCTATTCGCTGAATAAAAAAATAACTCTCTTGTAAATTATTTTGAATCATTAAATACACGAAAAACCCAACAGAAGTAGCGCTGAACAAAAGGTTAAACATAAACATTGTAGAACGCTTATCGTCCGTTAAGAATTCACTTTTAAACAAACTATAATCCGACACAACATTGATTGTTAAAAAAGAGAGTATTAATAAAAAATGGAAGAACATCGTTTTTTTATCCTCTCGCATGTCAAAAACGAAAGCAATTGCAAATATCAGAGGAAAATGAAATAGGTATGTTCCAGATAAAATTCCTGAATAAGAATCAAAATAAAAAATAGCAACACTAACTGTAGTAAATAAAAACGAAATTGCAAAACGATGGAATTGTAATTTATTTAGATAAAAGCCAATTAAACAAACAACTACTAAACTTTCTATTAATAAAGCGGAAAATAAATCCCCTAAAGCATAATTATTTACACCACTAAATAAAAAAACAAGAATAGCAATAACACTAAACTGATTAGTAAGTTTAATACGCTTTACTAAAATATCATCATATTCTGGCTGTATTCCAACCGTAGAAATATAATTCCAAATTTTTTGGAACATATTATTTACTCAAAATTTTAAATTCAGTTCTTCTGTTTTCTTGCCTGCCAGCCTCTGTATCATTTGTTGCCACAGGAACCGTTTCACCATATCCTTTTGCTACTAGTCTGTCCGTTGCAATGCCTTTCCCTATTAAGTATGTAACAACTGATTGAGAACGAGATTGAGATAATTTTTGATTATACTCATCACTTCCTTTACTATCTGTATGACTACCTAATTCAATTTTTAATGTAGGATTGTCAGTTAATAATTTAATTAATCGATCTAACTCATTTGCTGATTCGGGACGAATAGTTGCTTTATCAAAATCAAAGAAAATATTTCTTAAAACAATTGATTGACCAACTTCTATTGGTTTTAAGGCAACATCTTTTTCAACTTCTTGATACTCTTCGGATGCCTTTAAATCAAAGTTTTCTGAGTGAAATAAATAACCGTCTTTTTTTACAGCTATACCGTAATTTTTACCAGATGGCAACGAAACTAAATATTTACCAGTAGTACTATTAGATTTGAAAGTAGCAATCACTTCGTTTAAGGAATTGTCAATTAATTCAATAGCGGCTTCTAATAATTGATGTGTTTTAGCATCAGAAATCACACCTTTTAAAATTGTCATTTTTGGTCCATTACTGATAATTTTTTCTGCTTTAAATTCGCTAACAGGAGCAGCAACACTTGCTAATAAATTATCTTCATTCATTACTACAGGAGGCTTCTCAGCTCCTAAAAAAGTAATCTTATAGATATCTTTATCGCCATATCCACCTTGTTTAGATGAAGCAAAGTACCCATGATTTCCACTTCCACTAATCACAAAAAACACATCATCATCTGGCCCGTTAATAGGATAGCCCATATTAATTGGTTCGCTCCATTTACCATTTTCAAAAGTAGATTTAAATATATCATATCCTCCCATAGTGTTATGTCCCTTAGAACTAAAATAAATCGTCTTACCATCTGGATGAATAAATACGCCTTCTTCACCATATTTGGTATTTAAAGCCCCAACATTAACAGCTGTTCCCCAATCGCCTTTAGCGTCTTTATCTGAATAGTATATATCACCTGCTCCTAAGCCGCCTTCTCTATCACTAATAAAATAAAGTCTCTTCGAGTCATAGGATAAACTTACTGATGACTCGTGTGATTTTGAATTAATATTTTTATTTAAATGCTCAGGTTTACTCCAAGTATTTCCAGTTAAATTACTCACGTAAATATCTCCGCCGTCTTTCTCTTTGTATTTAAAAATAAACATGGTCGTTCCATCACTTGATAAACCTGAAGTTGCATCATGCTCAGGGCTATTTACTATAGGGCCAAAATTTTGCACTGGCGTCCATTTACCATTTACTTTAAAAGATTGATATAAATCTTCAAATGGCCAACTATCACCTTCATCTAATTTTCCACCTGTCGAATTTTCTCTACGAGCTGTTAAAACCATCATCGACTCATCAGCAGAGATAAACGCTGAATACTCGGGGTAAGATGTATTTATATTAGATCCTAAATTATCTACAAAAATTCTTTGTGGATTTGCCACTTCAGCTTTTCCAATTTTACATTCACCTATTTTTTTATTGACATCTTCAATGGCAATAGCATTTCCTTTAGCATCTGCATTTAAAAGAGTTAAATACATTTGATAATATTTTGTTGCCTCATCCCATTTTAATTGAAATTGAAACGCCCAGCCTAAGAAATAAGGAGCATCTTCAGGTATTTTTCCATTTAATGCAATTGACTTTTCTAAATACTTAGAAGCAGCGTCTGATTGAGGATTTAAGTTAAAATTAATAACCCCCAACATATAATTTAAATCAGCATTATTTGGATTAAACTCCTGAGCCTTCATTAAAAATGGCTGTGCTTGTTTAAAATAAATATCACCAGCACGTTGATAGTCTTTACGACTAACAGGATAATATTTATTTTTAGCAACAAACCCTTCCAAGATAAAGTCATACTCCTTTTTCCCAAGTTCAAAGGCATCTTTCCCGTCATCTAAATTTTTCTTAGCTTCCTTTAATAAATCTTTCTTGTCGGGAAAATTAGATTTTTCAAATTCTACATTCTGCGCAAAAGCATATGAGCAAGTAAAAAGAATCAGAGTTATTATTTTATATAATGTCTTCATAACTAAATATTAGAATGATTGTATTGAAAAAATTTTAAGTTAATTAATCACAGAAACCTGAAGTGTATCGTTTTCCTTCAATTGCTCCATACTCTGCCGCTTTCTTCCAATCAGCACAAGCACCATCTTCGTCTCTTAACATTTGTTTAGCTATACCTCTATTTACATATGCAGCCGCTAATTTAGCATCTGCTTGTATTGCTTTATTAGCCCATTCTGTGGCAGCCTTGTAATCTTTCTTTTTAATATAGGCGGAAGCCATATTATTCATTGCTAATACATAATTTGGTTTTATTTTTAACGCTGCGTCAAAATCAGCAATAGCACCGGCAAAATCATTTAAATTTAATTTTGCAGTTCCTCTGTTATTAAGAGCAATATAATAATCTGATTTAATACTAATAGCTTTGTTATAGGCTTCAATAGCACCTGCGTTATCACCTTTATTTCGTTTACAAGAGCCTAAATTATTATAGGCAAAAAATAATTTAGAATCTATAGAAATTGCTTTTTCGTAATCAATAATAGCTCCAGCTTCGTCTCCCGATTGTTTCTTTGCAGAAGCTCTATCGTTATATGCGTAAGCGTAGTCTTTCTTATTTGCAATCGCTTTATCATATTCTGAAATTGCATATTTATAATCGCCTTGTTCAAAATTTATCTGTCCATTTAAGTAAAAAGCCTTACTGTATGTATCATCAATAAAAATGGTTTTACTTAAATAAGAAACACAAGAATCTTTTTTGTTGATTGCATAAAAACTTTGAGCCTTACCAAATAAAGCATCCGTATTAATAGGATTAATTGCTAAAGCTTTATTAAAATCTTCAATAGATGCGTCAAAAGACTTAGATTCATATTTTGCAAAGCCTCTATTGCAATAAGCCTTATCGAAATTGAGTTTAAAAGATAGAGCCTTTGTAAAATGCTCTATAGCCATGTTATAGTCCTTTTTACCCATTAATTCTAACCCATTATTATAAGCATTTTCTGCCTCTTGATCTGTAGTAAGGGCTGTTTTTACTTTTACGGTGTCTTGAGCTGATATATTTAAATATAAAAAACTAAGACAAACTAATACAGTTTTTTGCATAGTATGATTTGTTACGTTTTAAAGATAGGAAAATAAATGAAAAAAAGGAATTATTTACTAAAAATTAAGGTAATAATCTTTGGTCAATTCCTTATATTCATCTGTATACTGATGTCTTTCGTCTAACTCTATAGCAATGGTTTTTTCAGAAAATTCGGTGGGTGTAAACTCAAATTGCATTAAATGACGTTTATCCGTATCCTTATTTACCTTAGATTTAATTCTTAATAATTTAGATAAGAAAAATCCTTTTTTTTGCGCCAATACTCTAAATTTTTCAGCCTCTAAGGTTGGTAAAATCAAACAAAATTTACCTTTTACTTCTAATAGTTTTATCACTCCTTCAATTAACTCTTCAAAAGGTAGTACATCGGCATGACGGGCAAAAGAACGTTGTTCGTCGCTAGATTTTAAAGACTGCTCAAAATAAGGCGGATTAGTCACTATTAAATCATATTTTTTGTCAGTTACTTTTGAATACTCTTGTAAAGACGAATGCATAACTGACACTTGTTTTGAAAATTTACTTTCTGACACATTTTGAGTGGCCTGTTCAAAAGCATTTTCGTCAATATCAATCGCATCAATATGAGCTTGTGTTTTTTGAGCTAACATCAGCGCCACAACTCCAGTACCCGTTCCAATATCTAAAATTTGCTTACTTCCGTTTGGTATAATCCAAGAACCCAACAAAACAGCATCTGTACCCACTTTCATAGCACACTTGTCTTGTTTAATTATAAACTGTTTAAAAGCAAATGACGTTCCAGACATAAACCATGTTTATCGTTTTGAGTTGTATAAAGTTAAAAACAAAAATGAAAGAATAAAGTTTTATTTAATTAAGGAATTAATTTTATAGAAATTTAGAAAATAAAAATGACAAAAACAACTCTTCTATTTATACTTATTTTACTTTCAAGTATTTCACACTCTCAAAATTCGATTGATATCGTTTTAGACAACTATAAAAAAGACAAAGACTTACAACATGCTACATACAGTTTTTGCGTTTTAGATGCCGCAACGGGTAAAATGCTTAAAGAATACAACTCTGAATTAGCACTAATTCCAGCCAGTACCATGAAAATAGTGACAACCTCAGCTGCATTAGGCATTTTAGGAAAAGATTATACTTACAAAACCAATTTTTATATATTTCAAAAAACAGACTCCGCATCTGGACAGAATAATAACAATTTATTAATCAAAGGAGTTGGAGATCCTTCTTTTGGCTCATCTTATTTCTACATCAATGATTCATCATTCTTAAATCCAATTATTCAAAAACTAAAAGTAAAAGGGATACAAAAAATAAATGGTTCTATTATAGCTGATGTTTCCTATTTTGACAATAGCATACCAAGCACTTGGATTTGGGGTGATATAGGTAATTATTTTGGAGCAGGAGCTAATGGCTTATCCTATCGTGATAACAAATTTTCTTTGTTTTACAATAGTGGAAATCCTAATACGCCAGCCGAAATAGAAAACATTTCACCAACATACTTTTCTAAAAAAATAACATTACAATCAAACGTAATAGCATCTGGAACTGAGGATGACGCTTTTGTGTTTGGCGACCCAAATGGGTATACAAGGCTAGTGAAAGGAACAATTCCACCAAACAAAAAAAAATATGAAGTAGAAGCCGAAATGCCAGAACCTGCATTATATTTTATAAATCAATTACAAACAGAATTAAAGAAAAATAATTTAGTCAATAATGAAACGAAATTAATCTTAAACGAAATTCCAAATACGTATCAATTAAAATCAGAACAATTAGTTTATACTCATACATCTCCAAAACTAGAAAAGATAGTTTACTATACTAATTTAAAAAGCAACAATCACTATGCAGAAAGTTTATTAAAAACATTAGGCGCTACAAAATCAGTAAAACAAGGAAGTACAACAAATGGCATTACTGCCGTAGAAAATTACTGGAAAGATAGAGGTATTGACGTGAGTGGCTTACACATGGCCGATGGAAGTGGCTTATCAAGAGCAAATACGATTACAACTAAAATACAATCAACTATTTTATCAAAAATTTATAGAGATAGTTTAATGTATCCTGCATTTAATGCTTCCTTACCAATTGCTGGTAGGAACGGAAGTATGACAAGCTTATGCAAAGGAACATTTGCAGAAGGTAATATGCGTGCAAAAACGGGTTACATTAACCGAGCAAGAGGCTATTGTGGTTATGTGAAAACAAAATCAGGAAAAGAATTAGCATTCTCTGTTTTATTTAATAATTACGATTGCTCACCTAAAGAAATGAAACTAAAGATTGAGAAGTTGCTGGTAGCGTTAGTAGATTTGTAAAAATCATTTATAAGTTGAAACGTCTGGCGCCTCAATCAACGCTGGTGCTTTTGGTTTTAAAACGTCTATAAAAAATATATTAACAATATGCTTGTCTTTAGTTAAAAAACTACCAGACATCCCATCAACAACTTTCAAATTCAATTTCAAATTTGATTCACCATTATTATAATTATCATGCAGAACTTTCTTAGGGTTAACGTAATTACCTTTACTATCTTTTAACAATAAGGCACTGGAAATTTGATTTTTTAGAATGGAAATTTTACCAATGCGGCTATAACAGAACCCATCTTTTAAATCTCTAACAGTTACAACGACATCATGCTCGCCATCTAGTAATGGCAATGTTTTTCTTTCTTTAAACAACTTCAAGTAAGCATCATAACAATTTTGCTTTGTTTGACCATAAGCGAAATTTAAAAAAAACGTCGCTATAATTAGTAGTATTAATTTCATAATTCTTTAATAATTAAACCTATTCCAAAAGTAAATAATAATTAAATAATACACTAAAAATAAATTAAGTGAGGCTAGATAAACTAAATCATGGAAGCGTTCTATATTTTAGAAACACATGTATTAATTGATTCTATCACAATAGAACACGCCCTTTTTATTTGTTCATCTGTAATAATTAATGGTGGCGCTATGCGCATAGAATGAGAATTGAATAAAAACCAATCAACAATTAATCCGTTCTTAACACAAGTTTCGATGATTTTAAAATTCAATTCGGTGTCTCCAAAATCTAAAGACAACATAAAGCCTTTACCTTTAATGTTTTTAATGGCAGGATGAATTAATAATGAACGAATCAAATTTGATTTACGTTCTAGATCATCCATTAATTTCTCGGATTGAATAGTTTGTAAACAAGCCAATGAAGCCGCACAACAAACCGCATTACCTCCAAATGTATTTATATTTCCTAAAACAGGATTATAAGTAAATTCGTTTAATAATTTTTGAGAGCTGATAAAACAGCCAATGGGTAATCCTCCTCCCATACCTTTTGCCAATAACAAAATATCAGGCACAATGCCTGTTTGTTCAAATGCAAAAAAAGTACCGCTGCGTCCAAATCCATTTTGAATTTCATCCAAAATCATCAAAGCACAATGTTCATCACATTTTTTTCGAATAGCTTGCAAAAACTCATTGCTAGCAACTGTATAACCAGTTTCGCTTTGCACAGGTTCTAAAATTACGGCTGCTGTTTTTGAAGTGATGTATTTATTAACGTCTTCTATAGAATTATAATCAAGGATTCTTACATCTGGTAATAAAGGACGAAATGCTTGTTTAAATTCCTCATTACCCATCACACTTAAAGAACCATGCGAACTACCATGATATGAATCTCTAAAGCAAATAATTTCTGTTTTACCAGTAACACGCTTTGCTAATTTTAAAGCCCCTTCGGTCGCTTCAGTTCCTGAATTGGTATAAAAAACAGAATTTAAATTCGGAGGTAATAAATCAGTTAAAGCTTTTGCTAATTTAATTTGAGGTGCTTGAACATACTCACCATACACCATTAAATGCATGTATGTTTCACTTTGTTGTTGAATAGCTTTTACAACATTAGGATGACAATGCCCAACATTACTAACCGAAATACCGGAAATAAAATCTAAATACGAATTATTATGGGTATCATATAAATAAACGCCTTGCGCTTTTACTATTTCCAAATCCATTGGTTTTGGAGACACTTGCGCTACATGATTTAAAAATAATTGTCGGTTAGAAATTTGCATAACAAAAAAGTGCCTGTATCTATAAACACAGGCACAAATTTAATTTATTAATTAAAGAAATCGAAAAAGAACATCACAGCTGCTTGTCTCTTATCTACGCCACTAGCAGAACCAACAACACTTCCATTTTTTCTAATATCACCATTGCTTTCAATTTTACCAACCACACTTCCATTAATTCTAACATCTCCATTAGATTCTACCTTACCAACAACAGAACCATTTTTACGGATATCTCCGTTTGATTCAATCTTACCTTTAACGCTACCGTTTACGCGAATGTCCCCGTTTGATTCAAATTTTCCTTTAACACTTCCATTAAGGCGAACGTCTCCATTTGATTCAATTTTACCAAATGACGAACCGCCTTTTCTTAAATCCTGAGCCGAAACCGTGTTAATAGCCAAACAAGTTGCAACTGTCAATACTAAATATTTTAATTTCATAATTATAATTTTTTAAGATTAACATTAAAAGTAATAAGGAATTTTATCATTCGCTAATTTTAAAATGAAGTTATTTATACTCTAACTTCAATCCTTCTATTTTCTTCAACTTTTCTTCGCATTGTTCGCTATTAGCCTTGCGAATACTAAAACTAATTTCGCAATTATTGTCAAACTGCTGATTGGTAATTTTACAATCCAAATGCTTTAATAATTTCATCACATCATTTAAATGTTCGAAATAAAATTGAATCGTATAATTAAACAATATCTGTTTTTCGATAATAGTAGACACTTTAATCACATCAGCCGCTGAATTTTTATAGGCATTAATTAAGCCACTCACCCCCAGTAAAGTTCCTCCAAAATAACGCACCACCACAATTAAAATATTCGTTAAATCATTGGATTGAATTTGACCTAATATAGGCTTACCCGCAGTATTATTAGGCTCGCCGTCGTCATTAGCTCTAAAATTCATTTTATCTACTCCTAATCGATACGCATAACAATGATGATTGGCAGTGTGATGTTCTTTTTTTAATTGATTTAAAATTCCTTTAATTTGCTGATCATTTTCAACAGGATAAGCAAAAGCTAAAAACTTACTACCTTTATCTTTAAAGATGGCTTCGGCAGGTTTTTCAATAGTTAGATAGGTATCGGAGAACAACATCACTTATTTCATCAACTGAGGTAATAATCCTAATATTAAAATAGCTAACAAACTCAAACCTATTCCTAACCAATTTTTAGAAGATAATTTTTCTTTAAATACAATGACCGAAACAATCGTAGATAAAGTTAAAATACTTAAGTTATTGATAGGAAACAACACAGAAGGCTCCATCACATTTGCATTTAAAGCTGAAATAATAAAATACATCGTTCCAAAATTAATAGCGCCTAAAATAATTCCCGCAGGAATTGCTTGTAATTGAAATTTTTCCTTTTTGATAATTAACTGATATAACAACATGATAAATCCAAATACAAAAGCTGTAGAAAATATAGTTGACAAAAACGCATCAAAATTTAAATCATTTAATAAATTACGTTGCGCATAATTAATAGAAGAATCTATAATACCGCTACATCCAAAAATAATTAACGGAAACAACCACCATAACTTATCAGCAGGCTTACCTTCTGTTTCTTTATGAGACACTAAATACACGGCAACAATAGCTAAAATAATTCCAATAATTTTAGAAACAGACACACCATCTCCGTAAAACAAAATAGCAATGCTAATGGGCACCACTACAGACATACGATTAGCTACCTGAGCTACCGAAATACCTTGTTTGGCAGTTGTTTCAGCTATCACAAATAAACTGCTAATAAAAACGATTCCTAAAAAAACAGCTATTAAAAAAAATGGTTGTTCAAAAACATTTGCTGGAGTAACATCCGATTTAGTCGTTAAAAAGCCCAGAGAACCAGCAATGATGTAATTAACAATAATCGCTTGAAAAGCATTTATATTTCTAATAGAAATAATTTTAAAAGAGATTCCGAATAAAGTTGAAACTAAAATAGAAAGTAATAAAAAAAGCATATTAAGAATTTAGAATAGTATATAATAAATCATTTCCAATGTTTACGGGAGTGATATTATTTAAATTAATTTCAGGTGCTGTAATTCCTCGCTCAATTTTTTTCGTGGGGTTTACAAATACCTGTGCTTCATCCCAAACATTGATATTCATAAAATTGTAAATTGTATTTGTTCCGCCTTCAATAATAACGCTAGAGATATTATTTTTAAAACAATAGTCTAACACATCTTGAACTTTTTTGTTCCAATCAATTTTTAGAAACTCAATATTATTTTTCATGTCATCTTTCAGAGGATTAAAAATAATTGTTCTAGCATCTTCATTAAACACATTTAAATCCATATGCAAATCAACTGTTCGAGACAATACTAAGCGAATTGGATTTTTACCGTTAGCCAAACGTGTTGTCAATAATGGATTATCGTTGATTAATGTATTATAACCAATTAAAATAGCTTGCTCTTGAGAGCGCCATTGATGAACGAGTTCTTTACTTTCTTTTCCTGTAATCCAATTATCTTCTTTCTCTTGCGGTAATGGCCAATGACTAATGAATCCATCTTGCGTTTGAGCCCACTTTAAAATCACATAAGGACGTTTCTTTTCATGAAATGTAAAAAAACGTTTATTCAATGCTCTGCATTCATTATCCAAAACGCCATACTCTACTTCAATACCAGCGTTCTTTAATTTTTGAATTCCCTTTCCTGAAACTAAAGGATTGGTATCTAAATTACCAACGACCACTTTTTTAATTCCTTTACTAATAATTAAATCAGCACATGGAGGCGTTTTCCCAAAATGTGAACAGGGCTCTAAGGTTACATATAAAGTACTTTCTTTAAGTAATTCATCGCTCACTTTTTTTATAGCATTTGGTTCGGCATGTGCACTACCGTATTGCTCATGATAGCCTTCTGCTATAATTTGGCTATTACAAACAATCACACAACCTACCATTGGGTTAGGCGCAACAAGCCCTAAACCTCTTGAGGCTAAATCAAGTGCACGACGCATGTATGTTTCGTTTGTTGTAATACTATCTACTTTAAAGGGAATTAAAGTTAAAACATTAATTTTAAATAGAGACTAAAATTCGCCTTTAATTCATTATTTTTATACCATGCTAAAATCAATGACAGGCTTTGGAAAAGCCACAAAAGAATTTGAAAATAAAATCGTTAATGTTGAGATTCGTTCGTTAAATAGTAAAAACTTAGATTTAAGTTTGCGCTTATCATCAACCTACAGAGATAAAGAACATGAACTAAAAAGTGAAATCACTAAATTACTAGAACGCGGTAAAGTAGATTTATCAATTTATGTAGAATCTAAACAAGTAGAAACACCTGTTCAAATCAATACAGATTTAGCAAAATCTTATTACAATCAATTAAAGCAATTGGCTGTCGAGTTAAATGAGCCAACCACTAATTTAATGTCGCATGTTTTAAAAATGCCTGATGTATTAAAATCAGAACGCAAAGAGCCAAACGAACAAGATTGGAATGATATACATAGCGTTGTATTAACTGCTATTGAAGGATTAAACAAATTTAGATCTGACGAAGGGAAATCAATTGAAAAAGATTTTGAAACACGTTTAGGTATTATTGCTGATTCATTAGAAAAAATCAAAGAACATGATGCTGCAAGAATTCAAAACATTAGGGATAGAATCAAAAAGAATTTAGAAGAAGTTGTTGGGAAAGAGAAAGTGGACAATAACCGTTTTGAACAAGAGTTAATATACTATATCGAGAAGTTAGATATTAATGAAGAAAAAGTGCGTTTAAAAACGCATTTAGATTATTTCATTAAAACCATGAAAGAGCCAGCTGGTGGGCGTAAATTAAATTTTATTGGTCAGGAAATTGGAAGAGAAGTTAATACGATTGGCTCGAAAGCGAATGATGCTGAAATGCAAAAATTAGTGGTGCTAATGAAAGATGAATTAGAAAAAATAAAAGAACAAACCAACAACGTATTATAAAATGAATCTTTTTAAATTATCAGGATTAATATCAATTATTGCGGGCGTGATATGCTGTGCCATGTTGTTTTATCCTGCCTTGCTTCCGTTCTCTTTATTATGCGCCATTGTTGGTTATACGTTTTCTACTATCAATGTGTATTTAAATGCAAAATTTGAAATCACAAAAAGTTGGTTTAGCATTGGTTATATTGGAATGGTTTTATCCTCTATTCCTGTTATATTTATTTTAGTTCTTATTATCAGAAATCACTAGCATGTCGAGCATTAAACATTACTTATCATTAGTAAAATTTAGTCATACAATATTTGCTTTACCTTTTGCTTTAATTGGTTTTACATTAGCTTTATCCGAAGGCCATTCTTTTTCATTAAAACTGTTATTGTTGGTATTGGTTTGTATGGTTACTGCTCGTAACTCAGCTATGGCATTTAATCGTTTTATTGATAGAAAATTTGATGCCTTAAACCCTCGCACTGCAATTAGAGAAATACCTGCAGGAATTATTAATCCAAAAAATGCACTGTTCTTCATCATCATCAATTGTGTATTATTTGTTACTGCCACTTATTTTATCAATACCATTTGTTTTTATTTATCCCCAGTCGCATTATTTACTGTGTTATTTTATAGCTATACCAAACGATTTACACCATTATGTCATTTAGTACTAGGCTGTGGATTGGCACTTGCTCCTATCGGCGCCTATTTAGCCGTAACAGGTGTATTTGCGTGGTTACCATTATTGTTTTCGTTTACAGTATTTACCTGGGTAAGTGGTTTTGATATTATTTATGCTTTGCAAGATGAAACATTTGATAGAGAACATCAATTAAATTCGATTCCTGTTTTATTAGGTACTAAAGGAGCTTTACGTTTCTCAGAAGTATTGCATGTATTCTCCATAGCATTTGTTGCCGCCGCTGGTTTTTTAGGCCACTTTAATTTCTTATACTGGATAGGAGTAACTCTATTTAGCGGATTAGTCATATATCAACACACTATCGTTAAACCAAATGATTTATCTAGAGTAAACCTAGCCTTTGGGACAACAAATGGAATTGCAAGTGTCGTGTTTGCTTGCTTTACCATTGTATCGTTATTTATTTAAAATGCTTGAGTTTATAAAATCCCATAAAAAATTCGTTAAATGGAGCCTTCTCATTATCTCGCTTTTATTTTTATCAATCGTATGTTGTAACTATTGGATTGTAAATTCAACTAAAAAACAATTGTACTCTGAGGTTAATTCAATTCCTGCTCGAAAAGTTGGTTTAGTATTAGGTGCCAGTAAAAAAACCAGCAGAGGAACAAATAATTTATATTTCTCTTACCGAATACAAGCAGCTTTTGAATTATTTAAAGCACATAAAGTTCAATATCTATTATTAAGCGGAGATAATCATGTAAAAGGGTACGATGAGCCGTCTGATATGAGAGAAGCATTAATTGCATTAGGCGTTCCTGATTCTTGTATTATTTTAGATTATGCAGGATTTAGAACCTTGGATAGTGTTGTGAGAAGTAATGAAGTATTTGGAGAAGATTCTATTACCATTATTTCTCAAGAATTTCATAATCAAAGAGCATTATTTATTTCAAACAAAAATAATGTCAAAGCCATAGGATATAATGCAAAAGAAGTCAATAAAAATTACTCGTTTAAAACACGATTTAGAGAATACTTTGCTCGAGTAAAATGTGTGTTAGATATTTATGTTTTACGCACTTCCCCTAAATTTTTGGGAGATAAAATAAAAATTGGAAAATAAACCATGTTCAAATTCATTTATATACTTTTTGTATGTACTGGTATATTTTTGACTAACTCCAACAAACTTGGCTATGATTTCTCAAAACCAACATTTAACAATAATCTCCCTCCTGTTCTTAACGAAATATCAGGCTTAGCGATAATAGATTCTACATCCATTGCATGTGTGCAAGATGAGGACGGTATATTGTTCATTTATAATATTAAAAGTCTTACAATTACTCAGCTACATGCTTTCGGATTAAAAGGCGATTATGAAGGAATAACATTAGTAAATGATGTATTGTATGTGTTAAGAAGCGATGGCGTTTTATTTGAAATAAAAGATTATCTATCAAAAAAGTTAAAAGTAAAAACATACCCAACAAGAATTCCTGCTATCAATAATGAAGGCTTGTGTTATGATGCAATCAATAACAGGCTTTTAATAGGAGCAAAAGGAAAAATTAATAAAGATCCATCAAATAAAGATGCTCGATATATTTACAGCTTTGATTTAAAAACAAAAACATTAAATCAATCTCCAGCTTTTAGCTTCAATATTATTGATATAAATCTTAACGCAAAAATGCAAGGGATTAAAATTCCTAAAAAACAAAACAAAAAAGGAGAATCCATCGAACATGGTTTTAAATTTAACACTTCTGAAATTGCGATTCATCCCCTCACTCAGCAATTATTTGTATTATCTGCTACCGACCATGCACTATTTGTATTTAACAAAAATGCTAACTTAGAGTATATCGAACAACTTAATCCTACCGTATTTAATAAATCGGAAGGATTAGATTTTTTTAGGAATGGTGATATGCTAATTTCTAACGAAGGACAAGCGCATCAACCTACTTTACTAAGATTTAATTATATGCCGAAATAATTTGTTCTCGACTCCGCTCGAACTGACAAATTAAATATAAATAATCCGTAAATTTAGTTAAGTCTAAATTTTATGGAAACAATTTCAGAAACAGAATTTACAGGAAAATTAAAACAACTTAAATTGTTGGTGTTTCAATTTGATAAAACCGCTAACGATACTAAGACACTTTTATTAAATGACTTAATTTTAAATGTACCTAAAAAGAAGGATGCCTATTTACAGTTTCATCATGTTTTGTTATGTATGATGGCATATCCTAGTAACAAAACTCTGCTAAATTTAGTTGAAGAAACCACCTCCAAATTATTAAATCAATTATCAAAATATTCTTCCATTCAAGAAAAATTAATTGGAACAGGATTATTACATACTGCTGTTGAATGTAATTTCACCTATCAAAAAATAAAACACATCATTCAACATTTCCCGAATCAAGTATCTATTCATAGCGCTTCTTCAAGCATAGAAACTCAAAAAACTGTTTTAAAATTGATTCTGCCTAATTTAGAGTATTCGAAAATACATGCGGGCGAAAAAGATCTTAAATCAAGAATTTCCGAATTCCATCCATCAAATCAGCAAACAGATTTAGAATGGTTACTACAAACCATTGAACAATCAAATTCAGATAGTAAAACTAAAGCTTTCTTGTATAATCAATTAGGTATTTTTATTCAATGGAAAATATCAAGCGAAAAAGATTCTATCAGTTTTTTAAAAGGCGCTCATTTACCAACTTATTTTCACACAACTCCTTTAGAAAAGAAAATAAACTTACAGGATATCATTAAACAAAAACTTCCCTCTCCCGTCAAATTATCTTTAAAAGAAAAACAACAATTGATTCATTCAGCGAAAATGACTTTGTTTTACTTATACAGAGAAACTGAGCCATTTACAAATGCTAATGAAGACGATATCACCTTATTTCATTTAGACAAAGGCATTTCTATTGCATTGTTTGGAAGCACAAATAACAAACGTTATTCCTTAGAATCGTACATTGGTTATTTAGTTCTAAAAAATAACATTCCTGCTTCCTATGGTGGAGGTTGGATATTTGGAGAACGCAGTCAGTTTGGGATTAATATTTTAGAATCCTTCCGAGGCGGTGAATCAAGTTTAATTATTTGCGAATTACTAAGAGTATATCATCAATATTTTAAAGCAACTCGATTTGTGGTTAAACCTTATCAATTTGGATTACACAACCCGGAAGCTATTAAAACTGGTGCATTTTGGTTTTATTACAAACTAGGTTTCCGTCCCGAAAACAATGAACTAAAAGCCTTAGCCAAAAAAGAGGAAGAAGAAAAACTCAAAAACCCTAAATACAAAAGTGAGGCGAGTACTTTAAGAAAATATACCAAAAGCAATATCGCTTTAACACTTTCTGATAAAAACTATCCTAATTTTGATTCAGAAGTATTGAGTCAAAGAATTACAAGTTATATCAATACTCAATTTGATGGAAACCGAGAAAAAGCCATTAATCAATGTTTTAAAATACTAAAAGAGGATTTAGATATAGATTTAAAATCTTGGAAAACAGAAGATATTGATTATGCCAAACAATTATCAGTTTTATTTTGCTCCTATCCTGATTCTAAAAAATGGATGGTAGAGAACAAGAAAAATATCATTTTACTAATACAATTAAAATCGGCAAAAACAGAATTACTTTGGATTAAACATTTACAAAGCTTTAAAGCATTTTGGAAACTAATTCAATAAAAAAAGCCTGAATTTAAATTCAGGCTTCTAAATTACATAGGAAATAAGTTTATTTTAATTCTTTAATTTTTTTCAATAAATCAGTAGTTCCTTGATAATCTGCTGCAACTAACTTCTCCTTTTTAGCTTCTTCTATCGCATTATTTGCTGCATCTAATGCCAATTGCTTTTTTCCTAATTTATATAAAACTGATGCATATGTATCCAAGAAAGCATAATTCTTTTCTAAGTCACTCGCTTTTTTAGACCATTCTTCTGCTTTTAATAGGGCGTCTTTATTGTCGACTTTTTCATAAAAATCCCAAGCTATGCTATTCAACATTCCAACATCATCTTTATAATATATGTCTATATTTTCAACTGCTAACTTTGCAAAAGTATTCCAATCTTCTTTTTTTCTAGCAAGTCTTAAATCTGCATCAAAAGCAACCAATTTACTTCCTTCGGTATTTAAAGCAAGGATTTTTGATCTCACTTCCTGATAATACTTTTCATCTAATGGCTTAGTCTTTATAATAGCAAAAAGGGTATTTCTGTGAATATCGTCCAGTTTTTCGTTTACAGATTTAGCACTATACAACTCATCAAATTTTTGTTTGTTTGTAATCAAGAAACTATACTCATTAGTGGTCATACTATTCGTATGTTGCTGAATCATTTGCCAATTTTCTTTATTAAACAACTCAGTATTTTTTTGTAAAGAAAAGTAATCAGCAACTAAATTATCAACATCTAAACAAGTACCTTCTCTTACTTCAATATATTTTTTTAAAAAATCAGCATTAGCTTTATTTGACTCGTAGTTCTTTAAATAATAGTTAAAGCACTTCTCTGGATTTTTAGATTCCTCTCCTAAAGCAATAAACTCTTTACCCGACATTGAGCCAGCTATTCGATGAACCAAATTCCCATTTCCATCTACAAACAATAAATTTGGATAACATCTTACATCGTATTGCTTGGCAAGTTCAATACCTTCACCTTTTTCCATATCAATTTTTGCATTCACAAAATTTTTATTGTAATAATCAGCAACGGTATCGTTTGTAAAAATGTTTTTAGCCATTTGCTTGCAAGGCCCACACCAAGTGGTAAAAGCATCAATAAAAATTAACTTATTTTCTTTTAAAGCTTTTTCTTTGATTTCTTTAAACGAACCGTGTTCGAATTTAATACTTCTATTTTGAGCAAAATTTGAAATAGACAATAGGCTTAAAAGCCCTGAAAAATAAAGTGATTTTAACATGAGTAATTAATCTTTATAGGTTTTAGGAACATTTGGGTCAGTAATAATAATATAATCTCCTTGATTTTCAAATTTTTTCCAGTCAATATTTGGAAAGGATTTATCAGAGCCAGAAGATATAACTAAGGGTTTAATGTTAGGATTATATTTTTTTAGTTGTGTAACTACAGCAAATCCTTCATCACTATGAAAACGTCCGTTTACCTGAAATACTTTTTTTGTAAAATGTTTCTCTAAATAATCAGCAATAGAAAAAGCCATTGTAGCGTCCCATAACGATTGAGCCATCACTAAACTAAATGGTTCATAATTGGTATTAGTGTTCTGTTTTTTCTTTTTCTCTTTTCCATTATCAAAAAGACCTACTAGTTTTTCGTAATATTTCCCCGAAGCTGTATCATAAGGTAGTGGTGCGAAATATTTTTTTGATTCTAAAGGCAAATCCATCAATGCTTTTTGACCTTTACGCCCTGCTAAATTCGAATAACGTCCTGCTGCATTAGCGCAAACCACTTCTAATTTATTTATTTTACAAAACTCCACCATTGGTCTGTAGTCTTTATAATTAGACCAAACACGAGCATCTTTTTTAAAGTTTTTCTCTCTCACATCAGAAGTTAAATATTCATTCATAACTGGTTGAACATCTCTATCAAACATTTCCATAGAAAGCGTTATGTTTGAATTGTATGTTTGATATAAGGATTCAAAAATTTTAGTTTCCAAATAATGTGTTACCGAATCATTATGTTCTTCTCCATAAAATAACACATCATAATCTTTCATTCGTTCAACTATGTCAATAATATCTACTTCTTTATCTAGTTTTGTAGAATAGATTTTATAATTTTTTTCCGTCACTTGCGCAACAATAGTAAATGTTGTTAGATAACAGATAAATAGGAGTAATTTTTTCATGTAAATTGCACTAAGTATTATTCAATTATGATATCGTGTCTAGTTAAAAGTCTAAATAAATCTTGAGATAAAAATTTAGCCTTTTTAATATTATTAATTTCGGGGTCGATAGCAAAATTGCTAGAATTTGTAAAATCAAGTCCAGATAGATTTGTTTTGGCAAAAACAGCTTCATATAAATCACAATCGTTAAATAATGATTTAGATAAATCAGCATTTGTGAAATTTACTTCATGCATTTTACAATGTTTGAATTCGCTTTTATTCATCTTCTTACTATCAAAAGAAGCATAATCCAACAAACATTTTTCAAAGTATACTTCAAAAGCAAAATCTTTAGCTTGAAAAAAATTAAGTCCTAATAATTTACAGTCAATAAACTCGACTCCTTGTAGCTTAGCATTATTAACCTTACAACTACTTAAATTGCAATTTTTAAACGTGCTGTTAATCAAATTTAAATTAGACATATCTGTTAATGTACAATTAACAAATTCGCACTTTTCATAATCTTCTCTTTCAGAAGGCTTAGGCAATAAATTCAAATTTGAAATTACTTCGGTAGATTTTAATAGCTTACTCATACTCTTAATTAGTATGAATAAAGATAGATAAATTATTAAATAAATTAGCTGGTATGTTTATTTGAAAATGAGCTATTTAGCACTAAAAGTAATTTAACCACATAGAAACATTGTTATTAACCAAGCAAAAAGAGCAACAAAGAAGCTTCGCTTTTCTCATAGCAATCTATGTCAAAATTTATTTTCTATCTCAGACTCTAACAACATTATCAATTTTCTATGTCTCTATGTGGTTAAACGCTCTATTAAAACTAATCACTTAATTAAACCACATAGAAACAATAAAACTATTGTTTAGGCAAAAAGACTAAAATGTTCATTTACAAAAGTTTTCTGACCTTCTCTAAAAATATTAAACGCTTTCTAAAAGGCCTCTTCACATTATTTTATGAACTTCAATAGATGCACCAACGACTTCATATGTAAGTTCATCTAGATACTTTTGAGTAATCATTTCTATATATCTATGTGGTTAAAGATTTTTTCTGTTAAAACAAGCTTAGCTGATTATCTCCTGCTTTATAATTAAAACTAACCGTATTAAATACAAATTTAGATTCCACAGGCATAAACCGTTCCTTCGATAACTTAAATAATTGCATAATAGATTCAGCAATTTTGCCTTCTCCTTTTATGCGAACACTTTTTCTTGTATCACTTACTTTACCCCCATGGCAATCCATAATTTGATTCCAAACTTTATCTACTCTGTCAGGAAAATTTTTCACTAACCAATCCTTAAAAATATGTTCAACCGAACCATTTAACCTTACAATGGTAATTCCTGCCGAAGTTGCTCCCGCCGCCGCCGCCTGCTCAATCACATTCGACACTTCATGATTGTTAATACCTGGAATAATAGGTGCCACCATCACCCCACAAGGAATGCCATGTTTTGATAAGGTTTCTAAAACCATCATTCTGTTTTTATAGGTAGCTGTTCGTGGCTCTAATAACTGACGAACTTTTTCGTCTGTGCCTGTAATGGAAATCATCACATGAACTAAATTATGTTCGGCTAACTCTGTTAAAACATCAATATCTCTGGTAATTAATGAGTTTTTGGTAATAATAGCAACTGGATGTTTATATTTTAGACACGTTTTTAAAATATTGCGCGTTAACTCCATTTCTCGTTCAATAGGCTGATAACAATCGGTATTACCTGACAACATAATAGGTTTTGCCTTCCAGTTTTTTTGACTAAATGTTTTTTCTAATAATTCAACCGTATTTTTTTTAACGATAATTTTTCTTTCAAAATCCAAGCCTGCACTATAACCCCAAAATTCATGTGAATTACGAGCATAACAATAAATACATCCATGCTCGCAACCCTGATATGGATTTAAGGAATAAGCCATTCCAATATCTGTACTTTCAACCTTATTGATAATTGTTTTAGAGTACGTATAGATGATTTCTGTTTTTTCTTTTTGTAAAAACTCTTCATCTAAGCCTTCTATATGCTCTTGCACATATTGTTTTTGCTCAAATACACTATGAGGATTAAACTGTGCTCCTCTTCCTTTAAAATAATTGACAATTCGATTTTCCATAGCCTAAAAACTTAGGCTAAAGTTACGTCCATTGAATAGCAATTGATTGCTATAAATTGTAGCAATTTGGATATTGTATTGGAAATAATTAAATGATATTTCATTAACAATAAAAAAACATGGCATCACTTAACTTTATTAGTATAAAATTTAAAATAAAAACAATGAAAACAACCCTTACAATTTTGTTTATAATTACTAGTATCGTAATAAGAAGCCAAGGAGTTATTCGTGGACCCTATATGCAAACGCCAACTCATAATAGTATTATTTTCAAATGGAGAACTAATCAAAATACAAGTACCAAAGTTTGGTATGGGACAGATTCAACAAATCTCAACCAAGTAGCTAGTATTAATAATAATGTAACTGATCATACAATAACACTAACTGGCTTAACACCAAGTACAAAATATTTTTATGCAGTAGGCAATAATAGTGGCGTTCTAGCAGGTCAAACAAATAATCACCGTTTTAAAACCAATCCGCTACCAGGAACAGAAGCTCCTGTGAGAATATGGGCAATTGGTGATTTCGGCAAGGGAAATTCAGGACAAATTAATGTGAAAAATTCATATATAAATTACACAGGTACTAAACATACTGATGTTTGGATGTGGCTTGGAGATAATGTTTATGATGATGGAAAAGATACTGAATACCAAAGTAAAGTATTTGCTTATAATGGTTTTAGTGATATATTTTCGTGGCTGCCTTTTTGGCCAAGTCCAGGAAATCATGATTATAACGAAGTTTGGGCACAAAGTAGTTTTTTAGGAATACCATACAGCAATTTACCTTTACAAAACCATGTAGGTCCATATTATGACATTGTTGATGTTCCAAAGCAAGCAGAAGCTGGCGGATTTCCATCTCAATTAGAGGTTTTTTATTCGTTTGATTATGGTAATATACATTTTTTATCTCTGAACTCAGAAGTATATGATATTGCCAATACTAATAATGGAATTAATCAAATGAAAGCTTGGTTAATTCAAGATTTACAACAAAACGATAAATTATTTACCATTGCCTATTTTCATCAACCTCCTTATTCAAAAGGCTCTCATAATTCTGACGATGTATATGAACTAGCCATGACCAAAATGAGAGAAAAAATAATTCCTGAATTAGAAAATTTTGACATAGATTTAGTCGTATGTGGTCATAGTCATGTTTTTGAAAGAAGTCATTTAATAAATGGACATTATGGTTTTTCTCCTTCATTTGATATACCAACAATGATGAAAAATGGCACAAATGGTAATTTAGCACAAGGAAATGCATATATTAAAGATACTTTAAATAATAACGAGGAAGGAACCGTATATGTGGTTTGTGGTAATTCGGGCAGTAGCGAAACGGCGCCTGCCTTAAATCATCCCGTAATGGCATACACTGACGGAGGCTCCAATGCTTATGGATCGTTTGTAATGGATGTTAAAAAAAACAGGCTAGATGGAAAATACTTAAAAGTAGATGGAACAATTGGTGATGAATTTACAATTCTTAAAAAGAATTTAGCTTTAAGTCATATTAGTAGTAAAATGTTATGTCAAGGAGATTCTCTATTAATACAAGCAAATCATAAGGGAGGCTCAGATAGTTTAAGATATGAGTGGCTACCAACAAATTATTCTGCAAACTCGGTTTATATAAAATCAACTTCAATCACAACTTACACTTTAAAAGTAACCGATTTATTAACAGGACAAATTGATAGTAAAACATTTAATGTAACCGTTGTTCCTACTCCAACTATTACAGCATCAAACGACACTCTATTAACTCAACAAGGCTATACGTATCAATGGTATTTAAACGGTAGTTTAATTAGCGGCGCAACTAACTACTATTATGTGCCAACACAAGTTGGCAACTACAGTGTTCGATTAATTCAAAGCCCTTGTGATAATCTTTCGCAGTCATTTGCATATACTACTGTTGGAATTAATGAACTTGAAAGTGAATTCAGTATTTATCCAAATCCTGTGAAAACCAAATTATATATTAAAAATAATCCGTTAAATAATTGGACAACTGTGGAAATAATAAACAACGAAGGGAAAAGTTTGCACAATGAAGCACTAAAAAATTATATTAATGAATTAGACTTTTCTAAATATGTGCCAGGAGTTTATCTGATTGTATTATCAAACTCTACAAAAAAACAACAATTTAAGGTGGTTAAAGAATAGATCCAGTTTATGATTTAAAAATCTATCTGCTAACCTACATTTCACGAAAATTTTTGGAGTTATTTTGTAGAAACAAAAATAATTAAGTTAAAAGTACAAACGGTGTTGATTTTTCATGTTTAATGGTTTAGTTTAGACCCAACTAAAATTTAAACACATGAACAAAACATTCACTACCATTTTAGCTTCTTGCTTTTATTCAATATTTTTCGCGCAACAAAGCACCATTAAACTAGAAGGAGCAAATGTAGATTTTAATTCAAAGCTTACCAACTTGCCATTACAAGTGAGTTTTGACGAATCAAAACATTTATCCGAAATTCAATTTATCGATTGGATGAAAAAAGATCTTATTCATGACGATAAAGTTTCTTTTACGAGTCTAAAAAAAGATAATGATCAACTTGGTATTTTTCATAATCGTTTACAGCAATATTATAAGGGCTACAAAATTGAAGGCGCTATAATTTTAGCTCATAGTAAAAATAATGAAGTAAAATCCTTTAATGGAGATTGGTTTAAAGATATAAACATATCAAACTCAATTTCTATTTCTGAAAAGCAAGCACTGCAATTTGCTTTAACAAAGATTGGTGCTAAAAAATATAAGTGGGAAAATAAAGAAGAAGAGGCTCATATGCAGCAAGCTTTAAATAATCCTAATTTTAGCTACCAACCTACTGGTGAAATCTGTATTGTACCAACAATTGACACTAAAACTAAAATAGTTACCTTTCAATATGCCTATAAATTTAATATATATGCTGAAGAACCCTTATATAGAGCTAATATTTTTATAGATGCTACATCTGGCAAAATTGTTAGAGAACAAAATTTAATATGTACAGTTGATGCCCTTGGAACAGCTAATACTAAATATAGTGGAACAAAACCTATAACTACAGATAGCTACACAGGTGGATTTAGATTACGTGAAAGTGGTAGAGGTCAAGGCATTGAAACCTATAATCTTAAAAACACACAAACATATGGCACTACTGATTTTACAAATACAATAAATACTTGGACAACAACAGGAGTTGACCAAGCAGCAACTGATGCCCATTTTGGCGCCGAAGCAACCTATGATTACTATTTGCAAGATCACAATAGAAATAGTATTGATAACTATGGATTTAAATTATTAAGTTACGTTCATTATAGCACAAATTATGTCAATGCATTTTGGGACGGACAACGAATGACCTATGGAGATGGACAAATATCTCAAGGCTTTAGAATTATGACCGCCTTGGATGTTTGCGGACATGAAATCACTCACGGTGTTGTGCAAAATAGTGCTAATTTAGGAAATGGCGAAGCTGGTGCATTAAACGAATCATTTTCTGATATTTTTGGAACATGCACAGAATGGTTTGCTCGTCCTACACAACGCGATTGGATAATGGGGGCGGACATAACAACAAACTCACAAGGTATAAGAAATATGTCTAATCCAAATCAACTGCAAGAACCAGATACATACCAAGGAACATACTGGGATGCTAATGATGAAGTTCATATAAATGCTGGTCCTTGTAACTACTGGTTTTATTTACTATCAGTTGGCGGAAATGGAACGAATGATAATGGACAAACATATAATGTATCAAGTATTACGATGGCAAAAGCAGCAAGTATTGCTTACAGAACATTAACTGTATATATGACACCAAATACAGACTACGCAGCTGTAAGAAACTATTGTATACAAGCTGCAAAAGATTTATATGGAGCCTGTTCAAACGAAGTTATTCAAACAACCAATGCTTGGTATGCAGTTGGAGTTGGAGCACAATACGTGCCGGGGACTATAGGAACAAACTTTGTTGCCAATCAAATTTCTTCTTGTTCATTACCAACAATGGTAGATTTTGAAAACACTACTGCATCAGCACAAAACTATATTTGGGATTTTGGGGATGGTACTACAAGCTCCGCATTAAATCCATCTCATACATATTCTGTAAACGGAACGTATTCGATTAAATTAGTTGCAAGTGGATGTGTAGCAGGAACAAAAGACTCGTTAATTAAAACAAATTATATCACTATTAATGCTCCTAACCCTCCTACGGCAAGTGATATAAATTTATGTTCAAATACTTCTGGAACTTTAACTGCCACTGGTAATGGAAAAATTTCGTGGTACAATAATATCATTAATGGAGTTCCTATTGGTAATCTAGTGTCAAATGGCAACTCATTTTCAACTCCCATTCTAACTGCAAATAAAACTTACTATGCCATTAATAGTGTTTCTCAAACTCCAATATATGGCGGGCCAACAACTAACACCGTATTTGGTGGAGGATCTAATTTTAATGGAAATGCGGATAGGTATTTAATTTTTGATGTGTTACAGAAATGCACTTTAAAATCAGTAAAAGTTGTAGCCAATTCAGCTGGAAATAGAACGATTGAATTAAGAAACTCTTCAGGAGCAGTTTTACAATCAACCGTAGTAAATATTCCTGCAGGAACACAAACCGTTACACTAAATTTTAATTTAACTCCTGGCACAAATTATCAATTAGGAACAAGTACACTACCTGATATGTGGAGAAATAATAGTGGATCAGGTTATCCCTATAATATTGGCGGACTAGTAAATATCAAAACAGCAGATGCTGGAAATACATTTTACTATTATTTTTATAATTGGCAAGTACAAGGAGAAGATTGCAAAAGTGTTCCAACAGCTGTTACAGCAAATGTTAGTGTGTGTACTGGATTAAATGAAGCAAATGCAGAAAATAGTGTATCAATTTATCCAAATCCAGCAGCTAATCAGCTAACATTTAATTTAACACAAGAATTAGTAAGTACTACAAAATCAATTGAGATTTATGATGCTTTAGGGAAAATTGTAAAATCAATTCCTGTTGCATCTGAGCAAACACAAATTAATGTATCTGATTTAGCAAGAGGTGTATATACCTGTAGATTGATTAATACATCTAATCAAACTATTGTGAAACGTTTTGTAAAAGAATAAATTAATTGTACTACAACTATTAAAAAAAGCAACCTCAAAATGAGGTTGCTTTTTTATTTCTAGTTATTTCCAAACATAAGTTGCAGAGCATAATGACGGTTTTGCAGACAAACATCCCTGATTAGCATAACAGAATTTTAAAGCATTATTGGTTACTATACTTTTGATTCAATATTAATCTTTAAATTTAATCGTTATGAAAAAATCTGTTATTGCATTATTACACATAGGATATTGGTTTATCTTTTTACTACTAATTTCCCTTATAATTTTTGCTTTTTCAATCCCTCAATTAAATGCGACTCACACATTTCATTTTGCTAGGCCGTTTATGTTTTTAATCGCATTTATAGTTATTCCTGGAATGTTTGCATTTTATTCTTTTTATACATTTTTATACTCAAAATATTTTTTATCAAAAAAAATTCTTAAACTTTTTATATTTGGAATTATAACATCTATTGTTTCAGCACTTATTGGAGCATTTAACATAACAATGATTAGTTTATACAATCATATTGCAGGTTTATTTAATGACGGATACACTTCTGCAATACAAATAATTATTGTAATATCCTTTGTGTCGTTACTAAATGGCATTATTGGTTTGGTGATGAGAGGTTTCATCTCATCATATGATGACATTAAATTAAAAGAAGACCTAAATAAAAAGAACTACGACATGGAATTGGCACTAATAAAAAACCAAATCAATCCCCACTTTTTATTTAACACCATCAATAATATCGATGTCTTAATTCAAAAAGATGCCATCAAAGCATCCGAATATCTTAATAAATTATCGGATATTATGCGTTTTATGTTATATGAAACAAAGGCCAATAAAATTGAGCTCTCAAAAGAATTAACGTATATTGAAAAATATATTGAACTTCAAAAAATACGATCTTCAAATCCTACTTATGTTAATTATCTTTTAGAAGGAAATACTAACAACCTTTTAATTGAACCTATGTTGTTTATCCCATTTATTGAAAATGCATTTAAACATACTGAAAACAAAAGTCTTGAAAACGCGATTTCAGTAAAAATCTCTATTCATAAAGAGATGATTATATTTGAATGTGAAAATAAATTTACTGTTAACTCACAAAATAACTCAGAGAACAATGGTTTAGGGAATGGCTTAATTGAAAAACGACTACAGTTATTATATCCTAATAATCATACGCTAGAAATAACTACAGAAAATAATATCTATAAAGTAAAATTAACTCTTAACAATGTCAATTAGCTGTATTATCATCGAAGATGAGCCTTTAGCAATGGAGCGAACAAAAAGCTACGTTCAAAAACTTACTTTTCTGAATTTATTAGCATGTTTTGAAAACGGCATTGATGCACTAGTGTATTTAAAATCTAATAAAGTAGATTTAATATTTTTAGACATTAATTTAGGTGAAATATCTGGCATACAACTTTTAGAAACAGATACTATTAATTGCGAAGTAATTATCATCACTGCTTATCAGGAACACGCTTTAAAAGGTTTTGAATTAAATGTTACTGACTATTTAATGAAGCCATATTCCTTTGACAGGTTTCTTCAAGCCGTAAACAGAGTGCAGGATAATTTATCAAAAAGCATTTCAGGAAATCAAAAGGATTTTATTTTTATTAAAACAGAATATAGATTAGAGAAGATTGTGCTAAATGAAATTCTGTATATAGAAGGAATGAGAGATTACAGAAGAATTCATACCATCCACAAAAAAATAATGACACTTCAAACTTTCAAAGAATTAGAAAAAGAAATTCCAGCAAACGTTATTAGCAGGGTTCATAAATCATTTATGGTATCAATAGATAAAATTGAATCGATAGAAAGAGACAGAATAAAAATCAAAGATATTTTAATTCCAATTTCGGAAACTTACAAGAAACCATTTTTTGAGTTAATCAATTTAAAAACTACTCCTTAAACCACTTCTGCTTTTTCAGTGCCATTATATTGAATAATAATATTCTTTGGCTCATTTACGATTGTTTGTTGAGTAGAAAACATTTTAAAATCAAAATCTAAAGGCAATACCACGTAACGGTATTTATGATGATTTAATTTTAATTCATCAATTAATTTATTTTTAGTAGTAAACTCAATTTCTTCTAAAAACAAACTTTTGGGTTTTACTTTAAAATGCAAATAATAATCAACAGCAATCAACTGTTGCAAAATAGTATCGTTTGGATAGATATTTTTAGAATAAGCTGTTATAATCTCAAAAACGTCGGTTAACGAATACTTATGAAAATCTTTTTGAGTTCCAAAATAATGTCCTAATCCAAGTAAAAACTCAAAAATACTATAATTCAGGGTTACATATCTTAAAGTATTCGTCGCCTTTTTACCATTCCAGTATATCTCTAAGGCGTGTTCTAATTCTACAATTTGATGTAATTGTTCTTTTGATAAATAATTACTTTCAATAATTTGATAAGGAGGATTTGGATCAAACACAAATCCATGTTCTTGATATTTTTGACGAACGGGTGTGCCTTTTAAAAACTTTAAAAAACCTAACTGCATTTCGGGTGCAAATAACTTAAATACTTCTTCAATACTGTATTTAATGTCTTCCCAATAATCTAAAGCCATCCCAACAATTAAATCTAAGTGCATTTCCACCTTATAATCCAATTGCTTGATGATACTAGTTGTTTTCTCAAAACTTTGTTTTCGCTTAACCTCCAAATTAGCTTTTTGATTAACCGTTTGAATTCCTATCTCAAATCTAAATAAATTATCAGGTACTCTATCATGAATAAATTGAATGATATCAGGATGCAAAATATCTGCCGTGATTTCAAATTGAAATACATTTTCAGGACGATAGTTATCTAAGATAAATTGAAAAATATCAAGCGTAAAATCTTTTTTAATATTGAAAGTTCTATCCAAAAACTTAATCACTTTACCATGTTGCATCATGTACAACAAAGTGGCTTTAATAGTAGAATTTGGCAGGTAGCGAACTTTGTTATCTAAACTCGCTAAGCAAAATTCACATTTATACGGACAGCCACGAGAAGTTTCGATATACAGAACCTTATTAACCAAATCTTCAGGCTTATCAAAACGATAAGGCATGCTGTTTTCAAAGTTCTTTAAATCAAACATTGAAGCCATTTTATTGGTCTTCACCTCTGTTCCACTTTTCCAAACTAAACTCGATACTAATGCTGGATTTGGGTAAAAATCTAAGAATTCTTTAAATGCAATTTCTCCTTCTCCAACAATGATATAATCAATATAGTTTAATGCAATTATATCTTCGTATTCATAACTTACTTCTGGTCCGCCCAATAAAATTTTAGTATGTGGATTGATTGCTTTAATTTTTTCGCAAACTGCTAACGTTTGGGTAATATTCCAGATATAACAACTAAAAGCAACCACATCAAAATTCGCACAATGCTCAGCCACATCGTCCTTATCTTCTTTTATATTAAATTCTTTCCACTCAAGCCCTTTATATTGCTCTTGATTTAACTCATACAACAAACGAATAGCTAAATTCGTATGAATATACTTGGCATTTAATGTGGTTAAAAGAATTTTCATGGACGATAAAGATACAAATTTGGAATAATTACACCTAAACAAAAAAACCTCTGCTACTGGCAGAGGTTTTCCTATTAAATAATAGCAAATTCCTACCTACTTGCTATAACCATTGTTGAACTATTTTTTTCAATTAGTTGAATAGACTCATATTGCTTGTTAATCGCTAACACTTCTTTTTCTTCGGCATTACTCATGGCGCCATATTTTGCTTGAACTGTTAATTGGGCATTTCCTTCCTCTCTCATCTCTTTTCCTACTTTTAACAAGTACTCTGCTTCCACGTTCAATTGATTAACTTTTACAATCAACTCAACATTACCTTCTACATTTTCTGATAACGTATGTATTAATTCTCTGTTTTTTGAAAATTTTGTGTAAGTCATTTTAGCTTTTATATTGGAAATCTCTAATTCTTTCACTAAATAATCATTTTCAAAACTAATAGCTTCATTAATTAAAATTTGTTTTTCGTTTGGAGCTGCTACTTCTGCATTTTTTCTTAACTCTTTAGCAGTTACTTTGAAATTCATGGCTTCTTGGAATATTACAAATAATTGATTATTTAATACTTCCGAACTATTGATCTCTAAATTTGAAGACATTTCTATGTGCTGAATGGCTTCCGTTTCAACTATTCCTTTATCATAAACAGAAACTACAGGTGTTTGCTGAACTAATTGAGGATATGTGCTAGCAAATAAGTCCAAAACTTCTTGTTGTTTTTGTAAAGCTAATTCTTCTTTCTCCTCTGCATTTGTAAAATCGCCATATTTAGCTTGAACAGTTAATTGTGCATTTCCTTCCTCACGCATTTCTTTCGCAATTTTCATAAAACGTTCAGATTCACTGTATGAATGATTTGCCTTAGTGTATGTAATTGTATTTTGAGGGATTTTAGTAAATACATTAATTATCATTCCTCTATTTTTCTCAAATTTACTGTAAGAAATTTGAGCGGATAATTCAGAAGCTTCTATTTGTTTAACGAGCGATAGTTGTTCAATAGAAAGTGCTTCATCTCTTAATTGCTTTGCGTTTATTTTTAGTGTTTTAGTTTGTTCCAATAATTGCAAATACTCTTTCTCACTTAATGTAATATTACTATTTACATAATTCATTTTCACTGGTTCTTTAGGCCCCATTATATCAACTCTGATTTTGTGAGTTTGGTTGCCTTGTGTTTGGCCGTTTACCATTACCTGAATGGTAAGTGCCAACAATGTTGTTAGGTAGGTTAAAGTTTTCATAGGACAAATGTTTTAATAGGTTTATATTTTTCATGTGAATTAATTTAATTTTTATACAAAGATATTTCAGCAAGCCTTTTAAGGCAGTATGATTTAAATGCAATTTTTTTGATTGACTAACAACTACTAGAATTATAGTTGTTTTAATTTTGAGTACACAAAGTATATTTTTGTTTTACTAGCCCTTTGAAAAAACTATTTCATTGGGTATCAAGTAGCTTTTGTTTTAGTTCCAATTTATTGTACGTACTAAAAAAAAGAAAGTTCGTTTTTTATCAAACTAAAATATAAACTTTTTAGTGTTACTATTTATATAAAAATAAGATGAGTTATTTGTTATTACAGTAAACATTGGACTCTTCAACGGGGTACTTTTTTTCTAAATCGATATTGTTAAAACTATTTTTACCCCAAAAGAAAAATTTTTCAAAAAAAGGCAACAATTTACTATCTTCTATTTTACTTAAAAAATATACTTCATGCTCTTTCTCTTTCATTCCCAAATCATACAAAAGCACATCATGTTCAATTATTCCTAATGAATTAAAATATTGCTTCATTTTAAAGTATTCACAAACATTCCCACTCTCTAATCTCCCTGCGAAATAAAAAGGCATAAACCATCCAATAACAAAGCAACTCGCCGAAATAATTTTTCCAATTACATGAAATTTAAACTCGTACCACTTAGAGATTGGAACATTATATTGCTTCATCAGGTGTAACATTTCTGCGCGATGATTCCATTCATCAACTTCTATTTGCTTAATAGCAGCTTTCTCTTCTTTATCTTTAACAGAAGCCGCGTGGCCAATGTAGGCGAATGCGGCTGCTTTTTCGGCTGAATAAGCTTGTTTCATTAAATCAACCAATTTAGAATGTTGAAGTTCCATGGTATTTATTTTTTTATATAAAACTTTAGTAAGCCGGTTTCATTTTTATCTATAAATTGATAAGACGAAGGAATCTTATTTTTAAATGTATAATAGGTTACCAATTTAGTACCTGATTTACATTCGTTTAATTTAAACATTAAATCTTCATGATATTTTCTATATTCTTTTAATGAAACTTTCGATGTTTCATCTAACACACATGTTTTATCTAGTTGTTCGTGGAAAGAATTAAAGAAATAAATACCATTAAATTTTTTAAAATCTAATGCCGTAAAATCATCATTAATAAAATGAGTGTTTTTTAGTTTGTAGTTCCGCTTAATTTTATTAGAGAGATTGGTTAGGGTCTTTCTTTTTTCAACACCATAAAAATGCGCTTCAGTTACGACTGAACCAATGCAGCAAAACTTACCAACGCCAGATCCAATATCTAATATCTTATCAGTTGGTTTATCAACTAATAATTTAGCAGCTTTAATAGCAATATTAACGGGTGTGAAATGGCGGGCAGAATGTTCTTGATATAACTTAGGGTAAATTGTATCGAAGGCTAAATTAGTGGGGTATTTCTTTTGTTTTAACTGCTCAAAAACCATGTAGTAAAAGTAAACTTATTATAAAAGACTTACTAGTAAATTCAATAATTATATGCACTGGATATTAACTAATTATTTAGGGGTTTATATACTTTCTTAACTTTTAATCAATACCTTAGTAAAATGGACAATCGCTCACAACAATTAAAAAATTTACGCCCAATTATTAATGTAGATAATTCCAAATCAACCGACTTGGAAACATTTCAAACGAATACCTTAAGACCAATTCTTAAATTTCAAAATGATTTGATTTTAACGATTATGAATCAGCATTTAGCAGAAAATAAAATAGTAGTTAAAAACTTAACCGATAACAAAAAAATAGAACGTGTACATGAAATTGTAAAAGGTAATTTACAATTAAAGCAATTATTTACAGGAATTACTATTGCACTCTTTACAGAAGAAGAAATTACATTTTATCACGAGAACAAAAGAGAAGTTGTAAAACGTACAATTACATTGCTATTAGAACGTGTTTGTTCTCAATTAGACAAATTGCAATTCTAATCTATTTTAAGACAACAAACCACTCAAAATTGGCTTGAAATACTTTAACATTTTGTTCGTCAAATAATTCAACAATAGTTGTAATTAACACTCTTTTCTTAGTTTCTAATTCTGAGGAGATATGCTCAATCGTATTATCCTTTAAAAATGCTTTAGATTTGATGATACCTTGTGCAGGCTTTTTGTAAGACACTTCCACTTTTCTGAGAACAGGAATCACATTGTCAATAATTTCTTCAGGAAAAGCTTTTAATAATAACTGCGCTCCCGAACCTTCAGCTAACGCAAATAATGCCGCTGCATGAACCGTATCTAAGTGGTTCGTATATTCTTTCCGATTATCTAATTGTAACAAATAATCTGACTCCTTACATAAGGAAATACCTAATAATTGATTGAAGGGAACTTTTGTAATATCTATCATATACTAATTTACTAAAATTTAAAGATTATAGTTTTTTATGCGAAACAAATTTAAAACATTAATCGTATAACAAGCCATGGGAACATTATCTGAAAACTGGCTAACAGAAAATCTAATTGATTTTGAATATAAAAAATATGTTTTATTGGGCTATTTGCAAAAGGTAAAGGAGCATTTTAATGAGCAAAAATTATATCCAGACTTTGCCGAACTCATTGCGCATTACAAAAATTTAATTTCCTTAAAAAACAACACAACATCTCTTGAAAGTGGTTTCAAAAAAAACATTAAAGGAATCGACTACGAGAAACTGAGTTTTGTATATGAAAATTCGGTTGACTATGCTTCCTTAAATGAATTAAAACAAATCATCGCCTTTAGTGAGCCTTTGTTTATTGATGAATTAAAAAAAGGAAAAACTATTTTTGACTTTGCAGAACAACATATTCTCACCAATCATATTGGGATAATGCCAATTTACAAAAAAGAGGGTTATTTTATTTTATACCCTTTCCAATCAAAACAAGTGCAAGTTTATAATTACACTTTATCTAAATTAAATTTATTAGAACAAGAAGTTTATGGCTTAAACTGCTCTTATTTTTCAACCTATACATTGTCACTAGCAAAACCGGTAGATAAAATAAAATTAGACATTATTGATACAAATCCTCAATTACCAAATCCAGCTGTGTATTTATTTAAAGCAAATGCCACTCTTCCAAACGATGAAACTTTTTTACCCATCGCAAAACGTTTGTTGTATAAAAATCTGATTAATTAACCGAAAGAATTTTTTGATAAATTTCATTAAAAGTTGGACGTTCTGAAACTATCTCATTAAAACATAAATCTTTTAAAGAAGTAAAATGCTTTAATACTTTTTCATCCATTTTATTTGAATTCATTAACAAATCATCTATCAAACAACCAAAGGCTCTCACATCTATTTTCTGATGCAATAAGGCATTTGATAAATTCAAATCATATAATGTTGCCGCACCAAAATCTCCTAACAAAACATTTGCGTCACTATCAATCATCAAATTATGCGCATAGAAATCGCCATGCATAATACCTTTACTATGTAATTGCATCAAAACAGAAGCCGTATTTAACAGCGCACTAAAAACTTCATTAGCTGTAAATTGAGTTCCATCATCAAACACATCTCTCGTGCATGAAATAAAGCTTGGTGGCCTACCAAGGTTCTTAAAGGTTTTTGGAATCAACTCAAACACTAATCCTTCTTTTTGTTGAGGATGTTCTATAATCTTTCCTAACAAGGTTACTAAACTATGATGATTACCTGCTAAAGCACAAGCATTCATTTCACTTAATGGCAATCCATCACTAGTCACTTCTCCTTTAAATACCTTAACTGCTACTTCCTTTTTTTGGTGTTTTAAAATAGCTTTTGAAATAATACCGGAGGCTCCTTCACCCAATTGTTCTTTCAATTCTAAATCATTCCATGAGATTTCATTCAGAGATTGATTATTTTGTTGCGCCACACTACACGGATTATCAGAATAAGCTAACCATGATAATTTTGGCAACCTCATTAGCCATTGAGGTAATACTTTTATATGGTTTGCTGAAATCCTTAATAATTCGATGTTTTTACAACTAGCCATTTCATCTGGCAATTCAGATAATTGATTACCTGCTAACGCTACCTTTTGCAAACGATAACAATTACCAATAGATTTAGGTAATTGCGGAATTTGATTATTAGTTAAAATCAACCAACGAATATTTTTAGAAATGGCTTTTTCTGAAATATAATTAATGTGATTAGCTTTAAAGCCAACCATTTCCAATAAAGGACAATCAACCAACACTTCGGGATACTCCGTAAATAAATTATCAGAAAAAAAAGCAATTTTTAATTTAGTAAATCTTCCAAAATCCTTTGGCAAGGCAGATAGCTGATTACCTGATAAATCAAGTAATTCTAAACTATCTGCTAAATCAAATAACTCTTTTGGAAATTCAGTTAAGCCACAAGATAATCTAATGGAAGTACAACCCGCTAATTTACCAGATTGTAATTGCTCCAATGTTTGCATCAATTATTTCTTTGGTATTCTAACTAAGGTTTCTAACAAAAAGCCCCAATACTTTTGTACTGAACTAATTTGAACTCTTTCGTCTGGCGAGTGAGCACCTTTAATATTTGGTCCAAACGAAATCATTTGCATGTCTGGATAATTAGTTCCTAAAATACCACATTCTAAACCTGCGTGACAAGCACTTACCTTAGCCTCAGAATTGTATCGCTCTTTGTATAGATCACTCATTAATTTTACAATAGGTGCAGATGGTTTTGGTGTCCAACCTGGGTATGAACCCGCTGCAGTAATTTGTGCTCCTAATAATTCAAAGGCAGATGTAATAGCATGTTGTAAATCAATTTTTTCTGAATCAACCGAACTGCGTGTTAAACACTGTATTTGATACGCTCCGTCTTTTACAATCACACGAGCCACGTTATTAGACGTTTGCACTAATCCTGCAATATCGGGACTCATACGATAAATACCATATGGACAAGCATAAATGCTACGTAATAATTTATATTGAAAATCTTTATTAAATACTTGAGCAGGAGCTTCCGCATCTTCAATAGTCACCACTAAATTTGGATCAGTTGTGCTATGCTCTGCTTTTACTGCTTTTTCAAATTCTTGAATTTGTTTTTTTAATGCATTTGTATCAGCAACTGTAATTACCGAAACTGATTCACGAGGAATGGCATTTCTTAAACTTCCTCCATCAACACTTGCAATTTCAATTTGTAAATCCTTACTTAAGTTTAATAATAAGCGGTTCATAATTTTGTTAGCGTTTCCTCTTCCACGGTGAATATCCATTCCAGAGTGACCTCCAGTTAATCCTTTAACCGAAATTTTAAAAGCTGCCTTGTTTTTAGCTGCATCAGTTGCATAACTACCTGTTGCTGTTACATCAACGCCACCTGCACAACCAATAGTTAACTCATCATCATCTTCTGTATCTAAGTTCAACATGATACTTCCGTCTAACAAGCCGCCTTTTAATGCTAAAGCGCCAGTCATTCCAGTTTCTTCATCAATGGTGAATAAGGCTTCTAAAGCAGGGTGAGGAATTGTTGTTGACTCTAATAAAGCCATAATGGAAGCGACACCTATTCCATTATCAGCACCTAAAGTCGTTCCGTTAGCTTTTACCCAATCTCCTTCAATAAACATTTCAATGCCTTGCGTATTAAAATCAAAATTAGTAGCTGCATTTTTTTGATGCACCATATCTAAGTGACTTTGTAACACAACAGTTACTCTATCTTCCATACCTTTAGTGGCAGGTTTTTTAATAATTACATTTCCAACTTCATCTACAATAGTTGGCAATCCTAATTTTTCTCCAAATGCTTTAGCAAAAGCAATAACGCGTTCTTCTTTTTTTGAAGGGCGTGGGACTGCATTTAAATCGGCAAAGTTATTCCACATAGCTGTGGGCTCTAGTTTTCTTATAACATCGTTCATGGTAGTGGATTTTAAATAATTTGAGGTATAAATATAGATATTCTAATTACTCTTTAAAAGAAAATTTAGCAAAACGATGCCCTGTTTTTTTAGAGTAAGTTAAAACCAACATTTCTTCTTTATTCATCCTATAATTGTACTTCATAAATGATAAATCAGGATTGATGCTGTTATCAAAAATAGATTTCTCGGTTACTCTACCCGTTAAATCAATTTCAAATAATTTATTGCAATTAAAAAATAAATCAGCTACTTTGTTTATTTGAAATGGGATATAAGACAAAGTTCCGCCTTTACAGCTTGGTTTTTCGCCCTTTACAAGGTTCGTCATTTTTTGAGCAGCAAATCCTTGTTTATCCTTTGTGTTGAAATTAACTTTTATCCATGGACCAAATTTAGAATCACAATTACCATTATCGCAAATGGTATTTTGAAACTCACATAAAACAACCAAGTTGTTTTCGTCTAATTGAAAAGAATTAGTTAAATAATAATGGTAAAACTTTTCTTCGGGAAATACATCTTGAATGTTGTACTGAGCCTGTGACAGGCTCTTTAACTTTTCTGATTCAAGAACGTTATAAAATAAACCTTTCACTGTGTGACTTTCCTCCCAATTAACACTTGTATTTTTCTCGACAGCATAAATCCCCGTGCATATCAAATTACCTTGCGGATTAAACTGAAGATTAGCGTCTAAAAAGCGTTTTTCGTTAATAGCTATTTCTGATTTATACAATGAATCTTTTTCGGAGTTATAACTAACTACAAATAGTTTAGTGTAATCTCCCGGTTCAGTTTCATTTTTAAAATATTGCTTTTCTGTGTAATATAAATTTTGTTCATCGTCCATCAGCACATTAGTGATAGCAGTTTTAGAAAGAGATTGTTCTAACGCAATATCTTTACTAAAAACCACTTTTAATCCTTTACTAATAACTTTATACGTTAGTTTTCCATTGGCTATTTCAGACTCTGAAGTTTCACGAAAAGCCAATACGCGATTGCTATCATTTGACAATTTAAACGTGTATTTGCAATAATAATTTTTATCAGTAAACGAAATCTCATCAATAATGGTGTGGTTTAACGACAGCTCTCCATTAGGTTTTATATCGTTAATATAAACCGTGTACTTTTTTAATTTTTTATCATGATGAGAGCTAAATAAATATATATGCGAATTGAAATATAAAATAGTTTCGAATGTATTTGTTTTACCATCTATTTTAGGCATTTCCACTTGTGTTTTGTAAATACGTCTTAACTCTTTATTAGTAAAGCTTTCGATATAAAATTCGTTTTCTGATTTTGAGGAGATTACAAAAAAAGATTGACTATTCATTCCAATAACTTCCGGATAAGCAAACTCATCGTTCACATCTGGGCTTAATTGAATCGTCAATTTTTGCGAGAAGACATTTAAGCAAGTAAAAACTAAAAATAGGAAACCAAGAATTTTTCGCATAGAAACATGTATTATCAGATATTAAGATAAGGAATATATTTGGGATTAAAAAAACCTAATATCAATAAAAAAGAGACTTGAAATATCAAGCCTCTTTTTGTTTTTATTTACCTATTAGCAACATTTGTTCGAATGACAGCCACAAGTGCTTTTATTACAATTACACGTATTGCAGTTACAAGAGCAATTATTGTTGCAATTACAATTGTTTACAGATACGCTTGTTGTTTGACAGTTGCGTGAATTACAAGTGCATGATTGATTTTGATTTTCCATGATGTTTAAGTTTTAAGGTTATATATTTATTGATTTATAACCTATAGACGCTCACTTTTAAAAAGGACGCAAAAATTCATATAATAAAGACATGCTCATTTTTAATTTGCTTTATTAACAGTGCGCGTAGGCTTTATTACCTAATAAAATCAAGCCATAAATCATGTTCTTTTTCAATGAGTTCTATTTCATCCTTCTCATTTTCTTTTTGTATTAAATCCTTCTTTTCTACTTTATTAAAAACCCATCCCGACTTATAAATTACTGAGTAAAAGTTACGAAATAAGAAAATATCATCATATGTTTTTACATTTGATACTTTATGGAAATTACTTGGAATTACTGTCGATAGATACTGCCTTATTTGTGGATAATAAATCCAATATAAATCTGTTGTATCTTTTGACATATTATCAATATATACTGGACATATTCCTAAAATTCTAGTCTCGAATAAATATCTATCTGTATCAAAAAATGAGTCTTCCTTTATCTTATAGCCAATAATTTTTTTATTATTGAAGTTTATATACTTTAACTTCATCATAAACTCGTCGTCTTTGTATAATTGAATACTATCTTTAAAAGCATAGTCATTAATAATATTAATTAACGAATTCTCATTAAACAATATTTCATTATTTTTCTCTGGAATAAAACGCCAAAGTCGTTTTTCCCAATATACTGCTCTTTCTTGTAAGATAAATAAATCTATAAAACCTTTGCTATTGTATTTCATATCATATATAGACACATTTAACAAATCCACTAATTCATTTTTCGGAAGCTTTGGTTTCCTAATTTTGTAACTAAATAGATTTTCATAAATTCTTTCTGTGCAATATTTACCAGTTGAATCCCAAACCAACCATTTCCCTTGTCTACAATTAGAATTAAAATATCCTACAGATCTTATCCTCCCATTTTTATAACGAGAAACATACTTCCCATCTATTTTCCCTTCATGTTTTTCATAATTACTTATAAAACGGCCTCCTATATATTCACGTTTTTCTTTATCTCTAGCAAATGATGTTAGCAGAAAAATAATTAAAATATAACTAAAGTATTTTTTCATTTTATATTTAATTGCCAATAATTCAGTACTGATTCGGCAACTGTTCTAACTCCTTCTCTCGGTTCTATTAATCGAACATAATCATCTTTAACATACCTAAATCCAACATCCCTAATACCCTCCATTGAATAATGAAAAGAATTCATATAAATATATTGGTGTTGATGAAGAAAAGAATTACCAATAATTCTTTTACGCTTTAAAACTTTCGCATCGTTTCGTAATCCAAAATAGAAATAATCATAAGCAAAATACTTTCCATGATCCGTGAAATCATAAGCACTTTCGTCAAAGGTATTAAGTGTCCAATCTGAAAAATACTTATTAAAATCATTAGGTATTTTATTCGTTTCTAAATAATGATTGGCAGCAATCCATTCCGAACAATTAGGAAGCCTATAAATAAATTTAAGACTATCTGTTTTGTTCTCAGTTAACGTTTTCCATTTTAAAAAATTTAAAGCATTTTCCCATGAAACACCTATAACTGGGTAAAGATCATATTTGGTACTATTAAGGTAATTTATAAGCACTTCTTCTGGAAGCGAGATAGGATTAGGCAAAGACAGTTTATAATAATAAAGAGAAGAATCCTGCTTTATATGCTCCAAATATTTTTTGTATTCACCATATGTAACGAAACTACTTATCTCAAATTCTTTTATCTCTTGTATATAATTTAACTTAAAATGATTTACTAAACTATATAGATTAATTTCCTGTTTAGCTATATGGTACATTTTAAGGTCTTGTGACCAATAATTTTTAGAGTAAATAAAAAAACATATTATACAGGTTATTAATCTCATACTATCAAACTATCTCAACTGAAAATTAATAGGTAGATTAAAAAATACTGGAACTGGCTTCCCTTTTTGTTTACCGGGTTTCCAAAGTGGCATCATTTGAATGGTACGAATAGCTTCAGCATCACATTCTGGACATTTTTGTACACCATTTACAACTTCTATATCACTTAATGAACCATTTACATTAACAACAAATCTCACATAGCACTTTCCTGAAAGCCCCTTTTCTAAAGCAGTTCTTGGATAACGAATTGTCTTTCGAATAAAGTTCATCATTTCCATTGGTCCACCTGGAAATTCAGGCATTTCTTCTACCACTGTATAAACTTCACTTAAACTTCTTTTTAATGGCGCAAATTCTAATACCTCTTTTATCTCTCCATAAAAACTAACAGCTAATGATAGTTGGTATTTTATTTTTTTGTCATTAAACTCTGCTGGTTTCCACAAGGGCATTTTCAAAAATGATTCAGCTAAGTCCTTAGTACCATTATCTTTAAGTCCAAATAGCAATTTAGAATCAAAAACTTTTCCAGTTTCATCAATCATTATAGCAACATAAACTTTACCATATAAATTGTTATTTTGAACATGCTCAGCGAACTTTGAATTAATATTTATGAAGGTCAATATGCCATTCATTCCCCTATTATATTCGGGAGACTTAGTCTGTTCACACTTTCTATAAATTGTGTCATTGTTTAGCCTAATTCGAGACAGCAAAATATTTCCCATGCTATCAATTTTTTCATAATCGAAATTCGAATTGTATTCATAAGAAGTAATTAATTCAGCAACTTCATAATTTGTTATATTAGCCAATTCACCATTACCTTTTTTGAATATCGTATCTGTTTTTGCGCAAACCTTCCAATAAATTCTTCGCGATTCTTTATCATTTAAAGTAGCTGCTGCTGCCAAATCCGTGCAATAACCTGAAAAATTATTCAACTTATTGCGACATACCGCTCTGTTGTAATAGGTATCTGGATGTGGTAAAATATTAAGAGACAAAGTAAATAACGAATCAGCTTTTTTATAATCTTTCTGGGAAAACGCTACATTTCCTAAATCATATAATTCTTTTGATTCATCGTTTTCTTGCGCCACAAAATCTTGAAAGACAAATAGGGAACATAACAATATTAATATTTTATTCATCCAATAAATATAAAACTTATTTTTAGGTAATTTACAGCCTTTTTTTGGTGTGGTTCTAATGCCTGCTTCTCTGCTATTTTATCAAATTTTGAGGTAGTCGCAATTTGCGACCACCTATTACAACAAAAAAAGTAAAGTAATTTTAAAACGCGTCTTTGCTACAAACTGTAGCATTTTATAAAAGCCCAACATAGCACTGGTAGACCTGACAGGTTTTAGAAACCTGTCGGGTCTATGTGTAGGAATCAGAACTCCAAATCCGGTAAGTTGATACTGAATTTGTGAGCAACTTTAAAATTCTCCAAATCTTCAAATAAATCAAGTACTTCATCTTTTTTCAAGTTGGTGGCTTTGTCGGAAACACAAGTCAAATATGAACTCCAAGCATAATCCATTGGATGCTCACAAATACCATGATTAACTGGATTGTTATGAATATAAAGAATTAAGTTTTTTTGATAAGCTTCGTTATCTACTAATTTTCTTTTAAAAGGCCTTTGAAAAAGACTACTATGCCTATTGTATCTTTTATTGATAGCTTTTGTGTAAGCATTAAATAAATTAGAAAAACTTTGATGCGGTGTTTTTGACATTTCATCTTTTATCCTAACTAAAAAATGAAAATGATTTTTCATTAAACACCAAGCATATGTGTCTGCAATTGGATCTATATGGTTTCCGTATAGTTTCATAAAATAATCGTAATTGTCCGACTCAAAAAACAATTCAGCACTATTGATTCCTCTGTTATAAATATGATATACTTTTCCTTCTTGTAAAGGCTCTATGTTTTGCATTTTCTTCGTTCGTTTGCTACACCTGTCAGGTTTTAAAAACCTGACAGGTGTAAATTCAACACAAAGTAAAGTAATTTTAAAACGCGTCTTTGCTACAAACTGTAGCATTTTATAAAAAGCCAACGTTGCTACTAACCAGAACGCAGACCTGACAGGTTTTAGAAACCTGTCAGGTCTGGAGCGGATACAATTTGCAAAAAAACAAAAAAGCCCAATGATAAAATCATTGGGCTTTTAATATACCCTGGCATTTTAAATGCAACTGGATTTCGTACTATTAATTCACTTCCTGAATAACCACTTCTTTCTTAGACTTTTTGAGTGCTAAACATATTTGTTGTTCATTCATGGCTTGAAATTGAATATAAGAACTATAATGACCCAATTGTATTACAATATAGTTTGTAGTTTCAAAACGGCCTTTACTTTTTTTCCAGAACCTATGGAAGCACTTTCATAATTAATCACAATTCCCATCTCATCGCTTTTAAAAAATTGTGGATGAAATAAACCTTCCTGATAGTATTGCGACATAAATGTAATATAGTCTATATCGGTATTAAATTTATAAATCCCATGAGGCAAATTATTAAAAACCCTTGCATCAGCATACCTGAATTTGTATACTGAATCGATGATAGGCTCATCGTTTTGGGAAAATACCTTACTGTTAATGCAAATAAGTGATAAAACTAAAAAAAGGTAAATTTTCATTACAACTATATTTATAGACTAAAAATAGCAAACAAAAGCAAACCAAAAATGGCCACTTTATATCTGGTGACTTTTTTTCGATAAGTGGTAAGATTTGTTCTAACAGTAGATGCGAAAACAAAAAAGCCCAATGACTAAATTCATTAGGATTTTTCATGGGTTAATTATGATATTAAGTTGACTACATTATTTTTAACTACTTCAATTATACTTTTAGATACTGTTTCACTTACAATTCCACTTGTAGTCATTTCTATTGCTGTTCCTATAAATTGCCTATGCCATTTTTTCTTTCCTAAATAATAAAGTTCCTTTAGCTCTTCAATATCCTTAGTTATTTGGTCGTAAATTATCTGCTGGCCGTCTTTCAATGTTTGAATTTCTTCAAGAATTTTATCAAGCTTTGAATCTGCTTCCTGTTTATCTTCTGAAGTAAAAGTATCGTCATTTATAACTATTCCAAGTTTTTTTAATTCATTTCCTAAAAAATACGAAATAGATTCATGTGAAAAATTAGTAAGACAATGCTCTTCATCTTTGCAAACTAATTTATGCTTATTATACTCCGTTTGATTTCCGTCTAATACAATATTTAAATACTTTATTTTATCTGGTTGGTCGTCTATTTCATATAATTTATTTTTTACATCATTTATTACTACTTTATATTCTGATGTCCCTCCTGAAATATTATATTTAACGAAATCCTCTGCCATTTTTTTTATTAAGTCCATTTTGTCTTTTTGTTTTAATAACCTCCCTTTGAAATACAAAGGGAGGTCAGATTTCTACTATTTCATTAAACTACTAACGACCACTTAAGGCATTTCTCAATTCACTCTCTGCATAGTCTTTTGTAGCTTTTGCAATTACTTTCTTAATATTTTCCTTGAAGGAATCGCAACAACAACTAAAACTAAGTTTATCTCCAGTGGTTTTAACTTCTGTTAGTTGATTATGTTCAATGCATCTCATGCCATTGATTTTACTTTTGATAGTATTATTTAGTTTATTCATTTCTTAAATTTTAAATTATTATGTATTGTCTCTTTCAAGACATAGGGGTATATCTTCCAATCAAAAACAAATTAATTGCTCTCAAAAGGACGTAGTACGCCATAATTCACAGTTTTGCGAATACTCTATGATTGTGTTGAAATCTTTCCCAGAATTTTGGTTCGGCGTGTTGCCTAATACAAATAAAATTTATTTATTTGTGAAGTAATAAGAAAGGAAGCAAACCTTGAATTATTTCTAACTAAAAAAACCTCTCACCGTTTTTTTTAAATTGAACCAGGGGCATGTCTTCTGGTTTTTTTGTTGCTTTATTTTTTATTTTAAAGGTTAATATTTCTAATTTTAATATTCTCTTTCAAAAAAAAGCCTCTCATTAATTTCAGAGAGGCCTTTCTTCAGGGTTAAACTTATTTTCTTTTTATTTTAAGATCCGCAAGCTTCGCAAGCATCTGGATTATCTAATGAACAAGATAATTGTGCTTGTTGCTCTTCGTAGCTTAATACGTGAGCTTGTCCGCGTTCTACTAATAATTGATCTTCGTTTCCTAATACTGGTACAGATAAAGCTGCTTGATCTACTGTAAACTTAATAGCGTCTGCTGCTGCTTTTGTACGTAAGTAGTACATACCTGTTTTTAATCCTTTTTTCCAAGCATAAAAATGTGCTGAAGATAATTTAGCAAAGTTTGCATCTTGGATAAACAAGTTTAATGATTGAGATTGACAGATGTATGCTCCACGGTCAGCAGCCATATCAATAATTGTACGTTGTTTAATTTCCCAAACTGTTTTGTAAATATCTTTAATATTTTGAGGAATCTCAGGAATGTTTTGTACTGAACCATTAGCTGCAATGATTTTGTTTTTCAAGGCATCATTCCACATACCTAATTTTACTAAGTCACGTAATAAGTGTTTGTTTACTACTGCAAACTCACCTGATAATACACGACGGCTATAAATGTTTGATGTATATGGTTCAAAACATTCGTTATTACCTAAAATTTGTGATGTAGAAGCTGTTGGCATTGGTGCTAATAACAATGAGTTACGTACGCCATGTTTTTTCACTTCTTCTTTTAATACATCCCATTCCCAACGTGGGCTTGGTGTTACACCCCACATATCAAATTGCATAATACCTTTTGATAATGGAGAACCTGGATAAGATTCGTAGTAACCATCTTTAATTGCTAAGTCTTTAGATGCAGTCATTGAAGCGTAATAAATCGTTTCAAAAATTTCAGCATTTAATTTTTTAGCTTCTTCACTTTCAAAAGGGAAACGCATTAAAATAAATGCATCTGCTAAACCTTGCACACCTAAACCAATTGGACGGTGACGCATGTTTGAATTGCGAGCCTCAGGAATTGGGTAGTAGTTACGGTCAATAACTTTATTTAAGTTTTTAGTGATAGTATAAGTGACATCAAATAATTTTTGGTGATCAAATGTGCCTTCTTTCTCATCTACAAAACGAGGTAATGCAATAGATGCTAAGTTACAAACAGCAACCTCATCAGGGCTAGTGTATTCAACAATCTCCGTACATAAGTTACTAGATTGAATAGTACCTAAGTGAGATTGGTTTGATTTTAAGTTACAAGCATCTTTGTATAACATGTATGGGTTACCAGTTTCGATTTGCGAATCGATAATTGCTGCCCATAATTCACGTGCTGGAATTTGTTTACGGAATTTTCCTTCTTCTTCGTATTTAGTATATAATGCTTCAAACTCTGCACCGTGAGATGTATATAATCCTGGACACTCGTTAGGACACATTAAACTCCAAGTTCCTTCTGCTTCAACACGCTTCATGAATAAATCTGGAATCCATAACGCTGTAAATAAATCACGCGCACGCATTTCTTCTTTACCATGGTTTTTACGAATATCTAAAAACTCATAAATATCAGCATGCCAAGGCTCTAAGTAAACAGCGATAGAACCTTTACGTTTTCCACCACCTTGATCAACGTAACGAGCTGTTTCGTTGAATACTTTTAACATTGGCAAAATACCATTTGATGTACCATTAGTTCCTTTAATATAAGAACCAGTAGCACGTACTTTATGAATAGCTAAACCAATACCTCCAGCAGATTGAGAAATACGAGCACATTGTTTTAATGTATCATAAATTCCATCAATACTATCATCTTTTGCTTGTAATAAGAAACAAGAACTCATTTGTGGTTTTGGCGTACCAGCATTAAATAAAGTAGGAGTTGCATGTGTAAACCAACGCTCGCTCATTAAGTTGTAAGTCTCAATAGCAGAAGCAATATCTTCTTTGTGTATACCAATTGATACACGCATTAACATATGTTGAGGGCGCTCAGTAACTTTACCGTGAGTTCTTAATAAATAAGAACGCTCTAAAGTTTTAAAACCAAAATAATCGTAACCAAAATCTCTATCGTAAATAATAGAAGAATCTAATAATTGCGCATTCTTCATTACAATTTCATAAACGTCATCGGCAATTAATGATGCTTTTTGATTTGTTTTTGGATCTACATAATTATATAATATCTCAATTGTTTTTGAGAATGATTTAATTGTGTTTTTGTGTAAGTTACTTACTGCAATACGAGATGCTAATAAAGCATAATCAGGATGCTTAGTGGTTAACGACGCCGCTGTTTCAGCAGCTAAGTTATCTAAATCAATTGTGTGAACGCCATCATACACACCATCAATTACTTTTTTTGCTACTTGAATAGGATCTACGTGGTTTGGATCTAAGCCGTAGCTAAGCTTTTGAACGCGTGCTGTGATTTTGTCAAACTTCACAGTCTCTTGAGTGCCATCTCTTTTTATTACAAACATTGCCTTTAGTTTTTAATTGGTTTTACTTTAGTTTTTGAGTATTGTTTTCGTTACAACAAGTTATAACTATAATCGTCTTTTTTTACTTTCGCCACCACTTGATATTAACAAAGTGACGGTTAATTATTTCTTTCCTTTATTTGCTAGGCCGCAAGCGACGTAACAAAAATTTAACATTTAATGAACGTGTTTCTGGAGGCTAAGATTCCCTTACAAGATTTACACCTTGTTCAATGATTTTCAGCGAGATACGAAATAGGGAATTTAACCGATGAATTTTTTAACTAAAAATCTTCATCTAAATTAAACACGTTATTTTCTTCTTTATTGTTCATCACACCAGATTTTTGGTATTCAGCCACACGTTTTTCGAAGAAATTTGTTTTGCCTTGTAACGAAATCATCTCCATAAAATCAAATGGATTTGAAGCGTTATAGAATTTATCGCAACCTAATGCTAATAATAATCTATCAGCGCAAAACTCAATATATTGACACATTAAGTCAGAGTTCATTCCAATTAAACGCACTGGAATAGCATCCGACACAAATTCTTTTTCAATTATTACAGCGTCTGTAATAATTTGAGTTACTTGTTCTTTTGGTAATTTATTTTTTACATGGTTAGTATATAATAAACAAGCAAAATCACAGTGTAAGCCTTCGTCGCGAGAAATTAACTCGTTACTAAAACTTAATCCTGGCATTAAACCACGTTTTTTTAACCAGAAAATTGAACAGAAAGAACCAGAGAAGAAAATTCCTTCAACTGCTGCAAAAGCAATTAAACGCTCTGCAAAACTTCCGTTACCAATCCATCTTAAAGCCCAGTCAGCTTTTTTACCTACACATGGCACAGTATCAACCGCGTGTAATAATTTATCTTTTTCAACTGGATCTTTAATATAAGTATCAATTAATAAAGAATAGGTTTCTGAGTGAATGTTTTCCATCATAATTTGGAAACCATAAAAACAGCGAGCCTCAGGATATTGAACTTCATTTAAGAAGTTAATCGCTAAGTTCTCATTAACAATACCATCACTTGCAGCAAAAAAAGCTAAAACATGTTTTACAAAGTGACGCTCGTTGTCATTTAACTTATTATTCCAATCACTTACGTCATTAGATAAGTCAATTTCTTCTGCCGTCCAAAAACTTGCTTCTGATTTTTTATAAAATTCCCAAATATCATTGTATTTGATTGGGAATAAAACAAAGCGGTCTTTGTTTTCTGCTAGTATCGGTTCATTCATAGTCGTTTCTTTATATATAAATCTCTTAAAAATTTAAGAGAATAATTGTTGCACAGTTCGTTCTACAAATCTGATTAAAAATGATTGGATTTTTAGAAAATGAAATTAACATTCAGACTGTTTTTTTAACATTGAGAAATTAACAGCAATCGTTAATAACTGGCTAATTTGCTTATGTATCAAGCAATTAAAGAAAATATAAAAAATAGTGAAAAAAAATTGTGCGTTGTATTTATTTTTTTGTTAAGGGGGCATAAAATTTCATCTTTTTAACATTCTATGCGTGCTTGAAATGCTTATAAACATTATGTTTTTGAGCATTTATCACTTGTGTCTAATCAAAATTTAATCGAGGTTTTAATTTAACTGGTCTTGTAAAAAATTAATTGATAAAATCACCTGAAGTATATTTCTATTGAATCATATTGTTTTTTAGTTACTACTTGAAAATATCTGTGGATTCACTTTTTTAGTCAATTTATATGGTAAATACTAAAAAAGTGCTATTTTTGTTATCTAAAATTTTTAAAAAAGAACGATGATTGATTTAACAGGAATTATTGCCATTAGCGGACAACCAGGATTATATAAAGTGGTTGCTCAATCTAAAAACGGAATTATTGTAGAAGGATTAGCAGATAAAAAACGCACTTCTATTAGCTCAACAGCTAAAGTAAGCTCATTAGAAGACATTAGCATGTTTACTACTGGCGAAGATAAACCAGTGGCAGAAATCATGAAAGCTATTTTTGATAAAGAAAAAGGTGGAGCGAGTATTGATGCAAAAGCCGACGACAAAACAGTTGTTGCTTATTTTGCAGCAGTTTTACCTGATTATGATAAAGAGCGTGTTTACACAAGTAATATGCGTAAATTATTTACTTGGTATAATGCTTTACAAACTTCTGGTAACTTAAAAGTAAAAGAAGCTGAAACAAAAGAAGAATCTGCTGAAAAGAAAATTGTAAAAGCAGCTACTGAGAAAAAAGCAGCAGCGAAAAAAACGGCTACTAAAGATACTACTAAAACAAAAACAAGCACAGGTGTTAAAAAAACAGCTGGTGTTAGAAAAACTGGTGTAGCTTAATTAGCTTACTTATATTTATTAAAAGCCCTTTCGAAAGAGAGGGCTTTTTTATTGCTTAGAAATATAGATTTAAAGATTTGGGCGTGTTCCGCCAGCTGGCGGACACGGGCTTTCGGCACTCGCTTTTTTATCACGCCAAGGCGTGATAAAAAGAGCTCAGACAAATGCCTCAATCCCTCACGCAATATAAGTTTCAAAAAATCGGAGGTTACACTTCGAATGATAATGTAAGCCCTGCGTGAGGGATTGAAGTGAAAAGCCCACAACCATGAGGAACGAATGGCGAGGACTTGTAACGAAAAGCCCGACCCCGCTGCCTCTTCGCGGGGACACGCCCAAATGTTTTTGATTATCAATTGGCAAATTATTAATAAACGCTTATCTTCAATGCATAAAACAAACATTATGGAACGCCATTATATTTCAAAAGATTTTAGAGTTAGCAATTGGGAAAACCTAAAACCATTATTTGAAGAATTAAAAAACAGATCAATCAATTCGGTTGCCGAATTAAAACAATGGATGCGCGACCATAGTGAATTAGAGGCCGTATTAAACGAAGATGGCGCTTGGCGTTACATCAAAATGACATGCAATACGCAAAACGAAGAATTGCAAGAATCGTTTAATTATTTTGTGACAGAAATTGAACCACATATTTCGCCATACAGCAATGATTTAAATAAAAAATTAATTGATTGCCCTTTTATTGACCAATTAGAAAAAGATACTTACTTCGTTTATGTACGTGGTGTTAAAAAAAGTATTGAATTATACCGCGAAGAAAACATTGCTTTAAATACTGAGTTACGCCAAAAAGAACAAGAGTATGGCAATATTTCAGCGGCACAAACCATTACTTACAATAAAGAAGAAATTACTTTACAAAAAGCTGCGACCTATTTTAAAAGTAATGATAGAACTTTACGTGAAAGTATTTATCATCAAATACAAAAACGTAGAGCTGAAGATGAAACTGAATTAAACAAACTGTATGATGAATTAATTGCATTACGTCATCAAGTGGCTTTAAACACAGGATTTAAAAACTATAGAGATTACAAACACGAAGAGTTAGGTCGTTTTGATTATAGTGTACAAGACTGTTACAATTTTCAAGATGCCATACAACAACATATTGTTCCTCTTGTGAAACAAAATGAGCAAGCTCGTAAAGATGCTCTAAAATTAGATATTTACAGACCTTGGGATAAAGAGGTGGATGCGGAAGGTAAAGAACCGTTAAAACCTTTTACTACGGGCGCTGATTTAGCAGAAAAAACCATTGCTTGCTTCAATACAATCGACCCATATTTTGCAGAGTGTATTACTACCATGCAAGACATGAAACGTTTGGATTTAGAATCACGCATTGGAAAAGCGCCAGGTGGATATAATTATCCCTTAATGGAAACCGATGTGCCTTTTATTTTTATGAATGCCGTAGGTTTACACCGCGATATGGTAACCATGGTTCACGAAGGCGGACACGCCGTACATGCCTTTTTAGCAGCTGATTTAGAATTAACCGAATTTAAAAGTACACCAAGTGAAGTGGCAGAATTGGCTAGTATGAGTATGGAATTAATTAGTATGGAACATTGGGAAGCTTTCTTCCCAAATCCAGAAGATTATAAACGTGCGAAGAAAGAACAATTAAATGATGTATTAAAAGGTTTACCTTGGATTGCTTCCATTGATAAATATCAACATTGGATTTATACCAACCCAAAGCATACCTTAGAAGAACGTTATGCTTATTGGATGCAAATTAGTAAAGACTTTGGTACTGGCGTTGTTGATTACACGGGATTAGAAAATAATTTACAACGCTCATGGCAAGCACAATTGCATTTATACGAAGTACCATTTTATTATATAGAATATGGTATGGCGCAGTTAGGTGCTATTGCGATGTGGCGCAGCTATAAACAAAATCCTAAACAAGCTTTAGCTAATTACAAAAAAGCATTATCGTTAGGATACTTAAAAACCATTCCTGAATTATACGCTGCTGCAGGAATTAAATTTGATTTCTCGCCAGCTTATGTAAAAGAGTTAGCTGACTTTGTGAGAAGCGAGTATGAGAAATTATAATTAAAAAAAGTTCTCGACTCCGCTCGAACTGACAAACATTTTATCTGTCACTTCGAGCGTAGTCGAGAAGCTATAATCTACTTCCCTTCTCTTTCCTTATCTAAGTATGAATGCACCACTTCAATCGCATTATCTATCACATCACTTAAGGCAACAATAAATGAACCTGGTTTTGCAATGCTGAATGCATGATTTAGAGCTTCAATTTCTTTAGGCACATATTCATAAGACGTCATTGGGCTTACTTGTTGAATTCCTTCCACTAATAATTTCACGATTTCTTCTGCTTGTCGTCCACGTAAAAATTTATCCTGACGAATAATGATATGATCAAACATCTCTGCTGAGATTCTTCCCATATCTCTAATATCATCATCACGTCTGTCTCCAGTACCTGTAATGATGCCTATTTTAGAAGTGGATTCAATGGTAGATAAAAATTCTTTAATCCCTCTAAAGCCATCAGCGTTATGAGCAAAGTCAATCATCACTTTATATTCTTTGAAATCAAAAATATTCATACGGCCAGGTGTTTGTGCTGCCGAAGGAATAAATGTTTCTAAGCTAGTAGCAATATCTTCTGTTGCAAAACCATATACGTAAGTTGCCAAAGTTGCTGCTAATACATTTTGAATCATAAAAGAAACTCGTCCACCAAAAGTTAAAGGCACATTGGTTACTTTTTGGACTCTAAATTTCCAATCACCTTTTTTAATGGTAATAAATCCGTTTTCATAAATAGCTGCAATACCACCTTTTTTACAATGATCAACAATAACTTTGTTGTTTTCATCCATACTAAAGTATGCCACGTTGCAGCTCACTTCTTTTGAAATGCCAGCACAGTATTCGTTATCTGCATTTAATACTACATAACCATCACGCTTCACACTTTCTGCCACAACACCTTTTACACGAGCCATATCTTTCAAGGTATTGATATCTGAAAGTCCCATGTGATCTTCTTGAATGTTTGTAACAACAGCCACATCACATCTACTGAATCCTAAACCCGAACGTAAAATACCACCACGTGCAGTTTCTAAAACAGCAAACTCAACCGTAGGATCTTTTAAAATAAACTCCGCACTAATTGGGCCAGTTGTATCACCTTTGGTTAACATCGAGTTACCAACGTAAATACCATCACTTGTTGTAAATCCAACTTTGAATCCGTTATTTTTAACGATGTGAGAAATTAAACGCGTTGTGGTTGTTTTACCATTGGTGCCTGTAATAGCAATAATAGGAATACGACAAGATTTACCAGTTGGATATAACATATCAATTACTGGCGCTGCTACATTACGAGGCAAGCCTTTTGCTGGCGCTAAATGCATACGGAATCCTGGAGCCGCATTCACTTCTAAAACCACACCACCTGTTATTTCTAAAGGCTCACTTAAATTAGATGCCATGATGTCAATACCACAAATGTCTAATCCAATCACACGAGAAATACGTTCGCAAATAAAAATATTATGGGGATGAACAATATCAGTCACATCTGTAGAAGTACCGCCTGTACTTAAATTAGCGGTTCCTTTTAAATAGCAATGTTCGTCTTTCTTTAGAATCGTTTCTAAATTACAATCTTTCTTTGCTAACTGCTCAAGAGTTTCTCTATCAACCGAAATTTCTGTTAATACATTTTCGTGTCCGTAACCACGACGAGGATCTAAATTTTCTTTATCAATTAATTGTTGTATCGTTGATTTACCATCACCAATCACATGTGCTGGTTCACGCAAAGCTGCGGCTATAAAACGATTATTAATGACTAACACTCTATAATCATATCCAGTAATAAATTTTTCAATAATAATTTTACGAGAATATTTTTTCGCATGAGCAAAAGCCTCAACTGCTTCTTCCAAGGTTTTTACATTGATAGAAGCGCCTTTGCCATGATTACCGTCTAAAGGTTTAAATACTAAAGGAAAGCCAACGCTCTTTACTGCATCTTCTAAATCATCAGGATTTGAAATACAAACACCTTTTGCTACTGGAATAGCTGCATCCTTCAGCATGCGTTTGGTTTCATCTTTATTACTTGCCAAATCTACCGCAATAGAACTTGTTCTATCTGTCATCGTAGCTCTAAAACGTACTTGATTTTTTCCGTAACCTAATTGAACTAAGGATTCCGAATTAATTCGAATAAAAGGAATATCTCTTGCAATGGCTTCATCTACAATAGAACCAGTACTTGGTCCAAAGCGCACGCTTTCGCGTAACTCACGCATGTGACGAATTTCTGAATCTATATCATAAGCCTCTCCTTTAATTAAATGCTCTGCAATTTTAACAGCTGTTTTTGCTGCATACAATCCAACTGCTTCTTCCATATAATTAAATACCACATTATATACTCCTTTAGTACCTGTACCTCTGGTTCTTCCATAACCGCATTCCATACCTGCTAGAGTTTGTAATTCTAAAGCAATATGTTCAATCACATGGCCCATCCAAGTACCTTCTTTAATACGAGAAAACAATCCGCCTTCTTTTCCTTCCGAACAACGGTGTTGCATTAAACTTGGCATTAAAGCCTCCAAACGAGCGCCAAAGCCATCAATTTTATTTGTTGGAAGTTCTTCTAATTCTTCCAAATCCAACTTCATGACAATTAATTTTTTTCTTTTGATTGACCAATAGTTTGGTCCGCGCATGACTTTAGTTTCGATAATCTTCATAGGGGAATGCTATTAATTGTGAATAGGTATGTCTTTTGACTAATATAAGCCTAGTTTTTTATATAAACTATTTATTGTTCAAAATAATGGTATAAACTATCTGCAAATTCAATTAATTATCGGTCTTTTTACAATAGTTTTACATGAAATTTAGTTTATGAATCCAAAAGGGAAATTAGTCATCATTGGTGGCTCAGTAGATAGAGGTAGTTTTTCGGAAAGTGAAACCGACCTAAAGAGAAGTTTAAAGTTTTTTGAAAAAGGAATTTTAAAACGTATCACTACAGAATCCGTTAAAAATAGCGAATCACGTATTGAGATTATTACCACTGCGTCAAGTATTCCCGAAGAAGTTGGTGAAGAATATGTGAAAGCATTTGCACAATTGCAAGTTGCAAACGTTGGTGTTTTAAATATTAAAACACGCGAAGAAGCGAACTCTGAAGAATACTTAGAACGTTTGCGTAATGCTAATGTGGTGATGTTTACGGGCGGTGACCAATTACGTTTAACGGCTATATTTGGAGGAACCACTTTTCATCATTTGTTATTAGATAAATATCAAAACGAAGATTTTTTAATTTCAGGAACTTCGGCAGGAGCTGCAGCTAGCTCAAACAATATGATTTACCAAGGTAGTAGTAGCGAAGCCTTACATAAAGGTGAAGTAAAAATTACTGGTGGTTTAGGATTTATTAATAACGTGATTATTGATACGCACTTTGTTCAACGTGGACGCATTGGTCGTTTGTTATACGCATGCGCGAGTAATCCAATTAATTTAGGTATTGGTTTAGGTGAAGATGCTGGTTTATTAATTACTGACGGCACTAATATGGAAGCTGTTGGATCAGGTTTAATTATGTTAGTGGATGCCACTCAGATGCGTCACACAAGTATGAGTGATGTAGAAATGGGAGCACCTGTATCGATTGATAATTTAATTGTACACGTGATGGCATTAGGAGATCACTATGATTTGAAAAACAAAAAATTAACGATTCATAAACCAAGCGATTTTGCCATTTAAACGTAAAATCAAATTTATATATCAAACTAAAAACGGCTATCAAATGCGATAGCCGTTTTTTTATACATGATTTAGTTGAACTTACTTATAAATCCCAATAAATATATCTTCGTTTTGTTTTTTGCTTGCGCGATACATTCCTTCTGAATTAAAAGGCAACACAATATTCCCTTTCGCATCTAGTGCAATTAAACCGCCCTCGCCACCAATCTTTACCAATTTATCCATCACCACTAAATCACAAGCTTCTTTCAGCGATAAATTTTTGTATTCCATTAAACAGGAAATATCATAAGCCACAACCGAACGAATAAATAATTCGCCATGACCCGTACAAGAAATAGCACAAGTGTTATTGTTAGCATAAGTACCTGCTCCAATAATGGAGCTATCACCTACTCTACCAAACTTTTTATTTGTCATGCCACCTGTTGAAGTACCAGCAGCTAAATTGCCTTGCAAATCTAATGCGACACAACCAACCGTTCCAAATTTCTTTTCACCATGCTCGATTTTATCTTCTGTATGATCTAGTATCATACTATTAGATTGTTTGGCTTGTTGCAATTGATCGTAACGCAGTTGCACAAAAAAGTAATCTTCGTTTTCAAATGGTGCGTTTACTTTTTTAGCAAAATCCATTGCACCATTTCCTGTCAACAAAACATGTTCTGATTTTTCCATCACCGCTCTTGCTAAAGAAATAGGATTTTTAACCCCTTGCACACCTGCAATAGCTCCAGCCATTAAATCTTTGCCATTCATAATAGAGGCATCCATTTCATGAGTACCAGTATTTGTAAATACAGCACCTTTTCCTGCATTAAACAATGGATTGTTTTCTAACTGAATAATAGCAGATTCAACAGCATCAAAAGCTGAACCTCCACTTTTTAAAATACTTTCACCTGCTTCAATAGCATCTTGCAAGCCATTTTTGTAAGCTAATTCTTTTTCGGGAGTCATGGTGCTTTTTAATATAGTACCTGCTCCGCCGTGTATTGCTAGTGCATAATTGTGCATATGATTTAGTTTTGGAAATTAAATGTAATGAAAAAAAGGAATAATCGCTTAAATATTTATGAGAACAAAAATATAGATATGAGATTACTTCGCTACACTAGCAATGACAAAACTCTAAAAATCATCATCCTCTTCTTCTTTCTTTTTAGGTTGAAGAGGCTTATTGGCTTTCGGTTTTTCTTCGCCAACTTGTATTTGAAACTTTTGATTTGCCTTTTCTGTCTCTTTTACCTTAACACTATCTTTTTTAAAGAAACCAAACTCTTCTTTTAAAATTTGTTTTAAATTTTGTTTCTCTTGTTTAATATCATCTTTAATTTTTTCTTTCGCACCTTTTCGATCATACTTAATCGTAGGATTATCAATTGGCCCCGTCATTACAATAAACACAGAACGTCTGTTTTCAGGGTCGTTTTCAATAAGAGATAACTCCTCATCAAAATCTTTATTTTCTCTAGGTTTCTTGGCTAAAATTTCGCTCAACAATAATTGAATATGATAATCAATCATGTTGTCAAAAGTATGTTTACCCCATAACTCCATATTAATGGCGTTTGATTTAATAGAAGTTCTAGGAATAGTAATCACTCGGTTTTTAATTTCAACCGCACTTTGTAAAGTAGAGAATTTAATATGTCTTAACTCATTTATATCTACATATTTTGCTAAACTCTCCAATGGCTTAAAACCTATTAACTCGCCACGTTCAATTAAAATACTACTCGTCACATTAATACTATTTAAATCAACATTTAATTTTTTATCCCAAGTTCCAGAAAAATCAACATTAGCAGTTACAAAACCTTTTAAGTTGTCATCTTTAATCGTTGTTTGTCCGAAATTATTTAATTGAGTAAACAGCTTTTGAATATTTAATTTACTTAAATCACAATCAGCCGAAACTTTAAAGCTTTCGCCGCTAGCGTCAGCAAAAGCATTTAATTTAACTTCTCCATCCGTAGCATTTAAAACAACCTCTTTTAAAGCAATCTTTTGGTTTTTAAGTAGCATATTGCCTTTGATATTATCTGCCACAAATTTAGAAAAGGTTAAATGCTCTACATTCACTGAAATATTGAAATCTAAATTAGCAGGAATGTTAATAGATGAATTTTCGCTTGATTTTCCAGCGCCAAATAAAAAATCTTCTAACTCAATTTTATCACTTGTTACTTGAGCAACTACAGTTAATGGCTCTTTCGGATCAAATAAATAACTTAAAAAATTTGGCAACTCACCCACTAGCATCACATCCGAATTACCTCTAATTAATTTTAAATTATAGACATTTAAATGGCGATTATTTAATTCTAACTTTCCTTCAGGAATATTAATGTGTTTATCAGTTTGCTTAAATGTTGCTTTTAAATCGGTGATGACTGCATTTCCATTTGCTTTAATACTTGGGCTATAAGCATTGGATTTCATTTCACTAATCAAACCTTCTATTTCTGCATTTAGATTTATTGCACCACTTAAATTCTCTAAGGTGTCAATTGGATAAAAGGCAATCAGTTCTTCTAATTTTGTATTAGCAGCTAATTTTAATTTTAAATAAGGGTCTTTGAAATTAGTTAATTCTACATCACCAGTAAACGTATTGCCATTTAAATTTGCTGAAATATTTTTAAGTGTTAGGTTGCTTCTGCTCTCATTCACTGTAATATTGCCTAACAAATTCACATTCGTTAAGGTGGTGTTTTTTTCTTTGTAAGTAACAGTAGCCTTCTTAACACCAAAATCAGATTTTAAAATAAATGGTTGTCCGTTTTTGTAATGACACTCGCCAAAAGCGTAAAATTCTCCATCACTTTCGTAATCATTAATTTGATTTTGGAACTTCTCAGGTAGTAACGATAAAGTAGATGAGATGTCTAAATTTTTTCCGTTAAAAAAAATATCGAGCGATTGAAGGCTATCTTTCATCACAAAGGAGCCTTTACTAACTAATTGAGTGTAATTGATTGACGTTTCCGATTTTCGAATAGTATATGTAGAGCCTGTCACATCAAATTCTATATCAAACTTTATATTTTTGTTATGAACATATTTTATCTTCTGTACCTGAAACAGATTGACATACGCACTACCATCAGATATTAACGTGTAATTATCTTCATTAAACTTTCCTTTAAAATGTAACGCTTTAATAGAAGTATTTAATTTGATTTTTCGTTTATTGTCTTTTAAAGACACATCTACATTTTTTAAACTAATTTTTTCTAAGGCAAATTTCAAACTATCGCTTCCTGTGCTAGCACTATCTGATTTCCATACGAAGTAATTAGCATTTCCTTTTTTGTCAACTTTTAAATGACAGTCCGCATTTTCAAGTTCAATTTTTTTGATGGTATAGTTTTTATTAAATAAATCTTTAATATTAAACGCTAATGATAATCGCTTTGCATAAAGCAATGTATCATCCGATTCAAATTCCTTAGCATCCATAGCCGTGAGTTCTTTAAACTCAATGGCACAATTAGGAAATGATTTGATTATAGTTAAGTCGATATTTTTGGGATCAATGCGAACTTCGGTTTTTAAATGTTTATTTAATTCTTTGATGATTAAATTAACCACCTCTTCTTCATATATAAACACTAAAGAAACACTTATACCGATAATGGTAATTACAGAAACAAACAACGTGATGAGGAAACGTTTTAAAAATCTCCAGAAATTTTTTTTCTTTTCTGGGATTGGCGATTGAATATGTTCTTGACTTGTTTCGATAGTCTAAATTTCTGCTTTATTGCTTGTTAATTTTTGCCAAATCATAGCTTTGTATAAACAATAGATTATTAATAATTAATAGTATAACGAAGCTAGAGGAGATAAAGTACAAGTAATTTTATGTAGCGATTTTAAAATTATGGAATTCGATTATTTTAGCTGGATTATATTACCTATTCTCATCTTTATATCAAGATTAGGTGATGTAACGATGGCAACACTTCGCCATATATTCATATCAAAAGGCTTTAAAAAAATTGTTCCAATTCTTGGTTTTTTTGAGGTATTAATTTGGTTGGTTGCTATGCGCCAAGTATTTAGTCATTTAGATAATATAGCTTGTTTTATTGCTTGGGCAGCGGGGTTTAGCGCTGGAACTTATCTGGGAATGTATATTGAAGAACGTTTGGCAATAGGAACACAGATAATACGAATTATTAGCAACGAGAATATTAATGAATTAATAAATGCTTTAAAGTTAAGGAATCAAGGAATTACCATTGTTGACGGTCAAGGTGCAATGGGGCCCGTGAAATTGATTTTTACAATTGTGAAACGAACAGATAAAGCAGAAGTCCTCGATTTAATAAACGCTATGACGCCAAACGCCTTTTATTCTATTGAAGACGTAAAAGGTTCAGAGCACGGTGTATTTACAGATGATGGAAAGACCTCAGCTGTAGGTAGGTTATTTACGATTAGGAAAGGGAAGTAGATAATGAAGGGCTTCGACTCCGCTCAGCCTCACAAACATTATTTCCAGAACAACATTTTAGCTCCTAACAAAATGATGATGGCGCCAAAAATTTGCTTTACTGTTTTTTGATCTAAAGAAATTGATAGTTTACTTCCGAAATAGCTTCCAAAAACAAAGGTCGAACAAATAATTAAAGCAGTTTTGTAATCAACATAACCTTGTTTATGGTAATTCATTACCCCTAAAATTCCAATAGGTAATAAAAACATAAACAAAGTTGTTCCTTGCGCTTGATGCTGAGTAAAGTCTAAGAAATAAACTAATACAGGCACGATGATAATTCCTCCTCCTATGCCAACCATCCCACTTAAAAATCCCGCTGCTAAGCCAACAGCCAATAAAATCAAAAGAATTTGTAATGTCATTGGTTTTTTATTTTGCATATTTATTTTATTAATAAAACATCATAACGTTTCTTTTTATTTGAGATACGTACTGGTAATATCAATGAATTTATATTAAACCCGTGGTAATCTTTTAAAGACTGGTCTTCCATCAGCACTTGATAATTTAAGGGAAGTTGCTTTTGAGTCATATTTCCATCAGCATCTATTGACGTAACAGCAATTGGATCCTTGTCATACCGCGAATGAAATAGTTTTTTCTTTTCAGTACTTTGAAAATTTCTCATATTTTCGAGGTTTTCATAATACAATAGATTAATTTTATCATTCAATACGATATTCACTACACTTTCTTTTTCACCTGACGCTAATCTTCTTACTTCTCTCATCCATAAATATTTCATATCCAATGTATATTTTAAAAGGAGTAATTCATCTAAAGTAGTATATCCTTTTACTCTTACAACTTGTCTAAAAACATAAAATGAATTATTCATAACAAACATCTTTCCTGGAGTCCAATAAATATTATTACCATTCTCTTTTCTTCCAGGCTTGATATCTTCTTCAATTTTATCATCAATGTATGCAAAATTTTCAAAATAAAGATTATCATTATGATTTAAAGATGCAATAAAAAAACCTCTCTTCGCATTTTTATCAATATCTATTTGTCCATCAGAAAAATTACCAGTACAGACAAGCGAATTACCAAAAACTTCACAAGCTATAGTTTCTATTTTTTTATTTGAAGCGTTAATCTCTTTTATAATAATCGATGCGTTTGACCCAGAATTAGACACAATACCGAAATTAACGTCATCATAATTATCAAACTCATTTTTATGATCGCTCCTTACATAACCGAATATATAATATAAATTACCATTATTATCTACACAATATTCAGAACTCGACACAGTTGAATTTTTATATGTAGTGATCGGTTCTTTTTCCCAGATACGTTTATAGCCATTTGTAGAATATAACCTGCAAATAACTTTTTGTTTTTGTTTAGCTTCTTTAATTTCAGATGTTACCAAAAAATATTTCTTATCAGGAGAAAATGAAACGTCAATATCAGCATACTGATTATTGTTTTTCGTTTCCACATAATCAACTTCAAACGTTTCTGAAATCTTTTCTCCAGTTTTAGAGTCGACTTCTGTCATAAATAAGGAGACCTTATTTTTAGTCTTTAACGAATTCCCCCAGTTGTCGTCGTAACTTAAAAATAACAATTTACCGTTACAATTATACGCCCTTCCTGCAGTTGGAAAATCAGTTTCTTTAATATAAATAGTTTTTCCATTTTTATCAATTTTATGATAGATATAGGTTTTTGCAATACCATTTTTATTCCTGATAAAATAATATCCTGTGCTGTCACTTTCAATGCTTTCTTTACACCATACAACACCTGGAGTTTCGAATTCATCGCCTTGTTTGACATCAAACTCCTGAGCAACTAATCTAAGATTAATCAATAAAATAAAAATAATAAATTTCCTTTTCATAAAATTATATGATTAAAAATCTGTAGTGAAAGATAAATAAGTCATTCCTTTTTGTACTTTTTTATCATCAACCCCCCAAGCAAAATCAACACGTATAAAGTACCCTAATAATCGAGATCGCAATCCAAGCCCATAACCTCCAACTATCGGTTCCTTTTGATTGTAAATAATTAGAGTTACAGGATTTCCAACAAGAACATTTTTATTTAATACGTTATCCTCACTATAAGGATTTTTGTCATACCAAGCCATTCCTAAATCAGCAAAACCAATAATTTGAAAATTTTGAATAAAGTCGGAACGAATTGGCCTATTTAATAAATACTTAAATATAGGCCATCGCACTTCACTGTTCCAAGTAACAAAATTATTCCCATTACGAATATTTTGTTTAAACCCTCTCAAGTTAGTTGCTAAAGTTTGAAATTGATATTGTTCTGGTTTCACAATATTAATGGTTCTATCAAATTGAGGATTTAACCAGTTATCAACTCCTCCTAAATAATAGATCAACCTATCAGTTCCCCAAGATGTAGCCCCTGCAACTCTATTAGCCCAAATTAAATCACGGTGAATTTTTTTATAATTACGAAAATCAAATCCAAATGTTATTAAATCATGCCTTTCTTCTTTGACTAATCTCCAATACTCACCCCACATTTTAAATCGAGTTCCATTATATAAATTTAATCCTCTTTTACGGGTATTATCAAATATATATTCGATTTTAGCTCCACCATAATTATCGTACTCATGTGGTTTACGTAAACTTTCATCACTTACTGAAGCAAATACTCTTCTATCATTTCGGTACATCAGAGATAATTTAACAGCAGAAACTTCACTAAAAGGTATTTTCCATGTATATCGCGCATCATGTGTTTGAACTTTTGTAATTCCCGAAAAGCCATTAACTTTTAAAAATGATTGACGGTGTAATACTAACTGTCTGTCAATTTTTCTAATTCTATTTTCCCAACTCAATAGATACTCATTATCTAATGTTCCAGCAATACGAAAACCAGCAACAATACGTTTATCTTCAAAGAGATCGCTTAAGCCAATTTTAAATAAAAGATTTAATCCAGGATTTAAATACACTGGACTTCCACCACCTGCGAAGCGCTGATAATTAGTCCCTAAAAATGAATTATCAAGTTGAGTTACCACCTGATCTGTTCTAAAACTTGTATAATAATTTTGCTGAATAGGAAACCTCAGTTCTCCTGAAGAATTCCCTGCAATTAACTGAGGATCATTAACCCCAGGATTATTAGAATTAGTATTGATTTGTTTTTGATTATTACCTTTTGAAATATCTTTCTTATTCTGTCCTTTTAAATCATAATTTTCAAAATCTATTCCTTCAGTTTTCTTTGCAGTGGTATCAGCTTTTTTTGGACCCAAATCCTCATCTCTTCTTATGGGATTTGAAATAATAATTTTATCAGGATCGGCTAAATTAAATCGAGGAGCAGCTTTAAACCATGTGTTGTTTAATGTTGTTGACTTCAAGTCGGAAGGCGCAACTAAAGGAGATACCATTAATCGTTCTTTAAAATTATCTACAATAATTTCTGCATATCTTGTATAACGTGCATTAATATGGTGCTCTTGAATATTTTTTTGATAATTGGTAATTGGTTTAGAATTATAAAAATAACGATAGTGTTCGGTTGTATCGACAAATGCTATAGAGCTATCCAATACACCAACATACCTATTATAAACACCATTAGCTTCTCCTAAATAAGCAATTACTCCTTTACTATACTCTTGAGGATTAACCTCATTAACATCAGGTGTATTTGTAACACGATACAACACATTTGACTTTGTAAGGGCATTGTAATAAAACACATCATTATTTTTAGAGAATCTCAAATACAATTTAGCATCTTCGTTTGCCTTAATCGTATCGTGTGTTCTGTTTGATTCAAATAAAATTCCTTTAGAATTATCTATAAATACTGGATTATTGTCATCCCACGCATCATTGGTAATTTGTTCAATGCCACCTGAATTTAAAGTAAAAATAAAAATATCAGATTGTCCTTTTCCTTTTTTAACAGCACTCATCACTATACGTTTACCATCGTGAGAAAAAGCGTAACTATTCACTTTTTCAAAACCAGTTACATTTCGCTTATTCGTTTCTTTTGATTCTGTATCATAAGTATGAAGCTTCAAAACATTCTTACGTTCATAGATCATTGCCAATACAGAATTATTAGGATGCCAAGCAATTAATGGATACGTATGATCTTCTATGCGTTCTAGCTTTGGGTTTAACTTAATTAGCCGTTTATTTTTCTTTTCACCAATAGTATTAATCCAAACTTTATATTGGCCTAATTCGCTTGTAGCGTAACTTATTTTTTGTCCATCCGGACTAACTTTTAACTGATAATAATGTCTGAATTTATTTTGTTTTTTAAGAACAGACTCTGCAACTGGGTTTTTACGAGTACTATCTCTATAATCAAAATAACGTTTCGCCATTTTATTCGTAAACTCCATTGTCATATTTTGAACCGATAAACCCAATACATATAAAAATGCATTATTAGGATTACGACTTACTTTTGTCATATATAACAAATTAGGAATTACCGCTTCTCCATATTCCTCGGCAACATAATACCACATGGCATGTCCAGCCATCGTTGCTTCTTTTCCTGTTAACTGATTAAATTTAAGAAAGCGATCGTTTTGAATCGCATCCATTACTCTATTATCAATATTAGAATTCCAACCTTCAGAAATGTAGGCTATCAAACCGTTTTTAAACCAATCGGGAAGAGATAGCAATGTAGAGTTACGAACGATGTCCCTTGTTCTACCCCCATACATCATTTGATCAATCATTAATTCAGCTAAAGCAGCACGAATTTGTTTGTCTAAATCGGCATGAGAACCTGTGAAATAAATAAAAATCTTGTCTCCAATAATTCTTGTAACACCGCCAATATTTCCATTATCTTCGCCAGCTAAACCAATATTACTTTGTTTAAAATCATTTTGATTATTATACACTATCACATCAATTTTGTCATCTAACTGAAAATCTAAACGCTTTTCTAAAATAGGCAATTGTCTATCGATAGAAGTTGCCGCATATCGAGCAATTTCTTGCCCACCTTCATATAAGTAGACTCTAAAGCGCTCAAAATCAAAATAAGTCCAGTTGAATGATTGGTATTGCATACGATTTTTTCCAAATTCTAATTGAGAACCATAATAGAATTGCGCGTATGTAGTTTTAACACATAACACAAGAAAAAATAAAGAAAGTAACCGTTTCATTTAATTGATAATAAGCCCTAAATTTAACGAATATTTATTAAAAATACTATGATAAACGTACACTATTTTTCCTTTGGTCCTTTTCAGGAAAACACCTATGTTTTATGGGATGAAACCAAGGAATGCATCGTTTTAGACCCAGGAAATAACAATAGCTCTGAAAATAAAAAATTGAGTGATTTTATTTCACAAAATAACTTAAATCTCAAGCGTTTAATTTTAACTCACGGACATATAGACCATATTAATGGCAATAAATACGTATTTGACACATATGGTTTATTACCAGAAGTTCATAAAGATGACGTGTATTTTATAGAAAAACATTTAAGCAGCGCCACTATGTATGGCTTACATGCCGAACAAAGTCCAATGCCAAAAACATTCATAAATGAAGGTGATATAATTAAATTTGGCAATTCAACTTTACAAACACTACACACGCCAGGACATTCGCCAGGAAGTATTTCTTATTATAATTTAGAAGATAAATTTATTATTGGTGGGGATGTATTGTTCTATGGCAGTATTGGTCGTTCTGATTTACCAATGGGGAATCATGACATATTAATTAAATCCATTAAAGAAAAATTAATTCCATTAGGTGATGATATGAAAGTATATAGCGGACATGGGATGCCTACCACTATTGGTTTTGAAAGAATGAATAATCCTTTTTTAGTTTAGGTTAACCGCAAAGAGGCTAAGAAAAAAAGCAAAGAACACAAAGAAAAATAAAGTAATACAAAACAAATACTGAGCGAACTTTGCGAATCACGTCACAGCATGATTGCGAACTCTGCGGTTAAATAACAAAAAAAATGCCGAACAATCTCATAAAAGAAAACAGTCCTTACTTACTTCAACATGCTAATAATCCCGTTAATTGGTATGCATGGAATGACGAAACTTTAGCAATTGCAAAAAAAGAAAACAAACTCATTTTAGTTAGCATTGGATATAGTGCTTGTCATTGGTGTCATGTGATGGAACACGAAAGTTTTGAAGATGAACAAGTAGCCAGTATCATGAATGAAAACTTTATCAATATAAAAGTGGATAGAGAAGAACGCCCTGATATTGACATGGTGTATATGGGTGCAGTGCAGTTAATGACTGGACAAGGAGGTTGGCCGCTTAATTGCTTTGCATTGCCAGATGGCAGACCTATTTATGGTGGCACATATTTCCCAAAAGCACAATGGATAAATGTATTAACCAATTTAGCTGATTTATATGCTACCGATCCTAATAAAGCTTATGAATATGCCGCTCATCTAACTGATGGATTAGAACAATTAGAAATCCCTAAAGCTACAAACGAAAATGATTTTGAAATAGAAACACTTTACAAATCGGTTAATAAATGGAAATCAGGATTTGATAGTGAACATGGCGGACCAAATAGAGCTCCGAAATTTCCGTTACCAAATAATTATTTGTTTTTATTAAACTATCAATATTTTGAAGATGATTTAACTATCAAAAAACATTTGGATTTAACGCTAACCAAAATGGCTTGGGGCGGCATCTACGACCAACTAGGTGGTGGCTTTGCAAGATATAGTACTGACGTTTTATGGAAAGTTCCACACTTTGAAAAAATGTTGTATGATAATGCACAACTCGTTAGTTTATATAGTCAAGCATATAAACAAAATAAAAATGAACTTTACAAAAACATAGTTTACGAAACAATTGCATTTGTAGAAAGAGAATTAATGAATCTTGAATATGGCTTTTACTCTGCCTTAGATGCTGATAGTGAAGGTATAGAAGGAAAATACTATGTATGGCAAAAAGAAGAATTGCAACATTTCTTAAAAGAGGATTTCGAAATTTTTGCTGACTATTATTGTGTAAATGACATTGGCTATTGGGAAGATGAAAACTATGTTTTGATGCGAAATGCAGAAGAATCAGTAATTGCATTAAAGCATAATATATCAACAAGCGAATTGCAACAAAAAATAAAAACTTGTCATACTACTTTACTAAATGCTCGTGAAAAAAGAGTGAAACCAGGCTTAGATAACAAAGTGTTAGCTTCTTGGAATGGATTGATGTGTAAGGCTTTAACTGAAGCGTATTTAGTATTTGAAGAAAATAAATTTAAAAACTTAGCACAAGAAAATGCCAATTATTTATCAAAAAAATATTGCAAAAATAATGGACAATTACTTCGTGTTATTAATAACAACTCATCAATCTCAGGATTTTTAGAAGATTACGCCTTTGTGATAGATGCCTTTTTATCAATTTATATTGTTACTGCTAATGAAGAGTGGTTATTAAAGGCTAAAGAATTAGCAGATTACACACTCATTAATTTTTATGACTCAAAACAAAACACCTATTTCTTTACCGATTCAAGTCAAGAGAAATTAGTAGTTCGTAAAGCTGAATGGAGTGATAACGTCATCCCTGCATCTAGCTCACAAATGGCAATTAACCTCCATACTTTATCCATTTATTTTGATGAAGATAGTTATCATCAAATTTCTGAAAGTCTTTTAAAATCAGTGATTAAAGAAATAGAGAACTACGGCCCAGGTTATAGCAATTGGGCCATGTTGTTATTACAAAAACTAAAGCCTCAAACCGAAGTCGTAATTGTTGGTAAAACTGTTAATGAAAATTTAGTAGCACTATATAAACAAAGCCCTCCAAATGTGATATTTGCTTTAAGCGATAAAAAATCAGATTTACCATTGCTAAAAAACAGGTATGTTGAAGAACAAACATTAATTTATGTTTGCAAAAACAACAGTTGTTTATTGCCAAGTAAATCTGTTGAAGAAGCATTAAAGCAAATTGAAGAAAGTACAACATAAAATATTGAGTCTAAGGTGTAAAATACTAACTGTGTTTTTCACTCTATCTCTTATATCTCATCACTCGTATCTCAAATCTCAGTCTCTTATTCCAACTGCTGAAGCTGCCTTTGAAAATCAACTGCCATTTAATACTGAATATCTAAAATCTCAAAAAATAAAATCAATTACCTTTGATATTATTGACAAAAAAGATTTACAAGTAGCTGAAGATAAAGGACTATTGACTTATTATGAATTCAATACAAATGGATTATTAACTCGTTTCTATAATACTTCTATCATTAAAGTCATTCAAAAAGAATATCATTCGGAACCTGTTTATAGACGTGGGAGAAAAATAAGCAACGGACACTCGCACACAAAAAATGAATATGTGTATGATACCGTTTCAACTAATTACTTTTATAACGAAACAAATTTGTTAAAGCTAAAGCGCTACAACGATGGCTCGTATTATGAAAGTTATTACTACGATTACACTTCAGAAGGAAAAGTTGAAAAAGAAAAACGTTGTAAAGAGACAAATGTATCAGAAAACAAAACTGAATTTAAATTAGGCGGACAATACATTATTAGTGAAGAAAGCTACAAATATTCAACTACAGGAAAAAATCAATATAAAAAAACCTGTATGAATGATGAGGGTAGACCTTACAAAGAAATCATTTATACTTTTAACGATGCTAAAAAACCAATCAGTATTAACGAACAATATACCGTAGCTTGGATAACACAAAATAGCAGTTTTGAATATAATACGAAAGGACAGCTAACAAAGGCTAGTTATAAAAGCAATAGTAATGGCGACATTGAGCAAACTCGTACTTATGAATATGACGCTAATGATTGCTTATTAACAGAAAAACAATTTAAAAACGGAACACTTCTTAAAGAAATTAGTTATGTAACAGATGTTACTAAAAAAGTAAACTCTTACATTATTAGGGATCCTAATAGTAAAAGTTTACAAATTGTGAAGTTGATGTATCAGTATTGATACAAATACTTCTCATATTTATCAAAAACTGATACAATATTTGATAGGTGTTATAATTATAACTTATATACTGGACAAATACAATTTGATTGAAATCATTTGTCATTGAATTTCAGCTTAAAAAGCTTACATTTTGATGTAACTGGTCCATTCAACCCTTGAGTTACGCCAATAAATTCATTGCCAATTTGTTTAATAGATAAATAATAAAAATCATTAAAACTTTGATGCTGAATGAAGCCCGAAGAATTAATTTTTAATAGAGACATATTGGATTTATAAGTTTGTTTTAAAGTCATAGGAGTAGAAGGATATGGTTTACCAAATACATAATTATTATAATCTATTTTATTATTCTCTCCTTCGTAATCTAAATAAACCAATGCGATTGTGCCATTTATGTATGATAACCTACTTGTTCCAATTGCTTCTGGAGTAATTGGTAAAGCCTTAATCCATTTCTCAGAATCAGACTTCAAATAAATTAGTTCAGCATTATTATGAAAAGACACTTTCTGACTAATCTCATTTGGGTTCCTTATTACTCTAATTTCAGGCACCATAACATCAACATAAACATTCATTGTTTGTGAAATCAATACATAACAATCCCCTGTTTCTGTTATAATTGTACTTTCAATATTTTTATCTGAGTTATTTAGTTTATCGCCAACAAGATGGTCAAAATAAGTTTGCTCGTCGATTGTGTTTGTTTTTTGATTGTATACAATTTTAAAGACTCCATACTTTGAAACTCCTCCATTAGATGAATTATTATCATACTTACCCAATAAAACAATTCTATCATTTGAAATCGATTTGATGTCAGATACAGTCATTATAGTATTTCCATTAGAAATATCGAATGAATAGGTTTTATTTAGTTTAACATCTCTTAAAAAAACATTTTTTCTACTCCCATTATTTTTAATTATAGCAATTCCATTATCATATGGGTAAGTTTTTAAAGTATCAGGCTTCTTATAATCAGAGGCAGAAGAGTCGGACAATAACAATTTAAACTCATTATTATAAACTCTATAATAAAACATTGTTTTATTCATTTTCTTATAACCAATTTCATACGACATAACACATAAATCGTGTTTTTCATTTGTTGTTGTCAAAAAATCAGAATAATTTTTAGCAGAGAACAAAAAATCTGGTGTTTCTGGCAGCACAAAATCTTCATTTATTTTAGTTACAAAAAAATCATCTTTCTTGTTTGTGAAAATTACAGAAAAAAAATTGTTAAATTCTAAAAACCTTCCACTAGAATACCCCTTAAATTTAGGATACAATATCTTTTTTTTAACTTCAAGTGTTTTAGAATCTATCAAAAAAATATCATCTGTTTGATTAAAAATTGTAGCTCCGTGAGTCATATTAAAAACAAACGAATTATTAAAATTTGGATTAAAAATATTGGCATAAGATACGGATCCTGATTCCGGAATTTCCTCTGATTCAGCTTTAGTTGCAAGTTGAGCATTCATCAACATATTTAATGATACTATAAAAGACAAGGCGATTATTTTAATTTTCATTTTTATTCTTTAGGGTTATTATTTAAACATTCTTTATGCTAATGAAGTAAATCTATTAAAAAAATATATATATACACAAATTTGTGTTACAAATAATTTTACATATTTCGAATTCAATAAGTTGAATTATCGGAGAAATGATAATGTAATTTATTGATTGTCTATATCATTATACAATTGTGATTAAAGAAAGGTAATTCATAAAGTCAGTTAGCTTTTGAATTTGACATAAGAATAAATTAAATATGAATTGAGTAATGCGAAATAAGTACAATCATAAAAACAATTTTAGTAGTAGCTAAAGCGTTAATTATTAAACCCATGATTTAATAAATATTGATGAAGAATTAATCTAAATCCAATCTTAAACACCTGTCAGGTTTTTACATAAACTTGCTAAAAACCTGACAGGTGTATATTGCAAAAATTACTTATCTCTATAAATAACCAAATTAATAATTCCCATTGTTGGTGTACTGTTATCCGTTAAAGAAACTACAAAAGGCTTACGTTGTCCTTCAAAACAATTATAAACTACAAAGCCTTTATCTTCGGTGGGGTTAGGTAATTTTTTCTCGTAGTAGGTTTTTAAATCAGTAAATAAACGAGCGCTTAAATCCAAATCACTACAATTAATTTGAACTTCTACTTCGTCTAAACTATCTTTTTGTAAATTATAAGCTACCGAATAATTTGTAACGCTATCTATGGCATATTCAAAATATAAATAATCATGAGCTACTTCAGATGGAGATTTAGTTTCCGTTTTAGTAATTAAAACGGCTTTGCTATTTAAATCAATGCCTCTAATTACCCCTTCTTTTGAGCGGATAATTTCATCTAAAACTTCGCTGTATTCCGGAAATACGCGAGGTTTTTTTTGCTCAACAACTTTAGGATGTTCTCCGCAAGAAAAAAATCCTAAAGCTATTATTAGCAAACTATAATATACTACTTGACGCATAAATTATTTTTCTATTTCTTCTGATGTTACATTTTGTACTTCAGGTCTCATTTGCGGAAACAATAAAACATCTTGTATAGATGGTTGATTAGTTAACAACATGCATAAACGATCAATCCCAAAACCAATACCTGCTGTTGGAGGCATACCATATTCTAAAGCACGTAAAAAGTCGTAATCAATAAACATGGCTTCATCATCACCACGCTCCATTAATTTCACCTGATCTTCAAAACGTTCACGTTGGTCAATTGGATCGTTTAACTCAGAGTATGCATTAGCAATTTCTTTACCGTTAATCATTAACTCAAAACGCTCTACTAAGCCTGCTTCTGTTCTGTGTTTTTTAGTTAAAGGACTCATCTCAACTGGATAATCAGTAATAAATGTAGGTTGGATATAATGACCTTCGCATTTCTCTCCGAATAAAGTATCTATTAATTTTGCTTTACCCATTGATTCATCTATTTCTAAATGTAAGGTTTTACAAACTTCTCTTAATTGAGCTTCATCCATTTTACTGACATCATATCCTGTATGCTCTTTAATGGCATCATAAATAGTAACACGTTTAAAGGGCGGCGCAAAATTAATGGTTTTATCACCTACTGTTAATTCAGTCGTTCCATGTAAATCCACGGCGATTTTTTCTAATAATTTCTCTGTCGTATTCATCATCCAGAAATAATCTCTGTATGCTGCATAAAATTCTAACACCGTAAATTCTGGATTATGCGTTCTATCCATTCCTTCGTTACGGAAGTTACGACTGAATTCGTAAACCCAATCAAAACCACCAACAATTAAACGCTTTAAATATAATTCGTTAGCAATTCGCAAATACAACGGAATATCCAAAGCATTGTGGTGAGTTAAAAATGGACGAGCTGCTGCGCCACCAGGAATAGACTGTAATACAGGCGTATCCACTTCTAATGCGCCATTATCATTTAAGAAATTACGAATAGAAGAAATAATTTTTGTGCGTTGCTCAAATGTTTTTTTAACTTTTGGATTAATAATTAAATCTACATAACGCTGACGGTAACGAAACTCAGGATCCGATACTTCGTCAAATGCATTTCCATCAGCATCTGTTTTTACAACAGGCAATGGTTTTAAAGATTTACTTAATAATTTAAATGACGTCACATGAATGGATGTTTCACCTGTTTTGGTAGTAAACACATATCCTTCAATACCAATGATATCACCTAAGTCAATTAATTTTTTCCAAACAACATCATACAAAACTTTGTCATCTTCATTCGGACAAATATCATCGCGACGAACATAAATCTGAATACGTTCTGTGCTATCTTGAATAACAGCAAAAGCAGCTTTACCCATATCACGAACACTCATGATACGTCCGGCAATACTAATGTCCTTATAATTTAATTTATCACGCTCATAGTTTTCTTTAATATCTTGAGCAGTTACATTTATTTTAAATTCCTCTGCAGGATAAGGGTCGATGCCTAATTTTTTTAATTCAGCTAACTTTTCTCTTCTTAATTCTTCTTGTTCACTTAGTTCTTGAAACATGTTCTGTAATTTTTTGCTCGAAGTTAACTAAATACTAAAGTTTACAGTTAAAGCCAAGGTTCTATCTATTCACAATTTATTAATACACTTGTATTTGGTTTAAAACGTAGAATAAACAATTTTATTTGACTATTTGCGTTGTATTTTTAGGCAAAAACTACTTTAAAAAGATTAAAAATGTAATTAGGCGTAGATAATCAAAAAATTTAAACCATTGATTTTTAATTAGTTATGTAAATATCAGAATATTTTGTTTAACAATATTAAAACATAATTAAACAATAAGTATATTTGTTTAACATTTACAGATAATAGTTAAACATTTTAAATATACAATCATGACAGCCATAGAATTTAATACCCGAATACTAAACGAAAAGCAATCATTGAAAAACTTCGCTTTAAGCCTAACTCATAATAATGATGATGCTTTAGATTTATTACAAGACACTTACGTGAAAGCAATTACTTACCGCGAAAAGTTTGAAGACAGTACCAACTTAAAAGCTTGGTTATTTACAATTATGAAAAATACGTTCATTAATTCATATCGTAGAGCTGTAAAAACCAAACAAATTATTCAAACCAATGCTGATATTGCCATGAATAGAGCTTTTAAAAATAATCATCAGGATATTACCGAATCGCGTTTAGCTGCAAAAGATATTTTAAATAAAATTGAAAATTTAGAAGATCAATATAAAATTCCTTTTACGAGATATTATAACGGTTTTAAATATGAAGAGATTGCTCAAGAAATGCAACTACCTCTTGGAACTGTTAAGAGCAGAATATTTTTAGCTCGAAAACAACTGATGGTAGCGATTGAAAAATCGATGAACTAAAAAAAAATCCGATTCAAATGAATCGGATTTTTTTATTTAAAAGAGAAATCTTTATTTCTTTTTTGATACGTTTTTGTCTAAGTAATTAGAAACTGCATTATTCCAAGAATTTAAATAATTAGAACGTTTATTATTTAATTCATTATTAATTTTATTATAATCATTGGATGCTTTATTATAATCATTAACCGCTGCATTAAATTCATTCACTTCAGCCTCTGTTGGATTTTTACCTTTTTTATCCATAGCTGTTTTTAACTTATCAAACTTTTCTTTTTTCAAGTAAAATTCAATTAATGAAGGCACTTTTGTATCCGCTTCCATAATATAAAAATCCAATAAATCATTGCAAGTAGCCTTTAAAGTTGTATTACCTCTATAGGCTGTTATTCCTTTCAATTTCTCCTTTGCTTCTTTTGATAATTTTGATAATGATTCCTGATTTTGTTTCATGGCATTGATATCTCCTTTACTTTGGGCCTCGATTAAATAAATTTCCTGCTTATAAGGCTTAAAAAACACTAAATAAATTTGGTTATAAAATTTAAACACCTCACTCGCCTTTTCTAATTTCTCAGCCGTTTTAGAATCTTGATCAATTAATTTAATATTATTATTTTTTGCAAATGTTTCATTTGCTGCTACTGCAATATCAAAAGCAGCTTCTAACTTATCATTAGCAATTTGTTGAGCTAACATGTATGCTTCCATTGCATCATAAGACTGTTCAGAAATTTCTTCCATGTCCATAATTTTAGCATAATCGTTATTTAATACAGCATAACTAATCTCCAAATATCTCACCACCGAATCTCTAAACGCTGCATCACCATTGTAAGGTTGCATATTTTTAATTTTATTCAATCCATTTCTATTCGCATTTATCATTTGACGTCGTTGCCCATCTATTTGACGAGCTTTTTTATTATGAGCTACAGCTCTAGTATAATCCCATGTTTCTTCAGATATTTTTTTGAATTCTAAATTAATTTTATCCATGTATTGAACAGGATTCTGAGCTTTTAATTGGATCGTTGATATCATTACCAACGATAAGATTGTTGTTTTAATAATAGAATTCATAAAGTTTGTTTTTGGCTATTTTTGATTTTTGTAAATGTACTATTTTGATATTTCTTTTAAATCATTAATGATATAAAAAGCTTCGTTTATAAATAAATCTTTTTCAATAGATTCTCGAACCTTTTCGTTAAACTCTTTAGTTTGCTCATTTACTTCAGTAATTTTTTTATCAAATGTATTATTCAAACACTTAATGTCGGTTGTTGTACTTTGAACAGCTTTTTCATAAGATTTATAAAGGTTTTCACTATACTCTTGATATTTTTTAAATTCTTTAAATTTCAAAACCAACTTAGGTGGGTTATTTAAAAAATCAACAATAGAATCCGAACTTTGCTTGTAGCGTTTAAAATCAGTTGATTTTTGAATGCGTTCGGCTGATTTTTGTTGAATGCCAGCAACACTAATCACTGGATTAGGAGTATAAACCACATTTTTAGTTACGACATCTGATTCTAGAAAAAAAGCTTCTTTACTTTCTTTATAAATGGAATAACCTGGAGAACTTGGCAACACAACATCCGGCACAACTCCAGTTCCTTGGTGAGTTGAATTATTTAAACGATAAAATTTTGCTTGAGTTACTTTAATAAAATCAGTAGCAGTAGCCATTCCATTTCTTACTCTTAAAACATTCGTATCCAAGGGGTAAACATTTTGCGCAGTGCCTTTTCCATAACTCGTTTGTCCAACCACTAACCCTAAATTATAATCCTTTACAATATTACTAAACAACTCCGAAGCTGATGCGCTCGTTTCGTTGATCATCACCACTAATGGCTTTTTAAAAATAGAACCTCGATTAATATCTTTAACTAAAGCCGGTTTTTTATTTTTTTCTTTATATATAAACAAAGGACCTTCGTCAACAAAAATCCCAGCTAAATTAACCGCCTCTAACATCGAACCACCTCCATTATTTCTTATATCAATAATTAAACCCGTGATGCTATCTCCTTCCAATTTTAAAATTTCTTTGGCAACATCATTTGCGCAACCTGGAGCTGTATTTTGCTCCATATCGGTATAAAAACTCGGCAATGAAATATAACCTATATTCCCAGATTTGCTTTTAAGAACATATCCCTTAACAGTATTATCCACTGAAGCCGTTTTTTGTTTAATCAACTTCACTGTTTTTAATTGTCCGTTTTGCTTTTTAAGAGTTAACTCTAGCTTGTTTTCATTAGTCTTGTCTATCTTTTCTTGAATATCTTCGGCCGTATTACCATCATTCGTCAATACATTACCAGCAATTCGAACAGAAATAAATAAATCACCTTCATTAACTTCGTTACTTGTCCATGCCGAACCACCTGGTTCGATATACACAACTTTAATATTTCCATCATCGTCTTCACTTAAATAAAAACCAAACGATTCAACTTGTGCGGACAATTGCTTATTAAATTCTTTATTTTGTTCTTGAGTAAAGTAATTTGAATGTGGATCATGTCTTAAAGCAATCGCATTTAACAAATTGGTTTCAACTGTTTTGTTAGCTTCAGCCAACATCTCTTTGATATTTTTTTGGAAATTAGTAATAATTGTTTTTGAAAATTCTGATGCTTTGTCGTTAAACTCCAACTCAGTTAATTTCTCGTATCCATCAGTATTGGCAACTCTATCATAACTTCTACTTTTAATATTTCTTTCTAATCGTTTTAAATGATATTTAATACTTGGCGAATAAAATGTTTTAGCATTTAAAGATAATGAACGAGCCGTATCATTTTCAGTAAAATTTAGTTTTTTAGCTGATAAGACAGTCAATAATGAATCAACTGTGGTTAATGCTTTAGTATATATAGTTTGAGCGTTTTTAAAATACTCTTCACTGTTAGCATTAACCTGATCAAACAATTGAGCTTTATTAAACTGAAGTGCATTTACATCGCTTTGTTTTAAAACTATACCAACATTATCTAAATCTTTAACAAATAAATCTACCGTTTCGCTTGATGTAGTTTCATTGATAGGAATAGGCTTAAAGTGAAACACACTAAAGGTTCCTATTAATTTTTGTGCTTTTGAATTAAAAGAGCCACTTTGTGAAAAAGAAGTTAATTGAACAAAGCAAAATAATACGAAGTATGAATAAGAGTTTCTCAATGTTTTTATGTAAAAATGCGAAAAATAAATAATTAAGCCTATTTTTGGGTATGAATTTTCAGCAAAAAACAACCATATTTATTATCACACTTTTATTAAGTCTATCCACAAGTTTTAAGGCTCAAGACAATGATAGCGAAAATACAGATACTACTACTGCACAAAGAGTTTATAAAACAAAGGGATTTCATGCCGGCCTTTATGTTGGTGCATTTTGGGCTAATAAAAATACAGCCTATATCTATGATGGGTATGGTTTTGATATAAATGGACAACGTAATACATTTAACAATAGTATTCTTTACGACCAAATAGTAAATGTTTATGGCGGTGCAAATGGTGGTATAGATTATATAGCTCAATTATTAAACGTAAATCCAAATGATTGGAATTTTACTGAACAAGATATGCCATTTAATCTAAGATATACGACAACCTATTTGGTTGGCTTAAATACGCGTTATCAAATAAATAAAAAATCAAGTATTACATTAAATATTAATGGCACAAAATTGGTTGTAAATGGCAAATTCACCATTCGTTCTGCCAATTCTAATAGTGGTTTAAATAATGCAAATTCTAGTCAAGCAAAATTAAATCAATTCACTATTATTGGCGCCGAGCAACGCTTAATGTTTCAATTGGGATATCAAAGAGTATTAGGTAATAATGAGAAATTAAATTTTATGGTAGAAGGTGGGTTAAATGTTATTTTATCAAAAGCTCAAAAAAATCAAGCCATTTTAAATACGGATGTCAATAGTGGTCAAAATAACATTACCATTGATTTAATGAACGTATATAATCAATCACCATATAATTTTTACAGTGCTAAATACTTAGTAGGCGGTGGTATTGGAGCCTTTGGAGGAATAGGACTTCACTTAACATTTAATCCAAAATATACCATACAATTATTATATAATCCATCATACGACAGAATTAGCTTAGGCTATAACCCAAAATTTAAATTACAACATGGAGTTGGGTTACGATTTTATTATAACTTAAGTTAATTACATCCATTTTTTGCGTTTGAAATAAATCATCAGACCTATTATCACTGAAAGCATAACTCCCCAAGTAATGAAATAACCATTTTGAGTTTTAAGTTCAGGCATGTTTTCAAAATTCATACCGTACACGCCCGCAATAAATGTAACTGGAATAAAAATAGAAGACATAATGGTTAAAACCTTCATCACTTCATTCATTTTATTGGCATTGGTACTTAAATAAATATCCATGATGCCTGATAATAAATCGCGATAAGTCTCAACCGTATCAATAATTCGTGTCACGTGGTCGCTTAAATCGCGTAAATAGATATCACTTGAAGGATTGATTAAATGAGTTTCTGATCTTACCATGTTATTAATCATATCTCTTAAAGGCCAAACTTGCTTACGTAAATAAATCATTTCGCGTTTAAGATGGTATAATTCTAATAATGATTTTTTATCCCTATCTGAAATAATTTCTTCTTCGATTTCTTCAATCTTATCGCCTATTTTTTCGATGGCTGTAAAATAACAATCAACTACAGCATCCATTAAAGCATAAGCCAAATAATCAGCACCTAGTTTTCTCACTCTGCCTTTTCCTTGACGCAAACGATTTCTGATAATTTCAAAAGCATCTCCATTATTTGGCTCCTGAAAAGACAATACCGTATTTTCAAGCAATACAACTGACAACTGTTCGGATTTAACTTCAGTGGTGTAGCTGATCATTTTCATGATAGCAACTACATAATTATCATAATCTTCAAACTTTGGGCGCTGATCTACATGAACAATATCTTCCATCGTTAATGGATGAATATTATAAAACTTACCAATGGCTTCTACCAGTTCTGGCTTATGCAAGCCTTCCACGTTAAGCCATTTAACCATGTTGGGTTTTACATGCGATAAACAATCTGATAAATCGTAAAACTCTTGTTCAAAAAATTCAGTTTCATTATACTCAATTAACGTAATTTTAATTCTATCTGTTCTTTCTTCTCCAGTATATTGAATAGTACCTGGAGGAGCGCCAATATGTTTATGCTTAGCTGTCATGATAGAAAAATGATTAATTAAATATAAGAAAATTATTCAGCAATTTCATTTTTCATGACCATTTGAACAGTGAATCGACTTCGTTGTTCTAATAAAATAACCTTATTTGCTGTCAAAATATCTAATGTTTCCTGTGTGTAATAACGAACGGTCATTAATTCTAATCCTGAATTATACAACACTTTAAATTGTTGTTGTAGTTCGGCTACCAATGCTTTTATTTTTTCATCATGATCATCGCAACAAACAGAAAAACTAATAGCCGACAATTGCATTAAATTAATCTTAACTCCATGTTTTGAAAACAGGTCAAAAATATCACTTAGGTTGTCTTCAGCAATAAACGAAAAATCTTTTGGCTGAATAGAAATTAACACCTGATCAATTTTAAAAATATAAGAAGGAATATTTAAACGTTTTTCTCCATCTCTAACAACGGTTCCTTCATCTTTAGGTTTTAAAAATGACTTTACATATAAAGGAATATTTTTATTTTGTAAAGGTTTAATCGTTTTTGGATGAATAACCGTTGCTCCGTAGTAGGTTAACTCAATCGCATCATGATACGATAGCTCATCTATTTTTTTGGTATGCGAAAACCATTTTGGATCGGCATTTAATACGCCCGGTACATCTTTCCAAATAGTGACGTTATTAGCATTTAAACAATAAGCCAAGATAGAAGCAGTATAATCAGAGCCCTCTCGTCCTAAAGTCGTTGTAAAGTTTTCGGAAGTACCTCCAATAAAACCTTGAGTTACGATGATATCATAAGAATTAAACATTGGTTGTAAATCTCTTTTCACTAAAGATTCAGTTAATTCGAAATCTACTTTTCCTTCACGGTAACTATTATCTGTTTGAATAAAGCCTCTTACATCAATCCATTTATTTTTTAATCCAATTTCATTTAAATACGCTGAAACTATTTTAGTAGAAACCACCTCACCGATGCTCACAATTTGATCGTACTCAAAATCAAAGCCTTGTGTGGGCTCATCTTCAATAATCCAATACAACTCTACAAATGTATTCTCTAAGTCGTTGTATATGGAATGAGAAGTTGAAGGAAATAAATGATTGCAGATTTCAAAATGATAGGCTTTAATTTCTTCCAACACTTTTTCGGCATTTTCTACTTTATAAAAATAGGCTTTTGCTAAACGCTCTAATGCATTAGTAGTTTTACCCATAGCCGAAATTACTACTGATATTTTTTGCAAAGGAAATTGTTTTAAAACTTCCGCTACATTTTTTACTCCATCTGCATCTTTAACAGATGCGCCTCCAAACTTAAATACTTGCATACATTTTTTGTTTAAACAAAGATAAGGATGCTAACAAAATAATTAAGCCGTTAAAATATTTTTTATAAACCATTGTTACTTTTTTTTCATCTGTTGTTATAAGATTAACCAACAAACACTAACCTATACTAAAACAACTACTATGAGTTCAGGCAAAGAAACACCCCGACAAAAGATGATAGGCATGATGTACCTAGTACTAACAGCCCTTTTAGCCCTTAATGTATCTAAAGAAATTCTACAAGGATTTGTGATGGTGGACGAAAGCATCGGCAAATCGAAAGTGATTTTGGATGAGAATAATAGTCGCATTCAAAAAGCTTTTGAAGCCTATGTGAATGATGGAAACTTTGAAGCAAAACCTTATTTGCTAAAATCTATTGAAACTCAAAAAAGTATCCGAATTGTTGATGCTTACATCGATAGCATGAAAGTCATCATCGCCAGAAAAACAGAAGGTGTTTCTAAAAGTGATACATCACAGCTACGATTTATGGAAAAATTAGATGATTTTGATACACCCACCTATTTACTAATTGGGTCCGACGAAACTAAGCCTATTGATTCGAAATTCTCTGCTAAAGACTTAAGACTGCAGCTTACTACTTTGCATACTGATTTATTAAGTTTAATTGATAATATGCAGAAAAACACAAAAACCAAACTAGATGATGCAACCATCAATACCTTAAAACAAAAACTATCTACGATTAAACCAGTTGATAGAAACTTAGAAAAAGAAGGGATTAAACTGAATTGGGAACTAGAAAATTTTTACCATATGCCTTTAGCAGCAGTCATCACTAATTTAGACAAGATACAGGCTGATATGAAAAATTTAGAATCTGAGTTTTTGCATACCTTTGCCGCTGCTTCCAGCAAATTTTTATTTAAAGCCGATAAACTACATGCCGATGTAGTAGCACCAAGTGCTTACGTATTATCAGGTCAACCTTTTAAAGCCAACATTGTATTAGGAGCATCAAGTAGTGAATTTACTCCTGACAGAATGGAAGTTTTAGTTGGTGGGGTTTATGATACAACTTCAAAAAAATTAACTAATCCAGGAACTCCTTTGGCAATTAAAGATGGCATGGGTGCATATGAAGCCATGACAAACAACGTTGGTCAAAAAGAATTGAAAGGAGTCATTAAATACAAAAATTCGAGAGGCGAATACGAATACTATAATTTTAATTATGAGTATACAGTGGCTCCTCCTTTTAGTGCCGTAGCTGCTGACAATATGAACATCTTTTATGCAGGGATTGAAAATCCAGTAAGCGCCACGTGTGCAGGCTTTTCTCCATCCGATTTAAAATTAACAATAAATGGTTGCGGTGCAGAAGCTAAATTAACTAGTGCAGGTAAATATATTGTAACTGCCAAGAATTCGGGAACTTGTAGCGTAACAGTAGCAGCAAAGGTAAATGGAACCTATCAACAACAAGGTCCTATAAAGGTATTTAGAGTAAAAGAGATTCCATCGCCAGTATTGAAAATGGGTGGTAAAGTAGCCACTACTAATTTGGAGTTTAGTAGAACTGAATTAAGACAAATAGGTGGTTTTGGGGCTGAATCAGTTGGTTTTATGTTTCCGGCAAATTTTGTGGTTAAAAGTTTTGAAGTATTAGTGCAAGGAGGTGGAACATTTACTTGTATAAATAATAATTTATCTCCCGAAGCAAAAACCGCATTAAACAATATGCGCCCAGGACAAATAGCATATATTGATAATATTAAGGTACAGACTCCTAAACAAAATATTATTACAATTCCTTCTGTAAAATTTAAGGTTAAATCTTAAAATAAAAAAGCTCCTTCAAAAATTGAAGGAGCTTTAACAAAAACAAAATATATTACTTGCAATTCTCGAGACATTGCATCAATTGATTAGATATAAACGTATTTGAATTACCCAGTTGTTCCCAAAACTGAAATTTAAATAGCTCTCCTTGATTGCTTCCGTATATTAAATAATAAACACCTTCTCCTTTTTCAAAATAATAATTGGTAAACTTTAAATTCAATTCTGGTATTTCTAAATCAGAATGTTTTGTCTCAGAGCCTGTTGGCATATCCCTATACCAATTAGCTATTTTAATGACTTGGCAAAAATGAATAGTCCGCTTTTCTGATACAAATTCTTTAAAATCGTTTTGAAGGCGAATAGATATTTCACAATGATTTTCTAAGAAACTTTTTTCGATAAGCAATCGAATATAATTTCCGCTATTATTAGGATTGTATATAGTGACGGCGTTCATTAGTAATTAAGCCAATTTTACAGAGCCTAGACTATTTATAAGTATAATTAAAATGGAATGGCTTCACTCAAAGTTGGCACAGAAACCAAGAATAACGTATTATCTCTAATTATCAATTTAATGCTATTATTCTGAAACAAAGGCCTCAAATATAAGTCGCCACCATTTTGCTTGATCAACTTGGCATTCATTCCTGCAGCCTTATACTGCTCTTTCAATTCCGGTTTTGTTAGACACGATTCTCTTTTAAATTCAGCATTTATTTTTATAAAATTTTCTGTCGTTCCAGAACCCGGCTTGCCGTAGTAACTTTCATACACACTAATTCCATCTACTGTACATTGTTTGTCCTTAGCTTCTTTCAAAATCTTATATAGATCTAAGGCCATTTTTTCCGGACTATTTTCAGGATCAAAAAACTGCACTAATAATTTCAAGTCTTGCTCTTGATTGAAGCTTAATTTTTCAATAGCCTTTTGTAATTGCTTTGCCTTTAGTTTCAATGCGCCTTCTGTATCTGGAGCAAACTGATAAAAAGCTGTATTTTTATAAATCTTATCAAAATTTACTTGTCCAAAACATGCTAATAATGGCCCTATGTATTTAATGGTAGATCTATCATTTTCATGATTGTCTCTAATCATTAAATCAACAATATTCCATTTAGCATTTTCTAGTTTTACCTGTAATGCTACGTTTACAATATAATTATCGGTCAATGTTGCGTCATCAATAATGTCGCCAGTATTAGAGTTATATTCTTGTCCTTTAATTTCAAAAAACCATGTTTGTTCTTTGGCATTATCTATCTTTTCACCTTTACAATAAATAGAATCAATTCGCGAAAAATGCTTTAAAGCTTCCACGCTTCCGTTAAATCCTGTTTCATCATTACCTCCATAAAGCTGACCGTTTTTAAGTGGAAATTTTTTTATACCTCCCACCAACAATGCAATTTTTGATTTACTATCATTCGCTACTCCACCAATAACTCTTGGACTTCCTAACTCAACATTATAATATTCCCATTGATTTGTTAATACATCATTTTTTAAACGAGAATATTTAACACCAACAGGTACTTGATAAATAGTGCCATTAGCATCTTTTGGCGTAGTTACGGTGATGTAGGTTATACATCTATCATATGGCATAGAAATTGGGAATAACTCCGCGCATCTATCACTTGTATACTTTCCAAAATAAGGATCCACCTCTTTATCTTCCGCACTGCTATAATATTTCTTAGAAAAAGTGCATTTAGTCACATCAGCATTATAGTCTAATTTCAAAAGTCCTCTCAAAAAATCAGAACTTTTAGCTTTCGCTAAAGCATCATCCACACTAGGATAAGCAGGAATTGTTTGCGACTTTATCTCACTAAATATGCCTGTAGCGATAATCGTTAGCGATAGAATAATTTTCTTTATCATAATATTTAATTTATTGTTTAACTATTTTTTTTGTAAATGAATTAGATTCGCCCTTCACTATTAATTGATAGATGCCCGCATTTAACTGACTTAAATCAAGTTCCGTTTCGTTAGATGACGATTGTTTTTCAAAAACTATTTTCCCTAAACCATCAACTATAGTAATACTTGAATTATAGAAAGAATTTTTAATGGTTATTAAATTAACAAACGGATTAGGGAACACAAGAACATTTGAATCACTTTCTAATTGATTGATACCTGTGCATAAAGAAACAGATTGAGTAAAAGTAGCATACCCTGGGCAACCATATACATCATCTCCATTTATTGAATATAAAGTATTTGTTGTTGGAGTAACTACGATAGAATTCCCAGAAGAAGAATTACTCCATGTATAAGTAGTTGCACCGGTTGCTGTTAAGGTTGCTGATTCCCCAACACAAATAAGTGTATTACTAGTCACTATATTTATATTCGCTAAATCATGGAGCGTGACAATAATAGGCGTTCTTATATTATTTGGCATACACGTATTATTTTCTGCATAATAGGTGTAAGTGCCTACAGATGGCGGAGTAATCGTAAAAGTATTTCCAGTACTTAAAGACCTTGTACTTACTGGAGAATCATACCAAAGTATAACACCTGTGCCAGATGCTGTAAGTGTTAATCCATATGTTAAACACTGGTCTAACAATGTTGTTGTGTTAATAGCTAATGAAGGTGTTGAACATGCTCCCATTTTATGAATATAACAATCGCTACCACCTTTATTTGGTAATATAAATTCTGGCAAATTCGGATCGGCATCTAATATATTATAGTAGTAACCTGTAGTATAGATATATCCTAAAGCATTTGTCAAAATAACATTTCCACCGCTATTAGTACTAACTCCGCCGCCAAGTTTGCGTGCCCACGAAAAATTATTTGTAGCGTCTAACTTTAAAATATATGCTGTAGAAACAAGAGAAGTTAATGTATAAGTATTGGCACTAATATCGAAATCTGTTGTGTTTGTAAATGAGCCTGTTATATATTGATTATTTGAAGCATCTACAAAAATAGAAGTTGCATTATCATTGCCTAAAGCACTTCCAAAAGGTGTTACATTCGAAAAATTCCCTACAGGGTCTAACTTTAATATAAAAGCATCTTTCCCTCCATTAGAAGTTGCTGTGTAGCTCGCAGATGTGCTAGGATCAAAGTCAACAGTATTTACATATTCTCCAACTACATATACATTATTTGTAATATCTAAAGTAATACCATACCCATAATCTTGGCCTGTACCTCCCATACTTCTTGCCCATACTAAACTTCCATTATTATCTATTTTTGAAACAAAAACATCTCTTGCCCCATTAGAACTTAAATTAAATGTTGATGCACTAGGATCAAAATCACATGTGCCATTAAATGTACCTACAAAATATACGTTGCCTGTAGCATCTATTGTCATTGCATTTAAGTCATCTACACCTGAACCTCCTATTTGTTTTACCCAAATAAAGTTTCCACTAGCATCAAGCTTTAAAATAAAAATATCTCTAGCTGCACAAGTTAAATTAACTATCGGAACATTGGGATCGAAATCAACAGTGCCCGCAAAATAACCCCCAATTAAAACATTACCCGATGCATCCACTTTTATTGATGAACCAGAATCTGACCCTGCGCCACCGACGTTTTTTGCCCAAATAAAATTTCCATTAGCATCTAATTTGGAAATAAAAATATCATCAATACCATTTAAAATAGCAACTCCAACACCTGGATCAAAATCTACAGTTCCATAAAATTGTCCCGTTGTATATATATTACCGGAACCATCTATTGCTATGGCAAAACCATAACTGTTTCCTCCTCCTGTTGAAATTACCTCACTGAAACTTTTAGCCCAAACAAAATTACCATTGACATCTAATTTGGAAATAAATGTAGCCCCAACTGGTCCAGCGCCTAATTTATACACCCCAACTCCTGGATCAAAATCAACGGTATCTGTAAAAAAACCAGTAGTATAAACGTTACCGGAAGCATCCAATACCATCCCTTTTCCATTTTCCTGCCCAGTTCCTCCAATTCCTTTTGCCCACTCTAAGGCAGGATTTTGAGCAGATAAAATTAACATGTGAATACATGCGAATAATAATAGTACAATTTTTTTCATGAGATTAATTTTTATGGATTAAAATTGCATTAATATACCCAGAGACTAAAAAAAACAGGGCCAATGCCTTCCTTTTTTGAGTAAATGAGGTTATATTTATAGTAACTGATTATGAAGAATCTATATCGTTTAATTCTGTTTTTATGTTTAACTAATTCCTTGATTGCTCAACTGGAACAGAAAACCATTGATAGATTAAATTATTTAGCTGACAGCTTAAGTGAAAAACAAACAGATTCTGCTCTTATATTGGCGCATAAAGCAATTCGACTTTCTAAAACCATAAACTACAAAAAAGGTATTGCTGAGTCAAGTAACAATATAGCAGTATGTCAAGATATAAAAGGCAATTCGGTCGAAGCCATAAAACTGTTTATTTCAACCATCAAACTATTTGAAGAACTAGAAGACACTAACAAAATTGCCCAATGCTATTCTCAAATGGGGATCTCATACTTTTTTCAATATCAGTATGAAAACGCACAACTATACTATCAAAAAGCAATTAATCTTTACTTAAAAACTAAAAATAAAAAAGAGCTTGCTGGGGTACTGATTAATCAAGGCATTGTTTACACTTACACAAATAAATACAACGAAGCTGAAAAAAATTATTTAGATGCACTAAACATCTATCAAGAAGAAAACAACATTGCTGGTTTATCACCAACTTATAACTCGTTGGCAAAAATTTATTTTGCTAAAAAGAATTACGAAAAAGCTATTGAATATTACAAACAATCTGAAAAATATAGCATCGAATCAAACAATTCGTTTAATCTAATTTCAACCTATAATTCATTAGCAATAGTATATAAAGAGTTAAAAAAATATGATGACGCAAAAATGTACTCAGAAAAAAGCATTGCTATTAGTAAGCAGATTGGAGCATTAGAACGAGAAATGTTCTGTCATGAAACTATGGCTGATGTTTTATTCTCGATGGGAGATTATAAAAATGCTTATGAAAGTTTTAAGAATTACTCATCTATTAAAGATAGCATTTTTACTACAGATAAGAACGATGCCATTGCCGAAATGCAAGCAAAATTTGACGTAGAAAAGAACCAACAAAAAGTAACAGAAATTGAGCTAAAGAAAAAAACTGATGATGAAACCAATTCAAAACAACGTTTTCTATTAATCATCGTCATCATTGTGATTTTAATTTCTTTAGTATTTACAATGATACTTGTTAGAAATAAACAAAAAGTAAATAGTTTACTAGAGCAAAAAAATACCGCTATTCAAGCAAATCTTGAGCAAAAAGAACTAATGATGAGCGAAATTCATCATCGTGTGAAAAATAATTTGCAAATGGTATCTTCTATTTTAGATTTGCAAGGAAGAGATTTAACTGATGAAAAATCGATTCGAGTGATAGACGATAGTTTAAGTCGTATTAATGCCATTTCATTGATTCATCAGCGTTTATATCAATCTGAAAACATAAGAGGAATTAAAATTAATACCTACTTGCAAGAGTTAGCCTTTGATATTATCAAAAATTTTTCGTCAACTGCACAAATAAATCCTATCGATTTACAATGTCATATTGATGATTTAGACATGGATTTAGAATCTGCTATTCCAATTGGTTTAATCACAGCCGAATTGATTACTAATTCCTGCAAGTATGCATTTAATGGTATTCCACATCCTAAAATCTCCATCAACTTAACTAAACAAAACACTAACTTAATATTAACTATTACTGATAATGGCGTTGGTAAAGAACAATCTGTAAACACATCAGGAACTTCATTTGGCACTAAATTAATCAAATCCTTATCACGTAAATTGCGTGCTGAAATATCAGAAGATTCAACTTCAAACGGAACTAGCATTCAACTAAAAATTACTAACTTTAAATTGTATGGCAACTAATTTAAAAATAGCAATAGTAGAAGATGAACCTTTAATTGCTGATCATATTGAACAATATGTTTTAGATGCTGGTTTTACTTGTAGTGGGATAGCAGATAATTTTAATGATGCAAAAGAACTGCTCCAAAAAGAAAGCCCTGATTTAATTTTATTAGATATTAATTTAGGAGATGGACCAGATGGCATTGACATTGCACATTACATAAATCTACATTACAAAAAGCCATTTATTTTTATTTCATCTAATACCGATTCCAAAACATTAGAACGAGTGAAACTCACTAACCCATTTGGATTTATTGTAAAACCTTTTAAAGCTGGTGATATACAAACTCAAATAAATTTAGCGTGGCACAGTTTTAATTTGCAAAAAGAAAATACCCAAGTATCTTTCTCAGATTCGTTTTTAGTAAACGACCATTTTTTTATTAAGGACAAGCACAGTTTGGTAAAAGTAAATTACGCCGATGTATTATATGCAGAAGCTTGCGATAATTATAGTATTATCTATACCAAACAAACGAAATATATTTTAAGCTATACCCTAAAAGTAGTGGAAGAAAAACTAAACTTATTTAATTTTTTCAGGACACACCGTTCCTTTCTAGTAAACCTTAAACACATTGAAAAAGTTAATCCTAAAGAGGTTTTAGTAAATGGGAAAGAAATTCCAGTAAGCGAAAGTAGTCGACAAGAATTATTACAGAAATTGAATTTATTTTAGGTAATAAAAAAAGCTCCTTCAAATTGAAGGAGCTTTTTGGTTTTCACTTATAATATTCGCTAAACTGTTGCTGGTGTTTCTTTAACTTTATTTGCATTTAAAATTGCTACTTGTTGAGCTACATTTTGTGCCATTTCTCTAAAAGCTAAGGCTTGTGGTGTTGTTTCTTGCAAAATAGCTGGGCGTCCTGCATCACCTGCTTCGCGTATACTTTGTACTAAAGGAATTTGTCCTAATAAAGGTAAATTCATTTCGGCTGCTAAATTTTTCGCTCCATCTCTTCCAAAAATATAATATTTATTATCTGGTAATTCTTCTGGTGTAAAATAAGCCATGTTCTCAACGATACCTAAAACAGGCACATTTAAAGCAGGCAATTTAAATAAAGCAATTCCTTTACGTGCATCAGCTAAAGCAACTTGTTGTGGAGTACTGACTATTACTGCTCCGGTAATTGGCACTGTGCTACATAAAGTAATTTGTATATCGCCCGTTCCTGGAGGCAAATCAACTATTAAGTAATCTAATTCTCCCCAAGCGGTATCTGTAAATAATTGTGTTAATGCTTTTGATGCCATTGGCCCACGTAAAGCAATTACCTGATCTGGGCCTGCTAAAAAACCAACTGAGTTTAATTTTACTCCATAGCTTTCTACTGGTTTCATTTTTGGTTTGCCTTCGTATTCACCTTTACCTGGCATATCATTTTGCACATCAAACATAATCGTTTGAGATGGTCCATAGATATCGGCATCTACTAAACCAACCTTAGCACCTTGCTTAGCTAATGCCACCGCTAAGTTTGCAGAAATAGTAGACTTCCCTACTCCACCTTTACCAGAGGCTACGGCAATAATATTTTTTACTTGCGACAATGTTCCTAAATCTTTATCACGTGTAGAAGTCACATTAGCTGTCATGTTCACATTCACAATCGCTTCTTTATCAACGTAATGCTTAACCGCATTCACACAAGCATTGTGTATCATGTCTTTCATCGGACAAGCTGGTGTCGTTAAAACTACCGTAAACGAAACATTTTTTCCGTCTACTACTACATCTTTAATCATTCCAAGAGTCACTAAATCTTTTTTAAGATCTGGATCATCTACATATTTTAATGCGTCTATAACGCTATCTATTGTAATTGCCATTTTCTATTTTTTTATAAAGGTACTTATTGTATTTAAATAATCTGTAAATCCCATTTTTGTGGGTATTTCACCGTGGTCTGCACTAGATATACGGTGAGCTTCTTTGTAGCTTCCCTTGTAATTTTTATATACTAATTCGCCATGTGTGTTGATATTTAAAAAATTATCATTGGTTCCGTGTATCCAACAAAAAGGTTGGCTAATTATTTTAATTTCTTCGGCATTATCAATTTTTAAATTCGTAAAAAAAGAACCCGGCATGTTTAATCCACTTCCATCATTTGCCATCACATCTGCCGATGCAAATGGGGCTTCTAAAATAAGTTTAGAAGGTGTCATACTTCTTGGTTTATTAGTGAGTTCACAAGCTGGTGCTGAACCCATACTAAAACCATACATCATCAATCTGCTACCTGTTAATCCGTTTAATTTTAACCATTGCAAAGCGGCGTCTACATCAGCATACAATCCGTCTTCACTAGGCTTACCTTCGCTTAATCCATAACCTCTGTAATCAATCATCAACACGCCATATTTATTTTTACCAGAAGTATGCGCTAATAACTTAGCACGTTGCCAATAAAAATCCATATGCCATTTATTACCGTGACAATACATGATGACTGTATCCGTTTGTATTTTTGAAATTTGACCAATGTAAATAGCATAAATATTTTTAGCTGTTGATTCATTGAATGCTTTTGATGATAAGGTGAAGATGTGAACCAAACTATCAGGAATATGGTAGGAGTTATCTAAAATAAAATCTTGTTCACCAGTATAATTATCTAATTTATACTCGGTGATTTTATCTTCTAAATTATATAAATTATCATCAAGTCTTAAACAAGATGAAAACAACACAAGAGAAATTATGAATACAAAATACTTCATTTAAAATCTTCTGCTAAAATTTAAGTAAATACCTACTGCACCTTTTTGTTGTATACCTACATAATCAACCACATTAGGTTTGTTATTTTTATTCATTTGTAAAAATTTACATTCTAATGTATAACCCCATTTTTTTGTACTGTAAGTCATCCCAATATGTGGATTAATTAGCGCACGATTTTTTTGAATTTCGCCGTGTGCTTTTTTAGAGGATAATTCGAACCAATTAGTTAAACCGATATAAACAAAGGCTTTGTCTTTTAAAAGATCTTTATAGATATTAACATCTAACTGTGGCCAAGCTCTGAAATTTTTATTCCATTTATCATACACCATATTTAAAGCTGGATTTACAGTAATACCAAATTTCAAACTATCATGTTTATACAAACGTTGACACACTCCTAAATCTGTTTGAAAATTACCATA
>JBIICN010000068.1:0-14811 GCA_044238845.1 Bacteroidia bacterium
CCTAACAAAGGTTCACGGTTTGTCCAATCTGCTCCTACTGGTATAATTCGATACTGGCTTTTATCATCACAAATCCATTGTACAAAACTCTGCGCCAATTTGGTTTTGCTAGAACCTGAAAGGCCGCTAAGGATTAAGAAAGGTTTAGTACAAATGGAAGTGACAAAACGAATTACTATTCTTTCAGTAAAATTTAATCCTAAATCAATTGCTATATTATGGTATGCCCTATAATTGAATTCTATTTGGTTTACAACATTTTCTATTTGTATTTCATCAAATACAATCCCTAACTCATCAAGAAAAGGCAAGTTGTTTTTTGTATAATTTTTGTAACAATCATTAATAAGTGACAAAAGTTCAATAGGACAAGGAGTCAGATATCCACCTTGTCTAAGCGTTAAATCGCTATTGTAAAACACCTCTGAATTTTTAGCTATATTATTCAGTAATGATTTATTTTTTTCTATTAGCAAATCATTTCTTTCAACAGGTTTATCAAGCTCAGTGTACCTTTTTAGTCTAATTAAATAGGATGGTCGATCCCATTGAGTGCCATCTAATCCAGTTGTTTCTAGCGCCTCCTTTTCGACAAGTGATAAGCCGATTATTCTTGAATTATCAACCAAATGCAATATTAAATCCCCTATTCTTACCAATGGCATATTCTTATAGGTATTTCGACCATCGCTTCCAGTCTTTGGTGACCAAAGCGCTTCACCTAACGCTCTTTCACCTTCGACTCTGTCTAATCTGCCTTTAACGATTGTTTTTTCAATCCAAACATTTATTGAAGTGCGGTTATTGTCCATAAGTTTATCAATTTTAGTAATTTACTTTTTAACAATAATTTTTGGGTTTCAAGTGCGTTATGTAGTTCTAAATTCAACACTAATTCAATTGTATACTTATTACTGATACTTTTTCTACTAAATAATACGAAATTTTCTAACAATGGCAACAAATGATTTTTCAGTATTTAATAATTAATATGATTGTAAAGATAAAATTTGGAAAGTAGTAATTTCCCTAAATCTTTGTACTTATTATTACTTAATAAAATACAAAAAAGTTTAACGTCGATTTCCGTTGGAAGCATTTTCTTTTGCAATTTTAGTTGTATTGTAGCTATTAATTTATCTCTTGTCTCCTCTTCTGGGTTCAGTATTAATTGATTAATTAAATTTGCGTAAGCTTCTGATTCGTCCGTATTTTCATAGTCAAACAAATTACTTATTTTGCTTTCAAATTCCTTCCTTTTTAATACATAGCCTGGTGAAAAGTAAGCATATTCATTAGAATCGAGTATAGGAATAAACAAATTTCCAAGACCTATTTTCAAGAATAGACATTGCAACTGATTTGTAAATTTTTCAAATTTTGAATATGTAAAACCGTGGCCAGGTTTAATAGACTCTATGAAAGTCTTATAAATAATGATAGCTTTAGAATTATTAAAAGGTCTTTTGTAAATTTTATAATAATTCCACATCTTAGTATAAGCAAGAAATAAATCTAAATAGACTTCTGTACAATTATTTTTAACAGATTCTATTAATTGAATAATAATTTTCTTATCAAAATTATAATCATTTGTGTCATTATTAATCCAATCATCTTTGGTTATTCTGTTATTGTCATTACAAATAATCGAGATTAAAAATTCTGTAAATTGTAATTCTGTATACTCATTTTTAGCTAATATAGAAATATAAAATTTATAACCAAAGGTGTCTTTTTCTAAGTTCCAATCATCCTTAAATAGATTTTCTTTTATTAAATCATCAATTAATTCAATAAAATATTCTTCAAATAACAGTTTTAGAATTAGTATATTATGATTTTCTGTTATTTTTAATTGTTTAAATGAACTTTTAGTTTCATTGAATTCAATAGATTCTTCGTAAGTCATTTTCCTTTTTCTGACATCTTTTTGAAAATCAATTTTAAGTTGAGGATTATTCATATTTTGAGATTATTTCCTTAAAAAAACCATTATCTTGGTCTACCAAAATTCTTCTATCCAAATAAATATTTCTATGTTCACAAGACGTTTCACTAACTAAACTGCACGAAAAACAAGAAGCAAAATTCAATTCAAACAAACCTTGACCATCAGATTCCCAGCACAAAGGATCACTATTGCATATTCTAGCCCTTTCCAATGCATTTGTAATTAATTTAATCAAATTATCAGGTCTTGTTTGTGCTATAAGTCCTCCCATGCTTCCTTCAGCACCCTCTGCGGTATAAATCATACAGCCATACATTCTATAATTCAAGTCATTTGACACATAAATCCTTTCTGAAAGTGAAGCAGTTGGGTAACCACATTTAAACTCTAATTCTCTCATGATGAGATGAGCAAATGAATGGACTAAATATAGTTGCCAGTTATTCTCTAAACCATACTTAATAGCACCTTCAGAAAAAGCATCGCTATTGCTGTGTAAGTTTTTTAATTTTTCATTTAGCGAACCTATTGCTGCATCATTACTCGAAAATAAATTAATTATCTCTTCATTAAATGCGAAAAATATACCTTCTCCATAATTTTCTACTACTGGATAAACTTGAACGCTATCTGCCTTACTTCTAAAAATATTCTTTGAGATTATACCATCCGCATCTGAATCAACCGGAACAACTCTAGAAAAATCTAATTGAGCTGAAGTGATTTTCATATTATCAATTCTTAGTATTCTAGAAAAATATTTTGACAGAAGTGTCCCTTCAATATTTTCAGTAACGTCCTTTACTTTTAAATGTTCGTTAACACGATCTACATTTATTTCATTTTGAGTTTTCTTAGATAGTGCTCTAAATTCTTCATATCGATAAATAATGTCTTTTTGTAATTCTGTTGTTTCAGTATTGTTTTGATTTTCAATATCTTTTTCAATTGTCTTAATTTCTTCATTAATTCTTATTGCATCTTCAAATCTATCCTCATCTTTAGCCAATTCCTTTGCTTTTTCTAGTTCTTTTTTCTTTAGCAAAGCATCACTTAAAAACAATTCATCTGGCATATAAATACTTGAAAGCATTCTTGAATAATAAAGATTGTTACCAGTCGTTAATGCCACTTTCATTGGTTTTGTTGAGCTACATTTTTCAGATGGAGGCATTTGATTTCGCGCATTTGTATTACCTGAATGGTATTTTAATTCACCATTATAGGAAGTTACAGCTTCCCATGGTTTATGACCAGGACATTTAATTTTTACACTCATTAATCCTTTTAGTGAAGTTTGTTGTCCGCAATTTTCACATTTAAGCCATTTTCCATCAAAACCTGAGGCATTTGCTGTACTAGAGGTGATTTTGATTTTAGCTTTGCTTGCATCTTCCGTTCCACAACAAAATGGAGAACTAAACAAATCTACGGACTGATCAATATTAATTTCTCCTGGAAAATCTTTTCTCCATCTTAAAAATTTAGACCATGGAAAATCACTAATGTGACCATGTTCGCAAATTAAAACAATGTTGTCTTGGATTAGATTTCTATCATGACCTTTAATTGTTTTGTATTTAGGTGGAAAAAATCGTGTGGCACAATCGAACTCTTGCTCTCCTTGTTTTCTATCTGCTTTAAGCCAATCTTTATACCACTCTTTATATGTTTTATAATGATGGCTGGCATCAGCAAATATTTTAGGCATAAATGAACTATTTATTGTCAGTATATTACCATCAGATTTTATTTTGTTTGAAAAACTTTGAACTTCAATATCTGGGATTAATACTAAATATTTTAATTCAGATAATTTTTTACGATCTTTTAGTGAATTAAGAAGTCTTGAATCATTGGAAAGTCCAATATTCCCATTACGTTCTAATTTAGCTTGTTCAACTACATAGTCTTTAATCTCCTTATCCTTCTTGCCAGTATCAACTGCTTCTTTTTGAATATCTAATATTTTTTTTAAAAAACCCCATTCCTCAATACTTGAAACTATGATACTACCATATGAAGTATGAACTATAGATCCAGGCCCGCCATAAGCAGATAGTAGTTTAAACTTACTAATAGATTCGTTTGCTTGACTATTTACAAAATATTGTTTTACTGCCATATTACTATTGTTGAACTGTTTTTATTACTACTGATGGATCTATTTCACGTAATGAATATCCAACTTTCCAGTGCTCAGCATCACTTGAAGTCATAAATAGTGATTCATTTGGATTATTATTTATCCTAAATTCCAAGTTAGGGGGAGGTTCGGTTCCTTGTAATCTTGAAATCCAAATATTTAATAAATTATCTAGCTTATTATTCAAATCCATTAATTCATCATTAGTAATAATCCCATCAACACTCGATAAAAACCCTGACAATCTGCTTTTTAAATATGCATCCAATTTTATTGCATTATTCTTAACCTCAATAATTTCATTATCAACTAATTTCTTAATCAATTTTATTTTATTATCGTCAATTGCAGCGGCATCAGTATTGTTCATTAGCCCTAATGTCGCACTATGTCGTACCATTACGGAAATAAACATTGCTAAATACCTTTCCATGGCTTTGCTTGCAAAAGGCGTTACCGATATTGGTTCAACATAACTATAAAACTTCTCATGAAATTCTTTGAATTTTTGATAGTGTGAAATATCTCTTGATCTAAATGGATGATGCACTGTAAAAACAATACCTTCAACACTTCTTGCCACCCTGCTTGATGCCTGGATATACTCTGCAATATTTCGAGGCATAGAACTAATTATCATCGTATTGAACCTTGAAACATCAATCCCAACCGAAATCATATTTGTAGAAATCACAAACTCAGGGGGATTATTTGAATTGAGCGTTGATTTGCCATTTTCATTCAAAATCAATCTCCACTTTTTCTCAATGTTGGATAAGTTTGATTTAACTTCTTCGCCATTAAGGCGCCCGGTTAGTTCAGAGTATTCAATTTTACTTTCATCTCTTATTAACTTATCTAAAAAGCTCCAAGATGTTGTATTCTTAATAACAAAATTTACATCTCCTGGTAAATAATGACTTAATTGAGATTGTGTTTTTCCAACGTCTTTTAGGCTATTAAAATAAGATAATACTGTGTGGTAATAATCAAATACGCCTTTGTATTCTTCTAATGCATCTGGTCTTTCAAAAATTTCATCATTAGTAAAGCACTGTTTTAAATACTTCAATCTATGAGCCAAGGCAATGGAAGCAATTCTCAACTGCATCCATACCTGTGTTTTACCAACCGGCAAAATTCCAATATACTTTCTATTTGCTAAATACTCATACACTTTATTTTCGTTTCTCTCATAGTATGCAAAAAACGAATCATCTGAAAGAATTCCTTGTTTTGGAAATATTTCCGACCTTCTATTAAACAAGGCAAATATTTGTTTATCGGTATTTCTTGTTGTTGCTGTAGAAGTAACTATTTTGGGTTTAATTTTGAGCCCTTTCTCTTCATAAGTGCATAAATAATCTATACTCTTTTCAAACAAACCTACAGCCGATCCTAATGGGCCAAGTAACAAATGCAACTCATCTTGAATAATTAGCTCTGGAGGTAAACTATCATGATTGTGACCACGACCAAACAATCGTTTTGAATCTTTATTTCTTTCACCTGCAATAGAAGAAACATTATTAGCAAGTGCAGCAAATTTATCTACTGTACCAAAAAGTAAAGTAGGCGGAAATTTGTAAATATCTTCATCAAATAACCTAAAGGGCAAACTGAAATCTTTTGTAGGTCTATTTCGACCCATCCCTTTATAAGAACAAGAAGTGTTATTACAACATATACTTAATTGATCATTAATCCCGTAATTTTCTCCTCCTGTTTTATGAGAAACATTGTTTAACTCTTTCTCAACAAAAAGGCCACTGCCACACCAAGGACAGTCTGTAAAGGGTAAATTCGTGCTAATTTCTTTACCACTCTCAATTTGTTTGATGATTTTATTAAGTTCCTTTTCCATGCTACTATCAGAAGCGTAGCCTGTTTCCCTCCATGTATTAGGTAATGAACTTCCTCCAACAAATAATCCAATTGAAATTCGCTCAGCTCCTAAAGTATTGTTATGTGTTATTGTGTAATTGTCTTTCCGTATAACCTCTAGAGCACATATAAGCAAAGTGGCTCTTTGAAATTGTTGAAGAGTCAATAAACGCAAGGTATACCTCATTAAGACAGTAGTTCCATTTCCATTTGCCCCTTTAACAAATCTTCTGTAACCTATTACGAAGGCGATAATTCCCAGGTAAGCTTCTGTTTTACCACCACCTGTTGGAAACCAAACTAAATCGGCAATTTCATTTCTTTCTGGCCATCCTTTGGAGAATATATTTTCAACTGTTTTATCATCAATGTCTGGTTTTACAAAAGCATCGATGTTTAATAGAATAAAAGCTATTTGGAATGAACGCCATTTGTAATCTGCATCAACATCTTTATAATATTGTTCTGTCAGTTCTGTTTTTAATATCTCATCTTTATTTTTCTTTAAAATGCTATGATGTAACTGCATAAACATGGCAGTATTCATCATTCGGAATGCCGCTATAGCCTTTGAATCCCCTTTTAACAGTTTAATATTTCTATTTAATCTTTTATAGTCATTTTCACAGGCTAAAAGTTGTTTAGATAGTAAATCTACTTGGCCAGTATGGAGCCCAGATTCTCCTTTAAGCTCAATTCTTTTTTCGTCTATCCATATTTTGTATTCATTCACAAATTCTTTTAATCCTGCAAGCACATCTTCATCACTTGAATTAGATAGGGTAGAAAGATATCGCATTGAAAGAACGGATTCGCTCTTTATATTTAATCGTGAGATAATTTTATCGCCTTCTCTTTTACTAGGCTTAAAATCTACTTTAGGGGTTTCTTGTTCTGGAAGAAATTCAGTTGATATATAATTTAAATTAGCATTATTTTTGCCCCAATCGACTGAAGTGTTATAGCCTTCGCCAAAATCATGGTAATTTCTGTACAATAATTTATTAAAGTTGTCTTCCTCGTCAAAATCCAATAATTGTGGTGGATTGTACTGTTTAAGTTGATTTTCTTTCTTCTCTTCAACCAATATTTTTACCCCAAAAAAAGCTTTTTCATTTGCCTCGTCTTTTTTATTTAATTGAGGCGGTTCATTTTCCTTTAAAAGAATACTTCCTTTATTTAGTAAAATAATTTTAACGAAAATCTCATCTTTTTTACGAATATATTGTACGTAATATTTTAAATCTGAAATCTCTTTGTTTTCAGCATCAACAAGTAATTCCTTTGACCGAAACACAAGCCCTTCTCCTTCAAAAACTGGTAGAGCAAGTGGAATATTGTCATATGATTTAGATTCCCAAACTGGCGAAGCATTTCTAGGCTTATAAACGGACTTTAAATCAGTGACATAATTCTTAAGTTGATGAAATATTTCTATTTCGGTAATTAAATTTTTGTATGCGGCATAATTAATAATATCTTCTTTTAGTTTATCCTTAATATAACTTATTAGGCTATTTTCATATAAGGTGGCTACATTTTGGTATTCAGTACCTCCATAGCTTATTGATTCAGCAATTGAATAAAACTGCAATTCAAAGTCCGTTTTTACACCGTAATATGTAACCCCATTTTTGTTCTTTAATTCAACTAGATTGTTTCCAAAAACACTTTTTAAAGTTTCTAATAATTTGGATTGTAGGTAATTGTTGAGATGGATATAATCTACATTATAAATGTTAGTTTTATTTATTTCTTGATTTAAATAAATAAAAAGATTACTGCTTATACGAGCAGTTGCAAATAAAGGATTGAAATAACTTCCAACAGCACTTTCTATTTCAACTTCATATTCTGAAACTAAACAAGATAATTTATTACTTAAACAACTTTTATTACTAATGTTTATGTATTTCCTAAAAGAAACCCCTAACATTAAATCTTTTTGCAAATCGGCATCTTTACTTACAACAAACGACAAGCCTAAAGAGTTAGGGTAATTCTGTTGTTTACTTACCAAACTCTCGCCTGCATCATCTTTAATATTATCATCATCGGCACCTGTATTAACCTCCTCCGTTTCATTATCAACAACCTCCTCATCATCAGTAGAAATAGATGACGCCTTAACAGTCGCACCCTTCGGTAATTTTGTTCTTGTTTCTGGAAATAAAATCGCAGAACTATATTGATAAGCCGGTACTTCTGTTAAAACTTCGCTTTTGTTATCAAAAGCCCTAACCGTAGTTGATTTAATATCAAGACCTTTAAATTCATTGGCCTCCAATTTTTCAATAAAGAAATAACGTTTATTAAATGCACCAGGGCCAATTATTTGTTCTTTTACAAATAATTCTAGACTTTCTCTTTTCTTTTTAAAACCACTCATTTTAATTCGTTTTAATTTCCTTTACCTGATGAAAAGAAAGTTCATTAATTATTGCTGAAATAATGGACTTCGCAAGATCCATTGTATTTGCTCCTTCACCCTCTTCGAATATCTCTTTCTTTTCTTCTAAAAACTCTGCTATTTTTTTAATCAATTCAGGATTCTCTGCCTCGCTCAAATAATCACCATCAATACAAAGATTAAAAATGTGCTTATAGATTCCCTTAATTTCATTAATATGGCTTCTTCCATAATGAGAAATCCAAGCTTGATTCATATCTATAGAATTAATCCCTAAATACTCACAAATTATTTTCCAATGATCTTTCTTTTTGGGCAGGATGAATTTTTCACTTGTATGTTCTTCTTTATTTAAAACATACTTATCGTTAAAATATTTTTCACTTTTATAAACTAATCCATATTTCTCCAAAGTGTGATAGACATCTGACTTCTTTCCTAATTCAATTTGAAAATCTATAACAGAATCAGGTATGCGACTAAGCTTATTTATAATTGCATCTTTATCAATTACAGAATTAATCTCATTCATAGTAATAAAACAATCACCTGGTACTAGATATGATGCTCGGCATGATATTATAGATGTTCTTTGAAGTAAAATTTGATTACTGCTTTTTAATTTGAAAACCATGCCAGTTGTTGTTTCTATTTGCAACTCAGTTTCTGTTGTCTTTTCTTTGTTGGCAAGGCTAATTTCTAACTCCTCCTCATTTCTGAAAATAATATCTTCATTAGTAGATAGGTTTTCTTCAATTATATCAATTTGTTCTTCAAAACTATATTTCTTATGGTACCTGATTATATCAGACTTAATACTCTTTATTAATTCAGACCTTTGGTTGATAAAAACCTCCTTGTTTACAATGAAATTTTGATCAAGTAATTCTCTTTTTGGATTTAGTAAAGCATCAAATTGATATTTTAGCAATTGATACTTTATCCATGGTTGATAATTGAAGTAAAGAAAATCTGGAATTATTATTTGTAAATTTTCATTTCGTTGAAAGATATTTATCAGATTTATAATATTGAACCCGTCTAAGACTAATAAATTATCATGTTGATTGTATTCATAATCTTCATTGTTATCTACAAAAACTGTATCTGAATTAATGCTCAGTAAATAATTCTTAAATGAATTTAATGATTTCTCTAGTTTTTTCTTTTTTAATCCTGTTATCTCTGGAAGCAATAGAACAGGATTCTTGGTTGCCTCAATATATGATTTACTCCAATTCAAATCATGTATTAAATCAATAATTGCTTTAATTAAACTTACTATGGGCCTTTCTGCTACATCTGGATAATCTGTTTTAAACATTTCAAACCACTCATGTTTTGGTATACTTTGATTAATGAATAAAAACCAGTATTTAGGAAAAGGAGTAGTAAACTTATTAAATTCATAAGCCTGCCAAGCTAATCTAAACTCACTCAATGCTTTAAATAAGGGAAGATTATGATTGGTATCTAGAATTCTAAACTTTGATAAGAAGTCACTAAATAACTGTGCCTCCTCATGCAATTCTTTTGGCAATAAATATATACCATCATCCGATATATTTTGATAATAGAATCTAGAATTAAAAATTAAACCCAACCTTTTTTTTCCAATCTCAAGAAGATAAGTATGAATATTTTTGTGGTAAGGGTATTTAATTGAAATTTGATGTGTAAAATCTTGCGTTAGCAATTCGTCTTCTAAATCTATTGCATCTTCTTGCGTATCAATTTTTGCGTCCCAGTTAATTGTTTTAAATTGAACAAATTCATCAGCTTTTATTTGTTCTCCGGTACTTAAAGAAAGACACATATCTTCTCTAAAATTTATAAGTACAGGGTGATTTATTAAGCCCTTAGTTTCAATGATTTTAAAAAGCTTGAATGTGTTATATGTATCATCCCAATGGAAGTTCTCAATCTGCTCTTTAATAAAAACCGGGAGAAATCTGCCTTTAGAAATTAAGACATTGTCTGACCAATAAAGCACATTGCCTTCTTGTTTTACAAAATCGATAGTTGATTTAGTATTATTTAAAAAATGAGATCTTTTTTTATTATAATCAAATACATTAAAAAGGCAAGTGTTTTCAAAAGCCGTTATTTCTGGCCTATTAATTAATCTATATGTTAATGAAAACAGACGCAAATAGTTGTAGGCTATATTGATTGATTCCTCTTCATACTTGGGTACATGCAGTGTAACTTTCTCGTCGGGTGATTGCAAAAAATTATAATACCATATGCCAACAACTTTAAAAAAAGCAGAATGTTCCTCTTGAAGATTTAATGCTTCGAGAACAACTTCATGTATTTTATTAAATGTTACTTCCATAAAATAATATTAAAAGCATTCATGGCTCTTGTTGCTCCAACATAGTTTTGAATCTTCGTTGAATCATTTATTTCCTTTGTTATTAGGTAAACTGAATCGTTCTCAAGTCCCCTATATTTAATTGGACTTGTATATCTAATTTTATTAGATGGTATGTTAATATTAGCTTCAGTAATTTCTTCAATATCCGATTTGAAATAATCGGTAACAATGGAGGTGAACTCATCAATCAATTGACTTTGTACTAAAATAATTTTTTCAGAACTCGTAAATTTGGTTTCTGTAATTATCTCCTTTATCTTTTCTAATTTTGATTTTAAGTCTTCAACAGAAGATAGCAAATTGCCGTATTTTGATTTTATCTTACCGTATTCATTAAACAAAACACAATTTGATACTTCGGCAATCATCCTATTTTGTATACATCTATAGTTTTCATCAAAATAGAAATGAGAATATCCCATTTCAATAAAAAAATCGGTATACCATTCTAATTCATTTAAATTAGAGACGATTGCCTGATCTGGATCATAGAGAACAAGTAGCTTAGGTTTTTCAAGTTTAATATTAACCTTTTCGATAAAATCATATAATCCTTTTTCAAAATATTCTTGAGCCTCGTCAAAAATTAAAAAATCTACATCATTTGCAATACTATCAGCTGTAACTACTGACGAGTATATCCTAAAAGAAATATTATTGGGGTCTAATTCATAATCATGAAGAATGATATATTCAAGTTTTGATTTGATTAATAGGTTGGCACAAAAAACAACTCCTTTTTGTTGTTTCAATAGGTTCTCAGCTAAATATTTTATTGCTAAGGCAGTTTTGCCGGTGCCAGGACCACCTTGTACAATCACATTTTTATTTCGTCTTAAACCTTTTAAAGTTTCATAGTTTTCTTTGCAAATAAGTTCTGCATTAATCTTATCAGGATTATAACCATAGGTTGATTGAACAGGAAACAACTCGGCTTTTAAACGTTTAATATCCTTCGCGCTTAACAATGGATATAATTCATTAGCCTTTTTTATAAGGTCGGCAGAGTTAAGGGTTCTAAAAGACTTCTTTAATGTTCTAATTCTAGCTTTTTTATTTAAATCATCAATAAAAGCAAAAAACTTATTTTGTATTGCTCTTTCGTTAAGACCTTCTAAATCGGCTTTTGAAAAGAAAATATCTTTATAACCTTCTAATTGAGGTCCCTTTAATACAAATCCGGCTTCGTGAGGAAGTATAATTGTCCGATAAACAAATACAGACGAATCTATATAATTCTTAAGTGTATGTACATATTCTTTAGCTTGTATAAAGGGATTTTGACTTTCGTATTCTCCTGTTTTATCATAAGAAAAATAGCAATCCTTTTCATCTACTCTCAATCCTCCGCCTTTAACCTCAAGAATTAATATCCCATATTTAGAAAGAAGAATAAAATCAATTTGACCTTCTGCTTTTTTTTTGCTTGCCGGATGTGTTGAGAGGTTATAATTATGCTTGAGATACCATATCTCATCTACCAAGTATTTATTTTCATTAAATGCCAAAAACATTTGGTATACCCAAAGTTCACCAAATAAGGTTTTACCATCTTGGTTAACAATAATAGTTTCTAAATTCTGTTTTGCATAATTATCTATAAAATTAACCGGCATAATCAATTCTCATTTGCAATGGATGAAATTTTATTTATGGCATATAATGCGAAGAATTGTTTAACGGGAACCTTTTCTTTATGCTTAAATACCTTTAAATGTCTTTGTTCAACTTCAATATTATCAATATTTAGCCTTTCAATTAATTCTTGAACTGTATCGACCAACTCAGTTGGTTCGGTATAATTAGAATTTGATTTTTGTAGTTCGTAAAGTTTTTGTAGTTCCTTGGCGTTTCCAATTTTTTCTGAAAAACCATTGTTGATGTGTTGTAAAAAATCTTTACCTCCTTTATGTTCTTTAATTATATGTTCCAGTTTGATGTAATACTTGTCTTTAATTTTTTGAATCGGAAAGCCCTTGCCTGTTCCATACTGAATGGATGTAAACCATTTGCTTTCCGCTTCTTTGGGGTTATTCTCTATATCGTAATTAGACAAAGTAACTGTTAAGTTGCCATCTTTAATGGCGTGTCTTCTGCATCTTGAGCCTTTGTTTTTAATTGGTGGTTTATCAAATGCCTTCAATTTATATGTATTAAGATTTACTATACCTTCTATATTGGAATTCCTGTTAAGTATAAGGTTCCCAGGTATTGTTTGTCGAAGTTCTTTTAAAACCATTTTAGCGAATGCTCTACTTACTGAACAACAAACTGCATTACCTACTAAACGCCATTTATTATTTTCAGCTCCTAGAAATTGATATGTAATAGGAAACCCCATAATAATAGCAGCCTCACGAACGGTAGGCAAACGATATTCACCATCATCAATTCGCTTGATTTCAGACTTGTAAATTATAGACTCTCTTGAATTTGCAATTTTTGTTGCTGTAATAGTTCTGCTTGGTTTGTATTCATTTTCTGGAAAAGACATTTTCCCCATAAATGGATGATTGGTTTTCCAATACTTAGAAACTTTCCATTCAACTTTATATATCCCTGTATCATAGAACTGATCGGTTAATAGATTTTGCGGAATATTTAATGAATATTGCGGATCGCAAATAATATTATCAGATTTTTTTGTGAAAGGATGAGGGAAATTAGCTTTCATCTTTCCAATTGTTAAATACTTTTGCCTACCATCTCGTCCATTTTCCGAATGGGTTGCTTCCGGAATAATTAATTTACCTTTTCTGATAATTTCCCCAGAAATAACTCTTTTTCTGGCTTGAAAAGAACCATAGTCAGCCGAATTTATTATTGCAGTATTCTCATATAAATCAATTGCTATGCTCAATGGACTAATTCTATTTTTGTTTGCCCATTCTAGCAATCCTAAATCCTTAAAAGTGTAGGCAGTTTGTAAATATCTTTTAGAATTTACAACATTTTCCATAAACCAAGCCTTAAGTATTGAATTAGGCTGGTGTTTTTTTACTGCAACAATCCTTAAAAATGTTTCCGTTAAGTCAACACCTAAAGATTTGTCCGCGTTTCCTGATTTATTAGAACTTGAAAAACTTACACAAGGCGGACTTCCTATGATGATTTCAGAATTAGGTAAATTTTCAATTTCATCAACGGAATACTTAAAATCTAAAATGTTTTTTATTTCACAGTTCAAATTAAAATTATAATTAAATGTATCTACTGCTGGCTTCCAATGGTCAAAACCATAAATAATTTTATAGCCCATCTGTCTGAAGCCTTCAGAGAATCCACCAGCACCACAAAAGAAATCGATAACTCTAAGTTTTTTCATTTGCGACCCTATTTTTATTTAAAGGTATGGAATTCACGGTTTTTGTGATTTGCTAAAAATTTACAATCTTGTTGGACAAAACTAATTTAGAATTTTTGATTAGTAAATGAAATTGCAAATACGAATAGAAGGCTTTTTCTAACAACAGTTTCGATATTTAAAAGCCCATTCTGAAAGACCGACCTTTGGGTTTTTATAATATGCATATTTTGTTTATTTTTATTTAATAATTCATCATGAGGTTTATCATGCTGACAATCATGGTAACAATCAGTATGTTTCCATTACCAATTTATTAAATATAAATCTAGATATTTTCTAAATATTTAGATAGTTGCCCTTTATGTTTATTCTCCCTTATTTGAAATGCTTGTTTTCTAATATTGACTAGTCATTTGTCTGATATCTTTTCTCCTTCCTCAAAAATCAACTATACCAAATCCGGAACTTAAGAGAAGAACACCTTTTGAAATTCAGTTGCTATAAGTGGTATTCTTAATCAATTAGCTTGTTTCAAAATTATATTACAAATATTGCTCTCAGGAACAGTAAATTCAAACGCCATTGAATAGGCACTTACAGCCTCCCCTTACCGTATCACAATCTTCAAAGGCTTACACAATTGCGATTTATTGTCGGGGGTTTTTACCATGATACGATCAAAGTAAACGGTGTCGCCTTTGTAAGAGCGGTCGCGGAAGGATTCAGTCCA
>JBIICN010000027.1:0-49929 GCA_044238845.1 Bacteroidia bacterium
AGCCGAAGTAAAACTAAGTGGCTTTTACACCTTTTGCATTGGCTTAGCAAAAAAAGTAATTATTGCCAATACAATTGGTGCTCAAGCCGATGATGTATTTAAATTAGATGCTCAGCATATTGATTCGGCCGCTGCTTGGGTAGGTGCTATTGCATATACTTTTCAAATTTATTTTGATTTTAGTGGATATAGCGATATGGCTATTGGCTTATGTAAAATGATGGGAATTCGTTTACCCGAAAACTTTAACAATCCGTATTTATCATCCAGTATTACTGAGTTTTGGAGAAGATGGCATATAACTTTAGGAACCTGGATGAAAAACTATTTATACATCCCGCTTGGAGGCAATAAAGTCAATTCAAATTTTAAATTATATCGTAACTTATTTATTGTGTTTTTACTTTCGGGTTTGTGGCATGGTGCTAGTTGGAATTTTATTATTTGGGGCGCTTTTCACGGATTGTTTTTAATTTTAGAACGTTTATTTTTATTAAAAGTATATGACAAAACGGGAAAAATGATCTCTACCCTATTTACTTTTTTAATTGTAGTAGTTGGCTGGGTATATTTTAGGATAGAAGATTTGTCACAAGCAAACCATATCGTAAAAACTATGTTTAGCTTTAATTTTATGGATGGTAAATTTGCCTTACACAACGATTTTTATTTCTCGTTAAGCTTAGCTATCTTCTTCTCATTTTTTGCAATTATTCCTTTCACAAAAAACATTCAAGCAAAAGTATATGGCGAAAATCATTCAACCATTTCCAATACCCTTATGCTATCAATGAGTATTGTTTTATTTTATATTTCGTTAAGTTATATAGCGGCATTAGATTTTAACCCATTTATTTATTTTAGATTTTAAAAAATGGCAAAAAATAAATCCTATAATATATTTGTAATTATTGGCATGATTGCTTTATGCTATCCAATGATTATGAGCATATCTAAACAAAACAATAAGCCTAATTTAACGGGCATTGTTATAAATGATGTATATCCTGACTCATTATTAAAAAAAGATAAAAGCATGTGGTTTAGTGGTGAATACCAAACCTTAAAAGATGATTACAATAACGATCACTGGGCTTTTAAAGAACTATTTGTCAGACTAAATAATCAATTTTACTTTAAGGCGTTTAATCAAATACGTGTAAACTCGTTTGTATCTGGTAAAGATAATTATCTATACAGCGAAACCTTTATCTTTTCGACCTTTGGCGATGATTATATTGGCGAACAAAAAATAATTACCAAACTCCAAAAAGCAAAAGTTGTTCAAGATTCGTTAAAGAAAAAAGGAATAGATTTATTATTAGTATTTGCACCAGGCAAAGGAGAATATTGTATCGAACAAATTGATGATAAATATAAACACCCTATTGCAAAAACAAATTATCAGGACTATATTTTGAATTCAAAAAAATTAGGGGTAAATACTCTTGACTTATTAGCCTATTTTAAAAACCTAAAACCTACAACGCCTTATCCATTATTTCCAAAATTTGGTCATCACTGGAGCTATTATGCAGAGTGTTTAGCTATTGATACTATCATTGGACATATCGAAAAAATGCACCACTGCGACATGCCCGATATTGTTTGGAATAAAATTGAAGTAGTAGATACTGCTAGGAGTCGTGATGCTGATATTTTAAAAAGTATGAATCTTTATAAAAATCCTGAACAAAACATGAAATTGGCGTATCCAGAAATTATGTTTGAACAAGATTCAATCAAGAATCAAACTCGCGTGTTAACCATCTCCGACAGTTATTGGTATGGCCCAGTTTATATGGGAGTTGGGCAAAACTCATTTGCAGGTGGACAATTTTGGTACTATTACAATAAAATAATACCTAATCCAAGTGCTACCGAAAAAATAGAAGTTTGGCAATTAGATTTAAAACAAAGTATTGAAAGCAATCAGGTAATTATGTTACTATACTCAGATGGAAATTTGCCGAACTTTGCAAATACTTTTATTGAAGATGCCTATGAGCTATATACAAGCCCAAATACTTATTATGCTCGTATAGAAAAAAGTAAAAGTATTAAGCAATTTGAAAAACAGATTCGGGAGAAACCTATATTACTAAAAAAATCAACAAAAAAATCTCAGGATTTACAAATTCCACTCGACTCGGCCATTAAATTAGATGCCATGAAATTGGCGGGAGTTAATTAGTTTTTTCATTTTTTACAATCATTTATTTTTTGTACTTTGTGTGTGATTAAATGTAGCGTGATTAAAAAAATCTTATCATGAAAAAATTTTTACTTTACCTCACTGTGTTTGTAACTTTAGCAAGTTCCTATCACGCTCAAATATATCCTAGCTTAAATATTAGTCTATTATCGCACATCAATCCCGAAAAAGATAACACTGGTGGTGATGGAAGAAAATATTCGGGTTGTTGGGGATGGTATCAAGCGTCAAAAAATAAAGAATATGCCCTTGTTGGCACAAGTAGTCAAACTTATTTTATTGATGTTACTAATCCTTTGTCACCCGTAATTGTAGATTCAGTTAAAGCTGCAAAAACAGGCTGTACTTGGCGAGAACTAAAAACCTACCAACACTATTGTTATATTGTAAGTGATGATAATCCACCAAATACATTTCAAATTGTAGATTTACAATATCTACCAGATTCAGTTCATGTAGTGCATAATGGTACTACATACTTTGAAAGAAGTCATACTTTATTTATCGACCAAGATAAAATGTATTGCGGTGCTCCTAAAGATGTAGGAACAGGATACGAATCACCTTTGAGAGTATATAGTTTAGCAAATCCAGAGAATCCAGTTTTATTACGAAGGCTAGAAGATGATATTAGTTCTGCTAACATTGATTATGTGCATGATATGTTTGTGCGAAATGATACCATTTACGCATCTACAGGTTGGAAAGGTCTTCAAATAGTAAAATATAATACGAGTACAAATACATTTTCATTATTACAAACATTTGCTGGATACCCCTATAGTGGATACAATCATAGCAGTTGGCAAACAGATGATAGAAAAACCATTGTATTTGCAGATGAAGTGTCTACTGGATTACCTGCCAAAGTATTAAATGCAAGCGATTTAAATAATATAACCTTAGTAGATACAATTAGATCAAATTTTGGAGCAACCGCTCATAATCCATATATTGTGGGTAATAGATGGTGTTGGATTAGTTCCTACCACGATGGAATATATTTATACGATATTTTAGATCCAGCCAACACAACTATTTATGGGTACTTTGATACGCATCCACAACAAGGTGCTGGCAATACTAATAATACCTACTCTGGATACAGAGGTAACTGGGGAGCATATCCATATTTACCGAGTAAAATAATTATTGCTTGCGATATGCAAAACGGCATTTTTATTTTAGAAGGAGATGATACATATAAAACATATACTGGAGTTAAAGAATCAACAAATACTATTTCATCTGTATTTTCAGTATTTCCTAATCCAGCAAACAATCAATTAAATTGTATATTGGCAAATCAACTAAGTAATACTATTCAGTTTACAATAACTGATATGCTGGGTAAAACAATAAAAGAAGAATCTTGGACGATTAATCGTTTATTATACAAAAAACAATTTGATGTTAACGATTTAAGCGATGGTTGTTATTTTATAACCGTTAAAGGAGATAACATTCACGAAACAAAAAAAATAATTATTCAAAAATAAAATGTTTACCAAAAATTCAATTATTGGCATCGTAGGTTCAGGTGCTATGGGAAGCGGTATTGCTCAAGTAGCTGCTTCTGCTGGTCACAAAACTATTGTTTACGATACAAATGCTTCGGCATTAGAAAAAGCAAAAACTAATTTAATAAACTCATTAAAAAAATTAGTCGAAAAACAAAAAATTACAGAAGACAAAGCTCAATCTATTCTAAGTTTAACTTCCTACTCAAGTGTCATTCAAGATTTTAAGTCTTGTGATTTAATTATTGAAGCGATTGTAGAAAATAGCGATGTCAAACAAGCTGTATTTAAAGAGTTAGAAAGTATAACTTCCTCAACTTGTGTTTTAGCATCAAACACGTCTTCTTTATCTATAACATCAATTGCCTCTGCTTGTCAAAATCCTGAAAAAGTGATAGGTATTCATTTTTTTAACCCAGCCACTTTAATGCCTTTAGTGGAAATTATACCGGGAGTAGCAACTGATATGATAATTGCTAACCATTGTCAAGCCTTAATCAATAGTTGGGGTAAAGTTACGGTAATGGCAAAAGATACACCAGGCTTTATAGTAAACCGTGTAGCTCGTCCCTTTTATAGCGAAGCATTACGAATTTACGATGAACAATTAGCCGATATGGCAACCATTGATTGGGCCATGCGCGAATTTGGTGGTTTTAAAATGGGTCCTTTTGAACTAATGGACTTAATTGGACATGATGTTAATTACGTAGTAACGGAAACCGTTTGGAAACAATTTTATTACGACCCACGATTTAAACCCTCATTAACACAAAAACGATTACTAGAAGCAAAATTTCTTGGTAAAAAAACAAATAGAGGTTTTTATGATTACCGTGAAGGCGTTTCACTGCCTGAACCTAAAAAAGATGAAACTTTAGCAAAATTTATTGTAAATCGCATACTTTGCATGCTTATTAACGAAGCATGCGATACCAAATATTTAGGAATTGCCTCTGCAAATGATATTGATTTAGCCATGACAAAAGGTGTAAATTACCCAAAAGGATTACTAAAATGGGCGGATGAAATTGGATTAGCTCAAGTTTTAAACACTTTAAATGGGCTTTATGATGACTACCAAGAAGATAGATATAGAGCCTGTGTTTTATTGAAGCAAATGGTAAAACAAGGAAAAAGCTTTTATTAACTAGCCAATGTGTTAAACCAATGAGTGTAACTATTTGGATGTTAATTTTATAATTGTTAAATTTGGGATAACTAAAAAAACTAAAAAATGAAAAAACTCATTTTATCTGCTCTTTCAGTATTAGTAATCGGAAGTATTGTATTTATTTCTTGTAAACCAAAAAATGATACTGACGCAATTACTCCAACTTATAAGGACGAAGCTCCTAATGGAACTGGTGCAAACCCTAACATCACTAATGTAACTACTACTGGTACTATAAATACAACATCTACTCAACAAAATTCTAGTATGACTGGTGTGGGTGTGGGTGCTGCATGGACAAGTCCAGGTTGTGCTGGTCAAACTTGTTTAACCAATGTTAATACGAGTACTAGTACTACTATCACAATCTGTTTTTCTACTGCTCCAACTCCAGGAACTTATACTTTGGTAAATTCAAGTAATGGATTAGGTGCTGGAAAAGCATTTATGACTGTTTCTAATCCTCCTGGACAAGACACTGGAAGTACATGGTATTCATCAGCAGGAACAATTACCGTTAGTGGAACAGGACCAATTACTGCTTCATTTACAAATATTGCATGTTACAAAACACCTGGTTCTTTTTACTCAGTAACTGTTTCAGGTCAAGTTGGTTGCATTTAATTTATTAGAATATTAATTTTAAGGCTTCACAACCATGTGAAGCCTTTTTTATTTTATTAAAAACCTCAATTACATAATCGACCAATTAAAAAAATCTTATACTTTAGATATAAGAGCTCTTTCCCTAATGAGGATTGGTATTGGCATTATTTTATTGGTTGATTTATTTATTCGTTCGTTATCGATAAAAGCTTTTTTTACCGATGAAGGCGTTTTACCACTTGAAATTTTAAAACAATATAATTGGAGTCCAACATACTTTTCATTTCATGCTATTCACGGTGAACTATGGTGGCAGGCATTACTTTTTGTTATTAATGCTATCTGTATTATATTATTAATTATTGGTTTTAGGACACGTGTTTTTACCTTTATTTGCTGGGCATTCTTAACTTCTATTCAAAACCGTAATCCTTTTATATTACAAGGTGGTGATGATTTATTACGCCTCATGTTATTTTGGGCTTTATTTTTACCTTGGGGCGAAAGGTTCTCCGTTCAAAAAACATCTACATATCATAACAGCTATTTTTCATGGGCAAACATAGGCTATCTCCTACTACCCTGCTCAATCTTCTTTTTTTCCGCACTTTTAAAAACTTCTCCAGAGTGGCGAACCGAAGGAACAGCTATATACTATGCCTTGAGCTTAGATCAAATCCGTTTACCTTTAGGAACTTTTATCTATCAATTCCCCACCCTACTAAAAATTTTCACTTTATCGGTATTTTACATTGAATTAATAGCGCCAATTTTTATTGTACTCCCCTTATTACCAAATAAAGTGCGGTTATTTGGAATTATCTGTTATGTGTTGGTTTTTATTGGTATCGGCAACACCTTGTATGTTGGTTTATTCTATATCATTGGTTTAACTTCATTGATAGGCTTACTTCCATCATCAATCATGGATTGGTTTGAATCTCGTTTTTATAAAAATAAAACCTTATACATACCTTCCTCTTTACATGAAACTAAGTCGACCTATGTTTTTTTAATTACACAAACACTCAAAAACTATTTTTTAATTACTGTGATGATATTTTGTTTAATGATGAATTTAGGAAGCGTGAAAAAATTTCCATATGCACTCGATCCTTCAGTTATAGCTTATGGTAAAGTTCTGAGATTAGAACAAAACTGGGGAATGTTTTCACCTTTTATATTAAAAGACGATGGCTGGTTTGTATACAGTGCTCTAACATATACTAAAAAATATATAGACATCAAGCATGAAAAAGATACTGTTTCTTATGAAAAACCTATACCTATGGTTACTGAATTTGAAAGCGATAGATGGCGAAAATTTCAAGAAAATTATACCTTTAACAATAATAATTACATGCGCCCCTATTACTGTAAATACTTATTAAAAAAATGGAATACCGAACACCCAGATAAACATATTTATGACCTAACCATTTTTTTTATGAAAGAAACTAGCTTACCAGATTATAAAACATTACCCATTACCAAAACAGCTGTTTGTAATTGTACAGAAGAATAACCTATGAATTTAAAAACTGTTTTAAAATATATCAACTACCGTTTAACAGCATACACAGAGCATGATTTACATTCTCCGTTCATGTTTAACTTTTACATGGAGTTAATTAAAAATAAACATCCGTTTAACGATTTTGAAAAATTACATACGATAAGAATTCAATTACAAAACGACAGTACTAGGATTGAGTTGACCGATTTTGGTGCTGGCTCCAGAAAACTAAATTCCAATAAAAGAGCCATTAAGCAAATTAGTAAACATGGCATCGCTCAAAAAAAACAAGCCGAATTTCTGTACCGCTTAATTAATAAATTTAATCCAACTAACATCGTTGAACTTGGAACATCAGTTGGATTAACCAGTTTATATTTAGCTAAAGTCAATACTAAATCTACTCTTTATACCATCGAAGGCTGTCCTAATTTATATCAATTCTCAAAAGAATTATTCAATGAAAATGGGATTAAAAACATACAAAGTATCAATGGAAATTTTAATGAAGAGTTTCCAAAACTACTTTCTAAACTTGAAACTTTAGATATTTTATATATAGATGGGAACCATGCCTACGAGCCAACGATGAACTATTTTAAAATGGCCCTTGAAAAAAGGAACTCAAATTCCATATTTATATTTGATGATATTTACTGGAGCGACGGCATGGAAAAAGCTTGGAAAGAAATATGTGCTCACCCAGAAGTGAGTTTAAGTTTAGACTTGTTTTATTTTGGCATCGTGTTTTTTAGAACTGAAAACAAAAATAAAGAGCACTTTGTGTTAAAGTTTTAATTGAGTTTAGCAACCAAAATTAAATCAATAACAGTAGTATTATCAGCGGCTAGATATGTTTTTCGTTGAACATCAATGATAATAAAACCTGATTGTATTAAAGCTTCGGTTAAATAATCTGCTTGGTGATAATGCATATAAATCTCATCACCCGTGCTTCCTTTTTTAAATCCAGATAAACTATAATCATCTTCCATAGTACTGATATAAATCACACCGTTTTTGTTAAGAATCAAAGCACTATCATTTATTAACTGAATCTCTTCTTCTTTCGATAAATAAGGTAAAATAAAACCACACATAATAGCATCATAGGTTTTATGTAATTGTTTGATATCTCTGCTATCTAATAATTGAAATTGAGCAGATGGATTATTAATTTTTGCCAACTCAATCATATTAGGAGCTAAATCAGTTCCTAATAATTTAAAGTCTGGTCGTTTATTTAATAAATACTGAGTAATATTTCCAGGTCCACAAGCTAATTCTAATACATCTGCATTTTGTTTAGTAATGTTATTACAAAACACATCAAGCGTATCGTGATATAAAGACACATCCATGAACTTAGCTTGATACGCGCTTGCTAGTTTATTAAATATATCAACCGCTATTTTAGTTTTATCGATAGCCTATAAACTTTCATAAATTTAAAATTTAAAGTTAATCACAGCAAAATATATTTTACAATAAATGATTATCTTTAATTTTATAAAAGCTCCTATTATGAAAACTTTAGTCCTATTAATCACTCTTTCTTTTTTGAGTTTAAACATCCATGTAAATGGAAATAGAAGCATTAACCTAATAAAAAAAGACGCAAAAAAATTAGCGGAATATTATCGCCAGCGAGCATTGAGAGGAGAAAGCGTAGCGTCATTAGCAAAGCTATATAGTGAAGATCCAGGATCTGCCAGTAATGGAGGACAATATAATAACATTACTAAAGGTATGTTTGTGCCTGCATTTGAAAAAGTGGCTTATAGTTTAAAACCTGGAGAAATATCAGAAGTATTTGAAACAGAATTTGGATTTCATTTCATTCAACTTATCTCTCGAAAAGGTGATGTGTTAAGCTTAAGACATTTATTAATAACACGAGATTAAGTCATAAAAAACCTTCTACTTTTCAATAGAAGGTTTTTAGTCTTTTAACTAAGGTATAATTATACTCTAGTAACGTTAATTGCATTTAAGCCTTTTTTGCCATCTTGCACTTCGTAAGTTACTTCGTCGTTTTCTTGAATCTCATGTACTAATCCTGATGCGTGAACAAATACTTCTTGTCCGTTATCACCTTTAATAAATCCGAAGCCTTTTGCGTCGTTAAAAAATTTCACTGTTCCTTTATTCATTTGTTGTTTTTGTTTTTGTGCTTACCAATGCGGCAAGCGGGTTTATTATTTGAACTATTTCAAAAAAATAGTTCCTTATTACTAATAAGAAAATGTATGATAATAATTGAATTGTACTGAGGGTAACAAACCAGATTGTGATACAATCTTCAAAAGAAGTAAACAAAGGTAATCAAATTAGTTGAATAACCTAATTTACATTTTAAGGAACATTTATAAATACTTTACTTTTATTTCTACCGATTTATTTTCATTTGGAGCAATGGTAAAAGAAAATTTTGCAACCTTAGGTTTAGTTAAGCCAAAATGGGTGTAATTAGAAAAGCCATAACCTTCCTCTGGTAAAATCCATCCATAATCCATTTTACCGTTATTATTTTCATCATCCAATATCACAATGCCATAAGTTCCAGGTTTTATCCCTGTATAGTTTAAAGTTAAAACATGATTAACGGTTGTTGTCTTTGATTCTAATTTGGTGAATAAGGGAGTTTCATCTTCAAAGGCTTTATCATTATTATAAAATCCCATAATTACACTACCCTTATTGTTTCGAAGGCCTGTTATCGAAACTTTTAATGTTTGTGACAATACTGTAAATTGAGCAAATATCAATATTATTACAGAAGATAATTTCATATAAACTAAGATACAAAATTCCTATTAAATATAGAAAGAAAAAACTTACAAATACCTAATAACCATTTGGTTTATTTATTTCTCAAATTTTTCTATTCTTCTCACTCTTTTCAATTTCTTGTTTTACTTCTTCTTCAGTTAAAAAATGAAGATTACTCATCATAGCACTTGCATTTCCGCCACTAACATAACGTAATCCCGCCCACACATAATCTTTAAACTGCACTAATTGAATCACAATCACTACTTCTTTTTGATTTGTACGAGGATTAGTAAAGTAAGCTAACTTTGGCAAAGTCATTTTATACGGCTCAACATCTTTTAGTTCTGGTTTCACTTCCTTATCAATATATAATAGAGATGTTCCATTTTGAGCTTCTTCGTATGTAGGCATTCTACCGTTTACTACTGGAACTTTTTGCCAATCTTTTAACTCAATTCTTGGAAATGCTAAATTATCTGGGCAATCCCATGACATAAAACTGTGAGCATAATTCATTGGGGAATCATAGGTTTCTTTAGGAGTTTCGCCACAAGAGCTAATAGATAGTGCTATTGCACCAATAAAAATAGAAGTCAATAATTTCATCATCATCGTTTTGTGTGATGAAGATATAAAATACAAAAAAGCAAACTCAATAATGAGATGCTTTTTATGGTATTTTAACGAATCGGTCTATTGGTAATTATAATCTACTCATCCTCTTTTTCTGATTCTTTAAACTGAGCATTAATTGGACCAACGGTTGTTAATTCTGTATGTCTAATTTGCCCGCCTATATATCCTGCACGAGCCACAAATCCAAAACTAAGGATAGATAAAAACAAAGTTACGTTAGCTACTCGCATCGTGTAATTCGAATTTTTATGAGTTAAATAAATACCGATCAACGAACTAATCCCCAAAACAATCAAAACAATTAACGACACCATCGCTGCATCTTCATGTTGTTCGATGGTATCTTTTAATACGCCTGGAATATTTTCCACTAATTCTTCGGCTGGCTCACCTGTTACATAGGCAATGACAGCCCCTACAGATGATACGATTAATACACCATAAGCTGCTATTTTAGTATGATTACTTTTTTGCCAAATCGCAAAGGCTAAAACTAATCCGCCTAAGATAGAACCTATAATAGGTAAATGATTGATCATTAAATGAAGATGTGAAAGATTCATACGTTTGTTTTTTATAATGAATTAATTTTAATGAATTGTTCTTTCGGTGTATTCGAAAAATCACAGTGATTAGGAACTTGCGTTTCGTAGGTATCGCCACAAACTGGACAAACGTAATAAACCGACGGTAAGGATAATAAGGTATTGCTATTAATATCACCTAATGCTTTTTCGAAAAATACTTTGTGTTTATTTTCGGTTTTCATGGCGTATGTTAAGCTCACAAAAGCCTCATTGTTTTCTGCCTCCTTGGCTACTTTCAAAAAATTAGGATACATGGTAATCCCTTCATAAGCTTCGCCTTCGATATCATCATGCAAATTTTCTTTCGTTAATTTAACCACATACTCAGGTGTTATTACTGGCACGCTTGCTCCTGATGCTTCAATCACTGCTTTATGATTTTTCGCATGAATACCTTCGGCAACCGCCACTGCTTTATATAATAAGGCAATTTGAGGGTAACCCTCTTGCTCAGCCTTTTTTGAAAAAGCCGTGTATTTAGCAATTGCTGTTATTTCGCCTTTGTAGGCTTCTTGCATATTTTTTATCGTATTTTCTTTGGCAACGTTCATTTCTATCATAGATGGTTGGTTTAATTTATCTGAGTGAGACATATCGTGAGGCACGGTATTATCAATTTTTGATTCGCTACATCTCACACATACAAAACCTGTGAAAGCAAGCAATAATAATTTCGTTTTCATTTTAGTATTTTAATTGGTGATAATAACTTTTAAGGCTTTTTCTTTAGCAGCGTTTTCAAACGTATCATAAGCTTTCATAATATCATCCATTTTAAAATGATGGGTAATTAATTGATTGGCATCTAATTTTTTTGATTGCACCGTTTTAAACAACATGGGTGTTGATACCGTATCAACCAAACGTGTGGTTAATGTAATGTTGTGCGACCATAAATTTTCCATATGAAACAATACTGATTTACCATGAACGCCAATATTGGCAATATGACCTCCTGCAGCAATAATATCAATACACATCTCTAAAGTTTCAGGAATACCAACCGCTTCAATCGATACATCTACTCCTTTGTTATCAGTTAGCTCCATCACTTTTTGTTTGGCATTGCCACCTTTACTATTAATCACATCGGTTGCTCCAAAAGTTTTAGCCACCGCCAAACGATTATCGTCTTGATCAATCATAATAATACGTGAAGGTGTATAAAACTGCGCCGTTAATAAAGCAGCTAACCCTACCGGACCAGCGCCAACAATAGCTACCACATCGCCAGGTTTTACTTGTCCGTTTAATACACCACACTCAAACCCAGTTGGTAAAATATCACTTAGCATGACTAAAGCTTCTTCGTCAGACCCAGTTGGTATGTGATACAAACTATTATCGGCATAAGGGATTCTTACAAACTCTGCCTGACAACCATCAATGGTGTTTCCTAAAATCCATCCTCCATGGTCGCAATGCGAGTACATGCCTTTTTTACAATTGTCGCATTTACCACAAGAGGTAATGCAAGATATAATCACATGATCGCCTTTTTTGAAATTATTAACTGCTGTTCCCACTTCCTCAATCACCCCCACTCCTTCGTGGCCAATAATTCGCCCTTCGGTAACAGTTGACACATCTCCTTTTAAGATATGTAAATCAGAACCACAAATGGTGGTTTTAGTCACTCTCACAACCGCATCGGTTGATTGAATGATAACGGGCACTGGTTTTTCTTGCAATGCTTTTTTGTGTGGTCCGAGGTAAACTAGCGCTTTCATATGATTATGTTTTATAAATTAGTAACTGAATTAAAAAAAATTATTTTTTTCTAGAACTTCTCTGCGTTCATCGTATTGCACTTTATTGATTTCGCCATTAGCATATTTCTTTTTTAAAACATCTAAAGGAGTATCTTTTGCCATCCGCTGACCTGGAATATTATATGGCACAACAAAAATCCAAAATAGTAACACCATCCAAACTATCCACCAAAACAAGTGCATCCCACCAAAATGATAACCATCATACATATACATAATTTTAAATTTTAAATTGTTTTTATATGCATCAAAGTAAGGGATACTAAAAAGCAAATGCTTTACATATACTTTTTAAAAATTTACATCTTTCACAGATGTGATATGTTTTAAAGTAAAGACTTGACGCTTTTTTCCACGTCATTGCGAGGCGCTTTTTCAGCGACGAAGCAATCTCTCGTTAAGAAATATAATATACTTTATGTGAGATTGCTTCGCTAAGCTCGCAATGACGAACTGAAGCAATACAAAGCTATTTTTTTGATTGCCGATAAATTAGTGGGACTTTATAGCACTGTGATAAGTGTGGATGTGAAGAGGATGTAATTACCTTAGTATTGCAAATGCAATGGAGCGGAGGATCAAACCTTAGATAAAACTTCTTACTATCACACAACCCAACTAAAGCTTGCAAAGTTTATTTAGTGCCTCTTCTAAAGAATCAACAAAGTTAATGCGTCCTGCCTTATTGCTTTCATGCATAAAGTCTTTAATGCTTTGAGAAGCATAATTGCTGAAATCTCCAACAATAGCCAAACGAACCCGGTAATTAGAAAACTTTTGAAGGATCTCCCCTGCCATACCGTTCTTGAGATCAAAAAAATCAGGTGTTATGTTTTTTGAATGAAGAATTAACCTATCAAAATCCTGATAATATATATTACCCAACAACTCCAATCCATCTTCATTTGTTTGAATGAGTATATCTTCCGAAATAATTTCGGCGATTTTTAAAGTGTTTATGGCATGGGTTATGATATTCATTTTAAATTACCGAAGCATTACAAATGCTGCGGAGCGGGGTGATTTTCATAATATGTAACAAACAAGTAGTAAGTTTTAAATATTAAAGGTGCGTTTTAATAGATTTTCAACATCACTATAATTGTTTTCTTTTCCAATAGATAATTGAATACCTAATTTGATAGATAACTCTTTAGCGTAATCTATTTCCATTTCTTGCATATCTTCTAAAAGATTAAAATCATACCTTCTGTTATCTCGGGTTTCAATTCTAGATTTTATCTCAGAAATATCATCATTAATAATTATATGTAAAGAATTTGGGTTTATCATTTCAAAAGTCTCATAAGGAATCTTAGAAATTATATTTTCTTTATTTAGAAGACAATAATGTCCGTCTAATAAATAAAATTTATTCTTTTCAATCTGCTTATACAAACAATCAATTAAAAGGTTCTGCGTAAGAGGAATATCAGTTACCTTTTTATTTTTAATATCATCATTGAATTCAGACCACTTAATAACTTCGCTAGCTGATAAATAATTTATCATTAAGCTATTACATATAGTTCGACATATGGTACTTTTACCTACACCATGTATACCTCCAATAAAAGCCATATTATTAAACATGATATTGTTAAATTTTATCGCAGTACATATATGATTGCGGAGCAACGAAATTTTTGAAAATTTCCTTTGGGTCTTTTGCTTTTTTAAATTTGTTTACAGATTTAATTTTAATAGAGTAACCAATTTCCTTATTAGCAAAATAATCAAAAAAATCTTCTTCTGTAATAGAACCAACTCTATTAAATTCTTTCCAAAGTTTTTTAGGAGTATCTGATATAATATCCTCTATTGTAAAATAGCCTATTATACGCTGTTCAGGAGAGCTTGAATAGATATAGACTCTCTCAATCTCTTGCTTAAAGGTCAATTTTCTAAATTCAACAAGTTTTACACCTGCTAAAATAGCATTCGCGTATTTTGGTTTAATTGATAATAAAACGTTCATCGAAATGTTTTTTTTGCTTTAAATAGTTATAGTCTTTTTCTGTTAGAGTTGTTATCGTTTGGAAATTATTTGAATAACTCTCTAATGTTTTAATTTCATTATGTTTAATAGGCGATGGCAAGTAATGAACTAATCTAAATATTAACACTGTAATATCTCTTTTCCCATTTACTAGTGTTTCTATATCGTTAATTGAATAAACTGTCTTCCTTTTTACTAGACTTTTTATTTCTTCTAAATCTCTAGTATAAACTACTTCATCTAAAACGCCAACGGGTTCAATACTTTTTATATTTTGAGATCCATAAAAAAACAATAAATCACCTGATTTCATTGACAATCTTTTAGACTTACAAAGATAGGCCTTGGAAATTGTATTTCCTTCAATCTCGTTTAAACTATCATTTGTCTCGTCGAATAAAGTAGGCCTTCTAAAACTACCATCTTTAAATAAAGTAATATAATACTTAGGATCGATAGGAATCACAAATTTGTTTATAGTTCCTGAGTCGCTATAAAACGGATGAGACGCAATAGCTTGCGGAGAAGATGAGTATTCTGACTTATTTAATGATTTAATCATTCTAAATTCATCGTTTTTATAGGCACTTTTCACAAAACCATACTTTTCTAGTAACTGAATCAACTGTTTATGTTGCGGATAAACAGTTAAATAAAGATGATTAATTTTACCTTTTACACAGTAATCAAACATTTTACTTAAAAATAATTCTCCCAATCTAAATCCAAATACCGTTTCTGCTACTTTAAATGTGCACATCTTCATGGCATCATTAAATATCGACGGTAAATTATGTGAACTCGCTTGTTCTTTATGGTAAATAAGTATAGCTGATATTTTTTCATCAACTCTTAATATGTAACACCTTCTATTTTCCCTAACACACCTAGCAAACCAATCATTAAACTCAGGATAACCATCTCGAAGAGAATCAAAAAAAGAATCAGTTATTTCATTTTCAATTTCCCGTATCGAACATTCGTTTAATACAGGATGCTGTGGAATTACAAGATTAAATCGCTCATTCAATAACCTTAGTCCTTCATCAATTGAGAGCACCTTTTTTTGAGCGTATACTTTAATTGCTTTATTATGAATCCCTTTATCTTCAGTTATAAAATACTCTACATAACCTTTTACAACTTGATACAATTGATTATTATCAACTTCGTCATTTTCTTTTTTCTGGCCAACTATACTTGTAAATTCTTCTGATGGCAATGCCGGGTCAGGCATTGATATGTATTTCTGTAATTTAGAAATAGTAATTTGTTGTCTTTCAGAATCCTTATCCCTCTTTACATCTTTTAAACAAAAAGGATGATAGTATAAATCACACTTATTTAAAATAGCTAATTGATAAAATTTCGCAAATACCTCACTTATCACTTGATTATCTTCAAGATGAATTAAAATGTTTGTATCAATCAAAATTCTCATTAAGCTTATAGTCTTCTTATAAAAGTATTATCATTTTAGCCATTTAATCTGCAACAAACAATAAAGTAATCCCATTTAGCATGTTAATAAACGATTATTACAAAAGTAATTCTATTACATAGTAAGTGGTTACCATAAATTGTAGCAAAACAAAAAATCCCCCTGTTAAACAACAGAGGGATTTTAGATTTATCTTGCTAAGGGAGAGATTGCTTCTCACGCAAAAAAGCGTGAGAAGTAATGACGTTAAGCTTTCACAGAAGCACGAATAATATTTAAAGCACCTCCAGCTTTAAACCAATAATTTATTTCAGGTTTTTAATCACTTTTGCAGGCGGCAAAAAATTCTCGCCTGTTACAACTTTTTTGCCAGTTTGTTCTTCTAGCTTCAATCGAGCATCTTTGGCTATTTGCCACCTTTTTTACCTGCAACTGCATTTTGTTTTAGTCCTTTTGCTTCATCTGTTTCTGCAATCTGTCTTGTACTCAATTCTGCTAAAGCAGTAAAAATTAATTCTGCTTCACTCATATGGTCTCTAAGGTTTTGAGACTTCAATTCTTTTAATTTTTTATGTTTTTGTACGCTTAGTCCAGTCCACTCCTGATGAATAATATTTGTTAATAGTGCAAATTCATCTTCCTTTTCAACTCCGCTTTCTTTCCAATAATCTGTTAACTTATTTAGGGTTTCCTGTCCCGTCATACGTTGTTGTATCCACTTTTCGCTTCTACCCAATTTTTGCCAATTTTCTCTAGCTCTATCAATACTTTGACTAGGGTCAGCAATTTCCTTCATTCGTTCATAGCCTACTTTTGCCAGCCATTGTTTAAATGGTTCGGCTTTAGGAGATGGAATAGATTGTATAATACGAAGTAATGTTTTAGTATCTGCAACATCTGTTTCACGCATTTTACCGTCATGAGCTTTCAATTTCAACTGTCGACAAACTGTCGACAGTTCAAGCCCATCGTCTGATTTGACTCTTATTTTCATTTTAAACCAATAATCTCTAGGGTTTACACTATCAGTTAAAACGCCTACAACATCTATTATTGAAAAATACCATTGCTCCTCTTTTTCTTCCCAATGAGTTCGCACTTGTTTACTTTCAAATAATTTTATATCGCTCATATTTCAAAATTATAATATAAAAGTAATCTATTTTATAGCTACATGTAGCTACAATTTGTAGCAAAACAAAAAATCCCCCTGTTAAACAACAGAGGGATTTTTAGTCACGACACCTGTCAGGTTTTAAAAACCTGACAGGTGTAATTATTTTATCTTACGCCTTCACAGATGCACGAATGATGTTTAAAGCACCTCCAGCTTTGAACCACTCAATTTGTTGAGCGTTATAGCTATGGTTTACTTTAAATTCTTCTTTGCTGCCATCTGCATGGTTTAAGGCAATCGTTAATTGTTGTCCAGGAGTAAATGTGGTTAACCCTAATACATCAATTACATCATCTTCTTTAATTTTATCGTAATCAGCAGGGCTAGCAAATGTAATTCCTAACATCCCTTGTTTCTTTAAGTTTGTTTCGTGAATACGAGCAAATGATTTTACTAATACCACTTTTACTCCTAAATGACGAGGCTCCATCGCTGCATGCTCACGAGATGAACCTTCACCGTAGTTCTCATCACCAATAACAATAGACCCAATGTTTTGAGCTTTGTAAGCACGTTGCACTACAGGAACACCTTCGTAAGTACCTGTTAATTGATTTTTAACGTTATCTGTTTTATCGTTAAATGCATTTACTGCACCAATTAACATGTTATTTGAAATATTATCTAAGTGACCACGGAATTTTAACCATGGACCAGCCATAGAGATATGATCGGTTGTACACTTACCTTTAGCTTTAATTAATAATTTTAAACCTTTAAAGTCAACACCATTCCATGCTGCAAATGGATCTAATAATTGTAAACGTTTAGAAGTTGGCTCTACTAATACTTGAACTTTACTTCCATCAGCTGCCGGTGCTTGGTATCCTGCATCTTCTAAAGCAAAACCATTTGGAGGTAATTCGTAACCAGTTGGCTCATCTAATTTAACTTGCTCTCCTTTTTCGTTAGTTAAAGTATCCGTTAATGGATTAAAACTTAAATCACCTGCAATAGCCATTGCCGCTACAATTTCAGGAGATGCTACAAAGGCGAATGTATTTGGATTACCATCCGCACGCTTCGCAAAGTTACGGTTGAAAGAATGGATGATGGTGTTTTTTTCTTGTTTCTCTGCACCAACACGATCCCACATACCAATACAAGGTCCACAAGCGTTAGTAAATACAGTCGCTCCAACTTCATCAAATGTTTTTAAGAATCCGTCACGCTCAATGGTGTAACGAATTTGCTCAGAACCTGGATTAATTAAAAATTCTGCTTTTGATTTTAAACCTTTAGCAGATACTTGTTTAGCCAAAGAAACTGCACGAGAAATATCTTCGTAAGAAGAGTTAGTACAAGAACCAATTAAACCTGCTTCAATTTTTAAAGGCCAGCCATTAGCAATAGCAGCATCTTTTAATTTTGAAATAGGAGTTGCTAAATCTGGAGTGAAAGGTCCATTTACGAACGGTTCTAATTCAGATAAGTTAATTTCAATTACTTCATCAAAATATTTAGAAGGGTCAGCATATACTTCTGCATCACCTGTCAAATGTTCTTTAATTCCATCTGCTAAAGCAGCAACATCTGCACGGCCTGTTGCTGTTAAGTAACGGCTCATACTTTCATCGTAACCAAATGTAGAAGTAGTTGCTCCTATTTCAGCACCCATGTTACAAATTGTACCTTTACCAGTACAAGATAAACTAATAGCACCTTCACCAAAATATTCAACTACTTTATCAGTACCACCTTTTACAGTTAAGATACCAGCTACTTTTAAAATAACGTCTTTAGCACTTGCCCATCCGTTTAATTTACCAGTTAATTTAATACCAATTAATTTTGGCATTTTAAGTTCCCAAGGTAAACCAGCCATCACGTCGCAAGCATCAGCTCCACCAACACCAATGGCAATCATACCTAAACCACCAGCATTAACTGTGTGAGAATCGGTACCAATCATCATTCCTCCAGGAAACGCGTAGTTTTCTAATACAATTTGGTGAATGATACCAGCGCCTGGTTTCCAGAAACCGATACCATATTTATTTGATACAGATGCTAAGAAATTAAACACTTCTTCGCTTTCAGTTTTAGCTCTTGATAAATCGGCATTTGCACCAACTTTAGCTTGAATTAAGTGATCACAGTGAACCGAAGAAGGAACTGCTACCGTAGGGCGACCAGCTTGCATAAATTGCAATAAAGCCATTTGTGCGGTTGCATCTTGCATAGCCACTCTATCTGGATTAAAATCAACATAAGACGACCCACGAGGGTAATCTGTTAATTTCATATCAGCATCTAAATGCGAATACAAGATTTTTTCTGCTAAAGTTAAAGGGCGACCTAAGGTTTTACGAGCAGCTTCAATGCGCGCTGGCATGTTAGCGTAAACCTTTTTAATCATTTCAATGTCAAATGCCATAGTAAAGGATAATTAGAGATTTGTATAATTAGTGAATTGTTCAATTTTTGCGTTACGAATTTAGGAATAAATTACCTTTTTTAGGGTATAAATGCGGAAAAACTTTTTGAATAACTTGCAACAATGTTCCATTTAAACCGAATACAAATAAACTACTGGAAAAAATCACTTTGCCTCACTCTCCTTCTGGCTTTTACGTCAAGCCTTTACATGGCTCAAAGAGCAGATTCTTTGGGCAGCGGCGTAAGAATCAGTTCCTTTGGTTTTAGTTTAGGAGCTGTTATTTTAATAGACGCGCCAACCAAACAAACCGACGTGTGGTTAAAAGACTTCAATAGTATTGTCCCTAATAATCCAAATTTGAATAAAGATCGTGATACCAGCGGACAGAATTTTAGCTTTGGACAAGCAGGCTTTAATGTGAATTGTTTTCTTAACTTAAAAAGCAATAAAGCCAAAACTAATTTCGCCAAAAGAAGCGAACACCGTATTGGTTTGTACTACACAGTTAAACCTAAGTACCAGTTAGGTTTCTTTAAAGCCGACTCCGTTAGCGCCGATACTTTTTTTAGTAATACCACCGGCTATTTCAAAATTGATAGTGCGGTTACTGGGTACGGCTATTATTATTCGTTAAAAGGAAAAACTATTGGGATAGATTTTTCGGAGATCATTTACCCATTTAAATGGAGAATCCTAAGACCTTACACGGGCATTAATATTGGCACGGGAATATCGTTAAACACCCTTACCGTTGCTTATAATCCCGAAGGGGAAGCTTATTGGAGACACAGACATGGGCGTGGTCTTATAGTAGAAGATAATATCCCGAAAGAAACAACCCGTTTAAAACCAAGCTTTGCAGGCTATGCCAGCATTCCGCTGGGCTTGTCGCTTAATAAAAAAACTAAACCAACCTTTATCTCTGTATTTATTGAAACCCGCTTTGGCGTGAAATATGAAAAATATACAACAACCAATTTCCTGTTTACACCCATTGCTTATGTACAGGCAGGCATAAAACTAGTACGTAATTAATGAGAGCAAAAGCTACATATTTATTTTTGATACTCCTTGTTTGTTTTGGTTTCACAAAGGCACAAACAGATACACTTAAGAAAAAACCATTCATAAAATTGTATGCTTTTAGCTTAAATACTGGGCCTTTGATGAATAACGAAACTTTAACAGCCAATGCTTTAATGAAAATGGCTCCACAAAACAAACTGTTGCAACAAGATTACAGTTCGCTGGAAGGTGGCTACGGTACCAAAAATCAAGGTGTGGCCGGAGCTCTGCAAACTGCTTTTGTTTTTTACGATCGATCAAAAAAGGTATATAATAATAAACAGGAGTTAAGGCTCGGTATTCATTTTCAGTCTAATCAAACCTCTGACCTTGCCTATGAAAGAGAAGAACGAGTGCCATTTGATACATTAATAAGTAATACCAACCCAAAAATTTATTATGTTGATACCGTTAAAACGTACTACCACTTTTTAGAGAATGAGCAGTCCAATTTCTTAATAGACTTGTCGTACGTGATGTATTTAAGACCACAAAATAAAATATTTAGCGCTTACGTTGGTGCTGGCCTTGGTTATGGTATGATTTTTCGAAATTATGTAAAAGTAAGGATCAGGTATAACGAAAACTTTTATGATCAGGATGGTAATTATTATTCTTATTATATAGAGAGTGCCAATTCGGGGAACAGTGTTACAGAAGAATCAGAATTGCAATACACTAATATTTATCAAGGAGCTATTAATGGTGGGATTTTGATGCGTTTTTCGAAACTGAGAAAAAACAGAGTAGGCAGATTTGCCTTAAACTTAGATGGCAAAGCGGGTTTACGTTTGATGGAATTACCAAATATTGGTTTGTATAAACAGTTTTTCTTTAACGTTAATTTTGGTTTGAAGTTTTATTTGAATCGAGAGGTTTATAAATAAAAAAGCAGTTACACAACAACGTTACATAACTGCTAAATAGTATATTGTGATAAAATTTATTTTCCTAAATCATCAAAGTTTACATCATCTGTTAAAGATGCTCCTTTGTCAGAATATGAAGAATCCCTTTCATATGCCTCGCGCTCAACAATTGGAGGAGCGTTTTCTTTAATCACATCAATAGATTCATTTAAGCCTTCCATAAATTTCTCGAAGTCTTCTTTATACAAAAAGATTTTATGCTTTTCGTATGTAAACTTTCCATCCGTTCCAAAACGCTTTTTACTCTCTGTAATGGTTAGGTAATAGTCGTTTCCTCTTGTTGATTTCACGTCAAAAAAATACGTGCGTTTTCCAGCTTTTACTGCTTTAGAAAATAAATCTTCTCTTTCTGTTCTTTCTATCTCTTCAGACATATATCTTGTTTTTTAGTACGTAACAAATATTTACATTTTTTGTTGAAACTTTTCATCGTGTTGAAAATTAGTTGATAAATATCATGTTTTTTGACATAAAAAAAAGCCCCGACTAAGTCAGGGCTTTTCTGTTTTTTAGCTTTGCTAAATATTAGTGTTTTTTTCCACCTTTAGAAGCAGCAGCAACTGAGTCAGCCATTCTTGTAGAATCAGCAGCAGCTTTAGCAGTAGCTTCAGCAGCAGCAGCAGCTTCAGCTTCAGCAACTTTAGCTAATGAATCAGCTTGTGCTTGAGCAACAGCAGCAACTGAATCAGCTTTAGCTTTTTCTTTTGCTTCGATTTCTTCTTTAGAAGGACCACAAGATACAAATGCAGCTGATAATGCAGCTACAGCAACGATAGATAATACTTTTTTCATTTTAAGTTTTGTTTAGGTTTTATTAATTTGGATGCAAAAATACACGTTTTTTTGTATCTACGTTAAAAATTTACAAAAAAAATTGTTTTTTTTCAACATTTACATTGTTCAAATCATAAAAATCGTCATAAAACGTACATTTGTACCATATGTATAAGCTACTATTAAAACCCCTACTTTTTAAATTAAACCCTGAAAAGGCCCATTATTTAACATTTGACCTCATGAAATTTGCTCTTGGCAATGCTTTAGGTCGCTTTATTAGCAATTCTACTTATGGATATAAGCATCCAAAATTAAAAAAACAGCTCTTTGGTCTAACTTTCGAAAACCCTATTGGTTTGGCTGCCGGTTTAGATAAAGATGCTAAAGTTTTTAACGAATTATCGTCATTAGGTTTTGGGTTTATTGAAATTGGAACTCTTACTCCAAAACCTCAACCTGGTAATGATAAACCGCGATTATTTAGATTACCTAATGACAATGCACTAATAAATAGGATGGGGTTTAATAACGAGGGAGTTGATGCCGCTGCCATTCGTTTAAAAAACAGAAAAACAAATACTATTATTGGCGGTAACATTGGGAAGAATAAAATAACAGCTAATGAGGATGCCATCAAAGATTACGAATATTGTTTTAATGCTTTATTTGATGTGGTAGATTATTTCGTCGTTAATGTAAGTTCGCCTAATACACCTAATTTAAGAGAATTACAAGACAAGGAACCCTTAACTCATTTATTAAATCATTTACAAAGTATTAATAATGCGAAGCCTAAACGTAAACCATTATTATTAAAAATAGCGCCAGATTTAACCGATTCTCAATTAGATGATATTATTGATATTGTAAAAACAACAAAAATTGACGGCATTGTTGCTACCAATACTACTATTGCTCGTGAACCACTTTCTTATCCTAAACCAGAGATAGAAGCAATTGGCATGGGTGGTTTAAGCGGAAAACCTTTAACCAAGCGTAGTACTGAAGTTATTAAATACTTGAAAACAAAATCAAACAATGCCTTTCCTGTTATAGGTGTTGGGGGAATTCATAGCCCTGAAGATGCTATTGAAAAAATAAAAGCTGGAGCTGATTTAATTCAATTATACACTGGTTTCATTTATGAAGGTCCTGCATTGATTAAAAAAATAAATAAAGAATTGATTCATCAAAATATATTGTAACCATGAAAATTATTGAATGTCCTCGTGATGCCATGCAAGGCATAAAAGATATTATCCCAACAGAGGTTAAATCTAAATACATCAATTCATTATTAAACATTGGATTTGATACCATTGATTTTGGGAGCTTTGTTTCTCCAAAAGCAATCCCTCAAATGCATGATACCGCAGATGTTTTAAAACAATTAGATTTAAGCACCACCAAAAGTAAATTACTTGCCATCATTGCTAATACACGTGGAGCTCAAGATGCTTGCTCGTTTGATGAAATTAAATACTTAGGCTTTCCTTTTTCTATTTCCGAAACCTTTCAGCAACGTAATGCTAATTCGAGTATTGCAGAGTCTTTGGTTCGTGTAGAAGAAATTCAACATTTATGTTTGCTACATAAAAAAGAATTAGTGGTTTATATTTCCATGGCTTTTGGTAATCCATATGGCGATACTTGGAATAGCGATATCGTAATAAACTGGACAAAAAAACTGAGCGATTTAGGAGTGAAAATCATTGCTCTTTCTGATACTATCGGAGTGTCAAATCAAGAAAATATTTCTTACCTATTTTCTAATATTATTCCCGAATTTAAAAATATTGAAATTGGTGCTCATCTCCACTCTACCAAAGAAAAAGCTCAAGAAAAAATAGATGCTGCATACAAAAGTGGATGCCAACGTTTTGATGTTGCCATTCATGGTTTTGGTGGTTGCCCAATGGCAAAAGACGATTTAACTGGTAATTTAGCTACTGAAGACTTAGAACAATATTTTAACCTCAATAAAATTAATTTAAACCTCAACACTGATTTGTTATACAAAGCATATTTAGAAAGTTGGGATGTGTTTAATAAATATCATTAATAATTCTTGGTAAATAGGCGTAAAAATTGATTATTAAATCAATTTTTCGCTTTCTATTTGTTCATCTTTATAATACAGATCTATACAAACCAGCATTGCAAGGAATCCCCAAAAAGGAACAGATGCCTTATCTGTATCTAAAAAGTTATTTAAAAAACCATGAACAAAATAAGTACTCATTCCCATTAAAATAGTAATGGTTAATATTTTTAACGATTTATCCTTTACACTATAAACCAATCTGTAACCTAAAAACATAACAGCAAATACTAAAGCCACAACTATTAAAGCGCCAATTAAACCTTGTTCGCTCAATGGACCTAGATACTCACTATGAGCATTTCCTTTATCACCAAAATTGGTAGATATAATTGTTTTTTGACTGCTTTTTTGAAATGGTGCATATAAAAATTGATAGGTTCCTGGTCCAAATCCAACAACTGGTTTTTCCTCAAACATTTGCAAAGCACAACTCCATCTATTTAATCTTTCTAAATTGGAAGCATCGGTAGAAATGTTTGACATTGATTCGATATTGGCAGTGATATCCCCATCAGAATCTGTATTATTTCTTCCTAATATCATTAACACTTCTGTTTGAAAAGAAACAAAAATGATAACACCTCCAATTAAAGTAAATAATATGGTACGAAATTTTATTTTTAATAATAAACTAACTAATACCGCTAAAGACACAACTAGACTCAACCACCCTGCTCTAGCAAAAGAAACAATAATAGAAATTAAGAAAATAACTAATAAACCAAAACATAAAACTTTGACAATGGTTGACACATTTTTCATCAACATGATTCCGACCATCACAGGAATATACATAGCCAAAGCCGCTCCATAAGCCGTGTGATCGTTGTAAAAAGGAGACACAATCCAATCCGCAATTTTTTCATCAAAAGCATAACCGTAATGCTTATAAGTGGTGATAAGAGCAACAATTGCTAAAGCAACCGCATAAAACAACAAATGATAAATAATTGCTTTCTTCTTTTTAAATAATTCGGTAGCAATAAAATAGCAAGACGTTAAAAACCAGATACGCGCTAGTAAAAATTTAATAGAAATAACGGGAAGCTCGCTCGTAACGGTTGTAACTAAAATCCAAGCTAATTGTATAAAAATAATAATCGTTATTGGATGTTTTAAAATTCGCTTATCAGTAACGCCACTGCTTAATTCGTTTAGAAAATAAATTAAAGTAATCCCTATCATTAATGGTTCAGCTGGTAAACTCAAGTTTAATCCATCATTAAACCCTAACTCTTTTAAACTAATGGCTAGAGGTGTTGAAAAAACCATAAGATACATGATTTTTTCAATATCAAAAATAGCCAATAAAATTACTAAAGCAGCTAAAGGAAGCATATTGAAAAGATAAAACATATCTTTTGCAAATAGCAACACATAAGCATTAATTAAAATAAAACTAATGATTACAAAATAAAATACGTAGGTATTTTTAAGTTTAATCAACGTTTTACTTCTTTTTTAAATTTAAAAACAAAATAACAATACATGCTACTAATAAAGTAGACATCGAAATAATAATAGCCATTAAAGAACGAATTGGATAACATTTGCTATCTGGCAAGGTTGGTTTAGACACCACATTTGTAAAACTAATTTTATTTGCATAATCTAAATGATGCTTATCAACTTCATTTCTAAAACCATTATAAGTATTAATTTGAGCATTAATAACATCTCTCAATCTTTCTAACTCTGTTCTTTGTATTTTTAATCCTTCTGCTATTTTCGCATTAGATTCTGATAAATTAGGGCTTTTTGTTAATTCTTTAGAAATGTATTTTGATTGATATTGAAAATCAATAATATTATATTCTTTTCTAATAGAATTAATCATATATTTCAAAGAGTCTATTTTTCGACCAGAAATAGCCATTTCTTTTTCATTATTATCAATATACTCTTTTAATCTTTCTTTTCTAACCGACATGATTAAGTCGTTTGTAGCTTCAATTATACCATTTACAATCTCTTTCGCTAATTTAGGGTCGGTATCTTTTACTGATATTTCAATGGATTCATACAAGGTTGAGTTCACCGAAACTAGTTCTTTATATCTTAAATTAAAATAAGTATCATGTTTCTCACCTGTTGGATTAATATCATAATGATTATATAAATCAAATTTTGCGGCCACTGCTTGCTTCACTTCCTCACTATTAAACCATTGTAGCAATTGTTCAGTTGAACTTTCCTCTGAACTAGGGCTCATATTTACAGGATAAACCACGGCATAAGATTTATAAAGTGGTTTTATAAAAAATGTTACTCCATATCCTACCAATGCCGCAACAAAAGTAATTAAAGCTAACTTTTTCCATTGTTGCAATAATATTTGAATGACGTCTTCTGTTTTAAATTTTTCCATTATTCTGGGTTTTGAGTATTTAGATATTGGTTTACCTTATTTTTTAGCTCAACAAATCGCTCTGTAAATAAAAGATACAAAAGAGCAATTAAAAAAGCTGATACTGTTGATATTAATACCATTAACCATTTAATTGGTTTTGCTTTTTTTTCGTTTGGAGTTGCTTTTTCAACTACAAACTTAGATGGCATCGGTTTACTATAATTAACCAATGCTTCATCATATTTGTTTTTAATAATTGGGTATTTTAAACGGTATTTTTTTAAATCAGAATAAACGGCATCATAAGCTGTTCCATACTTCTTTAAAACATCTAATTTAACTTGCAATTTATTTTGTGCTGATTCATTTCCTTTTTCAATGGCTTTTGCCATGCTTTTAGAATAAGCTTTAATTTCCTCTTTATTATCTAAAACACCTAATTCCTTAATTGCTTGCAAACTATCCTGCAACTCATTAATTCTTGTAATAGTTGCTTCATATTCTTCTTTTGTAATACCCAATGCTTGTTTAGCCACTTCTCTCGTCATTCTAAACTTTACAGAATCTGCATATTCAACAATTGAATTAGCAATATCAGCCGAGCGATTAGCGACATAATCGTATACTTCAACCCTAATGGAAACAAAATTGGTACGTTTAAACGTGACCATATCATCCCATTTTAATTTTAAATAGTGCTGAGAATAAGGCGTATTATTTTTGATTTGCCAATTAGTCCATAAATCATATTGATCAGCAATTTTGCTTCTAATTTCGGAAGAATTTAATATTTGAAGTAATTTTTCGGCATCATCTTCATCCCCCAAATCCATATAATCTTCTTGGGCTCCTTGATTTTGTTCAATTAATAATTTAGAAACAGAGAAAGTTCTGGACGGAAAAACAATTGCTGTAGCCTTATATTGAGGAGAAATAATAAAAGAGACAGCCACTGAAACAACAACGGCAATTAACGTAACAATTAATAACTTTTTCCTCCATATATATATTTTAGCTAAAAGCCTAATGGACTTGTTATTTAAATCGGATTGGTTCATCTGCCAAATATACTATTTTCATGAATATTATATATTTTTTTTAGAATAAATACAGCTCTAGTGCAATTAAAAAAAGAATTAAATACAAATACAATTATGTTTATTTATATTTTAAAAATCTAAAAATAGATTTGATGTTTAATAGTCCTGATAAAAAAGCCCAAGCACCACAAAATAGGCACATAATGGCAAAATTAATCATCCAATTAGCGGTAAACGATCTTGATATCATATTAAAAACAATAATTCCGATTATAAAAACCACTAAGGCAATTATTAACCTTATATTAATTTTAAATTTGAATATTTTATAGGCAAAATAAATTTGAATACCTGCTGTAAAAAATTGCGTAATCAAACTAGATATTGCGCTTCCCATAGCTTGATAATGAGGAATTAAAATAAAATTTAAGAGTAAGTTTATACATATACCAATAATTGCCATGGTATTTAATTGTTTTAAATTACCGTTTGCTGTTAATAAGGTTCCAAAAATATAGGTTGTTGAAACAGCTGTAAAACATAACATTAAAATACTAAACTCAACTGACGAATCGGTTACCCCATGATTTATCAATGCCGAAATTTCGGAAGCGTAAAAGAAACAACCAACAGATACCACTAATGCAGGTGTAACTAATAAAATAAAGGACAATTTAACCAATTGCTCCACATTTTCTTTATGTTTGAGCATTCTGCTAAATACTGGTATTAATTGCACAGAAAATAAATAAGCTATCATATTTCCTGCTTCTAATAAACGAAATGCTTTTGCATAAATACCAGCTTGCTCAGAACCTACACCGGCTGGTAACAATGCTCCTAACATCACACTATCCAAACGATTATAAAAAGTCATTAATAACACCAAAATTGCAAACGGAAAACTTTGCTTTAAAATCATCAAACTAAAAGGCCAATTCCATTTTAAAGTAAAATGATCGGTTTTATAATAAACTGTTATGAAGGCAATCACAGCTGTTAAAAAATAGCCTATTGTTTGTGAGTAAACAAACATCATTATATCTATTTCTATCCCAAACCATTTCAATAATAGTCCTAAGCATAAAAATATCATAATAACCCTATCAGCTACCGAAACAAAACTATCTGTTTTAAATAAATGAAGACCCAATAAGCTAGATCGCAAATATAAAATCATACTTATTAAAAACTGATTAACGGCTAATATGCTCAATAATTTCATATACCTGAAATCATAACCAATGATAAAACCTAATAAAACAGTTACAACAAAGTACACTAATCCTAAAACTAATTTTAATGAGAATAAACTACTAAAATGCTTCGTTAATAAATGATTGTTTTGAGCTATATTCTTATTATTAAATTGAGTAACTCCAAAATCTAGGATGATATTTAATAAAAATGAAAAGTTAAATAAAATAGCGTATTCTCCGTAGGAAGCATTACCAACTGCATTTTGCACCGATGGTTCAATACCTAAAGGCCAAAAGGGCTTAATTAATAAATTAAGAACAATTAAAAAGGCGATATTTGTAACAAATTTCTTCTGTTGCATAAGGCAGAAGGCAAATATATTATTTTTTTGATGTTACCAGCGTTAATTTTTACGAAGAGTTTCAGTCTCCCTGAATATCTTATAAAGCTAATTCGATTGTTGGATTCCAATAATGCTTATTTAAATCGACAACTGCATCATTTTTTACCTTTATACCTTCTTTTTCAAGCAATTCCTGCATTAAAAATGGAGAACTAAAATGATGCTTTCCGGTAAGTTGTCCGTTTCTGTTTAATACACGATGAGCTGGAACATATTCTTTTTGAGAATGGGCGGCATTCATGGCATACCCAACAACTCTTGACGATGATTTCGCTCCCAAATAATTTGCTATGGCTCCATAATTGGTCACCCGTCCTTTTGGAATCAATCTCACTACTTGAAACACTTGTTCGAAAAAATCTGAACTTGTTTTTACCATTATCCAATCATCAAATTACAACCTCTTAAATCACTATTATCAAAACGTCCAAGTATTTCAAAATCAAATCCTTGTACAATCCTTCCTAAGTCTTTTGTTTCGATAAATGAACAAGAATTGATATTTGACAAATCAACAACATTTACACCTCCACCTTTGTTAGGTTTAACATAAGAAAACGGATCATTCACATCTCTAATTAAAACTTTCATCCAAGGCGAACATTTAAAAATACCATCGCCCGATGAGTAAGCTTGCGAAAGTAATTCTGTCATGCCATATTCACTATGAATAGAGGATACTTTTAATTTCTGTTTTAATACCTGATGTAATTCCTCTTTCAACATCTCTTTTCTCCTACCTTTCATGCCACCTGTTTCCATTACTATAAATTGATCATTTAATTCAATTCCCAATTCTGCTAAATCCAGTAATGCATAAGTCACTCCTAATAAAATTGTTTTTTGATTAGCTTGTTTTAAAATTTCAATTGTATTTTTTAAATCATTTAAATTATTTAGGTAAAAACCACTCAATGAATGCGCTGACTCTTTAATTAAACAATCAAACATATAAACTAACGATGATCCTGTTCGTTCTAAATAATTTGGTAATAATGCTAAAATACAATAATTGGATGGCTTGCCATAAAACAATTCAAAACCTTTTTTAAATGAGGTTTCGTAAATTTTAATATCATTTACGTAATGTTTTGAAGTAATTTGACCAGTTGTGCCGCTGCTACTAAAACAAATAAAATTTTCCTCTACTCTATTGCAAACTACCTGCTGGGTTTTAAAAAATTCAATAGGTAAAAATGGTATTTGAGTATAATATTTTACCGTATCTGGATTTACTTTTAAATTCAATACATATTTTTGATAAATGGCATTTTGTTTATATTGGTGCCAAAATACCTCAATTGCTACTTCATTAAATTGAGCCTCTGTCGATTCAAAATTTAAAGAAAAAATTCGTTTGTTTATTTCTTTTAAAGATAGCAATTGTAGTTCATTTATTTTTTCGTAAATTTATGGTGAATTATTTATGAAGACCTCTTTTTTTAAATATTTATTATTAATACTTTCTGCAAGCATTGTTTTTGCTTGTGTAAAAAAAACTTCTTATCCCGCAACACCAGATATTAAATTTAAAGATTTTTTAGTTTTTGATGGCGATTCGGCTGATATTCAAGTGAAATTTACTGATGGTGATGGTGATATTGGAGTTAGTGACGGTGATTCTACAAGAACCTTCTGGGTGACTTATTATTATAAAGATACTATTACAAATAACTATACGGCTTATTATAGTTCATTTAATAACGACACTTTAAGAACTGGCTATATAATTAAATCACCAAACGATTCGTATAAAGGGAAACCAATAAGTGGCGAAATAAGTGTTAGATTGCAACAACTAAGACATAGTCGTAAGATAAAAAATGTCAAATATGTGATTCACCTTTACGATGAAGCGGGAAATAAAAGCAATGTTATTTCTTCGCCCGAATTTACTATTCAGTAAAAGTATTTTTACTTCTATTAGCTTTCTTAAAATATTTTTTTGGTTTTTGGTTTCATTTAATATATTTACTGAAACAATCTTATCAATCAAACTATGAAAAAACAATTACTTACTTTTTGCATAGGTATTTTTGCATTAAGCTCTAGCTTAGCTCAAAATCCAAATAAATGTGCTACTATGCCGGTTTATAATGAGCATATAAAAAATCCAATTTATAAAGCCAATTTTATAAATGCCGAAATAGCAGCCAAAAACTGGTTAACAAACCCAATTAATAAAAACAATGCGCAAAAAAAGCAAAACTCAATCATTACAATTCCAGTTGTAGTGCATGTCGTATATAAAAATGCCGCTCAAAATATCCCCGACACTCAAATTGTTCGACAAATTCAATTACTAAATGAATGTTTTCGTTTACAAAATTCAAATTTTCCAACGGGCCGAGCTATTTTTGATAGTATAGGAGCTGATACTGAGATTCAATTTTGTTTAGCAGCTACCGATCCTCAAGGAAATCCTACAACTGGTATTATCAGAAAATCAGCGCCTTCAAATGCAGGGTTTGATCCGCTTTTAAATAATGATAAAGTGAAAAGTTCGGCTACTAATGGAGATGATCCTTGGCCAAACGATAAATACTTAAATATTTGGGTATGTGACATGAGCGTTTTTGGATTTACTTTTGTTTTAGGATATGCTACTTTTCCTGGAGCAAGTGCCGCTTTAGATGGCGTTGTTATTCAAAGCGAATACTTTGGTTATGGCACAGCCGCAGCACCTAATAATTTAGGAAGAACAACTATTCACGAAGTAGGCCATTATTTTGGTATGCGTCATATTTGGGCTGATGACGATAGCCAAGCAACTGGCCAATGCGATTCAACGGATTTTGTAGATGATACCCCTAACCAAGCAGCTAAATCTGAATCTGATTGTAATTTATCCATTAACTCCTGCTCAAATGAATCTTCTTATTGGGGTTCCATTGATCCGCAAGACATGGTAGAAAATTACATGGATTATTCTGCTGATGCTTGTATGGCCATGTTTTCTAAAGGACAAAAAGCTCGTATGTATTCATTTTTAAATACCGACCCTGCGCGAATGGCAATTAAAACTTCGCCAGCTGGATGTAATACTGTAGGTATTAAAGAATTATACGCAAATTTCAATAATTATTTATTTGTTTACCCAAACCCAACATCAGATATTTTGCATATTAATATTACTCAAATAACTCCATCTGATTTGAAATGCGAAATATATAATGCAAACGGACAAATTGTAAAATCAATGAACCAACTTGATTTTCAAAACACGGTTAATTTAAGCGATTTAGCAAATGGAATATATGTTGTAAAAGTATTTAACACTGAAGTAAATGCCATTAAAAAAATAACTGTTACTAAATAAACTTATATTTTATTAACATAATAATATTAAAACGTTGAAATAAATCCCTCTAATTTATTTGATTAGAGGGATTTTATCGTTAAAATTGTGCCTTTATTAAACAACCTACAATTATGGCAGACATTCACTTATTAGGAATTAAATTTATAGAACAAAATACACAAGACGGTTTAGAATTTGTTTACAAACCTGATGTACCAAAATTAAAAATAATTGGCACTATATTAATTGCCGCTGAAGAAGAAGAAGAAGAAGGTTGTGTGTTTTTAACTCAAAAACAATTAAATCAAGTTTTATTAGGTAAAGAGGTTGATTTAAAATTAGTTGATGATACATGGACACCTGCTAAACCTTTAAATAAAGAACAAATTAAAAAAATCGGTTTAGTCACAATTGATGCTGAATACTTAGGAACTGCTGGTGACGTTAGATGCTACGAAGCGTTAAAAGTATCCGAATAATCTAAATTTATAACTATCCCTCTCATTACGAGAGGGATTTTTTTATGGCGTTAAACTTCAAAACATTTGCTACTCGAACTATTACTGCTGCCGTTTTTGTGGCTGTTTTACTAGCTTGTATTTGTTATAATTACTTTTCATTTACTGGTTTATTTTTTATTGTTTCAATTTGGGGCTTATACGAGTTTTATCAATTATCCGAAAAACTTGGAGCAAAACCTTATAAACCTATTGGCTATTTAACGGGCATTTGTATGTTTGGCTATAGTATTATAGCAAATTCAAATTTGTCGCTTTTTTTTGCTACCGAAAACATTTTATCCTATATTCTAGTATTTGTTTTCTTTATATTCATAATTGCCCTTTTTGATGAAAACAAAAATACCATTTTAAATATTGCCCATACTTTATTAGGTTTAGTTTATGTCGTATTACCATTTATGGTTTTGGTTAATTTATCTTGTATTGATAAAGCATACACCTTTAATCATCCTACTGGTAATAAAATCGAAGATATAGCTCCTTATAATTTTCATTATATTCTTGGTATTATTATCTTAATTTGGGGAAGTGATGTTTTTGCCTATTTAGTAGGAAGCTTTATTGGTAAACATAAATTATACGAACGCATCTCTCCTGGCAAAACTTGGGAAGGTACCATAGGAGCCACCATTTTAACTATTGGCTCTTCATTTTTAATAGCGCATTGGTTTAATGAACTTCCTTTAAAACATTGGATTGTCATTTCAATACTAGTTTGTGTTTTTGGTACAATTGGAGACCTAGTAGAATCAATGCTTAAACGCCAAGCTGGGGTAAAAGACTCTGGTCGAATTATGCCGGGCCATGGGGGTATTTTGGACCGATTTGATAGCCTTTTATTTGTATCGCCTTTTATATATGCCTACTTAACCTTGTTTCATTAACTTATTAACCATAATTGGGTTCAAAACTATGCCCATTATTTGACTAAAAGCATTAAATACAATATAAATTTTACTAATTTTGTAGCCCTAACTAAAACTGTTAAATCTAAAAACAAAAAACATTATGTCGACACAAACTGCAAATGCAACAGCTCACGAATCTATGTTCGAAGCCGTATTAGCTCGCTTAGACGTAGCTGCTAAATTGATGAATATGTCTGATGACGTTGCCACTATATTACGTAGCCCTATCAAACAAGTTAAAGTAAGTTTACCAGTAATGATGGATAACGGAAAAATTCAAGTATTTGAAGGTTACCGTATTGTTCACTCTACTGTATTAGGTCCATCTAAAGGCGGTATCCGTTATGCAATGGATGTTAATCAAGATGAAGTAATGGCTTTGGCTGCTTGGATGAGCTTTAAATGTGCTGTAGCAAACTTACCTTATGGTGGTGCTAAAGGTGGAATTAAATGCGATCCTCGTGCAATGAGTGTTGGCGAATTAGAAAGAATGACTCGTGCTTATGCATCATCAATGAAAGATGTATTTGGTGTAAATAAAGATATCCCAGCTCCAGATATGGGAACAAGCGGAAGAGAAATGGCTTGGATATTAGATGAATTTAATAAAGTAACTGGTGAAGATAGTCCAGGTGTAATTACAGGTAAACCAATTGTAATTGGTGGTTCATTAGGTCGTGATGCTGCAACAGGTCGTGGTGTAATGGTAAATACATTAGCTGCTTTAAAGAAAATGGGATTAAACCCTAAAGAAGTTACAGCTGCTGTTCAAGGTTTTGGTAACGTAGGCTCTCACGCGGCACGTTTATTATCTGAACAAGGAATTAAAATTGTAGCAATTGGTGATCATACAGCTACTTTTTACAACGAAAAAGGAATTGATGTAAAAGCAGCTTTAGATTATGCAGCTAAAAATGGTCGTGTATTAAAAGGATTTACAGGTGGAACTGTGATTGGAGCTAACGATATCTTAACATGCAAATGTGATGTATTAATACCAGCAGCTTTACAAAATGTCATTTCTGAAGAAATTGCTCACAACATTCAAGCTAAATTAATTGTAGAAGGTGCTAATGGACCAACAATGCCTGAAGCTGATGCTGTATTAAACGACAAAAAAATTATTGTGGTTCCAGATATCTTAGCTAACTCAGGTGGTGTTACTGTATCTTACTTTGAGTGGGTACAAAACAAAGCTGGTTACTACTGGAGCGAAAATGAAGTAAATACAAAACATGATGAAAAAATGGAAATTGCTTTCTCAAGCGTTTGGGATAATGCAGCTACTTTTAAAACATCCATGCGTATTGCAGCTTACATTACAGCGTTGCAAAAAATTGAACAAGGTGTTCAATTAAAAGGTAATTACTAATTTTCGTCTTTGTCTTCTTGTCGAAGCAAACTCAAGACTCAAGTATTATTTAAAACTTAAAAGCTCCTTTGTTAAATCAAAGGAGCTTTTTATTATTATTGTTTTTGATTAAATACCAAATGACAGCTATCTTTTTTACCAAAGCATCTGAATTTAGAGAATGGCTTGAAAAAAATCATCATAAAAAAACCGAAATCATCGTTGGTTTTTATAAAGTTAATAGTGGCAAAACGTCTATTACTTGGTCACAATCTGTTGATCAAGCTCTTTGTTTTGGTTGGATAGATGGGGTAAGAAAATCAATTAATGAAGAGAGTTACTGCATTAGATTTACACCCAGAAGAAACAATAGTATTTGGAGTGCCATTAATATAAAAAAAGTAGAAGAGCTCACTAAAGCAGGATTAATGAAGCCTGAAGGAGAAAAAGCTTTTAGTTATAAAAAAGATGACAAATCAAAGATTTATTCTCACGAAAAAGAAGTGTCAATTCTTAATCCTGATTATGAAAATAAATTTAAGGATCACAAAAAAGCTTGGGATTTTTTCAATAAACAATCTCCATCTTATCAAAAAATAACGATTCATTGGATTATGGGTGCTAAACAAGAAAAAACTAGACAATCTCGATTAGAAAAAATAATACTACTAAGCGACCATCAAAAACGATATCAATAAAACAAATAATTATCCATTAAAATTATCCGTAATTATCATTTAATTTATAAGAAAACAGACTCCTGTTTTAGTAAACAAAAAACACAGATAATACTCTTTACTTTTCATAATAAATTATTGAATGAATTTCACAAAACGAAAAACATGAAAAAAAAGCTACAACCAAAACAACAGCAACATTTGCTAAATATTTTGAAAACTCGTTTCGAGAAAAACATGAATCGTCATGAAGGAATAGAATGGAATAAAATACAAGTTAAACTGGATAAACATCCTGAAAAATTATGGTCGCTGAATGAAATGGAAGAATCTGAAGGAGAACCAGATGTTATAGCTTTTGACAAAACAACAGGTGAATACATTTTTTATGACTGTTCTATTGAAAGTCCAAAAGGACGCAGAAGTATTTGCTACGACAACGAAGCTTTAGAGTCGAGAAAAGAGCATAAACCTAAAAATAGCGCTATTGAAATGGCTAAAGATATGGGCATTGAATTGTTGACAGAAGATCAATATAGAGAATTACAAAATATTGGGGATTTTGATACAAAAACCTCAAGTTGGATAAAAACACCTTCAAAGATAAGAGATCTAGGTGGAGCGATTTTTTGTGATAAACGCTATAATACGGTTTTTGTTTATCATAATGGAGCAGAATCTTATTATTCATCAAGAGCATTTAGAGGAATGTTAAGAGTTTAAAAATTAGTCAATAGAAGAATAGTAAAAACTGTAGCCCTCTATTATCAATCTCATGTTTTTTTAGAGTATATGGCCTACATTTCTTATTTCTAATTCTTATAAATAACCTGTATCCCTCATCATAACTTGCATTTATCAGGATAACTTTTAAAACCAAAAACTTTAATAGTTGAGCTAACTAAGCGCTTTCTATGAGAAAAATACAGCAAAAAAAATTAAACGGTTATATAATTATTTAGGAAATCTGTTTTACTCCACATGACAATTTTCTAAATTGCTATAAACAGAATTATTTGACTTACAAGATTCTTCAAAACCTTTTTTGCCCAATTTGGTAGTTTTTACCCTATCACCATAACTATTTTCTCCTGAAGATTTATCAGTACAAACGCACACGTACTCCTTTTGGCATGAAGAAAAAAACACGACCGATAGAGTTAAGATTATTAAAATATTTTTTAAGTTAAAATCCACCCTCAAAAGTAAGATTTGACATTTACTTAAACAATACCCACTAACACGTATTTAAAAAATGAAACCAGCATAATAGGTTGTATCAAAAGCAATTTTTTACCACCTCAAGTAAGGTAAGATAGCCTAAGATTTAAAAAAACTATTCTTTATCAAAGAATTAAATTTTATTCAAAGTACTCTTTCATTCTATCGAAGAATCCTTTTTCTTTACGATTAGGATTTGGTGCAAAATTTTTGGAACCTCTCAAAGTTTCCAACGCTTTCTTTTCTTCAGTAGTTAAACTTTGTGGTGTCCAAACATTTATATTTACCAATAAATCACCAGTTCCATATGAATTCACGTCAGGCAAACCTTTACCTTTTAATCGTAAAACTTTACCACTTTGAGTGCCTGGTTCTAATTTGACTTTTACCTTAGCATCAACCGTAGGTATTTCAATACTTGTACCTAAGGCTGCATCGGCAAAATTAACGTAACTATCGTAAAATAAATTATTACCGTCACGCTTCAATTCTAAATGTTCTTCTTCTTCAATTAAAACCAATAAATCACCATTAATTCCACCTCTCGGAGCAGCATTTCCTTTTCCTCCAACGGATAGTTGCATACCTTCGGCAACTCCAGCTGGAATGTTAATAGATATAATTTCTTCTGCTCTCACAATACCATCTCCGTGGCAAGTATTACATTTATCTTTAACCGTTTTTCCTTCGCCATTACAACCACTACAAGTTGTTTGGGTTTGCATGGCTCCTAAAAATGTTTGTTGAGTACGAACTTGAACCCCCGAACCATTACATAATTTACAAGTTTCTAATTGTCCTGTTTTAGAGCCTGAACCCTTACAAGTATTACAACTTACAAACTTATTTACTTTTAGTTTTTTCTCTACACCTTTAGCAATTTCTTGCAAGTTCAACTTTACTTTAACTCTTAAATTAGAGCCTCTCACCACACGTCGTCCACCACCTCGCGAACTTCCGCCAAAACCGCCAAAGCCACCGCCGCCAAATATATCTCCAAATTGACTAAAAATATCGTCCATATTCATCCCGCCACCATAACCGCCGCCGCCGCCAGAAGCGCCGCCAACTCCTGCGTGACCATATTGATTGTAACGTTGGCGTTTTTCGGGATTACTTAAAACCTCATAAGCTTCGGCTGCTTCCTTAAATTTTTCCTCAGCAGCTTTATCATCTGGATTTTTATCTGGATGATATTTAATTGCAAGCTTGCGATATGCTTTTTTAATTTCATCATCGCTAGCACTTTTTGTTAGTCCTAATATTTCGTAAAAATCTCTTTTGCTCATTATTTATCTTTTATTGAAATGCTGATCCGCCAGCTGGCGGACAGCATAACTAAAATTAACTGCCTACAACTACTTTAGCGAATCGAATTACTTTATCGCCCAATTTATACCCTTTTTCAACTTCATCAATTACTTTACCTTTCATATCTTCTGATGGAGATGGAATACTTGTAATTGACTCCATATAATCAGCATTAAAAGGCTTACCAATCGTATCCATAGGCTCAAGACCTTTTGCAGTGCATGCCAACTTTAATTTATGATAAATTAAAGATATACCCTCTTTAATTGGTTCAACTTCAGTAACCGTTTCATTAGCTTTTATAGCTCTTTCAAAATCATCAATGGAAGGCATAATTGCTTTAAACACATCTTCGCCTGCTGAACGAATTATGTCAGACTTTTCTTTTATTGTTCGTTTTCGATAATTATCAAATTCGGAATAAAGACGAAGGTACTTATCATTTAATTCGGCAATTTTTGCTTCGTAATTTAATGGTTCACTAGTCATTTCCGTTGTTTCATCAGTAGTTTCGTCAACTGACTGTTCGTTATTAGAAATAACATTCTCTTCAGTTTGATTCGTGAGATCTTTCTCGTTTTGTTCCATAGTAAATTTTTTTGGCAAATGTACCTAATCAATATGCTTGCCACATCCTAAAACCCGAAAATTTGTCAGTTTTTAATGAACTTAAACTCAGTTCTGCGATTATATTCATGCTCTTTGTCAGAACATTCAACGCCATTGGCACATCTATTTCTAATTTCAAGTTCCCCTTTACCTATTGCTTTAAGCCGTGACTTGTTAATACCTTTACTAACAATATAATTAATAACAGCATTTGAACGGTTTTCGGATAATTTTAAATTACTAGAATCATCACCTTGAGCATCTGTATGAGAAATAACTTCTAATAATACTTTGGGATTGGCATTTAATATAATTAGAACTTTGTCTAGAACTATTTCACTTTCGGTTAAAATATTATATTTTGAAGACTCATAATATATATTTTCGGATACTACTAAATCTTTTTTAGATGTAGAATTGAATTTTTTATACTTCATCGTAATATCATCATCCTCTTCTAAATTACTGAGCTTTTCAACATCCACTGCCAGTAATTTATATTCAAAATTGCCTAAAGAGTTCTTTTTAAATTCCGATACAATTTCGCCATTTTGTTTTGCTAAATAAACCTTTGGACCTCCTTTAGTTTTCGCATTTTGCTCAATACGGATACTTAAATTTTGAGTTGTATCCACTTGTTTAAAAACAAAATCACCATAACTATCGGTAGATGTTTTTTTAATAGTATCTGAATTTCCTTGAACTAAATATACTTTATGTTCGGTTAAAGGATTTTTTATCTTCTCACCCATTAATAATTTACCCGAAATATCTGCTGTTGAATAAGCTGAATTTACTTTACAAATATTTTGAAACGTTTTTTCTAGCACTTCAAAACTATCTGTTTCTAAATATAATCGTCCTTTTGGATTTACTAAAAATAAACTAGGCGTTTTAGATACTTTAAAAGCCGAAACCGTTTTATCCTTTAATCCATCTTCGGCTAAATAGTTTGTTTTTTTTCCAATAAACTTAGACTTTGAGTAATTGGTTTCTGTTAACAAGGTTTGCCATCTAGTAAAGTCATTTTCTAAACAAATAGTAACATACTCAATGTCACTTGCCCCTTTACAAGAATTATTTTGATATTTATTTAAAATGCGTTCAACATCGCTATTAAAAGCAATCAATTCTTTAACTGATTTTTCAGCAGAAAAAAAATAAACTAAAACAAATCTATCTGTTGTGTTTTTTCCATTTGGCAAATCAATATTAACAGATTTCTTTTCTTGATTTAAAAGCACAATCCTTGAAAAAGGTATTTTTTCTCCGATTCTTAATTTTTCGGATTTTTGAGCATTTACCAAATACCCAAAAAACAGAACGGTAAATAAAATTATTTTTTTCATTTGTAAAATGTGTTTTTTAACTGTAATAAGTAGCCCTTTGAACTGTAATAGTTATTTTACATCATTAGTTATTTAATAACCAGAAGCCATGCTATTTTTTAGAAAATTTAAATTCTGTTCGTCTATTATATTCATGTTCCTTGTCAGAGCAATCAATTCCGTTTACACATCTATTTCGAATTTCTGTTTCACCTTTACCTTCTGCTTTTAATCGTTTGATATCTATTCCTTGCGAATTGAGATATGACACAACCGTTTCTGAACGTTTTAACGATAATAGTAAATTTGTGCTATCATCACCTTGAGAATCAGTATGAGACACAATTTTTAAATTAAATTCAGGGTAAGTCATCAATACCTTATTTACTTTTTCAAGTAAAGTTTTTGAACTTTGAGATAATGACACATCTCCTAATTCATAAAATAAGGTTTCTGTTATATCAAAATTATTCATTGCTTTTTCCTTAAACTTTGTGAATTTCATATCTACATCTTCTTCAACGGCAATATCAGGTAACATACTTAGCTCTAATTTTAACAATTTATATTCAAAGCCTTTGTCTGTTGCTTTAAATTTACCTACTAATTTACCCGTTTGTGTTGCTAAAACTGCAAAATTAATGCTTTTGTTTTTTTCATCTACAGTAATTAAATAATCTTGGTCAATATCAGGAACTTCAACATTAAAATCGCCATATTTATTTGTCACAAGTTTTGCAATAGTATCTTTTTTATTTAAACCAAGCACTACAACTGGTTTAAATGCATAAGGATTCATTGTATTGTTTTTTTCCTCTGTCATAATTTTCAACCTCACCACTTTAAAAGGCACCATTTCCAAACCACAATCAATTTTACCAATATCTTGCACATTTCTTGAAAAACCACACAATTCATTTTTTTCGTTATAAACAACGATCAATGGAAAGTCCTCGTTTGTAAGATTAAAATCTTTAAAAATTGATGTTTCTGGTGATCTTAATATTTGTGTGGGAATTTTAGTGCCAAATTCTTCGCTAGTTTTTTTGGTTAATTGCCCCGAAAAATAAAAGGGTAAAATCGTGATATTTCTTTCATTAAACACAAAGTTAGCACCATTAAACATTACTTCTGCTAAAGGTTCAGAAGCCAAATCAAAAAACAAAAACGCTTTTTTTTCCGATGCTGAACAGTCATAAATTTGCGTCATTCTTGACTTATCCAAGTAATCAATTTTTTTTAATGATAAAGGGTTAGGAAATGTTTTTTGAGCTTTGATCGTTAGTCCAAAAACATTTGCTACTAAAAATAATACTAATAATTTTTTCATAATTTTATAAAAATATATTAAAGAGGGAAAAACATAAATTCGGTTCTTCTATTAACCAAGTGTTCTGTTTCAGAACATGTTATACCATCTTTGCATTTGTTTAAAATTTCACTTTCTCCTTTTCCAATGGCTTTAATTCTAGTTTTAATAATTCCTTTGGATATTAAATAGTTTGCTATAGCATTAGATTGTTTTAATGATATACTTTCATTTAAGTTAAAGTCAGCTTTACTATCAGTGTGTGTTAAAATATGTAATTGTGTATTGGGATTTTGTTTAAGTGTATTAACGATAGGATTTAATTTTAACAAAGCATCTTTCGTTAACATAATTTCATTTGATTTAAATAATTGCTCGCTCAAATAAAACTCCTTAATATCTTTTTTGATGATTAGTTTATCATCGTTTAATGGTTTCAAATAAGGCATTTCAACATCTAACAAATTATATTCATAAGCAGAGGTGTCTTCAGTAAATGCTGAAATAATTTCCCCATGTTCTGTCGTTAAAAAAACAGATTGTTCTTTGATAGCTTTTGTACTAAACGGTAATACCATTTTTAGTGATGATTGTGTGCTAATGTTTTTTAGTAAAAAAACACCATTTTCATCTAAAACAACCTGATGAATTGTATCGTTTTTTTCATTTAAAAAGATTAGTTTTTCATTTGATAATGGACTTAATGAGCTATTTCCCATCATCACTTTTCCTGATATTTTAGTTTGAATATCATTGTTTAGTTCACTATTTCGTCTGGAGTCTAAATAAGATATGATAGTTTTTATGCTTGGATTAATTGCAACAATTTTACCTAATTCATCAATTAAAAAACTACTTTTTGTATCTGTAATTTTATAATTCTTTACAAACATATCATTGTATCCTTTTTGAGCAATACAATTATTAATTTTTGACAAGTCGTAATATACTAAATCTTGATTCCAAGTATTTTTATCGCTTTGCAATGCAACAGATATAACATCAAATCCATCGCACATTTTAAAACCAATATCTGAATATTTATTAAAGATATATTTGTATTTATAGATATCTTGTTTTGAAGCGCTGACAGACGATGACCAAAAAAACAATAACATCATTTTATTTTGGTAAGGAAAGGAAAAGGCTTGAATAGAATTATTTGTGGATGATAAAACCAAATTTGGGGCTATATCTCCAATATTTAGTTTTCCAGCGTCCTGTGATAAACAAACACGAGGATTAATAAAAATCATTTGCAATACAAACAAAAAAATAATTCTAAAAAATATAGTGTTGTATTTGTTGATTTTCATATTCTAAAATTATTTTAATTGCGATTCTATTGCCTTATCTAAAGAATTTCCTCTTAAATTTTTTCCAACAATAATCCCATTAGCATCAACTAAAACATTAGTTGGTATACTATTCACTCCATATCTCACAGCTGCCGCATTACTCCAACCTTGTAAATCACTCACGTGATATGGCCAAGTTAATTGATCCTTTTCAATTGCTTTCACCCACGCGGCTTCATTTTGATCAAGGGAAACACTTAAAACTTCAAAACCTACACCATTTTTAAAATTTGATGTGTGGTATTTAGTATAGGCTGCTACCACTGTTGGATTTTCTGCTCTACAAGGCCCGCACCAACTTGCCCAAAAATCAATCAATACCAATTTTCCTTTTAAAGAACTTAAAGTAATAACATTTCCTTTAGGAGATGCCATCATAATTTCAGGAGCTTTATTTCCTAAATTAATTCCTTCAACGGCCTCAACAGTAGGGTTAGAAACTTTTATTTTCTCAACTTCACTATTAGCAGCCGTGGAAGTTGTTTCCTTTTTACTTTTACAAGAAAGTAAAACTAAACATACAACAGAACTAATTATGGCAATTTTAATCTTCATTTAATTAATTGTTTTTTCTAATAATTTCAGCACCAATGGCATTTAAACGACCATCAATATTTTGGTAACCTCTATCAATTTGATTGATATTGAAAATTGTACTCTTTCCTTTTGCGCTCATAGCAGCAATTAATAAAGCAACCCCAGCTCTAATATCAGGCGATGCCATTTGAATAGCACGTAATTGCACTTTTCTATCTAATCCCATCACGGTAGCACGATGCGGATCACATAAAATAATTTGTGCTCCCATATCGATGAGTTTATCTACGAAAAATAAACGACTCTCAAACATTTTTTGATGTATTAAAATATTACCACGAGCTTGAGTAGCAGTTACTAACATAATACTTAATAAATCGGGCGTAAAGCCTGGCCAAATCGCATCAGCCACAGTTAGCATCGATCCGTCAATAAACGAATCAATTTCGTAATGTTCTTGAGAAGGGATGTAAATATCATCACCTCTGCGTTCCATTTGAATTCCTAAACGAGAAAATACTTTTGGAATGCAACCTAAATTATCATAAGACACATCTTTTATGGTAATTTCAGACTGTGTCATCGCAGCCATCCCAATAAAAGAACCAATCTCAATCATATCTGGTAAAATACGATGCTCTGTTCCTTTTAAGGAAGTAACTCCTTCAATCGTTAATAAATTTGAACCAACGCCAGTAATTTTAGCGCCCATACGATTCAACATTTTACATAACTGTTGTAAGTAGGGTTCGCATGCCGCATTGTAAATTGTTGTGGTGCCTTCTGCTAAAACAGCAGCCATCACTATATTTGCTGTACCTGTTACTGATGCTTCATCTAGTAACATATAAGCTCCTTTTAATTTTTTAGCGGTTACTTTAAAATTTTCGTTGTCGCTATCATACTCAAACTTAGCTCCTAAATTTTCGAAACCAATAAAGTGAGTATCCATACGGCGGCGACCAATTTTATCTCCACCTGGCTTTGGCATATAAGCTACACCAAATCGAGCTAACATAGGTCCAATAATCATGGTAGAACCTCTTAAACCTCCGCCTTTCTTTTTAAATTCTTCGGATACTAAATAATCAACTTTTATGTCGTCTGATTGAAATGTATATTGTTCGTGACCGGTTTTTTCAACCTTAACACCTAAATCTCTTAATAAATCAATTAGTTTATTGATATCAACGATATCTGGAATATTACTAATGGTTACTTTTTCGGGAGTTAATAGTACAGCACATAAAATTTGTAAGGCTTCGTTTTTTGCTCCTTGTGGGATAATATCTCCCTTTAATTGTTTTCCTCCTGTAACTTCAAAAATGGCCATATATTATGATATTGGTCGGTTATTATTGTTTCTGTGTTTGAATTTGTTCTTATTTTTTTTGTGACGATTTTTATTGTTTCCGCCACCAGCATTTACGGTAATAGGAGTTTGATTATTATGATTTTTGTTTTTTAATTCATTAGCATGAGTTAAAGCCGAATTTTCATCAATATGCAACTCGTTATTAGTCATTTCTTTAAACTGCTTAAAAATCACATCATCCGTTACCGAATCTTTGTTCCAATTAACATATGATTTTTTTAAGTGATTGGCAATTAAGCGAGATAGTTCTTTTTTCTCAGGCCCTTCATCATATGTTTTAGCGGCATCAATAATACGTTCAATCGTTTTTCCATAATGTTTGTAACGTATTTTGGTGGCCGGGTAAGGAACATTTTTGGGTTTAGTTGTAAATGTTTCGGCGTTGGGACGAGGATACGGAGAATCAACATCTAATTGAAATTTTGAAATCAAAAATAAATGATCCCATAATTTGTGAGTAAAATCAGCTATATCGCGTAAATGAGGGTTTAATTGCCCCATGATTTGAATGATGGCTCTTGCACATTTATTTCGCTCATCTCTATCTTCAATAGTAATGCAATGATCAATCATTACTTGAATATTTCTTCCGTATTCAGGAATCTCTAATTTGGGAAGTTGAGTATTATATTCCATAGTGTATTTAAAAGTTTAAATATAAGAAAATTTATGCAATGTTCATCGCCTTTTTATAGAGATATAAAGACTTAAAGGTTAATAAACTCAAGGGGTTTTGATGTAAGATTTATTAAAAAACGTAATAATTTACAACATAGAGTAAATAAAAAAAATGAGGTGGATGTGTTACTTTTTATGTACTTATTTTTTAGATTAAAGCACCTTATTATTGTACAAAAAACTCATCCGAAACTACATAACAACTGCGTTAAAAAAACACACATTTACAACTTTCGCACCATGATAAAATCATTCATTTGGTAACCGTCTCCAATATCAAAATCTTCTACTCTATCAATCTTAAATCCGTTTTTAAAATAAAAATTAATGGACTTAAAGTTTTGCCTATTTACCGTGAGTGTTAATGACTTAGGACTAATTGTTTTAATTAACAAATGAAGCACTTCTGTTCCAATACCAGTATTAGATTTTTGTTGATCAATATAAAATTTATGTATAAAATAATCTGTAACGTTATCTGAACTCACCGAGAGAAAACCAATAATATCATCATCTTTATGAATTAAATAAAATACATGTTTTTTTACATTCAACTGCTCCACTAAACTTTGATGGTTATATATTTTAGCCAACATATAATCAACCTGCTGCTTACCAATAAAAGGTACGTAATGGTCGTACCAAATAACCTTAGCCAAATTGGCAATGGTTTCTAAATCTTTTTCTTGGGCAATTGTAATCTGTATCATTAAACAAGTATTTATGTATCTTTGTAAACTTAAATTCAAATAATTGAAACCGAATATACAGCAAAAAATTTCAATCAAAAACCGTAGAGCTAGTTTTGACTATAGTTTTATTGAAAAATACACCGCAGGCATTGTTTTGGTTGGCACCGAAATAAAAGCCATTAGAGAGGGAAAAGCTTCTTTGGTAGATAGTTTTTGCTATTTTAGAAACGGAGAATTATTTATTAAAAGTTTAAATATTAGTATTTATACCGAAGGTAATTTATATAACCACGAACCTACACGTGAGCGTAAACTATTGTTAAGTAAACAGGAATTAACTAAACTGCAAAAAAAAATGATGGATAAAGGATTAACCATTATCCCTACTCTTTTATTTACATCAGATAGTGGTTATGCTAAAGTAGAAATTGCAGTGGCAAAAGGCAAGAAAAACTATGACAAGCGCGACGATTTAAAAACCAAAGATTTAAATAGGGAAATGGATAGAAAATTTAAGTAACTATCTTTAATTTAATACTGTTCAATAAAAGCATTTATCAATCATCTATTATTGCATCAATAATGAAAAAAATATTCTTTTTAGCCTCTCTACTAAGTTTAACTTATTTTTCATGTAAATCTAAAAAAGAGACCACTAGATTAGCTGAAAACACTAACAATGCAGTAACTACTAACCACGATACTTCGATAACTTATAAATTAATTGTTTCATTTATAAGTAAGGGTGCAGGCACAGATTCAGAAAAAAGAACGGCTTTTTTAAATTATATAAGCCAGCACCAATTAAAACCAATTTATAAAACAGTAATTTGGGGACGAGAAGGTGAAACCGATTATTGCTTTAACCTAGCAGAGTTTACTTTAAATAAAGAATTAGCAACTTTTATGACAGAAATTAAGAAAATAGCCGCTAATTCAGACATGATGATTGTTTCTGAAAATGCAGAATGCCGTCATAAAGGCAGGTAGTTATTACGTATAATAATGATCATCATCACAAAAAGCATCTTATTTTTCAACAAAAAACAAGTTTTCACCTCAAAATTGTGGAAAATCGAGTCCCTAACGGCTCGATTTTTTTTATACTTTTGTAGCCTAACTAAAATTAAATTCTTTTTAAAATGAACGAAATTGGATTAAAAGCACAAGATGCTTCTGTTGCCCAATTAGGCTTAGCAAATGTTGAAATGGCTTATTGGAACTTGCATCCATCAGAATTAGTGGAAGAAACTATTATTCGCGGACAAGGGGTATTAACTGATGTTGGAGCTTTAGCTATTGATACTGGAGAATTTACTGGTCGCTCTCCTAAAGATAAATTTGTTGTTTACGACGAAAATACAAAAGACAGCGTTTGGTGGGGAGATGTGAACAACCGTTTTGAATCAGATAAATTTGATGCTTTACATAACCGTATGTTAGCTTATTTAGGTGGTAAAGAAGTTTGGGTACGTGATGCGTATGCATGTGCTGATCCTACTTTTAGAATTAATATTCGTGTGGTGAACGAAACACCGTGGGCAAACTTATTCTCTTCAAACTTATTTTTACGCCCTACAGCTGAAGAAATTAAAACCTTTAAGCACGATTGGGTGATTTTAAATGCTCCAGGTTTTATGGCTGATCCTAAAATTGATGGAACTCGCCAACATAACTTTGCGATTATCAACTTCACTAAAAAAACAATTTTAATTGGTGGAACTGGTTATACTGGAGAAATTAAAAAATCAATTTTTGCTGTATTAAACTATATTTTACCTCACGAGAAAAAAGTGCTTTCAATGCACTGTTCAGCTAACATTGGTAAAGATGGTGATACTGCTATTTTCTTCGGTTTATCTGGAACTGGAAAAACAACTTTATCTGCTGATCCTAACCGTAAATTAATTGGTGATGATGAGCACGGATGGGCTGATAATTCAGTATTTAACTTTGAAGGTGGTTGCTACGCTAAATGTGTTGATTTAACTGCTGAAAAAGAGCCTCAAATTTTTAATGCGATTAAATTTGGTTCTTTATTAGAAAACATTAATTATTACGAAGGAACAACCACTGTAAACTACGCTGATATTTCTCGTACAGAAAATACTCGTGTAAGTTACCCAGCTAATTATATTGATAATGCTGTAACTCCAGCAGTTGGTGATATTCCAAAAAATATTTTCTTTTTAACTTGCGATGCCTTTGGTGTTTTACCTCCAATCTCTAAGTTAAATACAGGTCAAGCGATGTATAACTTCATTTCTGGTTACACAGCTAAAGTGGCTGGTACTGAGATGGGAATTACTGAGCCTACCACTACTTTCTCTGCTTGTTTTGGTAAAGCATTTTTACCTTTACACCCAACAAAATATGCTGAGTTATTAGGGGAGAAATTAAAGAAACACAATGTAAACGTTTGGTTATTAAATACTGGATGGGTTGGCGGAAGCTACGGTGTTGGTAACCGTATTAAATTATCATACACTCGTGCTTTAATTACAGCGGCTTTAAATGGAGAATTAGACAAAGCAGAAATGGGTACTACTAATTTCTTTGGATTAAAATTTCCTAAAACATGTAAAGATGTACCTACTGAAATTTTAGATCCTCGCAACTCTTGGTCAGACAAAGCAGCTTACGATGCAAAAGCGAAGAACTTAGCAGAGCAGTTTGTAAAAAACTTTGATCAGTATGCTTCTGCAGCTAATGCCGAAATTTTAGCAGCAGCTCCAAAAGTGGAACAAGAAGCTTAATACATAGGTTTTATTAAAACAAAAAAGTCCCTTCATAAATAACTTGAAGGGATTTTTTTTGCTTGTTACTGCACTTGTGAAGCAACTAAAAATAGTACTACTAATAAGTACCAAATAATACAAAAAAACACTATTTTTATCATATAAAAAGTTCTTTGAAAGACCTTGTGGATGTAAGGCTGCGTAGAAATTGGCATTAGAGTACGTTTGGTTCTCCGATGCCTGGACGTAAGTTTAATAGCAATAGCTATAAATACGGATATCAAGGTTCTGAAAAAGACGATGAAATATCAGGCGAAGGAAATGCAATTACAACTCATTATAGGGGATT
>JBIICN010000112.1:0-4286 GCA_044238845.1 Bacteroidia bacterium
AAACAGGTAAACGTCCTATTAATTCCGGTATTAAACCAAATGATTTTAAATCTTGTGGAGAGACGTATTGCAATAAATTAGCTTTATCAATTTCGTCTTTAGCTACTGAAGCCGAATAACCTACCGCTTGCGTATTTAAACGCTGGGCAATTTTTTTATCAATACCATCAAAAGCACCACCACAAATAAACAAAATATTGCGAGTGTTTACTTGTATCATTTTAGCGTCTGGATGTTTTCGTCCACCTTGTGGCGGAACGTTAACAACTGAACCTTCTAATAATTTTAACATCGCTTGCTGCACGCCTTCACCACTTACATCGCGTGTAATGGAAGGATTATCGCTTTTGCGAGCAATTTTATCAATCTCATCAATAAATACAATACCTCTTTCGGCGCTTGCTACATCATAATCGGCTGCTTGTAATAAACGCGTCAACACATTTTCTACATCTTCGCCTACGTAACCTGCCTCTGTTAAAACAGTAGCATCTGCAATACAAAACGGCACATTTAATAATTTGGCAATGGTACGAGCCATTAAGGTTTTACCAGTTCCTGTTTCTCCAACTAAAATCACATTTGATTTATCAATCTCAATATCTTCTTTAGCATCTGCTACATGAGCCACACGTTTAAAGTGATTATACACCGCTACGCTCATTATTTTTTTTGCTTCGTCTTGTCCTATAATATATTCATCCAAATGCTTTTTAATTGCATGTGGTTTTAGCACATTTAAAGCATGTTGAACTTGTTGGTTACCTTGCGCTCCAGCTTCTTCATTCACAATTTTAAAGGCTTGAGAAATGCATTGATCGCATATATGACCAGTAACACCAGCAATTAAAACTTTTACTTCTTTTTTGTCTCGTCCGCAAAACGAACACACTATTGGACCTGCTTTTGCCATTTTAATAAATTATCCTGCAAAAGTACAATAAAAGCATCAATCAAAAAACTACAAAACGTAGCAATTTCAGTATGAGACACTATTTACAATTTGATAAAAACTGAATTTTTTTATCTCTTAAAAAGCTTTATTTTTGATAAGCCAATGAAAAAGAGTCTTATATATTATTTATTGTTTTTGAGTTTTGCATTTGTAGCTAAAGCACAAAAAGACACTTCTAAGATTAAAAAAGTAGTTTCGGAGTTCGATATGAAAAACTATAAATCGGATCCAAGAGATAGATTAATTTTTGAAGCAAATTATACGAGCTGGATTGGTATTCCCAAAGGCATTAAAGCCGATTGGAAATGTATTGGATTTGGTTTTTATACCTTGTTTGATAAACCGATAAAAAATTCAAATTTTAGCTTTGGGTATGGTTTAGGTTTTTACACACATAACTTTAGTTCAAATGCAAGTTTTTTATATCAATTAGACAGCATGAATCAACATCCCAAAACGGTATTGTCACCTAAAACAAGTTCTTATATCGCTAACCGTTATAATGAAAGAAGTTTTGAAGTGCCTTTAGAATTAAGATTCAGGACAAAAACGGCTACCATGTTTAAAATGATGTTGGGGGCAAAAATCGGGTATGTGATTTCTAATTATAAAAAAACAGATGATGCTGATGGAAGAGTTAGATTATATAACATTAAAAATGTGAATCCTTGGCGTTATGGCGTAATATTTAGAATTGGAGTAGAACAAATATGTTTAACAGCAAGTTATTATTTTAGTGAGGTTTTTACAAATAAAGGGCCAAAAGGGGTTAATCCTTTTTCTGTCGGAATTGCTATTATTCCGTATTAAGATTAGATAATCGCAATAGGAATTTTTAGTAAAAATAAAATTATTAAAATACCTCCTACAATTATTCGGTACCAGCCAAAACCTTTAAAGCCATGCTTATTTAAAAATCCTATAAAAGATTTAATAGCAAGTAATGCGACAATAAACGCAATCACATTTCCAAAAATTAAAATATTAATTTCTTGTCCGTTTAAAGAAATACCCTCTTTGTAAAAGTCTAATAATTTTTTAGCGGTTGCTGCAAACATGGTTGGTACTGCTAAAAAGAAAGAAAATTCCGCTGCATTCTGTCTGGTTAATCCCTGTGTCATACCACCAATGATAGTGCTGGCACTTCTACTCATTCCTGGCCACATAGCTAAGCATTGAAACAACCCAATTTTTAATGCAGTAGGGTAAGTAATGTCCTTTTCTTCGTTTTTTGAATTGTTTTTAAACCATTTATCTACAAATAGTAATATTATTCCTCCTATAAATAAAGCAACCGCGACACCAATCAAATTCTCTAGAGCAGCATCAATATAATCGCCTAATAATACGCCAAAAATTGCCGCTGGAATAAAGGCTACTACTAACTTTACATAAAAATCAATAGATTTAAAAAATCTTTTAAAATACAAAACAACAACTGATAAAATAGCGCCTAATTGAATGGCAATGGTAAATAATTTTACAAATGGAGTGGCTTCTATTCCTAAAATTGCAGAGCCAATCATCATATGACCTGTTGAAGAAATTGGTAAAAATTCAGTTAAGCCTTCAATAACGGCAATAATAAATGCTTCAAAGTATGTCATTTAGATTTTTTGTTTAAAAGGAATAAAAATAGAAAAAACACAAAACCTTTAATGATTGAATCTATAGCTTCTTCAACAATAAATGCTTTATTAAGTGGATTATTAGAAAAATATTCAAATATCAATTCTATAACGAAAATAATTATAATGAATAACAATGAACGCTTAATTAGAAGCATAATTTAAAATTAAGCTTCTTCGTTTTTTGTTTTTGGACGCCACATAATAGCCACAATCACAGTTATAAAGCCCAATAAACAAACCATTGGAGCAATAGTGATACGTTGCGTATCAAAAATAGCAGGATTAAACACATTTGGATCTTCGCTACCACCACCAATCATTAATAAATATCCAAGAATAATTAATACGATTCCTCCAATTAAGATTTGATAGTTTTGTTTGCCAAATGTTGTTTTCATATGTAGATATTATTGTTTTTAGTTGTCATATGGTATATCCGGTTTATTTCAATTAGTGTTTGTTTTTAGGCAAACGCGGATATTTCATTCTTAATGTTTTAGGAAAGCAAAGCTATTAAAAAACTTCGTTTTGCAAAGCCTTTATCGCTTAAAAAACACACCATTTTTTCGTTAATTTTTCGTAATATTGCTATTCTATAAACAAAAATATGGGTAAAGTAGCATTAATTACCGGCGTAACAGGCCAAGACGGAGCATACCTTTCGGAATTGCTTTTAAGCAAAGGATATACAGTACATGGTGTAAAAAGAAGAAGTTCTTTATTTAACACAGATAGAATAGATCATTTATATCAAGATCAACACGAAAAACATGTGAATTTTAAATTACATCATGGTGATTTAACAGATAGTACAAACTTGATTAGAATTGTACAAGAAGTTCAGCCTGACGAAATTTACAATTTAGCGGCTATGTCGCACGTTAAAGTAAGTTTTGATACACCTGAGTACACAGCTAATGCGGATGGTATTGGAACATTAAGAATTTTAGAAGCAATTCGTATTTTAGGTTTAGAAAAGAAAACGCGTTTTTATCAAGCCTCTACATCTGAGTTATATGGCTTAGTGCAAGAAGTGCCCCAAAAAGAAACTACTCCATTTTATCCTCGCAGCCCATATGGTGTTGCTAAATTGTATGCGTTTTGGATTACTAAAAACTATCGCGAAGCATACGGGATGTTTGCTTGTAATGGTATTTTATTTAATCACGAAAGTCCGTTACGCGGCGAAACGTTTGTAACGCGTAAAATTACTCGTGCAGCTGCAAAAATTAGTTTGGGATTACAAGACAAACTATTTATGGGAAACATCGATTCTGAAAGAGATTGGGGTCATGCAAAAGATTATGTAGAAGGCATGTGGCGTATGTTACAACAAGATGTTGCTGAGGATTATGTATTAGCAACAGGTATTAAAATTACAGTTAGAGAATTTATAAATATGTCTTTTGCTGAAGTTGGTATCACTTTGAAGTGGGAAGGCAAAGCCGAAAACGAAAAAGGAATTGATGAGGCAACAGGAAAAGTGTTAGTAGAAATTGATCCAAAATATTACCGTCCTGCTGAGGTTGATTTATTAGTAGGTGATGCCACAAAAGCAAAAACAAATATGGGTTGGACTCCAACATACACCGTTGCAGAACTTTGCAAAGAAATGGTAGCCTCTGACGTAGAAATATTTAAACGAGACAAATATTTGTTAGATGGAGGACATAAAATATTAAACTATAAAGAATAAAAGT
>JBIICN010000071.1:0-13976 GCA_044238845.1 Bacteroidia bacterium
GCTCCACAAATTTCTTCGAAGATTTCGTAAATTTTTTCTCTCCATTGAAAGATGTATAAGAAACCAGTCATGGCGCCAGTATCAACACCAATAACGGAGTTACAAATAATATGATCGGCAATACGAGATAATTCCATAATAATTACACGGTGATATTGTGCACGTTTTGGGATTTCTGCCTTTAATAATTTTTCTACAGTCATGTACCAACCCATGTTGTTGATTGGAGATGAGCAATAGTTTAAACGATCGGTAATAGGTGTAATTTGTGCATAAGGACGACGCTCTGCTAATTTTTCGAAAGCACGGTGAATGTATCCAATTGTAGGAACGGCATCGTGAATAATTTCACCATCCATTTTCAATACGTTTTGAAAAATACCGTGTGTTGCTGGATGCGTAGGACCAAGGTTAAGCGTTGAGTATTCTTTCTCTTCGATTACTTCCTGATTAACTGAATATGTAGTTTCTTTTTTACTCATGAGTTGAATATAATTTGATTAACGACCAAACATGCTATCATTTTTGTCGGTTCTTCCTTGATCCTCTAAAGGATATTCTTTTCTTAAAGGAAAAATATCCATTTCATCTACATTTAAAATACGTTTTAAGTTTGGATGACCTTTAAATTTTACTCCAAAGAAATCGTAAGTTTCTCTTTCCATCCAATTTGCTGCAGGCCACAAATCAGTAGCTGTAGCAACCTCTGGCTTATTGATGTCGAAAAATGTTTTTAAACGAATACGATAATTTTTTGGCATGTTGTGTAAATGATAAATCACACCTAACTGTTTTTCGTCAGCTGTTTGCATGCCACATAAATCTGTTAAGAAATGAAAGTTTAAGGTTTCATCTTCTTTTAAAAATTTAAGTATATCGTGTACTTTATCTTTGTTTACAGTAAAAACAGGGTAATCGTAAAGTTGCTCAGCTGATTCAATATCTCCAGCAAAGTGTTCTTTCAATTTATTATTTACAATTTCTAAAAGCTCCATAGTCATTTTTATTTATTCCATTCCGTATGAGTTCAACATTTTCTTGTACTCTTCAGATTCTCTTCTTCTGAAAGATTCGTTTTGAGCCATTTCTTGGATTTTTAAAACACCTTCCAAAATTTGTTCTGGACGTGGAGGACAACCTGGCACGTAAACATCTACGGGAATAATTTTATCTATTCCTTGTAATACCGAGTAAGTGTCAAAAATACCGCCAGTACTAGCGCAAGCACCAACTGATAATACCCAACGTGGTTCAGCCATTTGCTCATACACTTGACGCAATGTTGGCCCCATCTTTTTAGCAATGGTTCCCATTACCATTAACATATCTGCTTGGCGCGGAGAGAAACTTAAACGTTCAGATCCAAAACGACCTAAATCGTAATGAGATGCCATCGTTGCCATGAACTCAATACCACAACAAGACGTTGCAAATGGCAAAGGCCATAAAGAGTTTTTACGAGCTAAACCAACAACATCTTCTAATTTTGTTGCAAAAAAACCAGGACCTTCAAGTCCTTCTGGGCTTTTAGCGATTTCTAGTTTGGTGCGTTTTATGATTTCTTTTGCCATTCTTTCAATTTTTGATTTGATGAATTGTTGAATAAAAAAACTCTATAATTCTCTAACTCTTTCTTCAATATTTAAATTACTCTTCCCACTTTAATGCTTTTTTAGAAAGCATATAGTAGAACCCAACTAATAATAAGATGATAAATGTGAATACTTCTATAACACCTAACATACCTAACTCTTTAAAGTTTACAGCCCAAGGATACATAAAAATTACCTCTATGTCGAAAAGCACAAATAAAATAGCCACTAAGAAATACTTAATGGCAAATGGTAAACGGGCATTTCCTTCAGATTCGATACCGCACTCAAATGAATCTAACTTAATTTTTGTTTTACGTTTTGGGCCTAACCAATGCGATGCAATCATTGTAGTTACTACAAATCCTAGGGCAACGATAAACATTAATAGTATTGGTAAATAATCTAAAGGGGATGACTCTGTGTTCATATATAACAATTTAATTATTGATTGTAAGATTAACTAATTTTAAGTAAATCATCAAATATTCGGTCTATTTTTTTGAAGGTTTAATTGTTTAAAAATAGCATTAAAAAAGCCGCTAAATTAGCGGCTTTTTTAATTATTTCTTTTTATCGGGTAATTGTTGGCGCTGTTTAGCCATTTCCTCCAATTTGGCCTGAAAACTAGATTTTTTTTCGGGTTTCTTCATATTTGCCAAAAGCTTCTCCCTTATCTTGCCATCATCAATCATTTTTTTCATCATCCAAGTTTGCAAGAAAGTAATCACGTTTGCTAAAAAATAATACCAACTTAAACCAGCTGCATAACTATTCATTACTGCTAAAAAAATTACAGGCATTAAGTACATCATATATTTCATCCCTGGCATTTGAGTTTGTTGAGGCTGCAACATTGCTTGATTCATCCAGGTATAAATAATTGTAGATACAAACATTAAAATAGCAAACAAGCTAACATGATCGCCAAACCCCCAAACTTCAAATCCAAAATTATAAACCGAATCGTAAGTAGATAAATCATCTGTCCATAAAAATCCTTTTTGTCTTAATTCAATAGCTGCCGGGAAAAATCCGAACAAGGCAATTAAAATTGGAAACTGCAACAACATTGGTAAACAACCTGATAGTGGATTAGCTCCTGCTCTTCTGTACAATGCCATTGTTTCTTGTTGTTTTTTCATTGGATCATCCACCTTTTCGAATTTGGCATTTAACTCATCGATTTCAGGTTTTAAAACACGCATTTTAGAACTACTCATGTATGTTTTATAAGCAATTGGAAATAATAATGTTTTTAAAATTAGCGTTAATATCAAAATAATAATACCAGAGTTTAATCCAGATAACAAACTAAATAATGGAATAATCATCCATTTATTAATGTAACTAAAAACACTCCAACCCAAAGGAATAATTTCCTCTAAATCTAAATCGTATGCCTTCAATGTATTGTATTGTGTAGGTCCAAAATAAAATGCCATACCAAATTTCTCAGAAGAAGAATGTTTAAACGGAATAGAAAGCTCAGCTGTAATAGTTTTTACAAATTGTGACGTTGGAGTTTCAGATGTTTTTACAAAACTTCCTTCTTTTAAGAATTCTCCGTCGGCAATTATAGTAGAGTTAAAAAAATGTTGCTTAAACGAAACCCATTTGATGTTATCTTCATTTAATAGCTTTTCTTCGCTCTTACGTGCATTAATATAGTCAACGCCTTCCTTTGTTTGATTATAATATACTGTTGCCGCTTCTCTTTCTTTAGCAATGTGCTTTTCTTGAGAAGGTAAGGCTTGGCTCCAATGCATGGTTACTTTATTACTTCTGCTTGAGATAATATTTTGCATCCCCACAAAATTCACGTCATAATCCAGCATATAGTCGTTGCCCTTTAATGTATAGACGTATTCAATATAACTTTCAGGCTTTGCTGTTTCTAATTTCAAAATAATAGATTTACTATCAGTGCCATTAGCCACTTCGGCTATTGAAGAAGCTTTGAAGTAAAAACTATCTGTTGAAAAACGCATATTGTTAGCGTAGGCCTCAAACTGAATATATTGATACGTTGAATCTTTATCAAACAAAACTAATGGTTCTGTTTTACCATAACGTTTGTAGTTTTTTAAGATTACTTTTTCAACATTACCACCTTTTGTAGAAATAAAAGCTTTTATGTTTTCATTTTCAATAGTCACAAGTTCTGTTTTACCAGTTGTTGCAACAGAAAAATCTTTATAAATACTGCTTTTTTGTAATTGCAAAATAGAATCTGATACGACAAGTTTTGCAGTTGTATCATTAGCTATTGCCAATTTTTTTGCAGCAGCATTAGCTTCTTCTGCCACTAGTGCAGCTTTTGTTGCTAACTCTACAGAATCTTTAATTTGTTTATTACGAGCAATTTGTTCTTTGGTTGGCCCTGTTAAAGCAAGCCACGTAATTAAAATAGCTGCTATTAAACCTAAACCAATAAGCGATTTTTTATCCATGATGGGAATATAATTTTAGGGTGCAAATATAAGTGTTTTTATGAACGAGAATTCGTCAAAAAACAATAAATAAGGTGAGTGTACTCTAGGAGTCGGTTAGATGTACTGTTTAATCTCTGAAGCAATTTGTTCGAATTCTTCTTTTAAAAGTTTTAGTTTTTCGTTAGTAAAATTAACATCATTCATTGTATTCATTGGAATTAAATGAACATGGGCATGCGGAACTTCGAGTCCAAATACATTAAGTGCAATGCGATTACAAGGAATTGCTTTTTTCATAGCTAAAGCAACCTCTTTTGAAAATACCATTAAACCAAGATAGGTTTCGTTATCTAAATCGAAAATATAATCAACCTCTTTTTTAGGAACCACTAAAACGTGACCTTTTTTTAAAGGAAAAACATCCAGAAACGCTATAAAATGATCATTTTCGGCAATTTTATAGCAAGGAATTTGCCCAGCAATTATTTTAGAAAATATACTTGCCAATTTAAATTGTAATATCTATAATTTGGAAAGGAATAACGCCTGCTGGAACCGTAACATCCACTTTATCTCCAACACTTTTACCAACTAAACCTTTACCTATAGGTGAATCTATAGAAATTTTACCTGCTTTTAAATCCGCTTCGTTTTCAGCAACAATGGTATATTTCATTTCCATGTTGTTTTTCAAGTTTTTGATTTTAACGGTTGTTAAAATACTCACCTTTGTAATGTCTAATTTAGAAGTATCAACAATACGAGCATTAGCGACAATTTCTTCTAGTTTAGCAATTTTTATTTCCAGCAAACCTTGGTCGCTTTTTGCTGCATCATATTCGGCATTTTCAGATAAATCTCCCTTGTCTCTTGCGTCGGCAATTGCTTTAATAACATTTTTACGTTCAACTGTTCTTAGTTGTTGCAATTCATCTTTTAATTTTTGCAATCCTTCTTCTGTGTAATATGCTACTGTAGCCATGTCATGTATGTTTTTAAAATAAAAGAATCCCGAATAAAATTCGGGACTCTTAAAAGAATTCGTTAAACAAATATAGTAATTATAAATTTATTCTAGCTCCAAAAGAGTGAACGCCACCAAATGGATTTGTAAAACGGTATGAGTAATCAATACCAAATGTTGATTTTTTTTCTCCAAAAGGAATTTCAATAGTTGCTCCACAAGATGGACCTGTGAAAGCTGTAGTACGGTTTCCTTCTCCTTTAAAAATACCTTTTTCAGTTGCCATACCAGCACGAACCATGACAATATCTTTCCATCCATATTCTAAACCTACTAAGAAATTATCTTTTGTAAATGAATTTGATGTAAAGTTACCAGCAACAGACACACGGTGAGTTTTAGATCTACCTGTAGAATCCTTTAATAAATAAATATCATAAGCTGCTGCAATGTTTAATAAAGCAGGTAATTCAAATGCATTTGATTTACTATTAATTGTTAACTGATATTCGTTACCATAAGCATTAGTTACAGTACCTTGAGTTGATAAACCATCTCCTTTATATTGCATTTTAGGTCCAACATTTTTTAATGCTACTCCTAAATGAACTTGATCATATTTACCAGTATGATATTGAATACCTGCATCAATAGAAACACCTTGAGCTTTAACGTTATCAATACCTTCAGAAATAACTCTTAAAGTAATCCCTCCAGAAATATTATCAGAAAATCCTTTAGCGTATGATAAGGCAATGTTAGTAAAACGAGGAGTGAAAGTACCTAAACCACCTTCTGGTTGTTCAACAGTAGTTCTCTCAATTTTACCAGCATTGATAGACATAATACCTAAAGCAATTGCTCCAGTTTCGCCAACGCGTTGTGATAAACCAAATGTATTGATATTAATACCAGTTCCAACTAACCAAGCCGAACGCATAAACATTAACTCCGTTTTTTTAGTAGAAGCAATACCAGCAACGTTAGTGTATTGAGACTCTAAGCCTTTTGAACGCGCTCCATTTGCGCCTGCCCATCCCGCAGAACGTGCATAAGGATTAATTAACAATTGTGATGCTCCAGCTTGTCCGGCACGTTCAGGATTACCTGCAGTTGCCTGATAACTTGTAGCTATGAAACTACCTGTTAAAACAACACTTAATGATATATTTAAAAATGACTTCATAATCTTATTTTTATAATACTATTTAACAACTAGTAACTTTGTAAATCTAAAGGTCTCATTACACCAAACCATTTTAATATTTTTTCACCAACTTCAGGAACATCGATGTGAATAATGTATAAACCACTAGCTACTGAAATACCGCTTTGATTTTTCAAATCCCAGTCTTGGAAAGGTAAACGTTTAGCGCGTAAGAAATCTGATTCATTTACAATAATATCTTCCTGTCCTGATACATCTCTATCAAACGTTCTTACTAAAGTACCATTTAATGTGAAAATTTTGATTTTACATTTATTTGGTAAATTGGTAATTCTTACTCTATTATCAATTCTTCCGTTTTCGTATGCTGAATATGCATAATAAGGATTTGGAACAATATTAATAATATCTAAAGCTGATTTTTGCTTATCTGCATTATTTAATTCAGTGAAAATATCAGCAGTATTAAATGTATACATGTTGTAGTTATTGTTTACAGGGCTTGATTTCACTTCTTTACTTGATTTTAAGAAAAAATCTGCGCCTGTACCAGGAGTTACATTGTATGGAAAATTAGGTTGTACATTCGGACAGAAAAAACTATTAATTGCAGTAGCAGCATTAATATAACCCGAGTGAGTAAATCTAGATGAATCCATATACGAAAGTGCTGCAACGCTAGGTCTGTAAGCTTTTTTAACTCTTAAAGCCACCTTTGCATCTCCTGGCATATCTGCTGGATTTTTAAAGTTATAACGAGCATCAGTGGTTACAGGAATATTCACCCACATCGCATCCGACCAAAAGTTAGCTAATGCCACTAATCCACTGTTTTTATTTGAAGTAGTAGCTCCTAATACAGATGTTTGGTATGCCCATTTATAAGTGAAAGCAAAATCTTTAAAATTTGAGTAATCACCAGCGCCAATTGTTTTTCCTTTGATATCGGTTGGAGCAAAACCAGTGTATTTAGTTTTTCCACGGTTATTACCAAACACATAGACATAATGTCTTCCACCAAAACTATATCTATAAGTTGATTTAGTGACAACATCTGTTGGGTTCCACATCATATCATTACCATTGTTATCTACTTGATAAGAATCTTCTCCAAAAGCAATGTTTAATCTTTCACCTGTTTCTATATTAATTGCATAACCAGGGAACCAAGATAAACCAGTTTTAAATGGTTGACCTGGAACAGAGTCAAATGAAGCCTCGGCTGTATTACAACCTGGGTCACCCAAAGCAATTCCTTGTTTATCAACTGATTTATGTCTTCTGGTTTCTAATTTACCAGCTCTTGTAGGAATTGAGTTTGGCTCGTCATTTTCTTCTAATACGATGCATCGAGTCCATTTACTTTTATCTTTTGTGAAAACGATATCCACACTGGCTAATGTTCTCAAATCAAAATTTGAAAGTAATTGTGCCGAAGTACTTAAAGTTGTCATTCTATCGTAAGCTGGTGCTGCTTCAACAGTCGTTTTAGTTGCAGCACAAAGGGCATAAGGAGCCCAAGTACCTCCTAATATATTTTCAAAATATTGCTTATCATCAGCAAAAATATAATTTGTACCAGTTGATGCATTATTTACTTGATAATCAGAAATAGCCTTATTAGCATCATCGTCAAAAACACCCGATCTAATCCAGTTAAAGCCATCTGATCCATCTATATCAGGCACACCAGATAACCAACCTTGTGTAGATGCAAAACTTAAACTGCCACCAATGACATCTCCTTCTTTAATGATTTTATCAGAAGCAATATTAAATGGACGAGAAATACTAGCTATATCTTTTGCGCCACCTATAGTTACCGATAATCCTAATTCAGAGAAATAATATTCCTCACCAACTTTAATGGATTTACACGGATAATATTCTTTTTGGCTTTGTAAATCTTTTAACACCCAAGTTGCTGTATCTTGATTTACTTGACCATCAACATCAGAAGTACTTCTTAACTTAGGGAAAGGAAGTGAAGAATGAGGTGGAAGTGGACCAGATTGCGAACCAACAGAAGTTGTATTTGTTTTACAAGGGTCAGCATCAATTACACCATTAATATATTTATTTAATAATGGCGCTTCTGCTGGCAATGATAATGTATCATTTCTGTAAAAATAATTTCTACTGATTAGAGAAATAGCAAAATTAGAATTAGGGACATTTAAAGGATCTACTACTTTAATATTAACAGGACCTCTGCCGTTTTTGTAGGTAATTTCATTATTATTAACGGTACCATTTAAGATTTGTTCGATTGACTCATCTGTTAAATCTAAGTTATTTCCTCCGTTACCTTGTCCTTCAACACGAGTGATTTTTGGACCATAACCATATAAGGAATTAGTCACAGTTCCATCTTTCTCTGGAGCTGTATTATGAGGAATACCAAATGCCTTTTTAGATTTACGACCTTCTAAATAAGGGCGTTTTTGACCTTCAGTACACGGTGCTGTATAATATGATAAAGAACCATCTGTATTTGTAAATGTTGTTACAGAAGTAAAAGGTTGATCTTCTTTATATTCACCATATTGGTTATAGCCATAAGCTACACAGTAGAAATAATACTCCTTATTGTTTACTACTTTTTTATCTTGAGAAGTAGAAAATTCGTCACGAGTAAAATGAAAAGATGTTTTTATTCCTTTATCACTATTATCGTTAAAATCTACCTTAACACTTGGAACATCTCCTCCTGTTGTAGCATCATATTCATAATTAATTAATCGTGTAACACCATTTTGAACATCGCAATTAAATATCAATTTAGCTTTTGAAGCATCTGTTAATTGCTCTTGGATAATACTATTGTTTTTTAATTGATATACTTTAAATCCTTCAAAATGATAATAATTATCAACCGCAGGATAATGAGTAGGGTCAACAATAATTGACACATCTAACTCTCTGTATTTGTTTAAATAGTTATTAGAAGACGGTTTGTTTGAGAAATAAATAATTAATTCATTTTCCATTTCTTGAATTGTCATATCAGGTGCTTCTGGTCCACTTAAAACTCGGAAACAGTTGTCGAATAAAGCTTGTGCTTTATCATCCGCAATTTTTAATAATGGAATTGAAGCTTTTGGATCTGTAGAGGTTGTTCTAGCCCAAGGTAAACCAACTGTAATATAATTCACAGCACCCGGCTGCAATGTAAAAGGTCCTGAAGATTGCATGAAACGTCTATCACCCGGAACACCACCCTCAGACCAAGTAGCAGCGCCACAAGGACCATTAGTGTATGTGTCAGCAGGATATACATAACTTGTAGCAGTAGCTCCACCATAACCATTACCGCCACAAGTAAATGGCGTTCCATCTCTCCAAAAACCAGTCATGTATTGGTAATATTGAGAAGCGTTTTGAGGATCGGTTGTTTGTAAAGGAACTCCAGGGAAAGAGTTATTAAAGTATAAGAACTTTGTCATCCCCATTTGCTCACCTGGCTCATCAGTAGCACCATCATTATCATCATCAATATTATTAGCTGTATTGATAGGCCCTTGAAAGAAATCACAACCTAATGCAGGAGAATAGTTACCATATCCAATCGTACTTCCTATAGTTTCATCAAAAGCATCGGCATTGTAAATATAGCCTAAACCTCTTTTCACATCACAACCAATATAATCATCTCCATAATATCCTAAATCAGCATCCGTCCAAACAGTCATATATGTGTTTAATAAAGCAAAAGATGAACGGTTAACTAATTGATAGTTATAAAAAGTCATATTATTAATTTCATCTGTTGTTTTAAAGGCAAAAGCTTGCGCACGTATTTCCATACCAATAGCTTTACCACCAGTAGCAATGTGATTATTACCATTATCATTATACACCCACCATAATGTTTCATCACCAAATACACGAGCCTTACAAACACCTAAATTATCTTTTAACCCGTCATTATAAACGTCGTAATATGGATAATCTCCTTCTTCTGGAGCGTAAACGCCGTCATCGGATTTATCGAAAAAGGGCGCTAACAATTGAGCATGATTTAACGAAATATCACCATTACCTGGCCAATCTTTAATATTTGTAGTAAGAGGGCCATTAGATAAAACAAAGGCATCCACCTCAGAACGAGTCATCTTATAAATCTTATCGTATTTTTGACATTGATCAGAAGTCGTAGCTGCATCAACCGTACTTAATGGACCTGTCCAAAAATCAACACCCGATTGACGGTACGTTTGTGCCGCAATTTTTAGCTGGTTACCAATATCTAAACCCCCAAACCAAACATTACCTGCAAAGTTAGAATTGGCTCCTTTTGTTCTATCTTCTACTTTAGGAACTAAATACCATGCATTACCTCCACCAAATAAATCCCACCACATATCAGAACCAGAATAAATAATAGTTCTAACGTTGTTAACCGATAATTCGGCGGAAGATTGGGCTGGGCTACATCCAGCCATTACTCTTTCGGTAGATGCTGTTTTAAAAGCATTACCATATTTTTCTCTAGCGCTGGCAGAAACAACACTTAGTGTTACCGCTGCAATTAATAGATGTTTGTTTAACTTAGTCATAGTTTCCATGATAAATTCGTTTTATAATTAAAAGTCTAATAATACCCCAATTCTGATAGTACGTGGTCTACCATAATTACCAGGATTATTGATATAAATATTATATTGATCTGTAAAAGAAGTAGCTGTGGAAGGATTGCTATTCACAAATAATTGCCCTTGAGTGGATGCTAAATAACCATCATCATCTGGGTTACCAGTAAAGTTGTAAACACCTAAAATGTTACGCGTATTTAATAAATTTAAAACTTGTAAATAGATATTTAAGTTAGCCGTTTTTTTATTCTCACCATCTTTTTTACCCCATGATAACTCAATATTTTTATCAACTCTTAAATCAGTTCTAAACTGCCAAGGTTTTACAGAACCGTTAATTGAACCGTTAATTTGTGAACGTCCACGAATTGGTGAAGCAGCCACATCACGTGTATAAGGAGTACCAGAACCAATACGGAAAATTAAGTTAGCCCCCATATTTTGTAAAAGTTGTACTGTTTGAACGGCATCTTTTTTCTTACGATTAAATTGTGGTCCTTTGTAATCTTTCCCTTCACCAAAACGGTAATCAAAATTTAAAGTAATGGTATGACGTTGATCATAATCTAAAGGTAAGGTAATACGTAAGTTTGGTTGATCTGAACTAGATAAATTCGCTCCTGAATTTGCATTTGAACCAGAACCTTCTGCAAATTGTAAAGTATAGTTAGCAGTTAATGAAACGCCGCCAGAACGACGTAAATCAAATTCAGCACTTAAACCTTTAACGGTACCAAAATCTTTATTAGCATATGTTTGGTATGTTTTAGGATAGGCATTAGTTAAAGCTACTGTTGTAATTTGATCTCTTAACTCACGGTAAAATGCTGTAATTTTTAATGCAGCGTTTTTCTTTTGATTTAAAACTTGCTGATAACCAATTTCATAATCAATTGTTTTTTCAGGTCTTAAGTTTGAGTTCGTAATAAATGGGTTACTAGATGTTGCACCAATAAAATAATAATCTTTAGGGTCAAAACGCATTAAACCATCGTTAGGACGTTGAGTCAACACATCATAATGTGCAAAGAAATTAGCGACATCCGAAATAGGGAATGAAAATGCAATACGTGGCATCACATTAATTTGTGGTTTATAATCTTTAAAAGCATTTACGCTAAAAGCATTTTTTTCGGCAAAATCACCATCTTTTAACCAAGGAGTCAATTTACCATCATTAATTAAGGCTTTTGGATCAGAAACCTCTCTACCTTCATTATTATACCAAGTAGTAGATTGCGTTTTTTCATCCGTATGTCTGTAACCTATTATGTTTTGACTTTGTAAATTATCTACATAAACTACATAATTATCTTTAATGTTTTCTGGCTTGCCTTCTGATTTTTCGCCAGCTGTGTATGCCTCATGAAATAAATACTGATCTTTTAGCACTTTTTGATTGGCGTCAAAACGATCTACACGCACACCAACGTTAAATTTAATATCTTTAAAATCAAACTTATCTTGGATGTAACCAGCAACATAAATAGGCTTGTATGCTCCAACACGAAGTGTTAAATTACCATTAGCATCTTTATCATTTAAAAATTTATCCAAATTTGTAGAGCTTTTGTCTTTATTTCCTAAATAATCGTATCCATAATAATCTACAAGCGAATTATTAACACCATCACCCAATAAATCAATAGCGCTAAACATATCTAATTTTAAATCTTCAGGAGCAAAAGCATCTGAATTGATTAATGTTTGATTATCGGCTCCAAAACCTAAAGCTTCACGTAAAGATTTATCAATTTGAGCCTGATTCTCTGCACTATATTTATATCTATAATAAATCGCATCTAAGTCTCCGTTTGTACCAGGAATATAAATAGGATTATCCTTATCTAAAGTATTTAAATGATTATTCGTCAAAAATCTCATACGATCCCAAAGACCAATAGGACTAATATTGTGTGCGCTTTGATTACGTTGATCGTATTCAACCCCCACCATAATGGCATGGTTTTTAAAATCAGCCGAAAAACTAGAAGCAAAACGTAATTGAGTAGATTCGCTTACTGAATATCCACCCCATTGACGACCAGTTGGCAAGAATAAACTATTAATGCTTTGTGGTCTATCTCCATTAACAAAGGCGCCAATAGACTGAGCTGCTAACATATTTGGCATTGTGCCAAAAAAATCAAATATTTGAGAGGAATAATTTGCAGAGGTTGGATTTAATTCACTTCTTTCGAAAGAAACTGCACTTTTAACTGGGCCTTCATAGTTTCTATAAAATTTTAAATTAGTTTCATCAAATAAAACACTGTAATTATTAGAAGTATCTGATGTCCAATTATATTTACCTTGGTAGCCATATTTAAAAATTTCATCTTTGTGCGTATCATCTTGCGTTTTACCTTTTGCTTTTTCATAACTAGCTAAGAACATGAAGTTAGCATTAGAAATTAAAGATTGAGCCTTTTCTTTTTCTGAACCAGATTGAGCCGTACCAAATTTTTGGTTAATACGTGCATAAGTTCTCCAATTAGAATTAATTGTTTGAGGATTGTTTTGAGCATTAAATAATGAATAATCATAAACAAATGCATGCGCATTACCATAATCAAAAGCTCCACCTATTTGTAAATCAGTATTTGGGGCTACTTTTATTTTAATATTACCATTTAATTGTACGGAACGGCTTGCTACATTTTGACGAACGGCCGTTTGTGTCATATCATCTTTAGTAACAAAATCCAACTCACGTCTAAAAACATCATTATTACCAACTGTTTCAAGACGAAAAGGAGTTTTTTCTAACTGCTTCAATTTTTCGTCGTTTAATTTCCATAATTTTACATAAGAAGGATCAGGATCTTTTTCATATGTACCTTGACCAGATAAAAAGAAACCAATAATTGGTTTCTTTTGACCAGTAGAATCTCTTTTTTGTAAGATTGGTCCACCTACAGAAAAACCAATTGAATTATATCCATATTTATCAGTTAATTGAGAAGAAATTAATTCTACACCACCAGTAAATTTACTTTGTGGACCACGAGTTGTAACAGAGATAATTCCAGAAGTTGCATCACCATATTGAGCAGGAACACCACCCGTAATAACGTTTAATTGTTCCACACCTTGTTGAGGAACACCTAAATTTCCAATCACCTTAACACCATCAACAAAATAAATAGTAGAAGAAGAACGACCACCACGAACATTTAACGCAGAACCTTCATCCGCTTGGTAAACACCAGCCGTTGTTGC
>JBIICN010000020.1:0-65266 GCA_044238845.1 Bacteroidia bacterium
TTAAAGATGAAAAAGCTGAGTTGTAGCTGTAATAACCCGATAAAGCAGCTTCTACTTTTTCGAGATTCATTCTCAATTCTAAGTTCAAATTACTTCTTATATCTTGAGTTTTATTTTCTTTATTATTGATAAAGGATTTGTTTTCGGCATATGAAGCCCAAATGTTTGGACCAACTTCTAATTTTTTAGAGAAGAAAGGTAAACTAGTTCCTATGTAACCGTTTACATTATAGTTACCGTTTACATTAATTGCTTGTGATACAGTTCTACCAATACTATCATAATTTGTTGAAGTGGCAAAATCATTATTTACATAACTAAAATTCAATCCCATCCAAGTATACTTTCCACTTACAGATTTCCAAGAATTAAAATTTAAATTGATGTTGTTTGAAAATGTAGGTAATAAATTGGGATTACCGATATTAATAAAATTAGGATTAGAGTTATCCCTAACAGGTTGTAATTGACTAATAGATGGATTTTGAGAACTTGTTGTATATTTTATATCTAATACTTTATTATCCGAAAATTTATAACGCAAAGTAGAAAACGGCAAAACGTTATTAAAGTTTTGTGTAATATGTTTGTCGGTAAATAGATTATCGTTTTTTACAAATACATTTCTTGCTTTAGTTCCAATAGTAAATCTTAGTTTTTTAACTTCGTAAATAAATTTTAAGCCAGCTCGATTTATTTGTTTTACATTAACAAAATCGTTAGTTAGCGATGAGTCTAACTCGTTATACTCACCACCAATATTATTTAAGGCTTTTTTATCTTGCTTACTATTATAATACATATAGTCGTAGGAAGTTTCGATTTTTATTTTTTTAGTGAGAGGTTCAATAAATGAAATTCCACCTAGGTGACTTTGATTATTGGTTAAGCCTTTCTTTTTTTGGTTGACTGAAATTAAAAAATCACTGGAATCAGCGTAAGAATAATTATCTGTTTTTAAAATACCTTCCGAATTTGTTTCAGAAAATGTATTACCATAAGTTAAAGTTAGTAATCGATCTTTCTTTTTGAAGCGTTTTAATAATTTTAAATTATTAGCAATATCATAACCCGAACTTTTATTTGAGCTATTAATAGCTGTATTTCTAGTTTTAATATTATCCTCGCTTAAAAAATCAGTTTCATCATTACTAGATATAGAACTGCCTAATGCTTTTATTTTTGAATTTAAATAAAAGTCGGTTAACGAATCTATACGTTGTTCTATACCTATATTAATAGCATGAGCTTCATTTTTTTGAGTTGTTTGTGTGGTGTTAGACGAAGTGTAACTAGTATCTGTTAAAAAATATTGTGCATTTTTACTTATTTTTGAAATAACTTCACTATTGTTGTAAGAATAATTTAGGTTGAGTTTTGTGTTTTTAGAGATTCTATCAGTGTAATAAAATCCAGTTTTAATTGTTTGAGGAATACCTTGTGGTTGATTGGAGGAATAGTACATAAATGAGTTTCCATCATCATCGTCTTGTCTGTTAAACTCATTATTTAAACCATATTTATATACATCATCCCAGCCAAAATTAGCATTTGGTGTACTGCTTGCCAAACCAAACACTGAAATTTTCAACTTCTTTTTAAAGTAATTGCCCAAAGCCTCACCTTCATGGAATTTTTGAAAATCGCTTGCTCCACTTATTTTACCAAAGTATCCTTTTTTGGCTTCGTCTTTTAATTTAAGATTTAATATTTTTTGAGTTTCCTCACCCGTACTAGAATTTGCCACATCATCACTTTTCTTTTCGTATACCTGAACTGATTCGATTGAATTAGCATTTAAGTTACGAGTTGCCACAGTTGGGTCACCACCAAAAAACTCATCACCATCTACTAATACTTTATCTACTGCTTTCCCTTGCGAAGTAATTTTACCATCTTTATCCACTTTAAGTCCAGGTAATTTTTTTAGTAAGTCTTCCACAGTGGCATTGGCTTTTGTTTTAAATGAATCGGCCGTGTATATTAACGTATCACCTTTATAATAGATAGGATCTTTAAATGCAAAAATGGTCACTTCATCTAGTGACACATTTTTAGGTTGAAGGATAATTTTACCAAAATCATATTCTAGGTTTTTTTTATCTCCAAAAACAAAGTAGCCCATATCAGCAAATTTAGGATGTGAAATCACAACCTGATAGGTGTCGATAGAGAGTGGTTTTAGTTTAAAAAAACCTTCAGAGTTAGTTCTAGTAAAATCAACTAATGTAGAGTCCATTAACTTAATAGCCATGATAATGGCGTTAGGTAGCGGACCTTTAGCAATTGTATCCTGAACATTTCCTGAAATACTCAACTTTTGGGAGAAAGAAGAGATGCTGCTTAATAGTAATAAATAGAGTAGGTATCTCTTCATATAGTTTTGCTTGGGGCGAAAATAACAAAGTTTATAACGCCATGTTTTGCAAAAGGATACAAAAAAAGTTAAACCTAGTGTTAATGAGTTGTTAACGGTAGTTTTTTATCGATGAATAATGTAGTTGCTTTTAACTATTAGAATAATACTTATTTGTATTTAACTGCCAAGAGCGCAAGGCTTTTAGTATATTATTTATTTCTCGCAATATTTTTTGCGAAAAAACTCTGCGCTCTGTGTGGTTAAAAAGTTATAGCTTCTGTATCTTAACCACCAAATCCACTAATCGGCTGCTATAACCAAATTCATTATCGTACCAACCAATAATTTTAACCAAATTACCTACAACACTTGTAAAGTCCGAATCAAATACAACGGAGTGCGAATTACCTACTACATCCACTGAAACTAAAGGATCTTCAGAATATTCTAAAATACCTTTCAAATCCGTTTCAGAGGCTTGTTTAAACGCTAAGTTAATTTGTTCTACACTTGGGTATTGAGTTAATACACAAGTAATATCCGTTAATGAACCATCAGGCACCGGAACACGCATACCGCAGCCACCCAATTTATCTTCTAAGTCAGGGAAAATTTTACCTAAAGCCTTAGCTGCACCAGTAGTGGTTGGAATAATGCTTAATGCCGCTGCACGTGCTCTGCGTAAGTCTTTGTGCGGCGCATCATGTAAGCGTTGGTCGCCAGTGTAGGAGTGAACAGTAGTAACATAAGCCTCTTCAATGCCCCATTGTCTTAATACCTTTAACATCGGTGATGCGCAATTGGTAGTACAAGATGCATTTGAAATAATAATATCGTCCGCTTCCAATAATTCGTCATTTACACCCAATACAACTGTTTTAATGGTGTCATCCGTTGCGGGTGCTGATAGTATAACTTTTTTTGCACCAGCAGTAATATGTTTTTGCGCTAAAGGTCTAGTTAAAAAATGGCCAGTTGATTCAATAACGATATCTACATCTAAGGCTTTCCACGGTAAATTCTCAGGATCTTTAGCTGCAAAAATTTTAACTTCTTTACCATTAATATATATGTGGTCATTATCATGCTTTATCTCACCATCAAACTTACCATGCACCGAATCGTACTTTAACAGGTGTGCTAAAGTTTTAGAATCGGTAATATCATTGATAGCAACTATATTAATATTTGGATTAGCAAAAGCAACTCTAAAAAATACTCTTCCTATTCTTCCAAATCCGTTGATGGCAACATTAATTTTTTTCATTTTCTTTCATTTTAAGGTCAAGTAAAGTTACATTAAAGTTTAATCAATGTGAAATGTACTTTCATTATTTAATATTGAAGGTTAACAATACTCAGTTAATATTCTTAATAAGTACATAGAAATACTATTTGTATGTCTTAGTTATTTTGATAATTTTGATTTGAATAAACTACTAATACAATGCCTAATAATCTTTTAAATATTCAGGACTTTGAATTAAACGAATTATATAAATCCTTTCCAGGAGTAATAACGAGTATTAAAGTTAATTTAGATTATACGGAAGAGTGTTTATTTATTTCTGACAATTGCGAAACCTATTTTGGTTACCCTGCCGATGAATTAATTGAAAATTGGGATTCGTTTTTAAATAATATTAACGGACAGGATAAAGATTATTTTAAAACCGATTTAAAAGCAGCCTTAAAAACCACTAAACGTATTTCATCTGTTGGACGTTTTAAAACCAAAGACAATGAAATTAAATGGTTAAAATTTAACGCTAATATTATTGATTGCAAAACGCATTATATTTTACAAGGCGTTTATATAGATATTACCGAGGAAAAAACAAGAGAGTTAAAGGAAGATAAACTAAAAGATTCATTAATCTTACTAGCTCGTCATTCTGCCATCTATAAAGGAGATGTTAATAGTATTGGTAAACTTTGTACTCAAATAATTGCGGATACTTTAGATATTTCGAGAGCTGGTTTTTGGTTATATAATACTTCTCATATTACCTGCGATGCGTTATTTACAAAATCATCACAACAATTTACTAGCGGAGATAAATTAAACGATAAAGATTTTGTTGACTTTTTTACTTTGTTAAGAAAAGAACCTTTTGTGATGGCAAATGATGCTCAAAGCCATATTTATACTAAAGAGTTAAAAGAAACTTATTTAAGTAAGTATCACATACAGTCTTTATTATTTGTACCAATTATTCATAACCAACAAATCATTGGGGTGCTTAGCCAAGAGCAAACACACAAACAAAGAAGCTGGCAAAAATTAGAAATTAATTTCTTGTTTCAGGTGGCAGAGCTCATCTCTTTATGTTTTTCTTTAAACGAACGTAATTTGTTAGAAGAAGAACAAAAACAAAAAATCGAAGATTTAAGCAATATGGTGGAGCGTTTAAAATCTCAGATTAGATAAAGAATAGAACACAGATGACACTGATTTTGTATGATTTTTATGGTTGAATCATATCTATCTATGTAATCAGCGTTCTATAAACACTACTTCACTTCAAATTCTAAAAACAAATCGCCTTTGATGAAGCCTTGAAGTTTATCGCCAATAGCCACAGGACCAACACCCTCTGGAGTACCAGTATAAATCAAATCACCTACTTTTAAAGTGACGAATTTAGATACATAAGCAATGACTTTATCGAAGCTAAATAGCAAATCTTTGGTATTACCAACTTGACGAGACTCGCCATTAATTTTTAATTCAAATGAAATATCATCTAAATTTTCTATTTGAGATTTAGATACAAATTTACCTAATGGAGCAGAAGCATCAAAGGCTTTTGCTTTTTCCCAAGGCAAACCTTTTGCTTTACATTGCGCCTGTATATCTCTGGCAGTAAAGTCGATACCTAAACCTATTTCATCATAATATTTGTGAGCAAATTGTTCTTCGATGTGTTTACCTACTTTATTTATTTTAATCACGATTTCTATTTCGTGATGTAAATCTTTGGTAAACTCAGGATAGTAAAAAGGCTCGCTGTCTTTTAACAAAGCCGTATCGGGCTTCATAAAAAATACGGGTTCAGTTGGTACTTCGCTTTTCATTTCCTTAGCGTGTTCGGCGTAATTACGACCTATGCAAATTATTTTCATATGTTCAATTATTGAGTTAATGAATACTTGATTTAAAGAATTAATTACTTATTTTCAATCTATAATTCTACAAATCTACAATTCAATAATTAATCTTATTTTTGACAAATTTAGAATTTTTAAAATGAACACTACACATTACGATATAATAATTGTTGGAGGAGGTATTGTTGGTTTAGCTACGGCTTATAAACTACAAGCACAAAACCCTACAAAAACCATTTTAGTTTTAGAAAAAGAAAAAGAAGTAGCTGCTCATCAAACGGGGCATAACTCTGGCGTTATTCATTCAGGTATTTACTATAAACCAGGTTCATACAAAGCGATAAAATGTGTTGAAGGCAGAAGAGAATTATTAGCGTTTGTAAAAGAACATAACATCCCACACGACATTTGCGGAAAAATTATTGTGGCTACCGAAGAAAGTGAGTTAGCTCATATGCAAAAAGTATTTAATAATGGTGTTGCTAATGGTGTTGAGGGTATTGAAATGATTGATGCTAAGCGCATTAGCGAAATTGAACCACATTGTAAAGGCATTTCTGGTATTTGGGTGCCATGCACTGGAATTATTGATTATACAGATGTTGCCAGGAAATACGTAGAGTTAATACACGCCAAAAATAATGGCTGTAAAGTATTAACAGAGCATAAGGTAACAGACTTTATTAAAAAAGGAGATACTACCGATGTAGTAACCGAAAAAGGAACGTTTAATTCTAAGTACATTATTTCGTGTGCAGGATTACAAGCGGATAGAGTAACTAAGAAAGATCATGTAAAAACCGATTCGGCTATTGTAGGCTTTAGAGGTGATTATTACGATTTAACAGAGAAGGGTAGAAGTAAGGTGAAAAATTTAATTTACCCTGTTCCTAATCCAAAGTTTCCGTTTTTAGGTGTGCACTTTACACGAATGATAAAAGGAGGTGTGGAGTGTGGTCCAAATGCAGTGTTTGTATTTGACCGCGAAGGTTATAGCAAAACAGCTTTTAGTTTAAAAGATACTTTAGAGGCATTTGGCTTTAAAGGAACTTGGAAGTTTTTTTGGAAACACTGGCGTTTTGGTTTAGATGAATACCGTGGAGCATTTAGCAAAGCTTATTTCTTAAACCGTTTACGTAAGCTAATTCCTGATTTACAAATGGATGATATTGAACCTGCGCGTTGTGGAATTAGAGCCATGGCTTTGGGGCCAGAGGGTGAAATGCTGGATGATTTTAAAATTGAATACTCTGGTAATTCCATGCATGTGATTAATTCACCATCACCAGCAGCTACGGCTTCGTTGGCTTATGGTAATGAGATAGCCGAGCAAGCAAATAAGTATTTTAAGCTATAGTATACTTATTTAGATTTTGCCTTTTGCAAATGATATTGTAGATTTAATAAAATTGGGATATACAATGGCGGACAAAAAACAGGCAATTTTGACAAAATATATTCAAACACAACCTACTAGTAATGTGTGTGCCAACAAAGCTTTTGCAAATTCAAAGTCGTTAACTAACTAACTAAAACTTTGCATATCGCATAGCTTTTTATAAAAACCGTTAGCTGTTAATAATTCCTGATGGCTTCCTCTTTCAATAATATCGCCATTATTCATAACTATTATCTGATCAGCATTAGCAATCGTCGATAACCGATGAGCTATAACAATACTAGTTCGGTTTTTCATTAAGTTGGTTAAAGCATCTTGCACTAATCGTTCGCTTTCAGTATCTAAAGCACTAGTAGCCTCATCTAAAATTAAAATGGGAGGATTTTTTAAAATTGCTCTAGCAATACTAATACGTTGTCTTTGTCCACCACTTAATTTACCACCTCTATCTCCTATATTTGTTTGATAGCCATTAGCTTGTTTTAAAATAAAATCATGAGCATTAGCCACTTTAGCAGCTTCAATTACTTTGTTTTTATCAAATGTATCTAACCCAAAAGTGATATTGTTTTCTATCGTATCATTAAACAAAATACTTTCCTGTGTAACCACACCAATATGCTTGCGCAAACTTTCTAACTCAATATCTTTAATAGCCATTCCATCTATCAGGATATTTCCTAAATCAGTATCATAAAATCGAGGAATCATATCTGCTAACGTCGTTTTTCCGCTGCCACTATGACCCACTAAAGCAATCGTTTTTCCTTTAGGAATGGATAAGTTGATGTTTTTTAAAACATAACCTGAATCTCCTTTATGATAAGCAAAAGATACATTATTAAATTCTATTTTATCTAAAAAGTGTTCTATTTTTTTTGCATTTGGACTATTAACAATTGGATTTTCGGCATTTAATATTTTATTTATTCTTTCTTCTGAAGCTAAACCTTTTTGAATATTATTATAAGCTTGAGTTATTTGTTTAATGGGAGGAACAATTTGAGAAGCTACGGCAAAATAGCCTAAAAAAGCTGCTCCAGAAAGTGATCCGGTTCCCTCAAATACCATAACACCCCCAATATATAATATCAATAATAAAACACCTAAAACAACCGTTTCGCTAATAGGTGATGTTAAATCGGCACGGCGATATAAGCCCACCGAAATTTTATTAAACTCTCCATTTACTTTCTCAAATTTATTCTGTACAAAACGTTCACCGGTAAATGCCTTAATTACTTTTAAAGCCCCTAAAGTTTCTTCCATAATATTAAATAACAGTCCAAATACTTCTTTGCCTTTTGCCGAACGACTTTTTAAACTCTTACTAACTAATGCTACTACTAAACCTGCCACTGGTAATAATAAGAAAACATATAAAGTTAAAAATGGACTAATAAAAATTAAGGTACCTAAAGAGATGATAATTAATAATGGTTCTCTAAAAATTAATTCCAATGATTGCATGATGCTCCATTCAATTTCAATGACATCTGTAGTCATACGACTCATCATATCACCTTTACGTTCGTCGCTAAAATAGGAAAGAGGCAACTCTAATGACTTGCGCATCATTTTGTTTCTTAAATCCATTACCACTCCATTACGAATTGGTGCTAAAAAATACATTGCAAAATATTTTGAAGTATTTTTTAATAATGTGGCAAAAAACACAACTAAACAAATTACTAATAGTGTTTGCGCTTTTCCTTGCTCAATAACCATTAAACACATTTGGTAATATCCCCAATCGGTTATTCCTTCCAATGAAAAGCTAAGTTCTGGTAAGCCTTTATTTACAGTTTCTTGAAGTTTAGAATCGTTGTCCTTAAATATTAATTCAAGAAAAGGAATAACCAAGGAAATAGAAAATACAGAGAAAATAGAAAAAAAGATATTAAACAAAATGTTTAATGCAGTATACCCCTTATAATCTTTAGTGTATTTAAGTACCGAAAATAGCTTTTTCATGGAGCACGAAAATACAAATAAATTATGCTTTTTTCATGTAATATTAAGTAAACAGTTTCTTATATTTGTCTAAACCATATTTAGTATGAACATAAAAAAAATGCTTCCTTATATAGCAGCTGTTGCTATTTTTGCTATTATCAACATTATTCAATTTAGCCCAATTTTTTCAGGTAAAGCTTTAGAGCAAGGAGATATAATTAGATATAGAGGGATGAGTCAGGAAGTTACGGCCTTTAGAAATGCTGAACATACGGAACCTTTATGGACAAATTCAATGTTTGGAGGAATGCCTTCTTATCAGGTATCTGCAATATATCCAGGTAATTGGTTAGGAAATATTGACAAAGCTTTTCATGCATTTTTGCCTCATCCTAATGGTTATTTGTTTCTTTATTTTATTGGTTTTTTTATTTTATTGTTATGTTTAGAGATTAATCCATGGCTTGCCATAGTTGGTGCCTTAGCTTATGGTTTTTCATCCTATTTCTTTATTATTATTGAAGCCGGTCACAACTCAAAAGCCAATGCCATAGGTTATTTAGCACCACTTTTGGGAGGCATTGTTTTATTAATGAGGGGTAAACATTGGTTAGGTTTTGGAGTTAGTATCTTGTTTTTAGGTTTAGAGTTAAATGCTGGACATCCTCAAATTTCATACTACGGCTTTATGTTATTTGGTTTAGTTTTTATTGGTTATTTTGTTTTGGCATTTAAAGATAAAACAATTAAACCCTTTTTTATTAGTACTGCCATTTTTGTAGTAGCTTGTATTGTAGGTTTTTTGCCTAATGCAGGAAGCTTATACGCAACTTATGAATATGGAAATTATACGACTCGTGGTAAAACAGAATTAACCATGAATGCTGATTTAAAGAGTAATGCAGGAAATATTACTTCTGGATTAGATAAGGATTATGCTACCCAATGGAGTTATGGTGTTGGTGAAACGTTTACATTTCTAATTCCTAATTTTAAAGGTGGGGGATCTGCCGCAATAGCAAGCATTGATAAAGACGCTCTAAAAAATGTTGATCCTCAAATGCGAGAACAAGTGGCACAAAGTTCTGCTTATTTTGGCGAACAACCTTTTACAAGTGGTCCAGTTTATATTGGCGCTATTGTTATTTTATTATGTGTTTTAGGATTGTTTATTATTGATCATCCATTAAAATGGCCTTTAATTATTGGTACAATTATGTCTATTATGCTAGCATGGGGTAAAAATTTCATGGGCTTAACTAGTTTTTTTATGGATTATTTTCCAGGATATAATAAATTTAGGGCTGTATCGATGATACTTATAGTTGCGGAATTAACTATCCCATTATTAGCTGTTTTAGCATTAGATAAATTCATTAAATCATCAGCAAAAAACGAACAGTTTACTTTACCATTTTTAAAAAATCAAATTGATTTAAAAAAAATATTAATTATATCAGTCGCTGTTGTTGGTGGTTTTTGTTTAATAAGTGCCTTTTTGCCAACTGTTACAAACTCTTTTATTCCGGCAGGCGAAGAAACTCAAATTATGAATCAATTTAAACAAAGCGGTGCTTCAGATGCACAAATTGCGCAGTTTTTACCCGATTTTTTATCAAATATTCAAAAAGCAAGAGAATCAATTTTTAAAAGTGACGCTCGTCGTTCGTTAACATTTGTAGCTTTAGCAGCCATCTTTTTATTTTTATTCTTAACTAAAAAATTGAAATTAGAGTTATTTTTCTTATCACTAGGTGTTTTTATGTTAGCAGATTTATGGCCTGTAGCTAGTAGATATTTAAATGATAAAAACTTTATTCCAAAAGCTCAATACGATGCAGCGCCTACAAAAACATCTGCTGATGAGCAAATATTACAAGATAAGAGTTTAGATTATCGTGTATTGAATTTATCGACAAGTACCTTTAATGATGCTGCGACTTCTTATTATCACAAATCAATTGGAGGTTATCACGGAGCAAAATTAAAAAAATACCAAGAGATTATTGATTTTCATTTAGATAAAGAAATTAATGATTTTTATAATGGTTTAAATACAGCGGTGCAAAATGATTCTTTAATGCGAATTCATACTTCTAAGTTAGGCGTATTAAATATGTTAAATACAAAATATGTGATTGTGCCAGCTAAGGATCAGGTATTTGCAATTCCTAATCCACAAGCAAACGGTAATGCGTGGTTTGTGAAAAATATAAAAACAGTTGCTAATGCCGATTCAGAAATAGTTGCTTTATATGGTTTAAATACAAAACGAGAGGCAATTGTTCAACAAAAAAATAAAGAAAATATAACGATTTCTGAAAAGTATAATGCGGATGGTAAAATCACTTTACTATCATATAAACCCAATAATTTAGTTTATGAATCCGACTCAAAAGACAAAAATTTCGCTGTGTTTTCAGAAATATATTATCCAAAAGGATGGAATGCTTATTTAGACGGAATTTTAACACCCCATACATGTGTAAATTATATTTTACGTGGAATGGAATTACCAGCTGGTAAGCATAAAGTAGAATTTAAATTTGAACCAACTGCATATAAAACAGCCAATAGTATTGCAATGATTGGTTCTATACTTTTATTTTTATTAGTAGGTATAAGCTTGTTTTTTGCAAATAAAAAGAAAGAGTTTGCCTTATTATAATTTTTTCAAATTTAAAGCCTTCTGTTCTTTAATCTGAAAGGCTATTTTATCTGATTTTACAAATCATAGAGATTTTAAATTAAACGTCGTTGTGCGTTTTTTTTATTATTTTTAGTTCTCAAAATCATTATCATGACTAAATTTCTGTGTTTTATTATTACTTTTTCTTTTACAAGTACAATTTTCTCTCAAACACCTTTACATTGCGGTGCTGATGAAATGCGGATTAATACGTTAAAGCAAAACCCACAAATAGCGAAGGCGGTTATAAATAGAGATCAAGAATTAGAAAAATTCACACAAAATTATACCCAATCCTTAAATAAATCTGCATCTACAGCAACATATGTTATACCTGTGGTGTTTCATGTCATACATAATTATGGAACCGAAAATATTTCAGATGCTCAAATAAAAGATGGTTTAGATATAGTAAATAAAACATTTAATAAAACACATCCAAATAATGCCACTATTGTATCGGCGTTTCAAAGTATTCATGCGGATTGTGATATTGAATTTCGTTTGGCAACATTAGATCCTAATGGTAATTGTCATAGTGGCATTAATCGTGTTGCCTCACCTTTAACTTCTAGTGGAGACCACCGTGTAAAAAATTTAATTCATTGGCCACCAACAAAATATTTAAATGTTTATATCGTAGCAAATGCTGCTAGTTTAGCAGGACATGCCGTGTGGCCAAGTGATGCAGATACAATTCCTTTGTGGGATGGTATTGTGTTATCGCATAGTTATGTTGGAACATTTGGAACATCCAATCTTATGAGATCAGTTGCTTTTGCTCATGAATGTGGACATTACTTAAATCTACAGCACATTTGGGGAGGTAATAACGTACCAGGTTTTTATTTTTATCCTTGTGCTGATCCCAATAAAGATTGCAATATAGATGATTTAGTAGCTGATACACCTCCAACGATTGGATGGCAATCTTGCAATTTAACAGGAGCATCTTGTGGAAACACCGTTGATAATGTTCAAAATGCCATGGATTATAGCTACTGCAATATTATGTTTACCCAAGGTCAAAAAACTCGTATGCAAGCCTGTTTAAATTCTCCAATTGCAGGTCGAAATAATTTATGGCAAACATCGAATTTAATTTCCACAGGTACTTATACAACAGTTGCTACTTTATGTAAGGCTGATTTTTTAAGTAATAAAACGATGGTTTGTCCAAGTGCAAGTTCTGTAACTTTTACAAATACTTCATATAATGGTACTTTCTCCTCATTAGAATGGAAATTTGCTGGCGCTACGCCATCTGTTTCTACATTATCAAATCCAACAGTTACTTATTCAATACCAGGCTCCTATGATGTTGAATTGAAAGTAAAAAATGGAACAGATTCTTTGATAGTCGTAAAGCAACATTATATTAATGTTTTGTCAAATACAGGAACAACTTATCCATTTTCTGAAAACTTTGAAACTGTTACTTCTCTCAATGGAACTGATTGGTTTACCAATAATTTAGATACTTCTAATACATGGCAATTAACCAATTTAGCTGCTGCATCAGGAAGCACAAGTATTATGATTGATAATTTTAATAATTCAATTAATGGAAAAGATGAATTATATAGTAGAGTGATTAACTTATCTGGTGCAACAGGTTTATCTATTGATTTTAAATATGCCTTTGCTAGAAGAGATACTAGTAATAAAGACCAATTACAATTGTCTGGCATTACATCATGTGGAGGAACAACAGTACCACGTTTTACTGGTATTGGCTCTTTATTAGAAACAGTTCCCATTCAGACAACTGCTTTTTATCCAACACAATTAAATGAATGGAGATTCGTATCCGCTTCATTAACTTCTTTATTTATGACTTCAGGATTTAGAATGAAATTTGTTTTTAATAAACTAGGAGGTAATAATATATTTATTGATGATATTAATATTAATATTTCAACAGATACAAAGGATATTTCGGAAACAATAGAATTAGTAACCATTTATCCTAATCCAACTTCTAATTCATGTGGTATTAAATTTAATGTTAATCAAACCAAAACATTAGCTGTAAATGTGTTTAATATTATAGGCGAAAAAGTACAAACCATTCAAAAAAACATTTATGAAGAAGGTGAACACGAAGTGAAATTAAACACGTCGAATCTTTCTAATGGATTGTATATTGTTCAAATAAACGATGGAACTAGAGCCATTAATAAGCAGTTAATAATTAGTAAATAAGCAATTTTTAGCTTTATTTTCTGCTGTTTCCTTATTATCTTTAGCCTGTGTCATTTAAACTTATATCGGAATTTCAGCCCACTGGTGATCAACCTACAGCTATTCAACAATTAGTAGAAGGTTTAAATGCTAATACCAAACATCAAGTCCTTTTAGGAGTAACTGGTTCTGGTAAAACCTTTACAGCAGCTAATGTTATTCAGCAAGTCAATAAGCCAACACTTATTTTGAGTCATAATAAAACCTTAGCGGCTCAATTGTATAGTGAGTTCAAACAATTTTTTCCAGAAAACGCAGTAGAGTATTTTGTGAGTTATTACGATTACTATCAGCCAGAAGCTTACTTACCAACTACTGGTACTTATATAGAAAAAGATTTACAAGTTAATGATGAGATAGAAAAACTACGTATTAGTGCTTCTTCGGCATTACTATCGGGTAGGAGGGATGTGATAGTGGTATCGTCTGTATCTTGTATTTATGGTATTGGTAATCCAACTGATTTTAAAAAGAATATTATTGAAATCGAAGTAGGGAAAGTTATTTCTAGAAATAAATTATTGCATCAATTAGTTGGTGCTTTATATTCAAGAACAACAGAAGAATTTAAACGAAGTACATTTAGAGTAAAAGGTGATACGGTTGATGTGAATTTATCTTATGCCGATTACGCGGTTCGTATTAGTTTTTTTGGAGATGAAATTGAATCGATTGAAACCTTTGATCCAATTCATGGAACAATCATACAAAAACATGAAGATTTTAGAATTTATCCAGCCAACATCTTTGTAACCGCGCCAGACACTTTACAAAATGCCATGGTGAATATTCAAGACGATATGGTAAAGCATGTCGCTTTCTTGAAATCACAAGGTAAAGATTTAGAAGCAAAACGTATTGAAGAGCGTGTGAATTACGATTTAGAAATGATGCGTGAGTTAGGATACTGTAGTGGAATTGAAAACTACTCTCGCTATATGGATGGCAGAGCACCTGGTACTCGTCCTTTCTGTTTATTAGATTATTTTCCTGAAGATTATTTAATGATTATCGATGAGAGTCATGCAACATTACCTCAAGTTCGTGCGATGTTTGGTGGCGATTTTTCTCGTAAACAAAATTTAGTAGAATATGGTTTCCGCTTGCCTTCCGCTATGGATAATCGTCCTTTAAAATTTGAAGAATTTCAAACCCTAATTAATCAGGTGATTTATGTGTCGGCTACACCAGCTGAATATGAATTAGAACAAGCTGAGGGAATTGTGGTGGAACAATTAGTTCGTCCAACAGGCATTTTAGATCCAATTATTGAAGTTAGGCCTAGTGGTAATCAAGTAGATGATTTACTAGATGAAATTCATAAAGTTGTAGAAAGAGATGAGCGTGTTTTAGTAACGACACTGACCAAACGAATGGCAGAGGAACTTTCTAAATACTTAACTAAGTTACAAATTCGTTGTCGATACATACACAGTGAAGTAGATACCTTGGAACGAGTAGAAATATTGCGTCAGTTACGTGTGGGAATGTTTGATGTATTAATTGGAATCAACTTATTAAGAGAAGGATTGGATTTACCAGAAGTATCATTAGTTGCCATCTTAGATGCAGATAAAGAAGGCTTTTTAAGAAATGTAAGGAGTTTAGTGCAAACATCTGGTAGAGCGGCTCGAAATGTGAATGGTAGAGTAATTATGTATGCTGATAAAATAACAGATAGTATGCGTATTACGATTGAGGAAACTGGTAGAAGAAGAAAACGACAAATAGAGTACAACTATAAAAACGGCATCACGCCAACGCAAGCTGGTAAAAAAGCCTTATTACAACCAAATGATCATGGCATTGAAGTTACGGTTGATGGTAAATTAGTTCGCACATATATTGAGCCAGAGGAGTTAAGTTACGCAGCCGATCCAGTAGTGCAATACATGAGTAAAGATGAATTGAAAAAACAAATAACCAAATTAAAATCGGCGATGCTAAAAGCCTCTAAAGAAATGGACTTTATGAAAGCAGCTAGTTTGCGTGACGAAATGTTTGGTTTAGAAAAATTGTTAGGTGAAAAATAGTAACAATACATCCTGCTGTTATAAAAAATATGTTCGTCATATTTTTATAGTCTTACTGGTTATAGGTTTCACTAATAGCTTTTTTTCTCAGACAACTAAAAATTTATATAAATCTACTTTACCAAACAATTTAAATTGGATGAATATCCAAACTGAATTTTACAAACTCCTAAACGAACTTCGACAACAACAAAACGCTACCATATTATACAGCGATAACATATTATCACTGGCCGCTACAGACCAGGCGCATTACATGGATAGCGTCCATAAAGTCACTCATGATCAAAAATTAAAACGAAAAGAAACGCCTCAGAAAAGAGTTTTCTTTTATAATGGTACTCATGACCAAATTGGTGAAAATTGCATAATGATTTATATTAATAAGTCAATGAAAGTAAAATATTCCAAAACACCAATTGTTGCCAAAACAGAAAATGAAATAGCAAAAGCTCTTTTTTTAGGCTGGAAAAATTCACCAGGACATTATAAAAACATGACTACACCTGATTATGATGTAGCAGGCTTAGGTTTTTATTTTAACAAAGATAGTAGCATTTTATATAGTGCTCAAGTGTTTGGAGCAAAGCCCTTTGTTCCTAAAAAAGGATTGGATAGTCCGGAAAATGCTTTTGATGTTAAAGATTATAATCCATCTATTTGCAATTGTATGTCATCAAACTCTTGGAGAGAATTAAATAATGAAATGACTATTGTGCAAGGTGAAGATTCCATTTATGTTGAATGTAAAAAACTCGATAAATTCAAAGCATTTTTTAATAATCCAACAGATGCGTTTTATTTAGATTATGTTTTAAGAGAGCAGTTTCCTTGTGAAAAAAATAATTTATTACATGGCTCACCAATTTATGATGGCTTTATGACAAAGCCTGTTTTATGTAAAGACATTATAAAAAGAAATAAAGCACCTGGAAATAATTTGTATGCGGCCATTGGACCTGTTCCAAAGGAAGTGAAAAACTATAAATATGGATTAAATTACGGTATTGTAAAAAATGGGTACGGATGTTTGTATACTTATGTTACAACGGCACCTAGTGAAAATCTGGCGATACTCAATTTAATTCCAAAATGGATTGATAATCAAGGTTTGGAAATTAAAAAGGATACGTTTAATGGAGTGCTAACATTCATTGTTCCATTTGAGAGAGGAAAAACGGTTGCTAACGAAATCTATAAGAATACATTGATTAAACGATTAAATGTCTATAAACCATTTGCCAAATCTTTAAAAATAAAAACATTTAGTTCTATTGAAGGTAGCACGGATATTAACTTAAAGCTTCAAAAAGAAAGAGCGGCACATTTGAAAGAAATAATTACGTCAATTTGTAATACAGAATTAAACACCGAAATTGAAGAGAAAGAAAATTGGGAGCAGTTTATCAAGGAGATTAAAGGCACCAGATATAATTATTTGGCAGGTTATTCTAAAGAAAAGATTAAGGCGACACTTCAGTCAAAAAAAATGTTAGATTCTCTTGATATCATTTTAAAGGCAACTCGAATAGCAAAAATAGAAATCGATATCACAGCCAATATTGATAAAGATTCTGACCCATATATTTTACTAGGCGCATACAAAAAAGCACTCGAAATAGGAGATTCTTTGCAAGCTTTTGCTTGTCAGAGTAGACTCATCTATTATTTACGAACTTATAAACTAACCAATAATGATATAACATCTATTGAAATTCCATCTAATAGAAAATATATTTCGCATTTAACAAATTGGGTGGGCTTAGCAACTAATGACCCAGAAATGTTTTATACTAACAAAACACGGGAAATGGCTGTCACTTATTCAACAATAGACACCAACTATTTACCACTTCAATTCAATTACTGTATCATGGCTATAAAATATATACATGAGCTGGGTGATACTATTATTCCGATAAAAAATCTAGAGTATAAAATCAATAAATGTTACAAATTAAAAACCATTCTTGATTCTACTTATGTTGATTATATGCTATTGAATTATAATATTTTGACAGCTTATAATAATAACGTGATTCATAGATACGAAAAAATAGATAAGTCCTTAAAAGATATCAAAGCCTATTTTTTAAAGCATGAAATCAATGAAACTGAAGGGATTAAGCTTGGACTTTTATTTAATTTATATGGAAAATATGATTGGACCCTTGAAATATTATATCCTCTATTAAAAAAACATCCTCAAAACAACGATATCTTATTTTTATTTATTAAAACATATACACCCGCTAATGCAACTTTTGTGAATGAGCAGGAATATTTAGGGTATTTAACTCTAGCGAAAAAAAGAGATAAAAAACGATTTAATGATTGGGTTGATGTAGATTGTTTTCAACTAATGAGACGACCTGAAATTAAAGCTGAGTATTGTAAACCATGAAAATAGCCACCAACAGACTATCCGATTTATACGAGTTTTATAAAAACGAATTATCATTGATATATGATGAAGGAGAGTTGTATTCTATTTTTGAATTGGTGTGTGAGAAGTATTTAAATTATTCTAAATCTCAAGTAACACAGCATTTTGAAGAGAATATCAATCAATCTAATTTGATTAATATATATAATGCTGGTGTTGAACTGAAAAAAGGTACGCCGATACAATATATTTTAAAAGAAGCGTTTTTTTATGATTTAATCTTTAATGTATCTAATGCTGTATTAATTCCTCGTCCCGAAACCGAAGAGTTAGTAGACCTGATAATAAAATCTCAAATAACGAATAACTCTCCAATATCTATTTTGGATATTGGAACAGGCTCTGGTTGTATTCCTATTACTCTAAAAAAACATTTACCTCAAGCAAAAGTTTTTGGTATTGATATTTCGGATGAAGCTTTAGAAGTAGCTAAATCAAATGCTACTAAAAATAATGTAGAAGTAGAGTTTATAAAACAAGATATATTATCTAATCTCAAATCATCACTTATCACTCATCATTTATCACTGATTGTAAGTAATCCTCCTTATGTTTTAAATTCGGAAGCTCAACAAATGGATGCTCGAGTATTAGAACATGAGCCTCATTTAGCCCTTTTTGTGGAAGATAATGATCCTATTATTTTTTATAAACGCATTATCGACTTGTGCAGCAGACATTTAGAGGAAAAAGGCTGGTTGTTTTTTGAGTTAAATCCCATGTATGCAATAGATGTAAAAAACTATGCAAATGACAGTAAAATCTTTAATTTTACAGAGATTTTAAGTGACATGAGTGGAAAACAACGATTTTTAAAAGCACAAAAAAAATGAGAATCCTAACGGTATTAATATTACTCTTTTCAAGCTCTTTATTTTCTCAAGAAAAAATTGAAACGGTTTTAGATAAACCAGCTCAACCTGTTGGTGGTAAATTAGATGTAGATTATGTTTTTCAATCTCAAGTTATTTATCCTGAAAATTTATTAAAGAAAAATGTTAGCGAAGATGTAGCCATTTATTTTACAGTTTCATCTGATGGCTCCGTTAAAGACATTGAATTTAAACAAGATTATAAAGAAGAATTTAAAAATGAGGCAAAACGTTTATTACGATATTTTATGTTTACTCCTGCAACTATTGGTAACGTAAATGTGGCTTCCCAGAGTTTTTTAGTATTTAAGTTTAGTCCTGAAACATATAAAAAATTCATTAAGACAAGAGGTTTTGTTATTCATAAAGATCAAGCAACGTTTGATACAAGTTTCGTTATATACAAAATAGCAGATTCCTCTCCTGAATATTATAAGGGAGAAGAAGCTTTAGGCGAATTTGTTTTAGAAAATTTAGAATACCCGGACTTAGCGATTCGTCAAAATTTACAAGGATCAGTTGTGATGAGTTTTATTGTAGAACCTAATGGAAGCATCAGTAATATTATCGTCGAAAAAGAATTTAATCATTTATGTACTCAGGAAGCACTTCGTATTATTCGTCAAACAAAATGGAAACCAGGTAAAAAAGACGGAAAAGCAATTAGATACAAAACAAAATACCCCATTATATTTAATTTAAATAATATTAATAAAGATAACGCCACGAGCGAGCAACGCTAGTAAATACGAATTTATCACGAATATACGAATCGAGCATACAAACAATTCATACACAGATTCGTACATTCGTATTCAATTCGTAATTATTAAAAACAGAAAAAAGAATGAAATACGAAATCACTACCGATAAACAAATTACATTAAAAGATATTCAACATATCATTGATTCAAACGCCACTTTAGTTTTATCAGATAAGGCAAAAAAAGATATTGTTGCTTGTCGTGAATACTTAGATAAAAAAATGGCTTCTCAAAAAGAGCCTATTTATGGTATCAATACAGGTTTCGGTTCCTTGTGTAATGTGATTATTCCTGATAACGAATTAGAGCAATTACAAACCAATTTAGTAATGTCGCACGCTTGTGGAATGGGAGATGAAGTGCCTGTTGAAATAGTTCGTTTAATGTTATTGTTAAAAATTCAATCATTATCTTACGGTAAAAGCGCTGTTCAACTACAAACGGTTGAACGCTTAATCGATTTATACAATCATAAAGTTTACCCTATTGTTTATGAGCAAGGCTCTCTTGGCGCTTCTGGAGATTTATCTCCCTTAGCGCACTTATCATTGCCTTTACTAGGAATGGGAGAAGTTAATTACCAAGGAAATAAATACCAAGCTTCTGCTGTTTTAAAACAATTAGGGTTAGAGCCAATTAAATTAAAATCAAAAGAAGGTTTAGCCTTATTAAATGGCACTCAATTTATGAGCGCTTATGGTGTTTGGTGTTTATTAAAATCAAATAAAATAAATGCATTAGCCGATTTAATTGGAGCAATTTCTTTAGATGGTTTTGATGGAAGAAACGAACCTTTTAAAGATAATATACATATGATTCGTCCGCATAAAGGACAATTACAAACAGCTCGTGCTATTCGCGAAAACTTAAATGGCAGCGAAATTTTAGCTCAGAAAAAAGTTCAAGTTCAAGATCCGTATTCTTTTCGTTGTATACCTCAAGTGCACGGTGCAACTAAAGATGCAACTGCTTATGTGACTTCTGTATTTGAAACAGAAATTAACTCGGTAACAGATAATCCAACGGTTTTCCCTGAAGATGATGAAATTATTAGTGGCGGTAATTTCCATGGGCAACCTTTGGCTATTTCTTTAGATTTTTTATCTATTGCTATCGCTGAATTAGGGAGTATTTCAGAGCGACGCGTGTATCAACTAATTTCAGGTATAAGAAACTTGCCAGCATTTTTAGTAGCTAAGCCAGGATTAAATTCCGGCTTTATGATTCCTCAATACACGGCAGCTAGTATTGTGAGTCAAAATAAACAATTATGTACACCAGCAAGTATTGATAGTATTGTTTCTAGTAATGGACAAGAAGATCATGTAAGTATGGGAGCTAATGCCGCTACTAAATGTCATAAAGTTATTGAAAACGTTGAAAAATTGTTAGCCATTGAATTATTAAATGCTTCTCAAGCTATTGAATTCAGAAGGCCTTTAAAATCATCTGCTAAAATTGAGAATCTATTATCTGATTTTAGAAAATTAATTCCTTTTATTAAAGATGATAAAATTATGTACCAAGAATTAGAAGCAACTTTACAATTCGTAAAAACTTTAAATATATAAATGTCAGTTCGAGCGAAGTCGAGAACAAATATGAAACACACACTCATCATATTACTTTTCATTATTACTAGCAAAATATCACTTGCTTGTCAATGTCCTTTAACAACATTAAATGAAAAAGAAATCGCTAAGTATGAAATTATATTTAAAGGATCCATCAAATCCATCAAATTAAATAAAACGAAGAGTGAAGCCATTTTTACGATATCTGAACTATACAAAGGCGTTATTGCTCAGGATTTTAAATTGTTTTTTGATGATGAAGATCCGTGTAAATTACAATTAAGAGTAGGAGAAGAGTGGATTATTTATGCCAACTATTACCAAGTAGATAATGCAAAACTAGATTATTGTAGCAGAAGTCGTTACTACATAAAAAATTTGAATGAGGATTTTTTCGCAGAAACAACTGGTATTAGTTACGATGAGGAGCTTCGCTATTTGCAATCTAAACTAGGATTACATAAGCTCTTGAAAGAAAATCCTAATAAAGTAGAAAACAGAAATATTATTCCCAATACCAATCAATTAATCATTACTCTTATATTTTCTATTATAGGCGTGATTGGTTTTTATATAATTGTCAATAAACTATTTAAAAAATACAAATAGTTTATCTTGTTTCAATTATCTCACTAAAGAGAGCAGGGAGAGTAGTTCTAGTTCTTTTGTAAGAATATCTTTTATAGTAAAACCTTTTTTTGAACCCAAAAAACACGTAGCTTTGTCACACTTTTACAAAGTACGTACTAAATATAAAAATCAATGAAAGTTCAATTACACAAAGCACATCCTTGGCATGGAATCTCCATCGGAGAAAAATCTCCTGAAATCATTACCTCTTTTATTGAAATGGTTCCTGCCGATCATGTGAAGTATGAAATAGATAAAGCATCAGGTTACCGAAAAGTTGATAGACCACAAAAATTTTCAAATATTATTCCTGCTTTATACGGTTTTGTTCCTCAAACCTATTGTGGCGATTTAGTAGCTCAAAGAGCTAACGAAAGAACTGGAAGAACTGATATTGTTGGTGATGGTGACCCATTAGATATTTGCCTTTTAACAGAGCGTAATATTACAAGTGGAGATATAATAGTGGAAGCCATTCCTATTGGTGGGTTTAGAATGATTGATAAAAATGAAGCGGATGATAAAATCATAGCAGTGATGGCTAAAGATGAAATTTATAGTAAATGGAAGGATATTCTAGATTGTCCTGAACCGTTGATTAATCGTTTACGTCACTACTTTTTAACGTATAAAAATATTCCAGGCGAATCAGCGGCTATTGTTGAAATAACCGAAACATATGGAAGAGAAGAAGCGCACGAAGTAATTAGAAGAAGTGTGAAAGATTATAATAAATCGTTCCGCTCTCATTTAGATTTAGGAATGTAATTATATAATAAGTCGATTAGTAAAACATAGCTTATTTATTATCAATTATAATATAATCAGAATTGCTACAAAATCATTTGCTTTTTAAAGAAAACTTACATGAAACGGCATAAATTGTTACATAAAACACGTTAGTTTTTCAGTTTTTCGAATTAGAAAATGACTAAAGTATTGTATGTAATTAAACAATTTAATTATATTTGTATAATTACAAATTTAGATATGTTAAATATTCATGTTTTCTGAAAAAATACTAAAATTAGGAAATATCAATATCATCTCAAGTAATTGAAAAATAATAAAATTTACATATGAAAAAATTATTAATCATTTTTGCACTTTCTAGCTTTTCAGCTGCTTTTTCACAAATAACTATTAATGCTAATTTCCCATCTTCTATGAGTGCAGCATCCACAATTGATGCAGATGTTAAAATTAATAAAGGAACAGTGGGTAATTTTGCGAAATATCAATTAGATGTTCCGGTTGGATATGTAATATCAATAGTAGATGCAAAAGGAGGTAATTTTACATTTGAAAATCAGCGTGCGAAAATCGTTTGGGTGTCGGTTCCAAGTGATGCCGAATTTGTAGTTAAATTAAAGGTTCAAGCAAATTCAAATGCGACAAGTCCAGCTACCTTTTCTCAAAAATTTTATTACTTAGAAAATAATGAGAAAAAAGAAGTAGAAGCGACTCCATCAGTTATTACAATTGGCGGATCAGGAGCGGTTACTTCAGCATCTTCACCAGTTGAAACTAAACCAGTTGCTCCACCTACACCAGTTGAGACTAAACCAGTTACTACATCTTCACAACCTGTTGAAACTAAAAGCGCCGAGCCAGTGGCAACAACACCAGCACCAACAGAGACTAAGCCTGTTGAAACGACCCCTGTAGCATCAACTCCAATAGAAACTAAACCCGTGGAGCCTGTAAAAGCTAAAGCTCCAAGTACAACATCAGTATCTGAAGCTGGAATGACTTTTAAAGTTCAAATTGGGGCATTCTCATCTCAGCCTAATAAAAGTAAATACAACGGCTTATCTAATGTGACTATTGATTTAATTAATGGGATGTACAAAGTAACAGTAGGAAAATTTAATTCGAAAGATGAAGCCGTAAAATACCGAGACGAATTAAAATCAAAAGGTTTTGATGGTTTTATTGCTAAGTATAAAGACGGAGTTCGTATTAATTAATAAAGTCTTTTCTAATTAATTGTTTTAAATTATTACCTTTTGATTAGAATTTTTTTCATAATTGCTTTTTTATCACTTTCTATTAGTTTAGATGCCCAGCAGTATCCCTGGTGGACACAGTATAGAGCAAATCAAACCTTGTTTAATCCTGCATTTTGTGGTACCAAGCGATTAATTGATATCCGTATTAATTATCGTAACCAATGGACTGGCTATGATAGTTCACCCAAAACATATGCATTAGCTTTAAACTCTCGTTTATGGAAAGGGAGAGTTGGTGTAGGTGGTTTCATTTTTAAAGATGATATTGGTCCATTTAAAAAAATTAATGGTAGTGTTACAGCAGCATACCATTTGAAATTTCCAGATTCGGAAATTTCATTTGGAGTTCAAGGAAACTATATGGTTCAACGATTTAATGGCAATGATGTAACTTTAAGAAATCAGCAAGATAAGGCCATTAATCAGTTTACAGAAGATAAACAATCAACTTTTGATGGTAGTTTTGGACTTATATATTTTAATGACCGGTTTCATTTAGGAGTTGGAGCAAACAATATTGCTGGCAGTAAAATGGAGTATTATAAAAGTGACAGCTTAAAAAAAGGATTATACACGTTTGCACCACATTATAATTTTTCGGCGGGTTTTAATTGGGCAGATAATACGGACTATACTTTTGAAAATTCTATATTAGCAGTTTTTGTACCTGGTGTTCCTTTTTCGTTTGATTATACGTTAAGACTACATATGAAAAAACAACTGATAGCAGGTTTTAGTTTTAGACTAAATGATGCTATAGCATTACAATTAGGATATACGATTAAAGATAAGTTTCAAGTTTCATATTCTTATGATATTGTCACATCTCCATTACGAAAATATCAAAATGGCTCACATGAATTAACATTGATATTTTCTTCAAATATGGGGACTGATCAAAAAAGAAGAGGTTTAGATAAACGTTTTATTAAACAACGATATCAATATCTCATTCAATAATTTTTCAAATATCAATTTATTTTGGTAACTTGTAGTAAAACTATTTAAATGATATTTGCAATCATCGATTTAGGAACCAATACATTTAATTTGCTTATTGCAGAGCGGCTTCAAAATTTTACGTTTAAAAAAATATTTAATACTAAAATCGCTGTTAAATTAGGCGAAGGAACTATTAATTCAGGATATATTGCTGATGCGCCTTTTCAAAGAGGAATCAATGCATTAAAACAATATCAACAATATTTATTAGATCATAATGTTGAGCATATATACGCTTTTGCAACGTCTGCAATACGTTCAGCATCAAATGGAAATGAATTTGTGATACAAGCAAAAAAAGTAGCTGGAATTTCAATTACCGTAATTGATGGGAATGAAGAAGCAGATTTAATATATCATGGTAATAGAATGGCAGTAAATATGACCAATAATATTTCTTTGATTATGGATATTGGAGGTGGTAGCACTGAATTTATTTTAGCTAATCAGGATACAATTTTCTGGAAACAAAGCTTTTTATTAGGTGCCGCTCGTTTATTGGATAAATTTAAATTATCTGATCCTATTACTCATTTAGAAAAACAACATTTTAATTCCTATTTAAAAGATGAATTAATGCCTTTATTTGATGCAATTAAAAATTATCAACCTATTGAGTTAATAGGTTCTTCTGGGGCTTTTGATTCGGTTGTTGATGTGATTGATGGAAAATTTAACACAGGCGCTTTATCAGATTTTAAAACCGAATATAAAGTGGATTTAACTCATTACAAGTTTATAAGTGAGATGATTAAGTGTTCTACCTTAAAAGAACGATTTCATATAGCAGGATTAATTGATATGAGAGTAGATATGATAGTAATTTCTATCTTATTAATAGATTTTATCTTAAAAGAATTAAAATTATCGTCAATGCGAGTTTCTACATTTTCTTTAAAAGAAGGTGTCATAAGTAAAAAATTAGGATTAGCTCTTTCTTAAAAACTTTTTCTGTAACTTTGTTTGAATGATAATACAAAGTCCATACACATTAGCGATTTCAGATTCTTTTGATCAAGAATTGTTATATAAAAACACTTGGCTTGTTGTTCTTCATGCATCCAGAACTCCACCTCATATTGGTGTTTTAGTTGACGGTAATTATAATTCGCTTACAATTAAAGGTCACGAATTAAATATTGACATAAATGTACTCATCAAAACTATTCAACAAAAAAAAATTGAAACACTTTTTATTCAATTAAAGAAACATCCAGTTTTTAGTTCAAATTATCAAAGAGAAATTTGTCAATATCACATACAGCAATTTACTCAAGTTAAAGTAAATGAAGCATCTTGTTTAAGTCCTATAAAGTTGTTTTTACAAGAATTTTATGCAATACCTGAACTCAAGGAAGAATTATTATTTGAATTAATAGAACGATTAAAGCAAAATAGTTACATCTCATTTAACTTAGGATTAAATATTGAATCTAAATTAGATGAACAAGAGTTTTCGTTACCTATGTATTCTAATGAACAGTTGCAAGAAATTATTTCAAAAGAACGTTCAAGTTATTATAAAGATTAATGTTTTATAGTTCAGAGCATATTTATTTACGAGCACTTGAATCATCCGATTTAGAGTTGTTGTATACAACAGAAAATGATGTTACTATTTGGAAAGTGAGTAATACAATTACACCTTTTAGTAAAAATATTTTAGATTTATATTTAAACTCTGCTCATCAAGATATTTATACTAACAAACAATTACGATTAATGATTTGTCTTAAAAACAAGCACACTCCAGTTGGAACAATTGACTTGTTTGAGTTTGATCCTATGCATTTAAGAGTTGGAGTAGGTATTCTAATTTTTGATGAATTTAGAAAAAAAGGATTTGCACACGATGCTATTGAATTAGTTAAAAAATATACTCAAGAAACACTTTTATTAAATCAAATCTATTGTAATATCAGTGCTAATAATACTGAAAGTATAGGATTATTTGAAAAATGTAATTTTCAAAAAGTTGGAATAAAAAAATCCTGGAATCAAATTGAAAAAAATATATTTGCTGATGAAATTATGTATCAGTTGGTTTTTTGAATTTAATCTTAAATTTTTTTTAAAAATAAAGTGTTTCTAAAATTTATAAGTAAAGCCTACTCCTAATACCTGTTTAAATTGTATATCAGGACCCATACTACCAGATTTATCTCCAGATGTTCTTAAGACATCAATATCATCGTCATAAATCAATTGCGTTGCTAAAGTAGCAGAAATATATTTATTGACTTTAAATGTTGTTAGTGTACTCCAGTTTACATCAACATTTTGAGGATTATTTAAATAGTTTGAGAATAATTCTAACACTGTTTGAAATGTAATATTTTCCATCACTTTTGTTTGGTATTGCAATTTTAAATATGCTCCAAACTCTTCTCTATGTTTTAAATATCGTTGTGTAATAATGTTTGGATTATTTGCATCTCTAATTTCTTTTTGAACCCCAAAAGTTCCATATTTAGCTAAACTATCATCTTGAACAAAAGTAAATTTTCCAGTTAAAGGTGCAATAAATGCTGAAAAATTTGAGTTTGGTTTATAATCAAAACCCAAAGCCGCTAAACCATATCCTGGTGCCATAAATTTAGATATGTAAACAGAATCATTTGGATAATTGTATCCATTAGTAAATTGTGTTCTAAAATCGGCTAAAGCCGTTGAATACCACTTTTTCGTGATTTGACGTCCAAATTTTGAAGAAAATTGAATTTTATCATCATTTTTCCACCATTTTTTTCTGTTACCTTGGTTAATAACACCATATCCTAATTCTAAATTATTATCCCATGTAATTTTACCTTTTTTATATTTAGCAAAAACGTTGACTAAGCCAGCTAATGATACGGAGCTATTACCACCAGCAGACCAATTTGTTAAAGATACTTGTTGACCGTTTAACGAAATAACACCACCTATATTCCATGATTTTAAAGGATCTGCTTTAATCGCAGCTAATTTGTCTGTTTCAGCTTGAAGTTTTGCCGCATCATCTTTAGTAATCTCTTGAGATGATCCATTGTAAGTTATCATCAGTAGAGATGCAAAATAAAAAAAATTCTTCATGTTTTTTCACGTATAAGATGGCAAAACTAGTAAAAGAAATTATATCTCAAACCAATAAAAGATAATTTAATTGTTAAAATTTAGTTACCCTGAATTTTAAAATATTTATTTGAGTTAGCTGGATCAACTGTAGTAAGTGTTTCAACAATTTTAGCTTTTTCATCAGGAAATCCTTTCGAAAAAACATTAATTAATTCATCCGCTTTGGCATTAAAAAAAAGCTCCATGATAAACGATGCTGGCCTATCCCTATATACTTTTAAAAGCAAATCTGTTGATTTCAATATTTCTTTTCTTCCTTCATCAGCTTTTTCATTCATAATGTCTAAACCTAAACGATGGTATTTATACATACATTCTCTTATTGGCTGAAAAACAGGTTGTAAAGCATTTTCAACTATCCAATATCTATTTTTATTACTTTCAAACGATTTCCATCCTGGTTCGCCAGTGCTTTGCGCATTTGACACTATTAATTGAGCTTTTTGAAAATACTCTGTCCCACCAAGATTTGAATAGGTATCATAATCATTAGCAAGAATAATATAAGAATAAAAAGCTAAAGTGGAAGTGAGGTTATTTGCAAATGTATTTAAATTAAAATCTAACTGTTGAAATTGTTGAAATTTGAAAATAAAATTTTCGTCAATGTAATTTACAGTTGGCGAAAAATAAGAGCTTTTAAAAATTGGTCTTCTGCTTTGTATTTGTATAGTTGCTCTATATTCATCAGCACTTAATTTCTGAACTACATTAACTAGTATAGAACAATCAATCCTTTCTGCAGTTGTAAAATTATCTTTTGTCCATTTTGTATTATTCATAAATTCAAAAATGGCTTTTTGTAATTGGTCAAATATTTGCTTTTCTTGGGTTCCTTGTATTTGTGGTGAAACAACACTTACTTGGCAGTTTAATTCTTGCGAAAAGGAAATTTTACCAATTACAAAAAAAAGAAATATATAAATGTATTTACGCATGTATTTTTAAATAATTTAAAGCAAAAATAACAATATCTTTCGCTACTTCTTGTTTACTTTTTAACTCAAAATTATACATTTTATTGTGTTTATCAATAATAGTTATTTTGTTAGTATCAACACCAAAGCCAGCACCTTTTTCTGTTGCGGAATTTGCAATTATAAAATCTAAATTTTTCTTTTTAATTTTCTCTTTAGCGTATTCTACGACATTATTAGTTTCTAAAGCAAAGCCTACTAAAAGCTGGTTGGTTTTTTGTTGCCCTAATGTTTCCAATATATCTTTTGTTTTTATTAGTTCAATAGAAAACTCGGAGTCCTTTTTTTTGATTTTTGAATCAGCAACATGTTTTGGTTTATAATCGGCCACAGCAGCAGATAAAACAGCAATATTTGAATTTAAAAATTGGTTTTGACAAGCAGTAAACATCTCGTCTGCACTTTCTACTTTAATAACCGTAACCGATGTTTCAGATGGTTTTTGGTGCGAAGGACCTAAAACTAATGTAACCTCTGCTCCTAATTTGGCAAATTCATCTGCAATCGCTACACCCATTTTTCCAGAAGAACGATTACCAATAAATCTTACTGGGTCGATGGCTTCGTAAGTTGGCCCAGCATTGACTAGTACTTTTTTGCCAGTTAAGGGTAAATTATTTTCGAAATACTGATTTACAAATTGAATTATATTTTCAGGTTCAGCCATTCTGCCTTCTCCAACTAGGCCGCTCGCCAATTCTCCACTTTCGGCAGGAATAATAATGTTTTCGCTTTTGCGAAGTGTTTCAAGATTATGTTTAGTTGTTGTATGTTGATACATATCTAAATCCATAGCAGGAGCCACAAATACTTTACAGCGTGCTGAAAGATAACAAGCGGTTACAATATTATCACAGATACCTGTCGCAAATTTGGCTAAGGTGTTTGCAGTTAATGGAGCTACAATCATAGCATCTGCCCATTCGGCTAAAGCAACATGATTATTCCAATTATTATTAGCGTCAAAAAAATCTGTAATAACTTCGTTTTTACTTAAAACTGAAAGTGTTTTAGGTGTTACAAATTCTTCGGATGCTTTTGTCATGACTACTTTTACAATAGCACCTTCTTTAATTAATAAACGAACAAGGTGTGCGCATTTGTAGGCTGCAATTCCACCTGTAATGCCTAAAAGAATATGTTTGTTTTTTAAGGACATATAAATTAAAAACCCATCTGCCAAAAAGGTGGATGGGTTTTTTTATTATTAATTTTAATAAAATTAAATTTTAGTTTGTTGCTCTTTTGCAGGATTTCTATAATAAGTTTTATCTTCCAAAAATTCATTAATAGAAATTAAAGACGGTTTAGGTAATTTTTCGTAAAATTTTGAGATTTCGATTTGCTCTCTGTTTTCAAAAATTTCTTCTAAGTTATCAGAATGACTAGCAAACTCAGCTAATTTAGCTGATAATTCTTCTTTCATTTCAGAACTAATTTGGTTAGCACGTTTAGAAATAATAGAAATTGACTCGTAAATATTTCCAGTTGGTCCATCAAATCTTCTGATATCGCGTGTTACTGTACTTGGCTCTGCGTTTGTTTTTTTAAAATCCATCTTTAACTATTTATTTATATTACTTTTCATTTTAACACAACTCTCATAAACAGATTCTGCTTTTGATAAATAGGTGCTTTTAGGGTACAAATCTACTAATTTTAAATAACTTTCCATAGCTAAATTTAATCTTTCTAACTTTTTGTTTTCCAGACTGTTAATCGCAAGAAGGTAATATGAGTTTTCAATAACAAATAAAATCTCATCAATATGATTAGATTCAGGAAAATCTTTAACAAAATTTTGGCCTGATGCAATAGCTGCTTTATAATCACTAATATTAAAATATTGATTGGTTATATCAAGTTCTTTTTGTTCTAGTTTTCCTCTTAAAATATCATTTATTTTATTGCAAGAATCAATACGAGTACTTTCTGGATATAAATCAATGAAATTTTGTAATTCAGCCATGGCATTTTTAGTGTCGGTTTGATCTAATTTATATACTGGCGAATTTAAATAATAACAATATGCGTTCATAAACAAACATTCTTCGGCATGTTTACCAGAAGGAAAACTTCTAACATAGTTTTTAAAATGGTATTGTGATAAACTATAATCTCCTTGGTAATAATTACAATACGAGAAATAGTAATAAATTTCTTCTGCTTTGTCAGAGCCTTTATAAACAGGTATCAATTCTTCAAACAAGGCAGACGCTTTAACGTAATTTCCTTTTTGATAATATTGATTAGCACGTTCTAATTTAAGTTCGTAATTGGAGCTTTTTAGAAGTCGATTATAACCATCACAACTTACCAATAGAATGGAAAAAAGAACAATATATAAACTTAGTTTTTTCAAGCGAATGCAAAGATAATTTTTAATATGAAATTTAAAGAGTTTATTTGTTAAAGAAAGTTAGTTGAAAAGATTTGATGTTTTGAATTTAAACTATTCTCATTTAAAAATTCAATTATAGTAACGTCTATTTCTTTCTCTTAAAACTAATATTTCCCAAAAGGTCAAGTGCTTTTTTAAATACATCAAAATAAAGCATAACCATTAAAGAAATACTCATTAACCAAATAACAGATATATTAAACCAATAAGTTGGTATTAAGTTACCCATAAAACGTTTATTTGGGGCGTAAAAATGAGCCGAGCCAAAATTAGATTCAGTGGGATCTAAATAAATAGGCTCAATACGTTGAATTAATCTTCCATTGTGCTCCAAGCATCTGTCTCCTAAATCATTGCTATTTAACATAAATTGATCTAAAGCTTCATTGGTATAGTCATCTTTAAGTTCGATAAATTTATCGTTACCTAATTTCTTAATTAATTTTTGAGTGACCTCATCTTCTTGTTTTCTTGCTTTATTTTCAAAATTAATATAATGTTCATTAATTTTTGCTAAAAATTGTTTTAGTGATAAGGCAATAGCAGGTGTATAATCATTAGCATTTAATTGATCAATGCCTTCAAATTTGTATTTGTTTTTTAAATACGCTTGTTCTTTTAGCAACTCATTTTTTAATAAGATAAAATCTCTTTCTAGCTCTTGAATATTCGTTTTTTCTTTTAACTCATTATCAATTTTAACCATTTTGTTTTGAAGTTTCGGAATCCAATACACTTTTTTATAAGAGGAAATACTTATTGCTTTTTCAAATTTATAATAGTTTTTTTGGTACTTGTTAGCTTTAAATTGATTAACAGCTAAGGCTTCAAATGCCCAGCGACTTGCCATCATTTCACCAACTACAGGAACACCACCTTGTTTTGCAAGTACTGGATTTAATTTATCAAATTTAACAACTACGCCAGCTAATAATAATTGTGGGATAATTAAAAATGGAATAGAAATGTATATAGTAACTGCACTATTAAATGCACTCGAAATATTTAATCCCAGCATATTAGCAAAGCACGAGGCTGAAAATAAAACCATCCAATAATCGGTAAACATACCATTTACCCCCATGATTAAGTTACCAACTACCACAAACATAAATGTTTGTATGGCAGATAAAGTAAACATAATGATAATCTTACTCCATAAATAACTGCCTTTACTTAAATTCAAAAAAGACTCACGTTTACGGATTTTTCTATCTCTTATAATTTCCTCAGCAGAAACAGTTAAACCTATAAATAATGCTACAACAACCGACATGAACATATAGGCCGGCACATTTTCATTTTCTCTAAAAAAATATCCCTTGGTATTGTTGGCATCTGTATTATAAAAACGAATTAATGCTGCTAATACAAAAGCCAAAGCAGGCGCTTCAATTAAGTTTATTAATAAATATTGAGTATTGGTTAATTTACTTAGTATATCTCTTGTAATAAATACTTTAAATTGTTTAAATGCACCTGGTATTTTAAAAATAGCTTCAGGTATCTCGTCTTGATGCTTGATATCACCAATGGTTGATTCTATTTTCTCAACATAACTTTTATTCCATTCAGCCGGACTTGTTTTACGATTGTGTGTTAAGTTACCGTACTCATCCAATACTTTACTTTCAATGATATTGAAAATTAATTCAGGATTAACGTTACCACAGTTCCAACATTCGCTTTCTTCGGCATTAACATGTTGTACTAATGTTTTGAAGTAAGAAACAGCATCTACTGGATTTCCATAATAAATTGGATAGCCACCAACATCTAAAATTTGAAGTTTATCAAACATTTTAAAAATGTCGGAAGAAGGTTGATGAATAACTACAAATATTAATTTTCCTTTTAAAGATAATTCTTTTAAAAGGTCCATAATGTTTTCAGAGTCACGAGATGATAAACCAGAAGTAGGCTCATCAACGTATAAAACGGATGGTTCACGAATTAACTCTAAACCAATGTTTAAACGTTTACGCTGCCCACCCGAAATTGTTTTTTCTAAAGGCGAACCTACTTTTAAATCTTTTGTTTCAGATAAGCCTAAATCCGCTAACAAAGCATGACATTTTTTAGCAATTTCCTCATCTGTTAAGTTTCCAAAACATAATTTAGCATTATAAAATAAGTTTTGGTAAACCGTTAACTCTTCGATTAATAAATCATCTTGAGTAACATGACCAATAACACCTTCTACAAATTTCTTTTCAACATGGATGTTTTTTCCGTTAATTAAAACTTGCCCGCCACTTGGCACTTCAACTCCGTTTAATACATTTAACAAAGTTGATTTACCAGCACCTGAGCCACCCATAATTCCAATTAATTTTCCGCTTTCTTCACGAATATTAATATTACGTAAGCCTAATTTTCCGCCTTTAAATTTATATTCAATATTTTTTGCTTCAAACGAAATTCTTGCTTTAGAGCTATCAGCTAAGAAACGACCAATAATATCGCTGTAATAAATCGGTTTCACTCTCGAATTTCTTAATGATGAACCAGGAGTTAAAATGTGAATGCGGTCTTTTGAAATACCTTGTCCGTTTAATTGTAATTCGATGTTACCGTAAATACGCAAGGCGTACATTCCAACACTATCAATCTGTATAACACGAACATCAGAAGTTAATGTGTCACAATAAATATGTTTGCAAGAATTTTCATAACCATTTTCTTTATTACTAATAACAAGAATGTTTGGTGTATTAGGAATCTTCTCTGCGGTATCTTCAACAAAAGCTCGTAACTGATTAAACTCTTCGTTTGAAATGTTAAATGTATCCGCCACTGTGATTACAAATTCATTCTCTTGTTCCGAAATTTCATCAGAAGAATAAATGAATTCAAGTAAACGAATTAAAACGATAATTTTTTGAGGTTGCTCTAACTCTTGATTAATTTGAGTGCAAATTTTTAATACTTTAACTGAGTTTAATGATGTACGTTTTGCTGAACCGTCTTTTTTCTTAGAACCAGCTTGTTGAGCTTCGATAAATTCATCAAAAATTACTAAGTATTTTTCTACTTGTTCTTTATTTAATTGTTGTTTTAAGAAAGACTCAACAATAGAACGACCTGTATTGCTAATTCCATCAACTTTAGCGATGATGGCAAACATTTGCATTAGGGCTCGAAGTATTCGTTCACTCATAATATTTTAATTAAAGCGTTTGTTACAAATTAAGTAGGCAAGATACTAAATATTAACTATTTAACAAATAAACATCAGATATTTTACAAATTGATTAATTTTGTATAACAAATGCGTAATTCTATTGAAAATCTTAGTCCTGCCGAACTTGCAGCCAAGTGTATTAATCAAACCAATAAACCTGTTTTTTTAACAGGAAAAGCTGGTACGGGTAAAACCACTTTTTTAAGAAATATTATTGAGCATACTCATAAAAATGCCATTATTGTTGCACCAACTGGTATTGCCTCCATTAATGCTGGTGGCGTAACTATTCATTCGCAATTTGGTGTTCCTTTTGGACTTTTTATTCCGGATAGTAGTTATAAAATTGAGAATACAAATACTAAAATAAACACACCTTACACCATGGTTAAGCATTTAAATATGCGTGACCAAAAACGAAAATTACTTCAAGAATTAGAACTTCTAATTATTGACGAGGTAAGTATGTTGAGGGCCGATTTGTTGGATACCATTGATTTTGTATTAAAAAGCATCAGAAGGCAACAACATAAAGCTTTTGGTGGAGTGCAAGTATTATTTATTGGAGATTTAATGCAACTACCTCCAGTTGTAAAAGAGGAAGAATGGAATGTTTTACGGAATTATTATAGCAGCATTTACTTTTTTGATGCTCAGGTTTTAAGAAATAATAAACCAGTGTACATTGAATTAGATAAAATATATCGTCAATCGGATAATACCTTTATTGATTTGTTGAATAATCTTAGAAACAACAAAGTAACACAAGCTAATATTGATTTACTAAACTCTTATTACAAACCTAATTTTGATGTTACATCGGCTTTAAATACAATCACATTAACTACTCACAACAATAAAGCTGATACGTTGAATAGATCGGCATTGCAAGAGTTAAAAGGAAAATCTTATTTTTTTAGCGCTACTATTGATGGGGAATTTAATGAATATGCCTATCCTGTAGAAGCTTATTTGGAGCTGAAATTGGGCGCTCAAATCATGTTTATTAAAAATGATGTGAGTGGCAAACAGCAATATTTTAATGGGAAAATTGGAATTATATCTAAGATAAACGATAAAGAAATCGAAATTGATTTTAGAGATGGATGTAAACCATTTTTACTAGAAAACTATCAATGGAAAAATATTAAGTACGAGTTAAATCCAGTTACTAACGAAATAGAGGAGACTGAAATAGGCACTTTTATTCAATATCCCATTAAACTAGCCTGGGCTATAACGGTTCATAAAAGTCAAGGTTTAACATTTGAAAAGGCGATTTTAGACATTAATCGTGCCTTTGCGCCAGGTCAGGTTTATGTGGCTTTGTCTCGTTTAAAATCTTTAGATGGATTGGTTTTAACAGCTCCAATTCAATTTAATGCCATTTCTCAAGACAAAACTTTGGTGGATTATGCAGAAAAGAAACCTAAAACAGAAGAAGTAAAACAATTAATTGATCAGGAAACAGTTTTGTTTTTGAAAGGATATGTTTTAAAAGGGTATGATTTTGTTTGGCTATATACTTGTTTAAGAAATCATGTCTCCAGTTATAGCATGGTCGAAAACAAATCAAATAAACAAAAACATCAGACTTGGGCTCAAAAACTAATTGAAAAATTTGAACCATTAAAGATTAATTCTGATAAATTCAGTAATCAATTAATGCAAATTTTTGAAAGTAGGGCGGAGGACTATTTACAAACGGTTCAATCGAGACATGTTGCTGCTAGAAATTATTTTTACCCTGTTTTAAGAGAGATGTCGAAATCAATTTTAGTTCACATAGAATTATTAAAAGAGGAGAAGCAAATAAAAACATACTTAGAAGAATTATTAGAGCTAGAAGGTTTATTATATAAGCATTTACAGCAACTAGATAAAGTATCAACGGTTATTGATAACGTACTAAATAATACTGAGTTTAATAAACAACAATTAAAATTTAATGCTAATCAAAACGAACGATTGGAGTTAGTACGACAAACCATTGCTATAACAGAAAAAGCAGCGTTTGAGGAAAGAAAAACGAAGAAGACAACAACAACAACAACAACAACAAAAATAAAAAAGGAAAAAGCAGTTAAGGTTGCAAAATCCGATACTAAAGAGTTGAGTTTTGCTTTATACAAACTTGGTAAAATGCCCGAAGAGATTGCACAAGAAAGAGCTTTAGGTTTAACAACTATTGAAAGTCATCTATCGCATTACGTAAGTTTAGGAATGATTCCGGTGACGCAATTTGTTAGTAAGGAAAAGTTTGATAAAATTATTGAAGCTTCCAAGAAAATTGATGGGGAAAATAAATTAACACCTTTAAAACAAGAACTAGGAGATGATTTTTCTTATTCTGAAATTAAATATGCTTTAGCGACTCAAAAGCATTTGAATACATAAAAAATGTCACCAATTGGTGACATTTTAAATAATAATTGTTTTATGTAATGATTATTTCATTACTCGCTCAACATATTCACCTGTTTCTGTATTGATTTTTAATCTATCGCCGATAGCAACAAATACAGGAACTTGAATTTTGATTCCATTTCCAACTTCAGCAGTTTTTACAGATTTTCCTTTAACACCTTCTTCGGTATAGGTTACTTCCAACTCAATATATAGAGGCAATGAGCCATTTAATGGTTTTTCATTTTCATCAAAACGAATTTTTAAAACCATACCTTCTTCTAAAAATTGAATGCTATCAGCAAATAAAATTTTAGGAATATGCAATTGGTCGTATGTTTCCTGATTCATACAAACTAAAAAATCTCCCTCTGTAAAAAGGTACTGCATTTCATATTCATCTACTCTAATTAAATCAATTTTTTCACCTGAACGGAATCGAATCTCACTTTGTTTACCTGTCTCCACATTACGGCATTTGCAAGAATAAATTGCATTTCCTTTTCCAGGAGTAATGTGATCATAATCTAATACTTGAACTAATTCGTTATTATATCTTATAAATGCATTTCTTGATAAATCAGAAGTTGTAGCCATAATGTGTTATTTTAAGCCGCCAAGATAGTGTGTTAGGTTGAGATAGGCAAAATTATTTCAAAACCTTAATCATTTTCTCAGCAATAATCTTACTCATTTTATAATTCGATTCATGAGTCCAGCCAGCAATATGAGGTGTTAGAATAACATTTTCACTTTTCAATAAATACTGCATAGATTCTGGTAGAGTAGTGGTATCAATGTTTTCAAATGATACTGATTCGTATTCTAGTACATCTAAACAAGCACCAATCACTTTACCTGTTTTTAAATGTTTTACCAAATCATTTGTATTTAGGCATTTGCCACGAGCAGTATTAATGACGTAGATGTTTTTTTTGAAATAGGAAATGAAATCACTGTTGATGTAATACTTTGTTTCTTCTGTTAACGGCAAATGAATACTCACCACATCAGCTTTTTCATAAATTTCATATAAGGATGATTCTTTAATATGTTCGCCAACGATGCTTGTTTTATATTTGTCATAAACCAATATTTCACAATCAAATCCTTTTAACTTTTTAGCAAAGGCAGAGCCCATATTTCCATAACCAATAATACCAATGGTTCTACCAGCTATTTCGTGTCCGCGATTTTCAGCTCGTTTCCAAATCCCATTTCTAACTTCATTATCACTTCGCTTCAAATGATTCATTAGCATAAGTAACATTCCTAAAGCATGTTCTCCAACAGCATCACGATTTCCTTCAGGAGCACTCACGCATGTTATTCCTTTGCTTTTAGAATATTCGACATCAATGTTTTCCATGCCTGCTCCAACACGTCCAATGCATTTTAAATGAGTTGCTGAATCTAGAACTTCTTTAGTAAATTTGAATCTGCTCCTAATAACTGCGCCATCATAATTAGGCAACAGTTCAATTAATTCTTCTTTGGATTTATTCCAAAACAAATCACACTGAAAACCTGCATCTATTAACATTTCGTGAAGTATATCATGATTGGAATCTATGCAAAGGATTTTTTTCATAATGAGAAAAATGGAAAGGTTAAGGAATATCTATATACTTGTGAGTTTGTAAAGAAATCATCCACCTTGGATTTTGTTTGACGTACTCAACAATTAAAGGGGTTATTTCATGACGTTTACTCCATTCTGGTTGCAAATATAAAAAGCAATCCTTCCCAACTTTAGCAGCTTGTTCTTCGGCCCAAATAAAATCATGTTTATTAAAAACAATAATTTTTAACTCATGAGCTGCTGAATAATTTTCTTCTTTTGGTAGCATTGTTTTTTTTGGCGATAAACAAATCCAATCCCAATTACCACTTAAAGGATAAGCTCCTGAAGTTTCGATATAGGTTTGAATATTATGTTGTTTAAATAAACTTGTTAAATAAATCAAGTTATAAATTAAAGGTTCACCGCCAGTGACAACTACTGCTGGCGATTTACTTTCTAAAACATTTTCTAAAATTCTTTCGGAAGAAGTTAAGGGATGTAAACTAGCGTCCCAACTTTCTTTCACATCACACCAATGGCAACCAACATCACAACCTCCAATTCTAATAAAATAAGCAGCTTTACCAGTATTAAATCCTTCTCCTTGAATGGTATAGAATTCTTCCATTAATGGTAATAATTTACCATCATCTAATAACTGATTTTGTTCAGGATTTAATCCGCTTAGTTTATAACTCATGTTTTAGTGATGAGTGATAAGTGATAAGTGATAAGTTTAGTATGATTTTTTACTAAACTCTATTCACTAACCACTTATCACTACTTATAAACTCCAGTAGGTTAAGCCTTTCATTTTGTTTTTATACATTCCTTTAATATCAACTACTACGCCTTTTGTAGAAAGGATTGACTTAAAGAATTTTTCATCTAAAGTTTTATATTCTTGGTGATTAACAGCTACAATAACACCATCATAACCTTTAGCTAATTTGTTTAAACCAAAACCATATTCGTGTTTTAATTCAGCACTATCAGCATGTGGATCAACAATTTCTACTTTAACACCAAATGATTTTAATTCTTTAACGATGTCTGCTACTTTACTATTACGAATATCACTGACGTCTTCTTTAAACGTAGCACCCATAATTAATACTTTTGATTTCGAAATGTTTTTTCCTGCAGCAATAATTTTTTTAACACATGTTTTAGCCACATAAAAACCCATACTGTCGTTTACATAACGTCCGCTATTAATAACACGAGCGTGGTATCCTAAAGATTCTGCTTTGTAAGTTAAATAGTAAGGATCCACGCCTATACAATGCCCGCCAACTAAACCTGGGAAAAATTTCAAGAAATTCCATTTAGTACCAGCTGCTTCTAAAACATCATACGTATTAATATTCATTTTATTGAAGATGATTGATAATTCATTCATCAAGGCAATGTTCACGTCACGTTGAGTATTTTCAATTATTTTTGCAGCTTCAGCAACTTTAATGCTTGATGCGCGGTGAGTTCCTGGCTCAACAATAATTTCATATGTTTTTGCGATTTCTTCTAAGCTTTCTTTATCACAACCCGAAACGATTTTTAAAATTTTAGTAATCGTATGTTCTTTATCACCCGGATTAATACGTTCAGGAGAGTAACCTACTTTAAAATCTTTTACAAAATTTAATTTTGATTCACGCTCTAAAACAGGAATACAATCATCTTCTGTACAACCAGGGTAAACAGTAGATTCGTAAACTACGTAATCTCCTTTTTTAAGAACTTTACCAACAGTTGTTGAAGCACCAATTAATGGTTTTAAATCTGGTAAATTATGCTCATCAATTGGAGTAGGAACGGCTATGATAAAGAATTTTGCCTTTTTTAAATCTTCTAACTTATGAGTGAAAGTAATGTCAGAATTAGCAAAATCTTTTTTAGTTAATTCGTTACTCGGATCGATGCCTTTGTTCATCATATCAACGCGTTTAGCATTAATATCAAATCCAATAACTTTTACTTTTTTAGCAAATGCTAATGCAATTGGTAAACCAACATAACCTAAGCCAATTACTGCGATTGTAGCTTTTTTGTCAACGATGTCTTTATAAATTCCCATAAATTATAGTTTAATTTTTTCTTATTTTTTTTTAATAACTGATTCAGGACGAAGAGCGTAAATTCGCTCGATAATATCTACCACTTTCAAGCCTTCTAGTGCATTTGTGGTAATTTTTGTTTTACCTGTAATGGTATCAACTACGTTTTCAATGACATTGTGATGATTGTTGGCTGAGCCTTTGTATGCACCGTAATCATTAGCAGGATTTGTTTCTGCTAAAGCTGGCATGACATAATCTTTAATATTACAAACATCCACTTGATCCATATACTGACCGCCAACCTTAATGCTACCTTTGCTACCAACAATAGTTAAAGATGATTCTAAGTTTTTATCATAAACAGCTGTTGAATAGTTAATGCTTCCCATGCCGCCATTAACAAAATCAAAACTTACAAATCCACTATCTTCAAAAGCTGTTGAGTTTTGATGATTAAAATCCGCAAACTTTGCTTGAATGTTTTTTATATCTCCAAATACCCAATACATGATATCAATCCAATGAGAGAATTGTGTAAATAAAGTACCTCCATCTAATTCTTGAGTCCCTTTCCACCCACCAACTTTATAGTAACGCTCATCACGATTCCAGTAGCAATTTAACTGAACCATATAAACATCACCAATAGTTTTAGATTCAATAACGTTTTTTAACCAAACACTTGGAGGAGAGTAACGATTTTGCATCACGCAAAAAACAGTTTTACTTTGATCTAGTGCTTTGTAGATAATTTTTTCACAATCAGCTTTACTTAAAGCCATAGGTTTTTCAACTACAACATGCTTGTTTGCTTCTAAAGCTTTTAAAGAATGTTCAGCATGTAATCCGTTTGGTGTACAAACATTGATGACATCTATTTCAGGATGATTTTTTAATAATTCATCCGCTGAATTATAAAAGGTTTCTTGAAGAGTTTCTAAACCTAATTTTTCTTTTGGAGCAATATCACAAACAGCTACAAGTTCACAATTGGGATTACGACGAACCATTTCGGCATGGCGTTTACCAATATGTCCCTGACCTATAACTCCAAATTTAATTTTTGTCATTTTATGAAATTCTTTTTACAGTATTATTTTCTAATTGATACACCTGACCACTTTCTTTACAAGTTGCTTTTCCAGCTGTATCAAATTCTAATCGGTGCCCATATTCACTCATCCAGCCTATTTGACGAGACGGGTTTCCAACCACTAAAGCAAATGCAGGTATCGTTTTGGTAACAACTGTTCCAGCTCCAATAAAAGCAAACTCACCAATATCATGCCCACAAACAATGGTTGCATTTGCACCAATACTAGCACCTTTTCCTACGTGTGTTTTAGAATATTCTGATTTACGATTAATAGCACTTCTTGGGTTTATAACATTGGTAAATACCATAGATGGACCTAAAAAGACATCATCATCACAAGTTACGCCAGTATATAAAGAGACATTATTTTGAACCTTAACGTTTTTTCCAAGAACCACCTCAGGTAAAATTACCACATTTTGTCCTATGTTACAGTTCTCACCTAATATACAATTTGGCATGATGTGGCTAAAGTGCCAAATTTTAGTGCCTTTACCAATATTGCACCCCTCATCAATAATTGCAGAAGGGTGGGCAAAATAAGATTTTTCCATAGATGTTTTTGAACCAACAAACTTAATAAATAAAGCGGAATTTGTACAATTTTTATGCAGTTTAGATAAAAAAAGATAACATTGCTATAAAATTACTTAAAATTGAGTTTTAGATTAAATATAAAATACTATTTAGTTCATAGTTTAGGCTTTACAAATAAAGAAGCCATTAGAGCTATTGAAAACAGAAAGTTAAAAGTAAACGGTGAAACAATTACTGAAAACTGCGAGTTTAATGAAATTTGGGACATTTATTACGAAGATAAATTACTCAAACCAAATACACCTTTTGCTTATATTGCTTTATATAAACCAAGAGGAATAGAAACCACCAATAATAAGGAGATTGAACATAATTTAACTACGATATTTAAATTTGATAAACATTTAGGTTATGCAGGAAGGTTAGATAAGGAGTCGGAAGGATTGTTATTATTGTCAAATGATGGTAAGTATATACAAAGTTTATCTAGCCCAGTCAAAGAAAAGGAAAAAGAATATATAGTAACTGTTAATAAAATCATTTCGGATGAATTTATCCATCAAATGGGAGCAGGCGTTGATATTATGATATGTAAAACAAGGCCTTGTTTTATTGAAAAAATTAGTGAATTTGAATTTAAAATAATTTTAACCGAAGGTAAAAATCGACAAATAAGAAGAATGTGCAAAGCTTTAGGGTATTTGGTTGCCAGACTGATTAGAGTACGAATTGATACTATTTTATTAGGAGATTTAAAACCAGGTGAATACAGAGAATATCAATTATAAAAAAACGCCTCATACTACTGAGGCGTTTTTTATAATCACTTAGATTAAAAAATTTATTTTTGAATCATTAATTTTTGTGTTCCTTGAGAATTTTTACCGATAACTTTAACCGTATACATTCCAGTACTTAAATCACTTGTGTTAATATTTTCGTTGTAAATTCCAGTTGATAAATTACCCAAAGAAACGGTTTTTACAACTTGACCTAAAGTATTAGAAATTTCAAAGGTATATGAATCTTCATTAGTTAACACAAAATGTAGTCCCAATTGGCTGTTTGCAGGGTTTGGAAACATTGAGAACATTGCATTATTATTTTGATTTTCTTTAACTCCAATAACAACAGTTGATAATGTAGAAACTTGAGTTATTATTTGATCAAGCCCATTAGGGAGAACAAAAGGCACAGGAGGCACATTAATACGTGAATAGCTAGCTGTAAACACAGGAAATTTCGAAGAACTATTGTAGAAATTATAGATATTTTGATTAATTGTTCCATTTATAACACCACCTAATACAAAACTTAGATTTTGCGTTGATTTTACTCTTAGACAATTTGTTAAAATAGTAAGACTATTATTTAGATTTAATGTTCCTGAACCATCAACTATAGTCGAAACTGAACCTGTAAATGGTCCAGATATATTTTGAGAAGGAATATTCATTGTACCTCCTACAGTATTATCTGTAAACGTTGTACCAAAAGACATTGGGTAGTTGGCAATAGTAGCTGAGTTTGTATTATAATTTAAATCAAAAAAACCTGCATCTACTCCTAATAATTCTAGTTTATTACTAGTTGTTTTATAATATGTAGTTGTTGCAGTATCTGTTTGAACTAAATTTGTACCTGGATAATTAGCTGAATTAGAAGCTGAAGCTGCGGTAGAGTATGTATTATAAGCAATAGCAGCTGTAGATTGAGTTAATGCATTTAACGACCAAGTAACACTAGCTCCTGAAATATTCATAGGCATTGCCGTAGCATTAGTGTCTAATGAAACTGAATAATACGAGTCGCCAACAACTCCTTCAGAATTAGACTGAGTTAATGTGTAAGTTTGAGCATCCATTTTACTCAAAGCAAAAATAGAAAAGACAAATAAGTAGATTTTTTTCATGTGGTTTAATTTAAATGTTTACTCAAAGATAATTTAATTTTTGCTAAATATCTTTAAATCTGATTTTTCTACAAAAAAGGAATATAAAAGTTATAAACGGCCAATTTTATTGAATTAAACTGTTTTGTTTAATCTCTTCTAGTAATTGTTCATGAGCTTTTGATCTACTTTTGATATGAATGAAATTTCCTTTTCCTATCTCTGCAATGTCTTTTAAGTTTTTCATGGCATCTTTATCATTACCAAACGCCATGGTTGAAAGTTTAACTTGTTTATCACCTTGTTTGGATACATATAGTTTTTGATCATCCGGATAAAATCTGAACTTTCCATCAGTAGCTAAGATGATTTGATTATTCCCATTAGAAATATAATTTTTTAGAGCCACATCCAAACTGAATAAAATAGCTTTGTTTCCTTTGGTTAAGCCTTTTGCTTTTAATCTATCAACCACTTCGTTTAATTCTTCCTTATTTTTTCCGCTTAAACCTTCTCTTAAAATTTTAACAGAATCGGCATATGTAATAAACGTGACTTTATCAGTAGTCCTTAATACTTCTATTAAATGGTGTAATGCAAATTGCATTACTTTTAGTTTACTTGTATCTTTCATCGAACTTGAAACATCTACTAAAAAGATGATGTTATTTGGTTTATACAAATCATTATCTAATTCATTTGTATTTTTTGTTGGAGTAGATGATTTTACAGGAACAACGGGATTATCAATGACTGTATTAGTTGTATTATCAGGCATTTTATTGGAGGTATCTCTAGGTTTTGTAGATTCTGTAACTACAATAGGTTCAGATGTTTTAACACCTATATTATTAGTTTTTTTGAAATAAAAGCAAGCTGTTTTATCATCTGTTTTGATTGATTTAATATTGCCTGAAAGAGATAGTTTAAAAGGGACGCCATCTGCACTGGTCACTAAATTAATAGTTTCGTTAAACTTTCCAGTTTGTTGAGGAATAAACTCAATCACAATAAGAGTGGTATCACCCGGTTTAATTGTTTTTTTAGCTGCTCTAATAGTCATTCCTTTTAAAGCATCAGCCCTGAGTAAGTATAAGTTTTTAGTTTGATTATTTTGTACAATATAATCTGCTTTTACCTTATAAATATTCTCTTGTGCGCCAATGTCTTTATTCGGCTCATCAACACCAATTAAACTATTTTGAGCAAATAATGGATGAAAGAAAGTAATTATTACAAATATGAAGAGTTGCTTAAGCAAAATTTATTTTAGTTTTTCGTTGTGGTGATGTCTTTCCGAATCGCGATTTGTTTTTTTATCAAGGTTTCGTTTTAATGCATCTTCCAAATCTATGCCAGTTTGATTGGCTAAGCAAATTAAAACAAACATCACATCCGCTAACTCATCTCCTAAGTCTTTATTTTTATCCGATTCTTTTTCGCTTTGTTCACCGTATCTGCGAGCTATAATACGAGCTACTTCACCAACTTCTTCTGTTAGCATAGCCATATTAGTGAGTTCACTAAAATAACGAACACCATATTGCTTAATCCAATCGTCAACCCGTTTTTGTGCTTCGCTTATTTCCATACAATAAATCTTAATTCATACTTCTTAATTCGTAACTCTCAAATCTTACTTTCTAATGGTGTCTTCTTCGTATTTTTCAATAATGGCTTTCACTAAACGATGTCTAATGACGTCAACCGTGGTTAATTCTATAATGTCAATTCCATCTGTTTTCTTTAATAATCTAACGGCTTGAGCTAAGCCAGATGTTTGATTACGTGGCAAATCAATTTGAGTCATATCGCCAGTAATAATAAATTTGGCATTGGCTCCCATACGCGTTAAAAACATTTTCATCTGACTTTCAGTTGTGTTTTGAGCTTCATCCAAAATAACAAACGCATTATCCAACGTTCTTCCACGCATAAATGCCAAGGGGGCAATTTGAATAATTTTAGCTTCAATGTATTGATTTAATTTATCTAAAGGCAACATATCATACAAGGCATCATATAATGGCTGCATATATGGATCTAACTTTTCTTTTAAATCTCCTGGTAAAAAACCCAAGTTTTCTCCAGCTTCTACTGCAGGGCGAGTTAAAATAATACGTTTTACTTCTTTATTTTTTAATGCTCTTACAGCTAAAGCAACTGCCGTGTACGTTTTTCCAGTTCCAGCAGGACCAACAGCAAATAACATGTCACTTTTAGCAACCGATTGCATCATTTTGCGTTGATTGTCAGTTCTAGCTTTAATAACTAAGCCGTTATTTCCAAATACAATAATGTCGGAGCCAGTCGCTTCTTCTTTGGCTAATAATAAATTATCACCTGTTTGTCCTAATAAACGCTCAATAACAGTATCTGTTAATAAACCATTTTTATGATAGTAATCAACCATCATGGTTAACTTTTTTTCGAAGTGCGCAATTTCACTTTCGTCACCTAACGCTTTAATCGAATATCCTCTTGCTATAATTTTAAGTTTAGGGAAATATTTTTTTATCACGTTGAGCTTCACGTCATTTACGCCATATATTTCAACAGGTTCAACGCTATCTAATGTTATAATTTTTTCAATCAATGTACAGTAATTTATGTTAATAATCGTGTTAATCAAATACTTTTTAAAGTAAAAAGTAAGCCTAATTTATTATTTACTTTTGAGTAAATTAAATAAAGTTTTCAATATGTCTATTATTACCATTACGACTGATTTGGGTTATCGCGACCCATACTTGGCAATGGTAAAAGGCATGTTGTATAGCAAACAACCTAATGCTCAAATTGTTGATTTAGCATGTGATGTCAATCCTCATGCCCATAACGAAGGGGCTTTTGCTTTAAGAAGTGCTTTACCTTACTTTCCAGAATATACCATTCATTTGTTTGCAGTCAAATTTTTAAATTCTTCCGAAACAATAGGTAATTTAGCTGTTGATAATACACGTTATTTATTGTCTAAATATAAAGGTCAGTATATTATTTGCCCTGATAATGGCGTATTAACTTTGATTGATAAAGAATTTAATGAGCCAGTTTATCAATTGTACTTTGATTCAGAAAGGCAACATTCTTTCTTTTTAAGAGATATATTTACTGAAATTGCTAGTAAGTTAGTGAATAAAATACCTTTAGAAGAATTTAGCGCAGAAACGCAAGACTATTGCAAATTGTATGCTTTTGAGAGTTTTTCAACTCCAAGTAATTTACAAGGAATGGTGTTATACGAAGATGACTTTGGAAATTTAATTACAAGTATTACCAAACAAGAGTTTGAAAAACAAGTAGGAAATAAACGTTTTTCAATAGCGTTGCCGTCATACAACATCACTAAAATAAATAACACCTACGATGATGTGAAAATTGGTGATGTGGTTTGTTTTTTTAATTCAATGGATTTATTGGAAATATCGTCTTTAGGACAATCTGCTACTAAAATTGTGATTAAACGAAATGTATTGAGTAAATATAAAATTGACCGTATAATTGTAGATATATATGATTAAGAGATTTGTGAAGATGACGTTTAAAGCTGATTCAATAGAACGCTTTAAAGATATTTTTAATGCTAGTAAAGATTTGATAGCTGCTATGGAAGGCTGCCAACATGTTGAATTGTTGCAGGATATCAATAATCCTTGTGTTTTTTTTACCTTAAGTATGTGGGACAATCTAAAGTATTTAGAGGCATATCGCCAGTCTGAACTATTTGAAGGCGTTTGGGCTAAAACCAAAATTTTATTTGATGCTAAACCTGAAGCTTGGAGTGTAAACCCTATTTAAAGAATTTTAACAGATTCGAAAATTATAAATCTCTAATCAGTCTATTTTTGGCACTTTAATTGGTTTGTAGGGTAAAGTCAAATTATTTATAAATTAGTGCCAAATATTTAAAATTAAAATCTATGAAATCAATTTACTCCTTATTAGCCGTTGCATTTTTATCAATTTCTTCAATCGCTCAAAACACATCTAACTTAATTGTTTTCTCTGAAGATGGATTAAAATTTTATTTGATTTTAAATGGTATTAGACAAAATGAAACCCCTGTCACCAATGTAAAAGTGGTTGATTTAAATCAACCATATTATTCTGCTAAAATTATTTTTGAAGATCCTAAACAACCAGTTTTAGAGAAAAAATATTTGCAAGTTACAGATGCAGAAGGTCAAGGAGCATTAGAAGTAACTTATAAGATTAAGAAAAACAATAAAATGGTAAATGTTTTACGTTTTTTTAGCCAAGTGCCAATTACGCAAGCGGCTCCTCCTTCAACAGAAGTTCCAGTGGTACATTTTAATACAACACCAATGCCTGAGATTTCTACAACAGTTGTTACTCAAGAAACAACCGTTACGTCGGGCAATATAGGTAATACTAATACAAATATTTCAACTGGTAGTAATGGAGCAAATACAAATGTTTCAGTTAATATGGGGGGGAGTAAGCATTAATATGAATGTTAATATAAATGACCCAACTTTAAATAATTCAACGTCTACTTCTTATACTACAACCACTACGACAACCACTACAAACAGTAATCTAAATACGAACACAGCTAGTAATTCTACTCAAAATGTTTCAAATGCCAATAGTTGCGCCGCCGCTAATGCAATGAGTAGTTCTAGTTTTTTGGCAGCAAAACAAACCATTACCAAACAGTCGTTTGAAGATACAAGATTAACAACGGTAAAACAGATTTTAAAAAGTAACTGTTTAAGTTGTGCTCAAATTAAAGAAGTGATGCTTTTATTTAGTTTTGAAGCAAACAGGTTAGAGGTTGCGAAAATTGCTCATGATAGATGTGTAGACAAAAACAATTACTTTTTATTAAACGATGCTTTTCAATTTGAATCTTCAGTGGAAGAGTTAAATAGTTCTATAAAATAATTTACATTTTACAATTGTTGGAAAGGTTGCCATAGGCAACCTTTTTTATTGTTTTAAATCTGTATTTTTACAAAAAACAAAATTTCTATAATGATTACTTACGCCATATTATTTCTCACTGTTGGATTCTCTTTATATGCGATGAATAATCCTGAAATTAAGTACAAGTATATTTTTCATCCATATTCTATTAATCATTTTAATCAGCATTACCGTTTTTTATCTCACGCATTTTTGCATGGCGACTATATACATTTAGCATTTAATATGTATGCTTTATGGATGTTTGGGCCCATAGTTGAAAAAGGAGTGCTTCCCATATTATTAGGAGAAAGCGGAGAACCTGATAAAAAATTAGGAATCGTGTTTTATATTCTGTTATATACTGGCGCAATTTATGCTTCTTCCATATCAGAGTATTTTAAAAACAAAAACAATACGCATTACACATCTTTAGGAGCGAGTGGAGCGGTTAATGCTTTAATTTTCAGTTACATCACATGTTTACCAATGTCTCAGTTAGGGTTCTTTTTTATACCAATGCCGGCTTGGGTGTTTGGTGTTTTGTATTTGGGAATTAGTTATTATTTAAGTAAGCGAAGAACAGGAAATAATTCGGTTGATAATATTGGTCATGAGGCTCATTTTTGGGGTGCTATTTACGGTATTGTTTTTACTTTAATTTTAGGTTTATTAAATCAGGAAGTATATTTAGAATTGATTAAAAAATCATAAATCATGAAAGTTACTTTTTTGGGTACAGGTACTTCACAAGGCGTTCCAATTATTTGTTGCGAATGTGCAGTATGTCGTTCTCAAAATCCAAAAGATAATCGTTTAAGAAGTTCTATTTTAATTGAAAGTGACATAGCAAAAGTGGTCATTGATTCAGGACCAGATTTTAGACAGCAAATGCTTCGTCAACAAATTAAAACCTTGGATGCCGTTGTTTTTACCCACGAACATAAAGATCATATTGCTGGTTTAGATGAAGTAAAGGCTTTTAATTTTTTTAATAAAATGCGAATGCCTGTTTATGCAACAGATCGAGTACAAGAAGCATTAAAACGAGAATTTGCTTATATTTTTTCAGAAGATAAATATCCTGGAATTCCTGAAATAGATGTGTTTACAGTAACTGACGAACTCATTAAAATAAAAGATATTGAATTATTACCGATTGATGTGATTCATTATCGTTTGCCAGTAAAAGCATACAGAATAAAAGATTTTACATATATCACCGATGCTAATTATATTTCGGAAGAAGAAAAACAAAAAATAAAAGGCTCAAAAATTATTGTGGTGAATGCACTTCGTAGAGAAGAACATGTGTCTCATTTTACCTTTCAACAAGCTATTGATTTAATGCAAGAATTAAAACCCGAAAAAGCTTATTTTACTCATATTTCACATCAATTAGGGTTGCATGATGAAGTCTCGACAGAGCTACCTTCTTTTATTGAGTTAGCTTATGATGGATTGGAAATTGAGATTTAATTTTTCCCTATTGTTCAAAAATCCACAAATTGTTAATTTGTTATTCATTGTAAATTCTGGCTTAATTGTAAATTTGAAGACTTTCAAAAAAAGTGTAAAATTATGATCAAAGCTGATGTATTATTAGGCCTACAATGGGGCGACGAAGGAAAAGGTAAAATTGTTGATGTTTTAACTCCTAAATACGATATTATTGCTCGTTTTCAAGGTGGTCCAAATGCTGGACACACATTAGAGTTCAACGGTATTAAACACGTTTTACATACAATCCCAAGTGGTATTTTCCATCCAACGGCTTTAAACGTTATTGGAAATGGTGTTGTAATTGATCCAGTTATTTTCAAAAAAGAAATTGATGCTTTAACGGCATTAGGCGTTGATTTTGCTAAAAAATTAGTGATCAGTAAACGTGCACATTTAATTTTGCCAACACATCGTTTAATTGATGCTGCTAGTGAAGCTGCTAAAGGGAAAGATAAAATTGGTTCTACTTTAAAAGGTATTGGACCAACTTATATGGATAAAACTGGACGTAATGGTTTACGTGTTGGTGATATCGAAAGCCCTAATTTTAAAACTAAATACGATGCTTTAGTTGAAAAACATAAACAAATTCTAGAATTTCATAACTATGAATATAATTTAGCAGAATTAGAACCAACTTGGTTTGCTGCGATTGAAGAATTAAAGAATTTAAAATTTATTGATACCGAGCATTTTATTAATGACGCCATTAAAAAAGGCCAAAAAATATTAGCCGAAGGTGCTCAAGGTTCTTTATTGGATATTGATTTTGGTTCTTATCCATTTGTTACTTCATCAAATACTATTTGTGCTGGTGCTTGTAATGGTTTAGGAATTGCTCCAAATCGCATTGGTAATGTGATTGGTATTTTTAAAGCATACTGTACTCGTGTTGGTAGCGGCCCTTTCCCAACAGAATTGGATAATGAAGTAGGAGAGAAGATTCGTCAAATTGGACGTGAGTTTGGCGCTACAACAGGACGTGCTCGTCGTTGTGGTTGGTTAGATATCCCAGCATTAAAATATGCGATTGCCATTAATGGTGTAACTGAATTGATGATGATGAAAGCAGATGTTTTATCTGATTTTGATACTTTAGAAGTTTGTACACACTACATCCACAAAGGTGAAAAAATTGATTACTTACCATTTAGTATTGATCCAGCTGACGTGACTCCAGTTTATGAAACTGTAAAAGGATGGGCTGAAGATTTAACTAAAATGACTTCAAAGGATTCTTTACCAAAAACATTAATTGATTACGTGAAATACATTGAGAAGTTGGTGGAAGTGCCAATTAGTATTGTTTCTATCGGACCTGATAGAACTCAAACTATTTTTATGTAATCTGCTTTGTTGTATTAAGAAAATTATTACTTTTAAAAAATTAAACCAGTGAAGCCAAGAGTTTTATTAGAAAATAAACAATTAGAAGTTACTCTTACTCGCCTTTGCTATCAATTAATAGAAGTTCATAACGATTTTAGTAATACGGTTATAATTGGCTTGCAGCCTCGTGGTATATATTTGGCTCATCGTATTCAAAAATTACTAGAAGGTATTTTAAAGAAGAAAGTGAATTGTGGTGATTTGGATATTACCTTTTACCGTGATGATTTTCGTAAAAAAGAACTCATTCCTAATCGTACCAATATTGATTTTATAATTGAGGACAAGAATGTGATTTTAGTGGATGATGTATTATTTACTGGAAGAACCATTCGCGCTGGTTTAGATGCTATGTTAGCATTTGGCCGACCAAACGATGTAGAATTATTGGTTTTAGTAGACAGAAGATTTAGCCGACATGTGCCAATTCAAGCAAAGTATACAGGGCTTGTGATTGATTCTATTGAAACGCAAAATGTAAAAGTAGAGTGGACCGAAACAGATAAAAAAGATAGAGTAACATTAATAGATAAATAATAATGCGCCCACAAAAAAAAGATCATATCCCATACTTCGAATATTACATTAATCTTATTCCTGAGGATGATATTATTTCCGCATTAAAAACAAATCATCAAACTATTTTAGATTTTATTGAAGATATTCCTCGTCAAAAACTAAATTATTTTTATGACGAAGGTAAATGGACAGTAAAACAAGTCATCAATCATATTATTGATACGGAGCGTATTTTAAGTTATAGAGCTTTACGTTTTGCGAGAGGAGATAACCAAAAAGTGTTAGCCTTTGATGAAAATTTATATGCGGCTAATGCTAATCTAACCAATACAAATATTCAATTATTAGCTGATGAATTTGATTCGGTAAGACTATCTAATATTTTGTTATTCAGACAATTATCGGATAAAGAATTATTGCTGAAAGGTCAAATGGCATCCGGAGAAGTGAATGTATTATCACTGGGATATATGCTATGTGGTCATGCCCAACATCATATTAATATTATAAAAGAAAGATATTTATAACCTATGAGCAACTTAAGCGTCAATCATCTATTAGGAATAAAATATATCACTAAAAATGATATTCAATTAATTTTAGATACCGCTACCAATTTTAAAGAAGTGTTAAACCGTCCTATTAAAAAAGTGCCTTCTTTAAGAGATTTAACTGTTGCCAATTTATTTTTCGAAAATTCAACCCGTACTCGTTTGTCTTTTGAATTAGCTCAAAAGCGCTTAAGTGCCGATGTCGTTAATTTTTCAGCATCTTCCTCTTCAGTTAAAAAAGGAGAAACTTTAATTGATACCGTAAATAATATCTTAGCCATGAAAGTGGATATGGTCGTAATGCGTCATTCAAGTGCAGGTGCGGCCGAATTTTTATCTAAAAAAGTGAATGCAAAAATAGTGAATGCTGGAGATGGCGCTCATGAACACCCTACACAAGCTTTACTGGATGCTTTCTCAATGAGAGAAAAATTAGGAGATTTAAAAGGAAAAAAGATTGCAATTGTTGGTGATATTTTACACTCTCGTGTAGCTTTATCAAATATTTTCTGTTTACAAAAACTTGGCGCAGAAGTTAAAGTGTGTGGTCCTACAACATTGATTCCTAAATATATAGAAAGTTTAGGAGTTAAAGTAGAAACAGATTTACGTAAAACACTCGAATGGTGTGATGTCGCTAATATGTTACGTATACAATTAGAAAGACAAGATATTAAGTTCTTCCCATCTATTAGAGAATATACCATGCTGTATGGTTTAGATAAAACTTTATTAGATTCTCTATCTAAAAAAATCATCATCATGCACCCTGGTCCAATTAACCGTGGTGTTGAAATTACAAGTGATGTGGCTGATAGCGACCAATCAATTATTTTAGATCAGGTTGAAAATGGCGTAGCTGTTCGTATGGCAGTGATGTTTTTATTGGCAGGACGCCAATAATATCTACAATTTTCTGTTTAAAACTTTAGCTGATTTTAGAATTTAAAATCTGTAAAAACACTGAATTTTATTTAAATTTACTTAACTAAATGGAATTAAAAACTTCCTAATTATTTACTAAACAATAATCTATGAAAAAAATCTACTTATCAATTATTGCTGTTTCTGCCACTTTAGCTTCTGCTTTTGCACAAACAGTTCCTACCTGTTCTTTAAATACAACATTTATCGCTAGTAATAAAGTAGGTGTTTATCCTGATAGTGTTACTAATTTTATATCAGGTGTTGTAGGTCAGCCATATGTTCAAAATTTAACTGTAAAAGTTCCAAAAGATACTACATCTACAGGCTTAACTTTTTGCTTCAATCGTTTTGAAATTACAACTCCTACAGGAATTACAAATTATAATTTACCTCCAGGATTAAATTTAGGTTCATCTACAACTGCCGTTAATACTGGTTCAGTAATTAATGGAGCACCAGCATTTAAATTTCCAGGAAATGCTAATAATTGTGCAAGTATTTATGGAACCCCAACAACTGCTGGTTCGTATACGTTAAGCTTAAAAGTTACTCCATTTATGACTCCTTTAGCTTTTGGTTCATGTCCGACATCTCCAAATGTAACAGGTGGTAGTAGTAGTTTAACTCCTCCACAAACTCTAAACTATTATATTATTAATATTTTACCTGCAATAACAACAGGATTAAGAGATATTGGTAAAGATAAAATGGCTTTATATCAAAATGAGCCGAATCCTTTTTCTGATTTCACTGATATCAAATTTTATGTAGAAGGAGAAGATAATGCGACAATTTCTGTTTACAATGCTCTTGGTTCAATTGTAAGTCAACAAACTATTAAAACTAATGCAGGAGAAAATAAAGTAACCATTAATGCTTCAAATTTGGCTAACGGAACCTATATCTACTCATTAAAATACAAAAATGCCATTACTACAAAACGTATGATGGTAATTAATAATTAATTATTATTTTCGGAGGAATATACAATTATGTCTGTTCAATCCTTCGAATTATTAATATTAGGTAGTAGTGCGGCAACGCCTACTGCAAATAGAAATCCAACCGCTCAGTTATTAAATATAGCTGAGCGGTTTTTTTTGATTGATTGTGGAGAGGGTACTCAAATGCAAATGAGAAAATATAAAGCTCGTTTTCAAAATATAAACCATGTATTTATTAGTCATTTGCATGGCGACCATTTTTATGGCTTACCTGGCTTTTTAGCGAGTATGCATTTATTAGGAAGAAAAAATGATTTAACCATTTATGGTCCTTCAGAACTTGAAGAAATTATTAACCTTATTCACAAGCATTCTGATACATATTTAAATTACCAAGTCAAATTTGTTCATACTCAAAATAATATGAAACAATTATTGTTTGAAGATGACAAAGTAGAAGTCTATAGTTTTCCGCTAAAACATCGTATTGCTACAACAGGCTATTTATTTAAAGAAAAACCATTTCCTAGAAATATTGATAAGTATAAATTAGAAAAACTAAATGTATCATTTGCCGAAATCCATAAATTAAAATTAGGATTGGATGCTATTGATAATAATGGCAATACAATTAAGAATATTGACTTAACTATAGATCCACCAAACTCAAGAAGTTATGCATTTTGTAGCGATACTAAGTTTTTTGAGGAATTAGCAAATGATATAAAAGATGTTGATTTGTTGTACCACGAATCTACATTTTTAGAAGATAAAAAAGATAGAGCTAAGCAAACCTTTCATAGCACAGCAAAACAAGCAGCCGAAATGGCAAAACTAGCGAATGCTAAAAAGTTATTATTAGGACATTTTTCGGCTAGATATGGAAAATTAGATGAGTTTTTAAATGAAGCCAAAGTTGTTTTTCAAAACACAGAATTAGCAATTGAGGGAAGTGAATTTTCTTTGTAATTTCAAAAATTAACTTTTTGTTGTGAATTATTTTTTAAAGATAAATTTTGTAATTTCGAAATGAAACGTATCTTTGTTTAAAATTAATCTAAATAAGAAGTTTTTAATAATGATATCAGTACTTATAGCCGATAATAACTACTTAAGCAGATTGGGGCTTTATACATTATTAAGCTCTTCAGCTAATTTTGAAGTAGACTATACAGAAGACGACAATTTTGAAAATTTAATAGCTTGTATTAAAAAAAATAAACCAAGAATTTTAGTATTAGATTTTCAATCATTAAATATCAATTCTAAGCAAATTTCTACTATTACAAAAACGTTCAAACGCTTACAAGTATTAGCAATTACAGATTATATGAGCAGAGTAGAAATGCAGTCTGCTTTAGATTCTGGTGTGAGAAGTTATTTGTTAAAAGAATGCGATAAGGAAGAAATTATAGAGGCATTGCAAGCTACACACAGTGGCGAACGATTCTTATGTGGTAAAGTGGCTTATTTCTTAGCTAATACTCAAGAGTTAGAGGTTATGCGTCCTGAATTAGAAAAGGTGTCTTGCCAAGGCTTAGGTATTACCGATAGAGAATTGGATATTATTCGTTTAATTTCAGAAGGTTTATCAAATAAACTAATTGCAGATAAATTGGAACTAAGTACTCATACGGTCAATACTCATCGTAAAAACATTATGAGTAAATTAAGTATTCCTAATACAGCTGGTATTGTTATGTTTGCGGTTAAAAATAAATTATTAGCCGCTTAATCTTTATGCAATCTTCCTTAGAACTTGGTGATTTTTTTATCTTATTTCTAATTGCGGGCATTTTTAGTTTAGGTGTTTATACTATCGTGAAATTCATGAGGAGTAAAGATTAATTTTTTATATTTGTTTATAAATCGAATATCATGAAAAAAAACTTACTATCCTTTATTTTAATTTTTTCTTTTATTAGCCTAATAGATGCTCAAGTGGCAATATTCAAATCAGTTTCGTTTGTTGATTCTGTTTCTCAACCTAGTTTAAAAAAATATGGATTTAAGTTAAGTTGCACTGGATTTAATTTGCCAATTGTATTTGTAACTATTGATCAATCTAACGGTAATATTTATTATACCGATTCAATTCCAAATTTATTGAACAGTAACAGCACAGCAAATGACTTTTTAACTGCTAATTATTGGTCTTTTGCTATAAATGGAAATGATTTAACAGATACGTTAATGTTTTTACAACCAACTGCAACTGGTAAAAACATTTTGTCTACCTCTTTAATTTCATCTCCAACTTCTGCTTTGAATTGCGACGGAAAAATTCACCTGAATTTAAATACATCGGTTCCATCGGTAAACAGCGCCGTATTGTTTTTTGGAGAAAGAAATAATTGGAATCAAATTACGTCTAGCCCACCTTATAACTTGGATACTTTGTGTAGTGGTAATTATGTTTCACTTGCTATTTGTAGTGTTGAATTAACACCTGGTAACATTGTTAATCCGGTAGAAAATATATCATATTTAATTGGTCAATCTGCATTTCCATCGTCAACAGGATTAAACGTTAACGTAAATTCTTATAAGCAGGCAAACACACCTACATGCGATGGTAAAGCTCGAGTTTCCATTACTAATTCGGTTGTGCCTTTTTTATGTTCTTTTGATGGTGGTGCTTTTGCCAGTTCGGATTCCGTGATTAATTTGTGTGAAGGGATGCATAGAGTTTTGGTTGCAACAGCAAATGATACTGTTGGAAAATATTTTATAATTGCTAGTAGCGGCAACGTTATCAATAATCCAAATACTTATGGCCTTGTTGTAGATACTATTATTTATAATTATACAAATTGTAATTTTGATTATAATTTGCCTATCGATTCAGCATTTTTAGTGAACTACAATGCAATTGATTCAAACACAATATTCCTTTCTTGGGAGATTTGGCAGGGAGGAACATTGACTGCTGTTTCTGATACAGTTTCCTTCAATTATCAAGCAGGTAATAATATGATAAGTCTAATGATTTTTTGTGGAAATGCAAGAACAGCTTCTGTTGCTAATTTTAAGACTTTTAGAATAAATGACTATGCTAATTTATCAAATACTGTCACTTCCATAAAAGATAATCAAAGTAATTCAAATTTCGAATTATATCCTAATCCGTTTTCAACTTCAATTTCTATCAAATCAAAAGATAAGTTTATTATTAATAGTATTGAACTCTATAATGTATTAGGAGAAAGAGTAGAAATTAACTATCAATCTCATGGTAGGGAAATGGTAATAGATACTGAATATTTAAAAACAGGATTTTATACAATTTCAATTATTAGCAAATCAGGACTAAAGAGTACCTACAAGGTAATTAAGCAGTAATTTTTCACCTTATTTCACATTTTATTTTCTTCTTGAAGCCTTTCTAACAAAAGATTTAGCTATCTTTGTTAGCTATTATGCAAGAACAAATTTTAATCCTCGATTTTGGTTCACAATTCACTCAATTAATTGCTCGTCGTTTACGAGAAATGAATGTTTACTGTGAAATCCACCCCTTTAATAAAATTCCTGAACTAACTCCTAATATTAAGGGTGTTATTTTATCTGGTAGTCCACATAGTGTGCGACAAGAAAATCCATTAAACCCAAGTTTAGAAAACATAAAAGGTAAACTCCCTTTATTAGGGATTTGTTATGGTGCTCAATTATTAGCGCATTTTTATGGTGGCGAAGTAGGTAAATCTAATTCTCGTGAATACGGTAGAGCAAACTTAAGTTTTGTTGAAGATAATAATCCTTTATTTAAAGGCATTAGCAACGAGTCGCAAGTTTGGATGAGCCACGCAGATACCATTTTAAAAGTTCCTGAAAATTATAATGTCATCGCTAGTACACATGATGTGAAGGTTGCTGGATTTGCAGTATCAGGCGAACAAACTTGGGGAATTCAGTTTCATCCCGAAGTATATCATTCAACAGAAGGTGCTGCTTTGTTACAAAATTTCGTGAAAGGAATTTGTGGTTGCAAAGGTACTTGGACATCTGATTCATTTATCGATACGACGGTTGCTGAGTTAAAACAAAAATTGGGTAACGATAAAGTAGTTTTAGGTTTATCGGGTGGTGTTGATAGTAGTGTGGCTGCTGTTTTATTACATAAAGCCATTGGCGCAAACTTGCACTGTATTTTTGTGGATAATGGTTTATTACGTAAAAATGAATTTGAAAGTGTTTTAGATTCATATAAACACATGGGATTAAACGTAAAAGGCGTAAATGCTAAACAACGTTTTTATGATGCTTTAAAAGGTTTATCTGATCCTGAAGCTAAACGTAAAGCTATTGGAAAAGCTTTTGTAGATGTATTTGATGATGAATCAAAAACAATTACGGATGCTAAATGGTTAGGGCAAGGGACTATTTATCCTGACGTGATTGAAAGTTTATCTGTTAACGGACCATCTGCTACTATTAAATCGCATCATAATGTGGGAGGTTTACCTGATTATATGAAGTTAAGTGTTGTTGAACCATTGCGTAGTTTATTTAAAGATGAAGTACGTAGAGTTGGAAGAGCTTTAGGAATTGATGCGGCTTTAATTGGTCGTCATCCTTTCCCTGGACCAGGATTAGCTATTCGTATCTTAGGAGATATTACACCTGAGAAAGTAGATTTATTACAAAACGTAGACGCCATTTTTATCGATGGTTTAAAATCAGCTGGATTATATGACTCTGTTTGGCAAGCAGGCGCTATCTTATTACCAATACAAAGTGTTGGTGTGATGGGTGATGAACGTACTTATGAAAAAGTAGTGGCTCTTCGTGCTGTTTCTTCTACAGATGGTATGACAGCTGATTGGTGCCATTTGCCTTATGAGTTTTTAGCGAAAGTTTCAAACGATATTATCAATAAAGTAAAAGGTGTTAATAGAGTGGTGTACGACATTAGTTCTAAACCTCCAGCTACTATTGAGTGGGAGTAATCACAAATAATGAATAGAATTAAAAATACATATTTAACAATTACCCTTTCTTGTGTTTTGTGTTTGTTATTTTTTGTCTCTCAAGGACAAACTAAATCAACGGATATAAAAACAATTAATGGCAAAAAGTATTATATCCATAAAGTAGAAAAAGGTCAAAGCTTGTATGCTATTGCCAAAACTTATGGTATGGATGTTAATTCTATTTTAGCGGAAAATGACGAGGCTATTGACGGTTTAAAGAATGGACAAGAATTAAAAATACCTTGTGAAAGTTTATTGCCTAAACAATCATCAATATCTATTGATACAAATAAATATGTTTATCATAAAATTTCTAAAGGAGAAACCATTTATGGAATTACTAAAAAGTATAGTATTGATGAGAAGAAATTAGCAGGTTATAATCCAACAATTAGTGGTGGTTTAAAAGAAGGAGAATATATTATTATTGGAGAGAAAAAGAAAACCGCTCCTATAAAACTTAATCATAATATAGTAATTACAAACTCCGTTTCTACCAACGATTCATATACTGTATTGCAAGGAGAAACATTGTATGGTATTTCTAAAAAGTTAAATATTTCACAGGATGATATTTTAAAATGGAATCCTGAAGTAAAAGATGGAATAAAACAAGGTCAGGTTTTAAAAGTAAATACTCCTAAAATAAATACAAGTATAGCTTCTAGTTCAACTTCTGTTGCAACCCAAGCACCTTTGTCATCCATAGAAAAGGATACGATTAAAATTCATAAATCTAAAAAGGGTACCTATAACATTGGTTTATTATTGCCTTTTAAATTAATAGAAAGTGAAGGGATTAATATTGATGAATTAGCTAGAGCAAAAGCTTCATTTCCTCCAACACAATCATTAGCGCTTGATTTTTATTTTGGGTTTAAAAAAGCCGTAGATTCTTTAATATCAAAAGATTTCGAAATCAACATTCATTTATTTGATGTGGAAGAAAAGGACTCTGCCAAAGTAGAAACAATTTGCAAAACACCTGAATTTAAATCATTAGATGTTGTTTTTGGACCTTTATTCGCTGGTGTTTTTAAATTAGTTTCTGGTCGTGCTAAAGCTATAGGAATTCCAGTTGTTTCACCTCTAACTCAGCAAAACAAAATCTTATATAATAATACATTAGTAAGTAAAGTTAATCCTTCTCAATTTACATTGATTGAAGGCTTAGCAGATTACTGCACTGATTCGTTATTAAGTTCTTCAAATATTATTATAGTAAATACAACAACTAAAGATCAGCAATACATAAAAACGTTTAAAAGCAGATATAACGCTTTTTTATTAAAACATAATAAAACAATTAAAGATAGCATTGTTGAAGTAAAAGGCATCGCAGGTGTTAAAGCTGCTTTTATTCCTAATAAAAAAAATGTAGTCGTTTTATTAACCAATAACCATGTTTATTTACAAGACTTCATTACTCAGTTATATGTGTTTTCAGAGAAAAAAGACATATGCTTAATGGGTTTTAATAGCGTTGCAAATATTGATAATTTAGATCAAGAGTATTTAAATACCTTACAATTTCATTTTGCAGCACCTAATCATATTGATTTTAAAGATTCTACGATTCGTGCGTTAGCTAAACAATATCAAGAAGTTTACACTGCTGATCCTTCTGAATACTATTTTCAAGGATTTGATATTGCAACTTATTATTTAACTCATTTAAAAGCACAAGGTCCAGATTTCTATTTAAACCTAGATAAATATAATTGGGAAGGGATTTCTACTGGCTTTAAATTTTATAGACCTGATTCTGAAACTGGATTTGAAAACAGAGCCGTTTATATTTATAAATACTCCAATTATCAATTACACAAATTAGGATGGAAATAAATAAAGAAAACATTACTGAGTGGCTAAAATCACTGCAAGATACAATTTGCAAAGCCCTTGAAACTGAAGATGGTCAAGCGAAATTTAAAGAAGAAAACTGGACACGTGAGGAAGGTGGTGGTGGACGATCACGAGTTATTGAAAACGGAAATGTGATTGAAAAAGGTGGAGTTATGTTTTCGGCGGTAAGCGGCAAAACTCCCGATTTTTTATTCAAAGAAAAAGAACATAGTGTATCAAATACTCCTGTTCCAGAATCAACTTTTTTTGCAACGGGTATCTCTATCGTTATTCATCCTCAAAGTCCTTTAGTTCCAATTATTCACATGAACATTCGTTATTTCGAAATGAGTAATGGTACTAGATGGTTAGGCGGCGGTATTGATTTAACGCCACATTATATTGTAGATGAAGATGCTCAGTTTTTTCATTCACAATTAAAAACAGTTTGTGATAAGCATCATAATTCATATTATCCTAAATTTAAAACTTGGGCAGATGATTATTTCTTTATCAATCATCGTAAAGAAACTCGTGGTATTGGAGGAATATTTTTTGATAGATTAAATCAAAATGAAGAAATGAGCTTTGAACAAAACTTTGCTTTTTGGCAAGATGTAGGTCAAGCATTTGCTCCAATTTATGTTTCATTAATGAATAAAAATAAAACTAAGATATTTACACAAGAGCAAAAACAATGGCAATTATTACGTCGTGGTAGATATGTGGAATTTAATTTAGTATATGATAAAGGCACTAAGTTTGGATTGGAAACAAACGGACGTATTGAATCTATCTTAATGAGTTTACCTGCAAACGCTAGTTGGTTGTATGATTATAAAACAATCGATGGTTCGGAAGAACAAAAAACATTAACAAAACTAAAAAAAGGGATTAATTGGGTTTAATAATGAATAAGGTTCTTAAATATTTTTTACAAGGGTTAATTTTGTTTATTCCATTAGGAATAACAGTAATAGTGTTTTTAAAATTATTTCAATTTTTTGAAGGGGTTTTTTCATTTGTTGGATTAACAGGAAGCCCATTTTTAGATACAATAATATCTTTTTTAGCCTTGCTAGTTTTTATAACGATTATTGGCTTATTAGCTTCTACTTTTTTATTTAAACGCTTATTTGCATTTATTGAAGAGAAGTTAGAACATGCCCCAATTATTAAGCATATTTATTCTCCTATAAAAGACTTCATGAATGCATTCATGGGTAATAAAAAGCGGTTTACAAAGCCTGTATTGGTGTTAACGAATCCTCAAGCAAATATTCAGGAAATAGGATTTATAACTCAGGATGATTTAAGTGAATGGGGAATTAAAGATAAATATGCTGTTTATTTACCGTATTCTTATTCTTTTTCAGGTAGAATGATTATTGTTCCAAAAGAGCAAATAACTCCATTACCTATAGATGGTGGTGAAGCTATGAAATTTATTATTTCAGGTGGTGTAACTGATGTAGATTAATATTATTGTATATTCGTTTATCTGAATAGATTTGTCAATTTAATTTTTAAAGAAATACAGTATGAAAAAAAATATTTTAACATGTTCTGCTTTATTCATATTAGGAATAACTTATGCGCAAAAAATCACAGTAAGTGATGGTTCAGAGAAGTTTTCAAATGGAAGCCATAACGCATATAGTGCTACTATTTATGAAACATCTAAAAATGTTGCAATGAGTAATTTTAAAAGTCTTTTAAAAGATTTGAAAAATGAAAAAGTGAAAACTGATAATGGAGAAATTTTTGGAGATAACATTTTAATTAAAGAATGGGGAAATAATCCCGTTGATATTTATGCAACATTTGAAGAAAATAAAGCTGCCAAAACAGTTATTGTTCATGTTGCCTTTGATTTAGGTGGAGCTTATTTATCTGGCTCAGATGGAGATAAGCATAATTATGCAAAAAAAATGGTTAAAGATTTTGCTGTTAAAACCACTAAAGAATCAATGGGGGATAAAGTAAAGCAATTAGAAGATATTCTTGAAAAATTGGAAGAAAATCAAAAGGATTTGCTAAAAGATGATAAAAATTTGAAACAAGATATTGTCAATTACAAACAAGAAATTGTTAAGGATGAAAAAGATATTGCTTCTAAAAAAACTGAATTAGAAAAGAAAAAATCTGAAATTGATGTACAAAAAAAAGTAGTTGACGCAAGTTCAGGAGCAGTAAATGAGCAGGCAAAATCTTCTCAGAAAATTCATGAAAAATTAATGGATCAAGAAAAAGATATTCAAAAAGAAATTAAGAATCTAAAAGACGATATAGAGTCTTCTAATAATAAAATTAAAAAGGCAGAAAGTGATTTAAAGAAAAATGAATCTGATCAAGTGACTAAAAAATCTGAAATAGACACACAGAAAAAACTAGTTGATGATGCAAAAAAAGTAATGGAAAAAGTAGATTAGGAACTTAAATAATTTATTATAAAAACTGGTGACTATTGTTACCAGTTTTTTTATGTATGTATTTGCTCTCTGCTTAGTAGAAACAGAAAATAATTTAATGGGAATACTCAGAACCATATTAGCTTTAGCCGTAGTTGTTTACCACTCATTTAAAATTTTTGGTTTACATATGTGTGGAGGACAATTAGCAGTGGAATCGTTTTACATGATTTCGGGATTTTATATGGCACTCATTTTAAATGAAAAATATGTTGGAGTAGGGAGTTATAAAAAATTCATCTTAAGCCGGTTTTACCGCATATTTCCATTGTATTGGGTCATTCTATCAATTGCATTTATTGTTTCTCTAATTGGTTATTCTGCTTTTAATCATCCTTATTATTTAGCTCGTTATATCAATAATTATTCTTGTTTATCAGGATCTACTATTTTTTATTTTATTTTCGAAAATATTGCAGTGATAGGGCAAGATATTTTATATTTTTTACGTTTAGATGAACTATGTAACCCAATATTAACATACAATGTTCTATCATTTAAACATACAGGGTATCAATATTTATTAGTTCCTCAGGCTTGGAGTATTAGTATTGAGTTTATGTTTTATCTTATAGCACCTTTTTTAGTTACCAAAAAATTAAAATGGCAAATACTTTTAGTAATTATAGGTATTGCCATTAAATGCTATTTTAATTTTTTTTATTATTTATGTTTTGATCCATGGACTTACCGCTTTTTCCCTTTTGAAATAGCCTTTTTTATGGCAGGTAGCCTTTCCTACGCGTTTTATAAATACATAGAACATAATTTAATGTCATCAATAATTGGATATCTATTATTAAGTGTCTGTATTTTTTGTGTATCTTTTATAGATGAAATTAAAATGAACGACGAATTAAAAAACACATTATTTGATTTGCTTTTATGGTG
>JBIICN010000011.1:0-97376 GCA_044238845.1 Bacteroidia bacterium
TCTATATATATGTCATCATTTGTTTGTAAGTTTGTGGAGAGGGTATTTTTTTGAAAATCCCATTTATATCCCATATTACGGATATACTGTTGTTTTATGCTCCTTAATGATGGCTTTTGTACTACAAAATACGATTGTGAATACTATTGAGAAGTATAGAGCAAAAAGATTTTCGTAATTTCTTTATTTTTTTTTTGTAGATAAGAAAATAATTGTAAATTTGCACTCCATTAATTTACTGCCTAGGTTTAAAGCCGCAGTTTTAAATGAAATGGCCCGTTCGTCTAGGGGTTAGGACGCGTCCCTTTCACGGACGAAACACGGGTTCGATTCCCGTACGGGCTACGAAAGTAGCAAATCAAAACCCTGTAAGTCAATAGCTTACAGGGTTTTTGCATTTCTATTACCGTAACATAACCGTAAAAAACACAATAAAATTGAGTTTTTTTTGTTGAAGTTTCTATAAAATGTTCAATTAATTTTCTACACTATTTTAATTTAAGAATCGATAAAGTCCAGGTCTATCAAGCCTTTCAATTTCTTTTTATTTTTGATACGTGATTGAAAAATATTGAAGATTTAGCCCGTACGGAAATTCGGTAAATTAAAAAAAATAAAATAGTATGATGCATAAATTAAATAAACTCAATTCAACCTCCGTTGTTTTTTTAGATTTATAACATTATACAAAAAAGAAATTGAAATACTCTAATAACCCTATGTATTTGCAATTATTAATAATGCAGTAGTCAATCAATAATTAATTTTGCACTTTAGCCTGTAATTTTAGGTCTTTTTGTTAATGCTACAAAACGTAGCCAAATGCTTTGAGTTTTTTACTATATTTTTGTATAAAATTTTATAGGATGAAAAAAGAAACATTTGAACAACTGTTACAAACCTCTGAAGGTCGGGTTATAGATTTTAAACGTGAAATGTATGACTTTTCTAATGACTATGAAAAGAAAGAATTGCATTCTTATGTTAAAGATGTTATAAGTTTTTGTAATACTATTAGAACAGAACCATCTTACATAATAATTGGTGTTAAAGATTTAGGTGGCGGTCAGCGTGATATGATTGGCATCGAACAACATATTGATGAAGCTGAACTACAAGCTAAGATATTTAATAAAGTGCATCCCAAACCTTATTTTAATTATCATTTAGTTAGCTACGATTCAAAAACTTATGGTGTGTTTGAATTCCCTTTATACAGATATGATATGTTGCTTACGTCTACGGTAAACTACAAGCAGACTTTGAAAATTGGTACAGCTTATTATCGAAATGGTAGCGGTAATGCTGAAATACCTTTGCTTGATGCGATTAAGATAAATGATTGGTTACGAACATTACCCGCACCAGCTGATAAAAATCTTCAACTTATTTCCAAGCAAAATTTATTAGGTAAAGCAAATGATGTTAATGTGAAATTATCACAAGTACTATCTGATGTCTTGACCTATTCACAAAACTATAATGAAATAGAGTTAGTTGAATTTTGTACGGAGCAAATCATAGGTATAAAAAAAGATTTAAGAGGTGACCGACTTAAATATAGAACAAGTCAAGTTTTCTTTTGTGCTGGCGGAGTTAATCAAATTAATTCTTTTGCAACAATTGGAATGGTTGCAAACTATCTTCACAAGGAAGAAAACTATTTCACCTATAAAATGTTAATCCAAGATTCAGTTTCTAATTTAGAATCTCAAATATCGAGGACCGCAAATGATAAGGGGTTTACGAAAATCAATAGTAGTACTTTGTCCCTTAATCCGAATACCGATTATGTTCAAGACATTACAATTTTCGTGTCACATCAAAACTATATCCAAGTTTATAATGGTGTTCGTCAAAAGTTAATAGAACTATTAATTAATTAATTAATTAATTAATTAAATTAAAAAGTACTTAATAAGCAATCTTTTTTGTTTTTCATTTAATTTTTTTGGAACTGTGGCTATTATAGGTAGTTTTTTTAAGTATATCACTATTAATATTACTTGATTAGTGAAAATTACTATTCGATTTGAGCTAAAAGCAATAAAAGACATAAGCTATCATCAGTAATAACAATTGAATCTTTTAAATAACCATTTACTGAAAATGTAATACGTGTTGATTTGTTCGGGTAATGTCTTTTTTTCATAGCTTTTGAAAAACTTTCTTCAAGGTGTGAGGGTAAAGATATATACACTTCTTCCATAGTAGAAGTAAAGATTTTACCATCCAAATAAACCAAATCAATATTCATCTTAGACTAACTTATTTTTGCGTTTCTCTAAATGCTTTATCAATACAGTACATCAATAAATTTAGTTCACAACCGTTTTTAAAATCAATTGAATATTTATCATCCTTTTTCACAACTTTAATGAACTGGTCTAAGTAATCGGGTAATATTGGTTTTTGTAGGTTAGCCAATATAATAGCTTCATTATAATCAAATGTGATTAATGTTGCATAGCAGGCTGAATGAAGTTGCATAGGGTTTTCAAAATAAAATTCGTAATTGTGTACGTCTTCAATTATTGATTGTGCAAGTGAATTTATTTCTTCTTGTTTCATATTTAAATTTAATAATTATATTTTACCAAATACTAGTGTTTATTTTGTTAGTAGCAACTTTCCTAAAATTCAAAGACCTGTTAAGTTTGGAAAGTTTTTACAATTTTAGAATGATTTGTGTATGAAAATTAAACCATTAATTCCGCTTACAAGTAGATATTTAGTATGCAATATTGCACAAAATGCCGTTGTTATCTTTGACTTTGATACAGATGAGCCAGTAGCAACCGTTATATACAATCTTAAAACATTTGAGATATACCAAGATGGTATCAGAATAGAAGTAATTATTGACCCTAGTAACCTCGATTCTTATCTTTTAAGTATTTTAGGATGAAATTTTATTGATTTATTGACTTTTTCTTAATCCAGATACTTAATTAAGGTACGAAGAGCAAAAAAACTACCGTAAAATTACCGTAAAAAAAAACGTAGCTATATAATACTATTTGGGATTTGTTAAAATCACCATATTTGTTAAAATGCCGTATTTATAAGCTTTTGTAACTGGATGAAAACCTATGAAACTGGGTGAAACCTAAAAAGGGGCTAATTAGCAGCCCCGAACGGGCTACGAAAGTAGCATGAAAACCTGTTAGCATTTAGCTTACAGGTTTTTTTTATGATGCTTATGGTTATGTAGATATTTTTATTTCAGGTTTCTTCACGACACATCAACGATTTAAATTACATTTCAAATAAATGATACTATTTGAATGTAAAATTACTTTATGTTAATGCCACGATTCACAAGTGTAATTTAAATGAAGGAATAATATCACTCAAATTCTTGTCTAAGAAAAAGTTAAACAATAAATAGTGAAATCAACGTTTATTACATTTTATTTTTATGATGAATTAACCTCCCCATTTGTTAGCAATTATGAAAACTTAAAAACATATACTCTTTTAAATTATTTTTAAAATTAGTACTATTGTATATATATGTTTTTTTTGCAATTATAAAAGCTGCAGTAAACAGTGAATCAAAAAAAAGAAAATACATCAGGAAATAAAAGTCATTCCATTGCTAATGAGGTTTCTCAAAAACAGATTGGTGGCGAGGCTACTTTTCAGTTTTTTGATAATAGACCTGAGGCTATTGCGCAAAGGAAACTGCAAGAGATAGCTAATAATTATTCTGCTCAGCAACAGCAGCCCATCCAAAAGAAAGAAAATAATACTGGCTTACCCGATAATTTAAAATCTGGGATTGAAAACTTATCGGGTTACTCCATGGCTGATGTGAAAGTTCATCGTAACTCAGATAAACCAGCTCAATTGCAAGCACATGCTTATGCGCAAGGAACGGATATTCACCTAGGGCCTGGACAAGAGCAACATTTACCACACGAAGCATGGCATGTTGTGCAACAAAAGCAAGGGCGTGTAAAGCCGACCATGCAATTGAAGGGCGAAGTAAGTGTGAATGATGATGCAGGATTAGAAAAAGAAGCAGATGTGATGGGAGAAAAAGCATTGCAGATGAAATCCAATGCGTACAATCCATTGTCCTTTATTAGTCCTAAACGGCATTCACTTGAAATTGTTCAAAGATGGTCAATAGCTATGATTGATGATCAGCGAAAAGATTTGAAGGTGATGGATAAGGTATTTGGACAGCAAATTGGTATTCATCACATCATCTCAAGGAATTTTATCGATGAAATGCTAAATGCAATACAAATTTTTGGAGGAAGCACTGGCATATGGGCTAAAGAATTTCCAGAAACAATTGAAGCAGCTAACGAATTCCTCGGAGCACTTGCAAATGCCGTAAAAAAATCCTTTGGTGGTGATGCTGATAAATTTAGGAAACAAACTGAAAACAGACCAAATGTTATGTTCCATAATTTGCCTGTAAATTTGGTTGCAGGAGCAGAACACCCTTTAGGAGATCCAGGAACAAGCTTTGACCCGGCTACGATTAAAGATGATAGCTCACCATTTGGTGAAGAGCATCGAAAACTAGACAAACGATCCGAAGAATTGGAAAACATGCTAAAAGCCTACTATAATATGAGGGGACACGTATTTGATGGTAATGACGAAGAGGCAGCAATTGAAATAAAAAAAATGTCCACTGCATTAATCAAAGCAGTCGAGGCACTAACAAATCCTAATTTGGTCGGCATGAATCCTGAAGAATGGTATCAAACTCCCCAATTACGCTGGACTCGCAAGCAATCTGGAGCATATAAAGGAACGAATAAAGGAATAACTGAATTTCAAGTTGAAAGAGCTAATCCTGGGGCAATCCCTGTAGTTCCTTATACCATAAATGCCAAACCACTTAAAAAAACAACACTAAAACTAGAAATACCTTCGGCACAGTTTACCCACATTTTTCAGCGACATACTTATGCACATTTCATATTTGCCCAAAGAAAACTAAGAAATACTTTTTGGAAACCAGGTAAGAGTATGCAAGACATTGAAGCTGACATTAAAAGAAAAGCTAATCAGCTGTTTAAGTACTTATGTATAACTAGATTCGAATTAGACCCTGACATGATGAGTGGAGCTGTTAATACCCAACTACCAGGAATGTTTAGCATTGCAAAAATCAAAGCAGATCAAGCAGGTAGAATTGATGATGAAACTGGTGAATTTACCGATTATATTATTGAGATAGAAACAATAGCTCCAGAGGGAGAGGACGTCTACACAGAAGCTGAACTTGCAGCGATCAATGCTGTTGTTCCTTAAGTCTCAACTCTTAGCCAGTAATTAACGAATAAACTAAGTCTCGAAAGGTTTATATTTTCAAGTAGTGAAACAGCTAGAAAAAAACAGCCTATAACAAAACCTAAATCCCATTTGGGTATTTGGCTTCTGCATTTGCAAAAGCAGTTGCTCCCGAGGTTGTTAGTTTTTCTAAAAAGCATTAAATTGTTTTCGGAGCAATACCCAGTTTTGCTAAACAAATACATACATACATACATACATACATACATACATACATACATACATACATACATACATACATACATACATACATACATACATACATACATACATACATACATACATACATACATACATACATACTTGCTTGTATAATCAATTTAGATTAATAAACATCTTAATACATTGTTAATAACTCAATACCCTAGTTCAAATTCAAAAGAATATTTTTGAATTTGTATGGCAGTAGGAGAAATGTTTAAACAGCTTGAGAAACAATCAGAAACTGACTTGTATAATCGAGCTATGAGAACTAGTCTTGATGCGCAATCAAGAATTTACAGTAAGGTTTCATCGTCTGAAATAATATTTGAAAAAAAGCAAATCGCTAAGGAAGTGCTTTGGTTTTTTGCCTCTTTATGTATTGGATTTTTAATGGGTTATTTGTTTTTTGAACTATTTGCTATAGTGTTACCCGATATTAAAAATGAGATTATTACTATGTATTTGCAGTCAAATATGAATTTCATTTATGCCTTATCTTTTGTTTGTTTTATCGGAGTTTATATTTCTCGAATAGTCGTTTGGGCATTAAATTTATTTTAAATGATAGATTTAGTAGTTAAAGTTGTTGCAAGCGAATTAAATGAGTTTTTTAGATTAAAGTTTGGTCTTAAAGAAGATCGCGTAATTATTTCTAATTTAGTAAATCAAGATGGATCATCCTCAGTCAAAGATGAGAATAGAATTATTTTATCATTGGTATTAATTCAGGAAGAAAAAACAATAGGTAATATTCATCAAGGAGTTTCAAAGCCTGTTTATATAAATCTCTTTTTATTATTTTCAGCCTCTTTTAACGAAAAATTAAATACAGATGCTCTTAAATTTTTAACAGCGGTGATATCTTTTTTTCAAAATAAAAGCACGTTTAATCAACAAAACACTTCCAATTTAAATGATGGAATAAATAAATTAACCTTTGAAATTGTTAATCAATCATTTCAAGAACAAAGTAATTTATGGAGTACTTTGGGAGCAAAATATATGCCCTCTATATTATATAAAGTAAGGATGATAAAAGTTGATGAGAATATGTTAGGTCCTGAAACAATTGAAATTGGTAATCTTGATCGTAATTATGAAAACTTATTATAAAACCATTACTTCAATATCAATCAAACACGATTATTTTTCGGATAAGGAATTAAAAAATGTAACGGTTCATCCTTTTGAAGATACAATACGTTTTTTCAATAATCACAGAATATTATTTAAGACAAAAAAAAATAATATTATTTTGTTGCAAGAAATGAATGTTTCTGATGATACCCCATTTATAACAAATGCTGATACAGAGCTTAGCTTTTTTTTTGGTATTAACTTTAATGATAAGCATCATCAATTAAGGTCGGGTTTAAATTACGATCCTCGAAAAAATAAAATGATTTTCAATTTAGTAAATAATGATAATGTACTTGTTAATGCAGAAAGTATAGTTCCTGTTTGGAAATCAAATTTATTTATTGGTACTGATTTTTTTAGTGTTAAAAACAATAATGACGTTTTAGTTTATTCTTCTGATATGAATGAGTCAAATTGGTTTGACTATTTAGAAACTGGGTTATATAAGATTAATGACTATCTTTTTTTTAAATGTAATTCTTGCACTGATTTCGATGCGGTTTTGATTTTAAAAATAGACCAATTATTAGTGGATAGAGAAATATCAATTCCTGCAGGGTTATATAAATGGCGATATCATATTCAAAGTAAATATAATAGTTATGTAAATTTGAATATAATTGATGAGAATGAAATCTATCAATTTGTTCAAGAAAAAAGTGAAGTTAAAAATCATTCAATTTTTATTTCGACACAAGAAATTAAACTTTCTGAGATAGCATTATCAAGTTTAAGTCTTTATAATAATGATATTAGTCTAAAGAAACATCTTCCCAATCCAGAAATTGAAAATGCGCGTTTTTTAAATGAAGAAAATAATGTATTAGTTTTAAATGCGTATCTAACGATTTAAATATGTTATTAACAAATAGGCAGAGATAGTTGATAATTTGTAAAATCTTTGATGCTTCAATATTTGTTACTCTATAATTTTTAAATTTACTTTATCAAAAATAAAAATAAAAAAATATGGCAAATTACAAAACTCCGGGTGTTTATGTTGAGGAAATTTCAACCCTTCCACCATCGGTTGGACAAGTCCCAACAGCTATTCCTGCTTTTATAGGTTATACTGAAAAAGCAATAAAAAACGGTAAGAGCATATTAAATGTGCCAACTCATCTTACTTCAATATTGGATTTTCATACTATGTTTGGACGTTCAGCTGATTATGGAAAAATTAGTGTTTCATTAAATTCTGATTCTAGTGTTGGAAGTATTGATTTTGAAAAGCGATTTTTTGTTTATGATAGTGTAAGAATGTTTTTTGCCAATGGTGGTGGTGAATGCTACATTGTATCAGTAGGGTCATATGATGACGAAATTACAATGGACAAATTAAATGGCGGTATATCTGCAGTTGAAAAAGAAGATCATCCAACGATCTTAACTTGCCCTGATGCAATGTTATTAAAAAAGAAAGATCAAGCATATACTTTGCAACAGGCTATGTTAATGCAATGTAATAAAATGCAAGATAGAGTTGCTATATTAGATGTATATAATGGTTTTATTGATCGTAAAGATGAAGATGTTATTTTAGATTTTAGAAATGGGATAGGTGTTAATCATTTAAAATATGGTGCAGCATATTATCCTTGGATTGAAACTACCTTGTCAAATAATTTTGGTTTTGAACACATTAATTTAAAAGACAAAGATGGTGCAGATATTAATTTAGCAGATTTAGTTGAAGATCCAACTTCTATCAATAATGTGAAAGAAGCTATAAATGATTTAAAATTAATTAATGAATATGTATTAAATCCAATTGCAAGCGGTAAATCTTTAAATGATACTTTTTTCAAAGTAGACGATGCAATTCGTGGTAAAAAAGATGAATTAATTCATTATGGTAACACCATTAAATCTTTGATTGAAAGTGTTTTTAAATTAAAAGCTACAGGTCTTTCAAATACTTTAATTGATAATGAGTTGCGACAAAAATTAGCATATAGTTCTGCTTTGGCAATAGTAGCTCGTAGTTTAACTAATATTAGTCTTGATGCAGATTTAGGAGTAATTGATGTGACTAAGGATTTTTTAGATTTTGAATTAAGTGCTGTAGAGGCTACCGCAAAATATAAAGATTTAAGTGAAGCTGAAATGGTAAATAAAGGTAGAGGTGCATTTAAATCAATATTTGAAGCAATGGTGAATGTGCTTTTATCTATAAAAGCAGATACACGTTCTATTAAAGATAATTTTGATAAGGCTGTATATGAAACAAATGTTTTATATAAAAGCATAGTAAATGAGGTTCAAAAAAGAGCTTCATTATTGCCACCTAGTGGATCAATGGCAGGTATTTTTGCACAAGTTGATGGAAACCGTGGTGTATGGAAAGCGCCTGCTAATGTTAGTTTAGCTTCTGTTTCAAGTCCATGGTTAAAAATTGATAATGATCAACAAGAAGATTTAAATGTTGATGTAAATGCAGGTAAATCAATAAATGCTATACGTGCATTCACTGGTAAAGGAACTTTAGTTTGGGGTGCAAGAACTTTAGCAGGAAATGACAATGAGTGGAGATATATTTCAGTTCGTCGTTTTTTCAATATGGTTGAAAAATCTTTAAGATTAAGTACAAATTGGGCTGTATTTGAAGCAAATGACTCAATTACTTGGATTAGAGTAAAAGGAATGATTGAAAATTATTTAACAAATTTGTGGCAAGCGGGCGCATTGGCTGGTTCATCTCCAGATCAAGCATTTTTTGTTAATGTTGGTATAGGTAGTACTATGTCTGCGGTAGATATTTTAGAGGGAAGAATGAATATAGAAATTGGAATGGCAGCTGTACGTCCAGCAGAATTCATCATCCTGAAATTTTCACACAAGTTACAAGAATCATAATAATTAATTTAAAAATAATTTAAAAACATACAATCATGGCCGATTTATTAGCTTACCCATTGCCGACCTTCCATTTTTCAGTAGATTTAGGAGGAACTGTTATTAATTGTCAAGAAATTTCAGGATTAAATATTGAAGTAGATGTTATTGAATATAGAAATGGTGATAGTAAAATTTTTTCTAAACAAAAAATGTCTGGATTAAAGAAATTTGGAGATATTTCAATTAAAAAAGGAGTTTTTAAAGATGATAAAGCCTTCTATACATGGCTAGATGCTCATAAAGGAAATGTGCCTTTAAGAAAAGACGTTATAGTAATCTTAAAAGATGAAGGTGAAAATGCTATTATGACTTGGACTTTAATTAACTGTTGGCCAAAAAAAATAAGTAGTCCAACATTGAGTGCTGAAAAATCAGAGGTTGCCGTTGAAAGTATTGACGTTGTTTGTGAAGGTATTACAATTAAGTAATAGTATTTAATAGTAAAATGCGAACCAATTTTTTGGTTCGCATTTTAGTTATAATGTAAAATATGGGTGCTGTAATTCCTGGATTTCATTTTAGAGTGGATTTTTGCGTAGCTGGTAAGTACATTAAAGATGTGTCATTTCTTTCGGTTAGTGGTTTAAAATTTACTTGGACTGCAATAGTCAAGAAAATTGGAGCGTCTGCTGGAAGTGATACAATTAGTCAATTTGACGGTGTGAAATTTGAAGATTTGGTGCTAGAACGTGGAATGACAACTGAATCAACATTAATTGAATGGATAAGTGGTCAATGTGTATCTGGTAAAAAAGATCCTATACCCGTTGTTGTTACTGCATTAAACGAAGAAGATATCCCATTATATTCTTGGTTTTTTGTTAATGCCTACCCTGTAAGTTGGGAAACTACGGGTTTTAATGCGGAAAAAAGTCAAATTTTGATGGAAAAAATAACTTTAAAATATGATTATTTTAAACAAGTGGATATGTCAAGTTCAACTAGTATTGCCGATATCAAGAAAAATAGTTTAGCTAGTGCATCATAATATTTATTTTTATAAAAATGCCAATTGAAATTAAAGAATTAGTAATTAGGACTGTATTGGAAAGTGGATCAACTTCTAATAATGAATCTAATTCAATGAATATTCAAGTTGAAGTTGAAAAACAAATAAGAAAACATAAAATTGAAATATTGGATTCTTGTATTGAATTAATTAGTGACAGTTTGAAAAGACAAAATGAACGTTAATTATTAAATTTAATAATTTTTATGGCTACATTTATTAAGTTTACCGATTCTGATGGAGCTTCAATTTCAGCACAATATAATCCAAATTTAATTTCATATGATGCCTCTGTAAATTATCAAGAAGGTGGTAAAGCTTTCGGTAGTGAAGAGAATCAAAGTAATACTAAATATACCGGAAGTAATGCCCCAAGTTGGAAGTTTGTAGTAATTTATGATGATTCAACTTCAGAATCTGCAACAGTTGTTGCTAGTGTTAAAGCTTTAAGAGAAAAACTTATTGGAGTTGTTGGAGATAAACATGAACCATATAAAATAAAAGTTGAATTTGGTTCAATTATTTTTAATGGTGTATGTAAAAATTTCAGTACAAAATATACTGGATTTGATCTAGATGGAGAACCTTTATCTGCTGTGATTGATTTATCATTTATGGAGTTACCTACTGCTGCTGCGCAAGCAGCGGGAACAGATCAACAATCTCCCGATATTACTCATCTTATTACTTTTAATGAAGGCGATCATTTAACAACTATTTCTTCAAAAATATATGGTTCTTCTGCATATGTTATACAAGTTGCAAAAGCCAATAATTTAGATTCTTTTCGTGGAATTGAACATGGCAAAAAAATATATTTTCCTCCATTACAATAATTACTATTATGCCAGACGTTGATAAAACAGGAAGATTTTCATATAAAGTTTCAATTGGAGCAAAAGATTTTGAGCCAGGAGGAACAAGTTCTTGTTATTCAATAAGTAGTTCTTATAAAGCAAATAAAATTCCTTATGCCACAGTTGTATTTATCGATGGAGATGCAGCAAGTGCTGATTTCACATTAAGTTCCTCTACTGATATTGAACCGGGTACGGAAGTCACCATATCACTGGGATATAATGGAGTAAACGAGAAAGTTTTCAAGGGTGTAATTGTTAAGCATAGCATAAAATTAGTAGGAACAAAATCATATACTTATATAGAATGTAAGGATCCTTTGGTGAAAATGACCGTAGCGAAAAAAAACAGAGTCTTTGGTGATGGTTCGGCTCCTTTAACCGATAATGCAAACTTTACAACAATTTTCACCGAGTATGCTTTAAATTCGAGACTTACTTTAACCGGCGTACCATACATTGCACAAAACTCGATTACTCAATTTTATTCAACAGATTGGGATTTTATTTTAAATCGAGTGGAAGTAAATGGTAAAATGATATTGGTACAAAAACCTGGTGATGCTTATGGAAAAATTAAAATTGACAATCCAGTATCTTCTGGAACGGCTAAAGCAACATTTACTTTTGGAAAGGATCTTTATGATTTTGAAATGGAATCAAATGCTTTATCACAAATAAAAGAAGCGGAAGCTTCCACATGGAAAGACGATACGCAGGAAGTATTAAAGTCGGCAAAAGCTACTACCTCCACGTTTAGTCAACTAGAAAATACAGGAATTACTGCAGCTTCTTTAAATGTTATAACTTCTCCAACAACCTTATCTCTTTTTCACGGAGGTGGATTAGTAAAAGCTGAAATAGATGGATGGAGTAAAGCTGTTTTGGAAAAAGCGGCCCATAGTAAAGTAAAAGGATCATTTAAAATAAAGGGTGATTATTCTTTAAATTTAGGTGATGTTGTAAAATTAGCTGGAGTTGGTACAAAGTTTTCTGGTAACATCGTGGTTACTGGTATTAAACAAGAATTCTCATCTTCAGGCTGGTTTACGTACATTAGCTTTGGGTTGGACGCAAATTGGCATTCAGAAAATTTTAATATTAATGCTCCACCTGCAGCAGGTTTATTACCAGGGGTGAGTGGATTGCAAGTAGGTAAAGTTTTAGCATATGTTACAGATCCAGCAGGACAGCATCGAGTGAAAATTAAGTTACCAATGTTTAAAACAACCGAAGTATTTTGGGCTCGAATGTTATTTGATTATGCAGGAACTTCAAGAGGTAATTTTTTCTGGCCCGAAGTTGATGATGAAGTTTTAGTTGGATTTTTAAATGATGATCCTCGCAATCCTGTAATTTTAGGGTCGATGTTTAGTAAGGCTACAGCCCCTGCAATTCTTCCACCAACGGCAGAAGTTGATACCAAAGCAATAGTTACAAAAAGTGATTTACGAATTGAGTTTAATGATGTAGATAAAGTTATCACTATCAAAACACCTGGAGATAATTCAATAAAGATAGACGATAAAACAAAGGAGATATGCATTAAAGATCAACATGGAAACACCGTTAAAATGGCAAAAGACGCTTTAACCTTAGATTCAGTTGGTGAGTTAAAATTAACATCTGCAAAAAAAATTACTATTTCAAGTTCCACAGGAGATGTGATGATTGAAGGCAATAATATAAAATCCACTGCTAAGTTAAAATTTGAAGTTGCGGGTAACGGCGGCATAGATTTAAAAACAAGTGCCATTGCTGAAATAAAAGGTTCTCTAGTTAAAATAAATTAAATAAATTATATTATGCCACCAGCAGCCAGAATAGGAGATTTACATGTTTGCCCAATGCTTTCACCAGCTGTGCCACCTATCCCTCACGTAGGCGGGGCAATTTTAATGGGCATCCCAACTGTGTTAATTGGAAATATGCCCGCAGCAACATTAGGGTCACAATGCATGTGTGTTGGTCCGCCAGATGTTGTAATTAAAGGATCTGCAACTGTGATGATTGGCGGAAAGCCTGCTGCTCGTATGGGTGATTCTACAGCACATGGTGGGGTTATTGCTGCTGGTTTTCCAACCGTAATGATAGGAGGATAAAAAAACGATGGAACCAAAGGATATAAATTTTGATTTTATTGGTAAAGGCTGGTCTTTCCCTCCTATATTTAATAAAACAACAAAAGGTGTAGAGCAGAGGGAAGGCAATGATGATATTATTGAAAGTCTAAATATACTTTTAACGACATTGCCTGGTGAGAGAATTTATGATTCAAATTTCGGATGCGATCTTTCACCGCTTTTATTCGAACCATTTACTAATACTTTGAAATCTAGTCTGTCCGACAGGATAAAAAATGCTATTGTTTTATTCGAAGCACGAATAGTGGTAGAAAACATTATTTTTAGGCTTTCTTCTGAGGAAGGAATCATATATATATCTATAAACTATTTAATAAAGAGTCATAATAGTAGATATAATATGGTATTTCCTTATTATTTGAAGGAGGGAACTGAATTGTAACATGTAAGATGAAATTTTGTCAGAACCGAAATATTATTTCTCAAAAAAAGTGGATTGATCAAAGTAATCGATTCAATAAAAAGCTACGACCAGATTATTTTAAAGTTGACGAAAAAACTATTTCCGATTTTTCAAGATTTGCAAGTGAGTATGGAAAGCTAATTTCATTTTTTAATGAGAACGATCGCCCTGACGGTGATTGGTCTATGTTCTTTAGAGAAGATCCCACAATTTCATTGTTTTTACTTCAATCATTTGACACTGAAAAATGGAATAATGAAATAGCGGAGGTATTTGTTTTATTTGAAAAGTCTAAAAATGAAAAACAAAAAATTGAGATCTTAAAAAAAATTGTAATTATTAGTTCAACTATTTTTTTGGAAATTGAGCAAATTACAATGAACGTATTTACTTATAAAGATTTTCAAAACCGATTAATTAAATTTATAACAAATAGATTCAGTCATTTTTTTAATGATATATTTTTGGTCAATAAATTTTTAATTGAATCTCATCAATGGGCAAATCCAATAGTTAGAAATTTTGAAATTTCTTTTGGTAAATTTTGGTTTCATGAGGCGTCAAATTTAAAATTGACTGAAAAATATTGGATCGACACAACTATAAATACTGTAAGCAAAAAATTACCTAAGATTATTCATGATATTGAATTTATAAAAGAAGATGCTTTTTCATTTTTACAAAATGATGTGTTGAATGAAGGTAATGTTAAACCACATATTGCTTTATTTTTAACTTTTTGTGAGCTTTATGGAGGTGTGCAGGACAAAATAAATACTATTACTGAACGGCATTTAAATTATTATTATCAAGATATATTAAAATTAAAGCCTCTAACTGGCACTTTTGACTCAATATTTTTAACTTTCGTTGCAAACGTTGGATCGGATTGTATTCAATTAAACGAAGGAACTAAATTTATTTATGAATCAAAAAACGAGGACTCGATTGTAAATTTCATATTAGACAAACCATTAGTTATAAATGAAGGCTCGATTTCAAAGGTAATGGGTATAAATGTTTCTTCTCGTTCATGGAAAGACTCATTTATGAAAAAATCAGATATTAATTTTGAATTGCATGAGCTTAATTTCCCTACTGATAGTTCTTTTGAATTTGGGTTTGAGATTTCATCTGAGTACCTGATTTTAGAAGAAGGTGATAGACGAATTACTTTTGACTTTTTTTTAAGTAGGAAAGAAAAATTGCAATTTATAGAAGAAATTGAAAAACACTTTTTTTCTTTTGATTTAGAAAAAATAAATTCACTTATTTCTAATTCATGGAATATTTTTTATTCTACAAAAGAAGAAATGTTGCGAATTGAGGAAGATTCTCTTAATATTTATTTTCATGATGAGTTTGATGTTTTAAAACTTAGATTTGATATTCTTATCAAAAAACATCTTTCTCCTTTTTCACCTCTTGAAATTGAAGAAAATGTGAATGAAGCGGTATTGAAATTTGTTTTAAATGAAAATGGATTTAATTATTATTCGCTTTTTAGGGATATTTCGTTTTCGAAAGCTACTTTAAATATTGAAGTTATAGGTGTTAGAGATTTAATTATACAAAATGATTTTGGAGCTCTTGAAAATGGTTTGCCATTTGAACCTTTTGGCTTTAGTCCCAAAATAGGCTCAAATTTATATATTGGGCACAAAAACTTATTTTTAAAACCATTAAAAGATCTTGTAATTAATTTAGAGTGGAATAATTTGCCTTTTGATGAGCAGGGATTTAAAAGCTATTATAAAGATTATAATGGAATTGAGAATAATTCATCTTTCAAAGTTAAAATTAGCGCACTAAGAGATAAAAGTTGGGTCCCTTCAGTTAATAAACAAGTTCTAGATCTGTTTACGGGTGTTCCTTCAAATTCTAGTCTAGAAAATAATTTATTAAGTCCAATAAGAAGATTAAATGAAATAGATATTTCTGCTCTTGGCCTAAATTATAATGCAAGGATCATCGGTCCATTAGAGAATTATGATATAACTACTACTGATGGATTTGTAAAATTGGAACTTTGTTATCCTGAAGTTGCATTTGGTCATGATCAATATACCGAATTGATTCAAAAAATGGCATTTAAGGCATCAAAAAACAAAGGGGTTACAGAAAGTGTAAATGAACCTTATACACCTAGTATTAAATCTATTTCTTTAGATTATAAATCGCAAATTGATATTTCTCAGTGGGATGAAAGAATTACTTTAAAGAAAATAAATCCTTTTGGCAAGGAATCAATAGCTGGTAAAAGTGATTGGAAAATTTTACCTTTTTTCTCTGAAGGGGGAGCATTACTAATTGGATTTGATCCACTATTAAGCAATAAAGAAATTTCTCTACTTTTTAAAATTTCTAATAAAAAGAGCATTAATGAGAATGAATTAAGACTTAGTATTTTTGAAAACGCCTCGTGGATTCCATTTTCTTCTGAACAAATTACCTATGACTCAACTCATCAATTACAAAGAGATGGTATTATAAAAATAAAATTACCAGAAGCCTCTTCTTATATAGGATCTAGATCTGCAAATAGTATTTGGTTAAGAATTGACATTAATAAGGAAAATATTTTATCTTTTATAGAAAATATTCATTTAAATGCTGGAATTGCCATTAGAGAAACTGAATTAAAAAACAATTCTTCATTTGTTCCCGAGTTTTCTATTTCAGAAATGATGTATCCATTAGTTCAAATTAATAAAATTGAGCAACCCTATAAATCTTTTGGAGGTAGACTGCCTGAAAACGAAATTGACTTTAGAATTAGAACTAGTGAAAGAATTCGACATAAGTCTCGAGCTATTTCAATTCAAGATATTGAAAATATATTATTAGGTGAATTTCCAGAGATTCAAAGTTTAAAATGTTTGTGCCATTTAGATAAAAATCTTGAATTTAAACCTGGGGCAATTTTGGTTGTTATTGTTCCCTTGGATCATAATGATGAAATTAGTTATGAACGCTATTTTCCAAATGAATTTTTGGTAAGAATACAAGAGTTTTTAAGTAGTAAAATAATGACTGGAATGAGTGTTTCAGTTATTAATCCTATCTATGAAAAAGTTAGTTTAAAATTTAATGTTAAGTTTATTGAAGGTTATAACGAGAAATTAGGTTATAAAAAATTAAAAGAAAAAATCATTAGTTTTTTAGATCCTTGGAAAAGTGAAAAGTTAATTAACCAAGGAGGTATTATTCCCTCAACTTTAATATTAAATGAAATAGAATTAGAAGACTATGTAGATTACATCACAAATTTCTCTGTATTTCATATCGTAAATGACGAAATTATTAATTTAAACGAGGCACAACAAAATGATTTAATTATTAAAGGGAATTCTCCGATTTCCATATTAATTCCGGATATACAGCATAAAATATTAGCATACAACGATAAAATGTCAACTGATAATCCTGGCATAAATGATATGATGATAGGAAACGATTTTTTAGTTAAAAATGCAATAGTTAAAAAATCTGCGGGTTTAGGCTTTGATTTATTAGAAAAAACCTTTCAATTGTCTTCTGACTCCGGGAAATTATTGGAAAAAAAACGTATTTTTACTTTGTATTTAAAAGATTAGTATGGCACAAAAGACAAGAGCAAATCTTAAGAATTATTTTTTAAAGGGTAACATTCCTACTGAACAGGATTTTCATGATTTTATTGAATCTAGTGTAAATAAGCTGGATGATGGAATTTTAAAAACAAAGGGAGAAGGGATTAAAATTTTAGCAGATGGTCCAAATAGAGAATTGCTTAATTTTTTCGATAATATTAATGATTTAAATCCTACATGGATACTTAATCAAAAAAGTGAAGATGGTAGCGAAGGATTTAATATAAGTGAGCCAAATGGAGGAAGTAGACTTTTTATCGCTAAAGGTGGAAATGTTGGTATTGGTTCTACAAGACCTGAAAATAAATTAGATGTTTCGGGTATTATTGGCATGGAAGGCAGAAAGGGTAATTTTGCCTTTGGTGAAATACCAGCTGATGGAGAGTGGCATGATGTGGTTTCAGATTTAAATGAATATCAGGCGTTTGAAGTTATAGCAACAGTTGGAAAAAAGAGTGCACATTCTATTTTGCATGCAATAGCAGTTAGTACGTATGGTAATTCTAAAAATGCAATTAATAAAACTTGTGGTTACTATGGTTGGGCTAGAAATAAATTAGATATTAGATGGAGTGGCTCTTATTTTAGTTTTCAATTGCAAATTAGAACTAAAAGTAATTATGGCGAAGGAGTTTTAATAAAATATAATGTAGCAAAACTATATTAAGATACAATGAAGAAAGCTGTATTATCACCGAAAATAAAACTTGAACTTACTGTTGATGAAGTGAACGTTATTCTCGAATTATTAGGAAATCAACCTTTTGTAGGCGTTTATAAACTTATCGAAAAAATTCATTTGCAAGCAAAAGATAGTACAGAAAGTAAATTAAAAGGTTAATGAAGGAATCAGTATCTATAAAGAAAAACGATGATACTAATGATGTTTTCGACCTTTTTAAGTTAAAAGAAGAAGGTTTAAAAAAAATACAATTATTATCAGGTAATAATTGGACGGATTATAATTCGCATGATCCTGGGATAACAATTTTAGAAACATTATGTTATGCTTTAACTGACTTAGCCTATCGTGCAGACTTTGATATTTCAACTTTATTAAGCACAACAGGCAAGACAAAAATAGAAAACTCACTGTTTCCTGCCCACGAAATTTTAACTACATCGCCGCTGTCCATTTTTGATTTTAAAAAAATGTTTCTGGACATTGAAGGTGTTAAAAATTGTGATTTTACAACAGCATACTCGGATAAAGTTATTCCCGGTGTATTTGATATTAATATTGAAGCGCATCAAGATTTTGATGATGAAACTTCCCGAGAAAACATCAATAAACAATTACAAAATATTATTAATAATAATTGTCCGTTGGGAATTGTTTTTGATCGTATTGTATTTTTGGAATATGATTTTATTGGTGTTGTGTTAGACATTGAATTAGCAGATGAAGTAGATCCAAAAAAAATATTTGCTAAATTTATTCAAGATGTTCAGAATTATTTTTCTTCCGAAATAAAATTTAAGAGTCTTAACGAATTATTAGAACAAGATTTTGGTACAGAAACCATTTTTAACGGACCTCTTTTAAAAAACGGCTTTTTGTTGGATGAACAACTTAGCAATCAAACTATCAGGAAACGTATATATTTGTCTGATTTAATTACCATTGCAATGGCTATAGATGGGGTTTCATTTGTGCGAGATTTGAAAATAATTGATGCTGAAAAGAAAGAATATAATTGGATTTATGATGTCCAATTCGCAAAAAGTCCGAGAATAGATTCTGAATTGTCAAAATTTAAATGTTTTTATCGAAACTCATTAATTTTTGAAAGTAAGCCATCATTTATTGATTTATGGGCATCTCCGAAATTGAATCAAACATCATCTCATAGCCAAAATATTCTTGAATTGCCTGTTGGATTTTCGAAAAATTTATTGAAATACCATAGTATTCAATATGATTTTCCTGATACTTTTGGAATTGGTTTTAAAGGACCTGCGGCTGGTGCTACAGCAATAAAATCTTCGGCTGCAAAACAACTCAAAGGATATTTGATTATTTATGATCAAATAATGGCTAATTTTTTGGCGCAACTCGATCATGTGAAATATTTGTTTTCTACTGAAAATATTGAAAATACATCTGCTATACAATTAATTGATGATATACCAGGGGTAGAATATTTATATAAATACTTTATAGAAAATTATTATATAAAGCACAATGATTTTAGTGATAAAATTAAATTGAAGTCCGAATGGAATAAATATTTAAAGGATCAAAAACATCAACTTAATCGAGAAATTCAAAATTCATTTGAAACCAGAGTGGAGTTTTTAAAACGAAGAAATTCTGTCTTAGATCATTTATTAGCAAGATTTGGAGTAAATACAAATAAATTAGAGCTTCTTTCAGAAATGAATCAAATTGAAGCTATTAACTATAAAATTGATTTGCTAAGAAATTTTCCTGGACTATCGTCGGAGAAATATTCTATCGGTAAGTCATCTGTTTATCCCGAAATAAGTGGTTTAAAAGCTTGGTTAGGAAAGAATTTGAACTTGAAAGGGATTAAAAATGAGTATATCACTATGGGTGTTTCTAAATTTGGTTTCGACAATGAAATAGAAGCTGAAATTTATTCATTTGAAAACCCTTTAAATGAGCTTCTAAAAAACGGGATTGATATTGAAAATATTGTCGAAACTGGTTCAAATGAAGTGTCTATTTTTGATAAGGATAATGAGATTGTTTCAAGATTGCATGTTGTCAATAAGCGCCAAAATGAATTAAGAACCTTTATACATCAAAAGATTAAGGAAATAAATCACAACTCAGAAAATTTTTTAGTAATTGATCATATTTCTTTAAAGCCTACAGCTGATTATTTGTGTTATGGTTTTAATATTTTATTTGATGGTAAGCCTATTTTCATTTCAGATAGAAAATTTAGTTTAAATCATTGTGATTTGTTTGTTGAAAAATTTAAGGAATTAAGCGTTCGGTTAGATAATTTTAAAGTCATTGAAACTGCTTTCAAGGAATTCAGAGTAAGCTTTGAATGTCAATATGGGAATTTATTATCAAGGACTTATTATTCTTCATATTCCGAAGCAATTAATAAATTTGAATATTATCTAAATTCTATAAATAGTAAATTATTGACATTTTCGTTTTCTACTAAATATGAAAATTGTTATGTAAATATTTCTAATCCATTTTCATATATTATATCTATAATACTGCCTACGTGGGCAACAAAATTTCAAAATAAAGGGTTTAAAGCATATTTGGAAGAATATTTGTATCAAGAATTGCCAGCTCATTTAGTAGTGAATATTAGATGGCTTGATTTTGATGATATGACAACATTTGAAGCTGTTTATAATGATTATAAGAGTATTGCGACCTCAAATAGTGTAGAAACAAAAACAAATGCACTTGATAAGTTGATGAGTGTGCTTATTTCTTGAAATGAGTTCTGAAAATCATAAAATTCAAAGAGTTCTCTTTGAAATTTCAAGCACTGATTCTGAAAATTATAAATCAGATGAGATTTGGTTTTCAGATTTTTTTAATAATTCTTTACTAATTGCCTTAGAACAGGTTTTTGAAGAAATCAACATTGATCATAAAACAATTAGTATTTCTAAAATTGAATTAGATATTGGTTTAATTAAGAGAAATGCTTTAAATGAGAATCTTACCATTTTAATTAAGGATCAATTAAAATCTATTCTATTAAACGAAGTAGCATTAGCAAAGCAATTAATAAATTTAGAAGTCTCTAATCTAGAAAAGAATAACCAAAATAAAGAAACCCAAGCAATTATTAAAGATTCTTCAAGAAGCGAACTTGACGTTTTAATGTATTTTTTGATTAATGGTTATCTTCCTTGGTGGGCAAATTCGTTTGAAGCTTATGGCAATATAAATGATATTGAATTTATAAATGAGTTAAAAAATGTTTTATTAAAAGAGGCTAATAGAAATTGGATTATTAGATTGATAAATCAATATAATGTAAATGAAATAATTTTACTCTTAAATGAATTAGTAAATACTTCTGATAAATACAAAATATCAAATTTATTTCCATTAGTCCATAAATTGTATAATTCTTTAAACGAAAATAATAATAAAACTTCGAAAGGAATTTTAAGAAAAATATTTGAAGAAATTATTTCGAATAATGGAAAGGTTCGTTCTAGTAATGATTTAATTAATGAATACAAATTAGAAGATCCTTACTTTAAAAAGTATATTGATAATTATTCTGTAAATTTCAATGAAATTAATTCTGAAGAAAGGCTTTCTGAATTCATTAACTCTGAAGTCTATTTAAATTCTGAAGTACAATTGTTAAATCAGGTTGATGAAATTCAATATCCTTTAAAATCGTTAGACAATGATTTACTAGTTGTTTATTATTTGTATCATGGTTCATTGCCTCCTTTAAATTATGCTATAAATAGAAAGGATTTTGAATCATTAGTTTCAACTTTTATTATTAATAATAAATCAAAATTAAATCTCCTTTTCAAAGAAAATAAAATTAGAGAATTTGCTCTAATTGATATTTTAAACAATTTGTCTACATATAATTTTAATAAAATAATCAATTCTACAGATTATCAATTATCTGAAGATTATAGACTAATCATTAATTTACTTAATAATTCTAATTTAAAAAGTAATGTAAGATTTTTCGCATCGTCACTAGTTGCGAAAAACATACTAGGTATTCCTGTTTCTATTGATAAGCAATTGTTTAGAGATAAATTAAGAGGTTTAAATGACATTACATTTAATGATGAAACTTTAAAAAAGGAACTCGAAAATATAAAGTCTCTTATTGCAGACACTAATGAAGGATCTAGAATAAATATAGATTTAGATTCTGACTATTTTTTAGATCTACTTTTTTTTATTATTGAATTTAATGATTGGCCTTGGTGGGGTAAAGCCTATATAGATGCATTTGGAAATATTGATTTAAATAACAGCTTAAAATTAATATTAAGTGAAATTATAAAAATAATCAACGATAGATATCCAAAAGTGTTTATTGATTTTTGTGAAAAACTTTCTATTAGTTCTAAGCCTTCCATTTTATTAAATAAATTTGATTGGCCAACGTCAAAAATTATTTTGAATAATATATTTCCGTATTATGTTAATGGCTTTGTAGATACTATTGAATCGGTCTTAAATTTTTTATTCAAAACATTTGAATCAGAAAAGAACTCTCTAATTGTTACTCAACAGTTCCTGTATTTTTTATTGGATAATAATAAATTCAGTCAATTAAAATTTAATGAGTTTGTTGGAGAAATTTTGTCTAATATTTCTGAGTACCTAGATTTACCATTAGCTAGTATTTATAATACGTTAAAAAGTAATTATTTAAAATTAGAGTTAAAAAATAGTTTATCTTTAATTAATGCTGATTACTTATTTTCCTATGACAACGTTTTTGAGAAAAAACATTTTAATAATAAAAAAAATAGAAGTAATCAGAAAATTTCTATTTTAAGTAGCAAAAATTTTATTGATTCTTTATCAATTGATTATAAAGCATCTATTATTAATTATATAAATGGAGATGAGTCTGCTTTAGCGGTATTCCCGTCAAATTGGACATTAGGTGTTTATCTTTTAGAAAACGTTAAAAATTCTACTGGATTTAGTAACATACTATTTCAATACTTTTTAAATGGAGATTTAAAATGTATTTATAACATTATTCAATTAGAAAAGTTGAGCCAACAAAAATGGATAAGTCTAATTATAAATGAAAAAGAACAATTTGAGTTGTACAATGAATTGAGTAAATTATTAAATCGTCTTTCAATTGTTAATAGTTATATTTTAGAGGATTTTGTTCGGGCGATATTTTTGAGGAATTATTTTGTGTTTAATTCTTCAATTTCAGTTCAAAGTTTAGGATTATTTATTTCTAGTTTTTCAAAATATACAGGTTATAGTCCATCGGAAATAGAATTCGAAATTACAAAGTCATTATCTATTGTAGGTTCGAGTAATGTGTTTTTTAACGAATACTCTAAGCCTAATGTTTTGGCTAGTAATTCTCCTTTAATTGACAATAATTTAAACACTGAAGCTATTGAAACCTATCGAAGTTATATTATTACTTTAATTAAAAAATTAGAAGAAATAGACTTTGTATATACTAGCAGCATTTCTGTTTTACTAGAAAACATCAATAATAAATTTGATTTAATTGAGTGGATAAAGAATTTACCAGATTTTATACATAAAATTAATTTAACGAACTATTTTGAGAGATTAGTTGATCCAATTTTGTTTAATTACTCTAAAGTTTTATTAATTGTTGAACTAAAAAAACATAATTTATTTAGAAACAATTTCAATGAAAACAATGTTCAATCAAGTAGATCCTCTTTTGAAGTTGATTTTATAGATTTTCAAAATATGTTGAGTAACATATCGAAAAAAATTAGTACACATGAACATAAATTTATAGTTAGATTAATTTATATATTTAAAAATCTTAAAAGTAGAGATGAAGCAATATATTGGTTAAAACATGATCCCAATTTTTATAATGAACGTGAATTAATTAATTATTTTGAAAACATTGATAGTTATGAAGTATTTTGTTTTTCAAGAGATTTAATTATAAATGAATTAGAAATTTGTGAGTATTATAAAAGAGATTTTAATGAATTTGGTATAAACTATGTTAAGTTGGTTTCTTTTGATTTTGAAGAAAGCGTTAAAGAAGTTCAGCTTATTTTAAAAAAGTTAGATAATTCTTCATTATTGTTTTTTTTAAATTCATTAACTGAATTATCAAGTAATAAGGATTTAGTAGTTTCTTTAAGTAATTTCCCGGATTTTTCAAATAAGAGTAGTCTTATTAATTTTATTCAAAGTACCCAAGATTTCAATTTCTTTTCAGCTTTTAAAAAGAACTTATTGACTTTATTATGTATTGAATTGGATACTGATAGATTTGATTCAGTTTTAAAGGAAGTCAACTTAGAGTTTTCTGAGTTTTTCTTAAAATTATCCGATGAATATGCCTTTAATAACGAGTTTGTTTCCTTGTTTAATTTCATAAATTCAGTTGAAAGTATTGATTTAATTGAACTTAATAAAGTACTTGACAAAGTAACTGAGGTCGACTTGGTTAATCGTATTAAAAACTTTATTAATTCTTACTTAAAAAAACTTAATCTTACTTTTTCAATTGTTGAAACAGTAAAAGATGTAAGTAGTTTCAAATTTAGTTGGTGGAAACTGAAATTAAATTTTAATATTCATAATTCTAATGTTAAATCTGGCTTCAAAGAACTAATTTATGATAATTCAATGTCTTTTTTGTCTGCTAAAATTATTCTTCCAACCTTAGATTCGTTTGTTAAAAAAATGTATGAGAGTGCTGATGAATTAACTACCACTTTCTACAATATAAATAGTATTGATAATGATTCTTCTTTTATTATAGTAAATAAAGAAGTTTTGGATTCAAATAATTTATTGCTTCAATTAAATAATTTGAATTCCCAGATTTCATATTTAGAAAAATCGCTTAAATATTTTGAAATAAAATTTGGCGCTATTGAAAAATTGCTGTTAAGTAATGAGCAATCTAATTTAATTTTCGGGAATATTGATTCTATTGTAATACAAAATTTAATTTTAGACTTAGAAATATGGAAGAGAAAATTATTAGATATTAAGTATAAAATAGATATTGACAATGCCTCAATAAGTGATTTTAAATATGATGAAATCATTTCTATCGTTAAATATGTAAATGATATCGAAGTAAAGTTTAATTATATTTCTGGTTTGTTTATACAATACAATTTTGAGAAGTCTAAAATTGATAAAAATGAATCTGGCGATTCAAATTCTATAGCCGAATATAAATCAATTATTAGCGAATTTGATTTGTTATTTAATGATTTGTATTATGAATTGTTAAATTTAAATGACAAGGTTCATTCTAATTTTATAGTTGATGAATTTGAAATTAGTAATTCATTACAAATCCTTTCTGTTAAGTTGGATGATTTTTATAGGAAGGTTTTTTATTCATATTCTCGATTTACGAATTATATATCTTCTATAGATGTTATGGATAATAGCATCAATGATGGTTTCAGGAGTTTAATTTTTCAAATAGATGCTGCCAAAAAAAGGTTAGATAAGTTTAGAGAGATCTTTATCCTAAATATTAGAAGGGTTTATACTGCTTATAAACAGGATGATTTCGATACTGAAATGCCTATGGATATATTAATGGATTCGGATGTTAAAGCAAGTAGCATATCTGACGAAAACATATGTGATATAGCTATTTTTTTCTTTTTGTATAAAGAATTGCCTTGGTGGTCTTCTATACGAGAGTTGTCTGTTCTACAAAATTTAGTGCGAAATTTAGTCGTAAAATCGCCAATTGTTTTTAAAAATAGAATTCTCCAAGCATTAGAGGCCTATCCAGAGATCGTTAAGGAAATCATGGTAGATTTAAAATTAAATACTCTTATATATGAGCCAGTTAAATTAGATAAGGATATTGATGAACTTTTAAAAAATGATTTAGAATTTGTTTTACTTGTACTAAATAGCAACACAACATTAAGCTATTTAAAGTCAATTGTTTTTGAAATTATAATTAATATCAAAAAGTTTAAATTTAATGAAAAAGATATAATTGATGTTTTTAGAAAATCAGTGATTCAAACATTCAAGATTGAGGAGCATTTAGATTTTTTTAAATCATTGGAGGCTACACCTGAATCTAAATCATCTTTACATGCTGAATATGAATTTATTTACAGCAAAGTAGTTTTGGATGATAAAATAAACTATAGATCAAGTAAGAATTTTTTTAATTTATTATTGGACTTAGAAAAAAAATATAATGATGAAGGTTTAAAAAATGGAATTTCAATTACTAAAAATATTTATTCAATATATGATTTAAAACAAAATTTCACCAATAGTGAGGTTTTTAATTCGTGGTTATATATGTTGGAATCTTATACAGGAGTGAGCACTCAATTTGTAAAGAATGAAATAATTAACGATATAGAGTATATTGCTTTTGAGAATAGATCTCCATTATCTTTAAAGTTAGTTGAGATAGCATCAGCTCCTACTAACGAAAGTGTTTTTATCGCAATGCCATTTTCTAATTTAATCATAGCGATATCTAAGATTCTTTCATCTGTTAATACTATTTCTTCTATTAAAAGAGAATTTGCTTTAAAATTTGTTTCGCAATTATTTTTATTAGATGAATTTAAAGGGAATGTCACTATTCCTATTTCTCTTTTTATTAAATATCTTTCGGATAATAGTGTGTCGAGTATTCAAGTTTTATCTTCCATCCAATTATTAATTAGTAGAGAAAAATCTAGTGAGATAAAATCTGATTTATCTTTAATTGGCGAATTGGTTAATGGAAAGGTATTAGATAGTAGTTATTTTATAAATTTACATGAAGTTGATGATATTGATTCAAATGAAATAGGTAGGTTTACTGATAATATTGATATTTTAATTAAACATTTCCAAGATGGAGATTCTATTTTTGAAAAAATCGCAGAAAGTAAAAGTCCGCTAAGACCTTTTATTAAGGTAGGAAAACTTTCTTCAGAGAAATTGCCAAAGAAATTAAATTATTTAAATCCTGAAGCGCGAATATATATACCTAATGCTGGTTTATTAATTTTATGGCCATTTTTAACGCGTTTGTTTTCTAACTTAAAATATACTAACGAAGGGCTTTTTATTAATGAAGAAAAGAGGTTGCGTGCAGTGTTTTTAACTCAGTACCTTGTCGCATTTACTGAAGATAACCCAGAATATACTTTAATGCTAAATAAATTGTTATGTGGTATGGATATTAATGATCCAATTATTGATAATGTTATTTTAACGGATGAAGAAAAAAGTGAGGCAGAAAATTTAATTAGTTCAGTATTGATTCATTGGAAAGAAATGAATAATACTTCCCCTAAAATCTTTCAACAAACGTTTATTCAACGCGAGGGTATTATTTTTCAGAAAGAGGGAAATTGGAATGTTATTGTTAATCATAGTACATTTGATATTTTACTTCTTAAATTGCCTTGGGGTTTGTCAATTATAAAATATCCATGGAATAATTATTTAATATATGTAGAATGGAAAGCAATGAGTTAAATGCCGCATCCTTAATGCGGGAGTTAGATTGGCTAACAGAAGTAATAAATAGACGGTTTACTATTTATTTTAATCAAGAAGGAGATAAAACAGAAATCACTAGTATAAAAGCTCCTGATTTATCTTTTGATTCCTCTGTATTTGCTGAAACAATTAAGAAGTTGAATCTTTCGTTTGAGGAACGTTTAATTACAATATTAACTCTTGCGCCTCATATTCGGCCTCAATTATTAGATGTTTTTTTTACAAAAAATTCAACTTACGATAGAGGGTTCTCGGAATTTGGAGGGATAAAAGGCGATAATTTTGGCGGCTTTTTGCCTACAGGAGAAACGGTTGCTTTTATTTTAGGAGCTGATAATGTGAGTACTCGCATAAAAATATTACAAATTTTTGATTCGTCTCATGTTTTTTATAAACGTAAAGTTTTAAAATTAGATATTACTAAGGATAATGAACCATGGCTTTCTGGCGCATTAACTTTAGATACAGATTACTTTGATTTATTTACTATTGGTAAAACTCATAAACCTACTTTTAGCTCCAAATTTCCTGCTACTTTAATTGATATTAAATCTGATTGGTCTGATTTGGTTTTAGATCCTATTGTGAAAAACCAAGTAGACCATATTCATACTTGGATTAAACATAATGATTTAATTATGAATGGTTGGGAAATGAAAGATAAGATAAAGCCAGGTTACAGAGCTTTATTTTATGGACCTCCAGGAACAGGTAAAACATTTACTGCTGGTTTAATAGGAAAATCTACTGGAAAAGATGTTTATAAAATTGATATTTCAATGATGGTAAGCAAGTGGGTAGGGGAGACTGAGAAAAACTTGGCGCGAGTATTTGATATGGCAGAAAATAAAGATTGGATTTTATTTTTTGATGAAGCAGATTCTTTATTTGGAAAACGCTCAGAAGGTGGTTCATCGCAAGACCGTTATTCAAATCAAGAAGTATCTTATTTATTGCAACGAACTGAAGAATATCCTGGTACCGTTATTTTGTCATCAAATTTAAAAGGGAATATTGATGATGCATTTATTAGACGTTTTCAAAGTATGATATATTTTGCAATGCCAAGCGAAAAAGAAAGGTTAATATTATGGCAAAAAGCATTTGAAGGGAGAATTAATGTAGCTGAAGATGTTGATTTAAAACAAATTTCGAAAGAATTTGTAATTTCTGGTGGTGCTATAGTGAACGTGTTAAAATTTTGTGCAATTAAAGCCGCACAAAAAAAATCTCCGGTAATTTCTCATGAAGACTTGATAGATGGTATTAGAAGTGAATTTTTAAAAGAAGGTAAAACAGTGTAGTACAATGGACATAATTTCAAAAGCTCATATTATTAAATATCATAACGATCTTATTTTAAAATATGGAATTAATACAATTGAGGCATTAGGTTGGAGTAACAAAAATGATCAGCTGGCTAGGTTTAATTCTTTATTAAATATTCAGGATTTAAATAACCATTCTGTTTTAGATGTTGGTTGTGGAACTGGTGATTTTTTAGAATTAATAAATAGAAGTAATGTTAACTGTGATTATACAGGAATCGACCACATAAAAGATTTTATTGAATTAACTAGCGAAAAGTATAAAACTCAACATAATGCCTGCTTTTTGTTGGGTGATTTTAGCAAAGCCGATTTAGGTTGTTACGATTATATTATTGCTTCAGGCACATTTAATTACAAAAATAGTAATCCACATTTTATTTATTTAACGATTGCTCATTTTTTTAGTTTAAGTAAAATTTCCTTTTCTTTTAATTTATTAGATAATATTGAAATACCCGATGGGTATCTAATGACCTATAATAAAAATGAAATTTTAGAGTTTTGTAAAAAATTATCTCCTAATGTAATTTTAAAGGATGATTATTTAAATGGAGAATATACGGTGATAATGTGGAAGAGGTGAAATATATAAGCGCTGTTTCTTACAAATATTTTTGGTGAAATTTGAACGATTCAAATGATCACCTTTATATGCCTATCGGTTTGAATTGCAATGAAAGATATAATCAGTGTTAATATAATTTGGCGTTTCAAGCCTTAGGACTAGTCTTCTCTTGATGCAGTTTTAACTGAGTTGCTAATACTCTTTTAAGGATAACTAAGGTATTTGTGTCGATTCCTTTGCTACCAGTAATCCATGGGCTAAGTAAATTGTAATTTACTGTAAACGTTTCGTATTTACTCGCTCCAAGACCCAGGAACCAACCACTTGTAACGGTTTGGGCGTGCTGAATTTTATCATCACCCCAATATTGACTGTGAAGATGGTTTTTCTTAAATTCTTGAAGAAGCTGTAGGATTTGGTATTTGTACCTCAAGTTTCTTATTAAAAACATGAAATCACTATCCTTTTCGTAGTTAGCAAATGCTTCTAGGGCATCAATTTTTTCTTTATAATGGCTTACAAAATCACTCGCTAAATTGATAGAATTTCCGAGCTTTTGGACGTTTTCCAGAACTGCTTGCAAATCTTGCTCCGAGGTCTTTTTTGGATCTAAAGTCTTCTGATTTGTGAATATCTCAAATAGTGAATTCCAATCCAGTCTATTGTCTATGAATTGATTAAAGATTATCACATTTTGGAAATGCACATCATTAAATTGGGCAGCACTTCTTGCTGTATCAGTGGTTTCTATTGCCTTAACTGTCCCGCTGGCATCAGTTGTTCCCGACATACCAATTTCATGGACTGTAGCTCTGTCTATTTCGGCTTTTTTAACCATTTTAATTACATCCTTTTTTTCGTCTGAACTAAATCTGTAATTCTGCTTGATGTCTAACAATTCATTAATAGTAAGACCTTTTGCTTCTTCTTGTTTTTGTGGGGCAACATGTTTATCCAACTGTTCTCTATCGGCCAATCCATCACCTTCAGGAAGTTTTGGTTTACCTTCTTCATCACTCTTGGAGTTGGTAAATTCAAATTCACCCAATGATTTTTTACCTAGTTCTAAACTAAAGCGCTTTTCAAAGAAGTACAAGGCTGTTGCTACAAGATCTAGATATGCGCCAATGCTCAGTTCACCCTTAATGCTGTATGTAAGACCTTCTGCGCTGTCTCCCTCGCCTTTAGCTTTTTTAGGTTTATCGCCCGTGGGCGAATCATTGAGCTTATAAGATTTTCGATAGCCCAAATCTACGCTCATATCAAACTTACCAGCGGCTCTGAGTAAAAGTGCAATGGCTAGAAGTAAGGGACTTCCAACTTGAATACCTCCAAACACACCGCCCTCAATGTTTGCTGTAAATGTGGGAAGTTTTGCATCTAAGACCAACTTTTTTGTTTTGTCGTCGTAGGCTAAAATAGCTGAAAGCGGGTTCTGTCCAAGTAGCGTACCATATTGCATATAGAGTCCAAAAACTGCTGATATCCCAGGGAATACAGGAATACCTGCACTTATCTCGAATCTAGAACTAGACCAATTGCCTCCAAATAATTCACCGATTTTTGCCAATGGATTTTCCATTTTCGCCTCCAACTTACCACCATCAATATAATAATCTGGGGTGTTAGATTTAAAGTGATATGAAAGACCTCCTTTGATTGCTCCATTCGCCTCCAGACCGAATCCATTTGTTTTAATCCCAGCCTCACCTTGCGCTTGAACTCCGTAGCCTTTTTGTTCATCGTAAACGAGAGAATACTTAGAAGGGACAATTTTTAAGAAAGGTATGTTCTCAATTGGATCTCCTGGCGCATCTATCGAAAGTTTTTTGAAATCTAGTCCACTCTTAGAAATAGAGATATCCTCACCCGTCAAAACTTTATTAATACCGCCAGCATTTATTGTTATTGATACGGATTTGGCAATTAGTGTCTTTTTCGCCGAATTATACGAGAAATTTTTCGCTGCGACTTTCTGCCCAAATAAATCAAAGTTAAGGGTGCCATCTGTAACGGAGTAAGATGTTTCACCACCTGGATTCCATTCAATTGCAGCTGTGCCTTCCGAATTGAGAGATACAAAATCGTTTGAGAGGGCGCCCTCCTTGATTTTGTAATCTGCCGAACCGATTGTTTTAAAGCCAGCCTTACCATCAATAGGCTTATCATCCTTTTTTCGGCTCAAGGTTATATTTGTTAAGCTGAAGTATTCATAATCAAATCCAGATGTAGAAGCTGTTAATTCGGAGTAATCGTATTCGCCATTCAATGTTCTTTTTAGGTTTACGGCTGAAATTTCCACATTTTGATCAAAAATATTAGTAGAACCTTTAGCTTTTTGTACAGAGAATGTTCCGGCTGTATGATTGTAAGTGAACCCCTTAAAATCAAGTTCCATTCCCAAGAAGTTCGCATTAGCACTGCCGTTTTTCACCTTGATATCTGAAAGCTGTTTGTTGTCATCTAACGTCACGGCAACTTTACCTTTTGCATTGGCTAAATCTGGCATATCAATAGCCAAGTCTCCTTGCATGTGGTACTTTTCGCCTTTTACATATAAGATACTCGGATTTGCCACTTTCATTCCATGGCCTGTATCAAAGGTATCAGAGGAACTTCCTTTTAAAACTTTGTAATCAAATCCTTTATCTTTGGTAATAGAGAATTCTATGGCTTCAAGTTTGACTTCAGTATTTAGTATATTGAGAACTAGCTTTGCGCTTTCAGCTCCAAACTCTTTCTTTTTCATAGAATAGCTGAATCCAGAAACCTTTAATTCTTGACCATATGCCTGAGCAGTAGCTTCTCCGTTTGCCAAGGTCACGTTAATGAGGTTGCCTTTCGGATCAAATTCTATTGTAACTTTCGATTCCAGGTTTAGTCCCTTGATTTCTAACCCTACGTCACCACTGACATGGAAAGTGCCTTTTAGCAAATTATATCCTACTTGTCCATTTAACACCTTAAAACCAAGATCTGTTTGTAGTTCACCACTAACGGCATCTTTTTTTATTAGTTTGTTTTCCTTATCACCAAATTCTTTAACTTCTGATTGAAACATGACGTTAATCCCAGGTGGATAAGTTTCTTTGTAATGACTTACTAGTTTTTGTGTTGTTAAATACAATTCATGAGCTCGCTGAAAATGTAATCGATTGTCATAGGGCTTTTTAAGGAATTGATCTAGATGATTGCTTACAAGTTTGTATGAGTCAATGATCTCTGGATAATTACTTTTGGTCTGAATCAGAAATCGATTAATGGTGGTAAGTTTCTTTATCTCGTTTTCATCCTTTTTTGATGGATCTTTTAAGATTTCTGCTTCATGCCTACTTATCCATTCTCGCGCCAAAGGTTTCAAATCATTTTTAAGAAGGTTTTGTTTTGTTGGTACATCCTCTGTACTATTAAATTCTGCCGCTTTTTTCAAAAATTTAGAATAAGTGCTTTCCTGACCAAAAAATCCTTTCAATCTCGCACTCATTGTCACCTCGCCTTCAAAGTTTATTTTTTGATTAGCGCCTTTATTTTTTATATCCTTTAGTTCCTCTTTTGTAATTGTCTTTGAACTTTTTTCGCGTTTTTCTGCATCTGGCGATTCGTAAACATGATTTAATTCGCTCATCTCGTCAAAAGTTTCAATTCCTGATGACTTATCTGCATCTTCAACTGTATCGAAGTCGTCTAATCCATCAAAACCTAGCGGGACATCAGTCGCAACAGAGGTATCTACTTGAGAAACTTCGTCTTCCTCATTTTGCTGGTCTTCTGTATCGAAAACATCGATAGCGGTCATGCCTCCCATGCCATCGTCATCATCTTCTTTGAGCTGAGCTATACTTTTATTTATGTTTTTTTGTTCGAGATTTTTAGGAACCATTGCAGAAAACTGCATAGCTTTTTCACCCATCACATCCGCTTCGTTTTCTAAACTTGGGTCATCGTTAACAGGCACATTTTCTTTCATTTGCATGGTAGGTTGCACACGCCCTTGTTTTTGTTGTACTGTATGCCATGCTTCGTGTGGTAAATGTTTTTCCTGCCCCGGTGCTATGTGAATGTCGCTACCCTGTGCATAAGCATGAGCATTTAATTGCGCTGGTTTACTTGAATTATAATGTACTTTTACATCACTCACATCAACTCCTGAAAGACTTTCAATACCAGATTTTAAATTATCAGGCATGCCTGTATTATTGGCAGGTTGTATAGCTTGTTTTTGTATGGTTCCGAATTTACCTTGAAGAGGCGCCTCTAATTCTGCTAATTGTGTAGTTGCAAATTCACCTTGGATAGGTTCTTCATCTTCCTCCATTTGAATAGGAGCAAGTTTTACTTTTGATGGCGCTGTGATAGCAGCACCTTTACTTTGCAATTGAGCAGACTGATTTGCTATTGCATTAGAATTATTATTTTCTTGATTAGAATTGTCTTTCACAAAAAATGCGCACTACTTAAAATTCATTGCTTTAGCGCCCATAACATCAGCTTCTTGTTCTAAACTTGGGTCATCATTTACAGGTACATGTTCTTTCATTTGCATGGTGGGTTGCACACGCCCTTGCTTTTGTTGCACTGTATGCCATGCTTCATGAGGTAAATGTTTTTCCTGCCCTGGTGCTACATGTATTTGGTTGCCTTGCGCAAAGGCATGAGCATTTAGTTGGGCAGGTTTTTCAGAATTGTAATTTACCTTCACATCACTAATATCTACACCTGATAATTTTTCGATACCCGATTTTAAATTGTCGGGTAATCTTGTTTTATTTTCTGTAGTTTTTTCTTGTTTTTGAATAATTCCAAATTTGCCTTGCACGGGTTCTTCTTCTTCCATCATTTGAATGGCTTTAAACTTACCTTGCAGAGGTTCTTCTTCCTCCACCATTTGAACTGGAGCAAATTTACCTTGCAAAGGTTCTTCATCTATACTTTCCTTTTGAATAGTTTGATTATTCGCGGAGAAATTATTTTCAATAGCTCTTTTTTGAAGAATAGAAACGGCCTGAAAAGCCGCACCCTGGCTATTTTTTTTACTAAATTGATTGGCAGCGGCACTGCCATTATTTTTATTTTCGTAATGATTATCTTTCAAAATAATGAAGTTTTATACTTTTAAAAAAACAAAAAAATACTAAGGACAATTTACAATTAAAATGTTTAATTAAAAAACAGATTGGATTTTAAAATTAAAAGTTTTGCACAGAGTTTTGGCAAGAATACCATCGCTAATTGCAAGACTTATTTATTTTATTTTCAAAATCTGTAATTCCTTTAGTTCGATTCTTCATCTGAGTCGGATTCAACTGCATTATTACTATTATTTAAAGTAACTGGTCTGTAGGCACTTGCAGGTCCTGATTCGTCATTCCATTTTTGAAATTCATCATCAAAGTCCGATTGTTTAAGAAGTTCATAACCTGGCTCGACACCAAACTCGTTTCTAATATCTTGAAGATGGTTTTCTCCAATTTTCCACACACCCTTAGTGTTATACATTTTGAGAGCTGCTTTATGCATTGCAATGCTTCTATCAAGCACGGCATCTTTCCGTTTATCACGTATTTTTTGCCCCCAAGCCTCTTCCATGGTGTAACGTTGTTCAATTGTATCAGTTGTTAGCTTTGCCCATCTACTAAAATTTTGTCCTATAGAATCAGCTCTATTATTTAATGGTTCTCCTGGTGTCCAATTAAGTGGAACTTCAGGATATTCCCAATTTTCGATAGCAAAACGCCATTTATCTACCACCGAAACAAAACTATTCATAGCAACAACCCACTTCTCATCTGAAACAACTGCTTTATCTTCACCTTGTGCCGTTAGAATTTCTGTTTCAAAATTTTTAACCCTAGCAAGTAGATTATTTTTAATAAAATCAAGTTTTGATTTTATTTCTTCAACGTTCGATTTTAAAATTCCATTTATGAATAGTAATTGTACCTGTTCATGAAACCCACTCATGTGATATTTAAGTTTTTCACGTTTCGGATCACCATGCTCTTTTTCTCCTTCACTATCATCAAGGTGATTATCTGCAATGAAATCAGCTTCATACCACAAATCTGCATCTGGTGGAATTTTTGCTTTTACAAAGTTTTTTTCGTCCTCCTCATCGTTTTTTCCATGTTCTTCACCTGCAACATTTAGACGTAACGTAGACAATGGTTTTAACTGGATTTGATGAACGTTACTATTTGCAGTATCCATGAGTTGCAATTGCCTATATGTTCCGGATTGTAAACTATTATTTGCCAAATCTTGTAATTTTCTTTGTAAAATCATTTCGTGTCGATTATCCTCAAACTGGAAAGTGGCCACCTTCTGTTTTTTATTAGTTACCAGATTGGCAACAGCATTATTGTTATTTTTATTTTCGTAATGATTATCTTTCAAAATAATTAGATAATTATATTAAAAAAACTAAAAAAATACTATTTCTAATTTACGTTTAAATTATCAAATTATAAAAAGAGTTTTAATTATTGAACATAGAAGTTCTACACAGAAATTGTGAAAAAACTCAATATTTAATTACCATAAAGCATATGTCCTTTATATTGAAGACATAAATAAAAACAACTCATAATCTTAATATCCTTGTACCTTAATAGAGATAAGCAAAAAAATAATAACATTTACAAGTAAGCGGAATCTACAAAAACCAACCTTCTATATTCTTGTCAAGATATGACTCGTCAATTCGTTGAAGATGTTTTTTTAAATCTGCTGAATTTTCATTCACCCAAGCTTCAAATTCAATTCCATTCTCTTTATGCCACTTTTCAAATAAAGATCTTCCACTAAGTTTTGAATAGAATATATAAATTGCCTTTGTCAATCCTAATTCTCTAGTTTTATCAAAAGGGGCATTACCAATCATCCTCCACATAAATCTTTTAAATTGCGATTCAGACACCATATCATACTTATTTGTTTTGTCTTGTCCGCCTGTTTTGGATTCAACCTCACTATAAATTTCATCGACATGACTATCTCCAACCTTCCACACTGCAGATTTTCCTGCTTTACCAAATTTTTGTGCATTCTCAGACATCATGACAGATCTCCTTTTAGATGAAGCGTTTCTTCCACCACCAAGCCCCATGAAATTCCAAACCTCCAAGCAGGACTCTAAAAAATCTTCTATTTCTGTGAGTTTATTATCTGCATTATCTATGAGTTTAAAGGTTTTGATACTGTCAAACTCATTAACATAACTCATTATTCTTGGAAGCCTCTCAAAATATTTTTCTGTTTTAATTATTCCATTTGGAACACGCCCGCTTGCTTGTAGGTTTTCAAGATGTTCCTTTAATTGACCAGTTTTTCTTTGAAAGGAAATAAATCTTTCCCGAGTATAATCTTCCTTATATTTTTTATGAAATTCCTCCTTCCAAAGCCACATGATTCTTTCATTAGCAGGATCAGCTGAATCATACCTGTCAGTGCGGTTTCCAGGACCTCCTCCAAATTGGTTGTTATATTCTGGATCGTCATCGCTAGTTAAATTTATTTGAAGCTCCCCTTCTTGAAAGTAATTTGGCGAAATTGATCCTATGAGTTTTTTTTCAGCACTTCGAACAAACGCAGGAGAATAAAAATCGTGAGATTCACCTATAACATTAAACCTTCCACTACCAGGTTCTACTTTTTTTTTCCTCTGAATTGCATTTGAGTTAAGACTTTTGGTATATGTTGGTTTTGATCTAGCCGAATCAGGTCGATCAATCATTAAATTTAACTCCTTTCGATCAAAATTCGATTCGCATTCAGAAGGCTCAACATTGAGAGATTTATCATTCGTGACACTTGGTTCTTTTTCCACCCCAAAAAAATTATTAACATTTAAGTTGTCCCTCATTTGAATAGTAGGCTGTACTCGACCCTGCTTCTGTTGCACTATATGCCAGGCCTCATGTGGTAAATGCTTTTCTTGGCCTGGTCCTATGTGAATATCGCTGCCCTGTGCATAAGCATGGGCATTTAGTTGTGCCGGTTTACTGGAGTTGAAATGTACTTTTACATCACTCACATCAACACCTGAAAGACCTTCGATGCCTGCTTTTAAATTATCGGGCATGCCTGTATTGTTTTCTGCTTTTGCTTCTTGTTTTTGAATGGTACCAAATTTACCTTGCAAAGGTTCTTCTTCTTCAACTTTTTGAACAATATTGCTTCCTTTTAATTGTGTTGCAGAAACTGCCGGGAAGCTTTTACCATTTTGTTTGTTTTGTAAAATAGTATTAGCAATTGAATGCGAACCAATTTTAGTTTCTTTATTATTTTCTTTCAACTTAAATAGTAATAAAATTTTTACTTAAAAATGAAGATTACAATAAACAAGATATAAATTATAGAAACTTGAAAATAAAAAACTAAAAACAAGTTATAAACAGAGGCTTCTATAGAACATCTCCACAGTATATACCAATTAATTTTTCGGCATTTGTATTGCCGTTTTTTAAAGCACTTTGTAAATCAAGGCAGCCATCAGCAGTTTGGCCTAAAGAAATCATTATTTTACCCCTTTGAAATAGAGCTTCTGCATTTGATGGATCTAATTCAATAGCTTTCGAAATATCTGCTAAAGCATCTATTTCTTTTTCCATTTCCATTAGGTTTTTCCCCCTTGCTAGGTACGATAATACCAATGCTTTTGAAGCTTCCTTATCTATGGTTTTGTTTTGAGTCGTAAATAACTCTAAACAAACTATGGCACTATCAATATAAACAGGATTATTGCCGCTTTTAAGATACACTAAACCTAACTGTCTGAAACATATTGGATTAAGGCCTCCCATTTCAATATATTTAGCAAGATCAAGTTTGCAAGCTTCCAAATTTTCAAGTTGATAGTTTGCAATTCCTCTTCCTAAATACAAACCACTAGAGTCGGGCATTGTAATTAATGATTTTGTGAAATAATGAACAGCTTCGCGGTTATAACCTAAATAGAAGTAGCAATTAGCATAGGTTAAATCCGCTTTAATTGAAGTGTCCATTTTGCAAGCTATATCAATACATTTAAGAGCTTCAGTATATTTTTTTAATTTTATTAAACATAAGCCTTTGTTATAAATAGCACTAACAAAATCAGGTTTTAATTTAAGAGTTTCATTAAAATCAATTAAGGCTAATTTGTATTGCCCTAATTGCATTTGGCATTCTCCTCGGTTGTGCCATGCTTGGTGTAATGCTGGCTTTTCTTTTATTGCAGAAGAATAGTCAATTATAGCTCCATTAAAATCTAACGCGACACGTTTTTCATCTCCAGTTTCAACAAATTGCTTTGGAGTGGTTTTGCATGACGATACAAACAAAATTAAAAAACAGAAGATAATAAAATATTTGGTTTGCAAGGCTTTATACAATTAATTGACGGTTTTTGTGTAAAAATATAAATAATAATTTAATTATATAAAAGGCTCTAAAATTGTTATTTTAGCAAACCTAAATTTGAGCTGTTTAAATTTGGGTGGTTTTTTATGGTCAAAAAAACGCATATAAGTTTATTGATATTATTCCAATTTATTTTTGGAATAACTATTTATGCAATCCCTTTTCAAGAAAAACCAACAAAAAAGATTAATGGTGATACTACAAAAGTTCCAAAATTTGAGACGCCAAAAATTCCAAAAATTGAAAAACCTAGCCTAACAAAGCTCGAAAAGCCTAAATTACCTAAAGTTGAACCATCAAAAGTTGCAGGTGTTGCTTTGCCAAAAGCTGCAGGAGGTATTCTATCTATGGATTCATTAAGATCTTTTTATAAAGATTTTAAATCATTGTTAGCGAAACATAAATTTAGAAAACCTTCATTAAAATCACAAATATTTAGTTTAAAAGATACTATTCATGCTCGCATTGACAGTATAAAAGCGTTAAAATTAAAATTAGAAGCGTTTAAGGCAAATGAGAAGCTTTTAGGTGAGGTAATTAAGCGTCTTTCTCCTAGTTTAAATGGCCCTTTAATTGAATGGAGTTTACATTCTATCGAAGAATCAAAACATCTTCATTTGTATGACAGTAAAAATTATTACAAAACAGAAAAACAGTGGTCTGAATTTTCCGGAAAATATAAAGACGATGATAGTATAAGATTTGATAGATATATTGGAGATAAAACCGTTTATGGGTTTCATCCTTTTTGGTTAGGTCAATATTACTACAACTATAATTTTGAATTGTATGATCGTGTGGCCTATTTTGGTTATTCAGTATCTCCCGAAACCGGTGAATCTGCAACACTTTTTCCGGCTCATAGTTTTATTAATTCTCAAATTGTAAATAAGGCTAATAAACAATCAAAAGGAAACTGTAAGGTTGATTTAACGGTCTCGAGTTATGGTTTGCAAAAAAACATACAACTGTTCTCAAAGGATTGGGAAGATAAAATTAATAAATTGGTATATGATGTTACAAATCTTGTTGTATCAGCAAAAGGAGATGGTATTTGCTTAGATTTTCAGCAAGTTTCAGATACTGATGCTTATAAGTTTGTGAGATTGGTTAAGTTATTTAGAGAGAAATTTGATAGGATAGACCCCGAAAGATATCAAATATCTATTGTACTACCTTCTTATAGTCAATATTTTCCATATACCGTTAATAGTAAAGATTTCTCGGAATTAAATAAGTATGCTAATCGATTTATAGTCATGGGTTATAGTTCATTTTCTGCATTATATAATCCTGAAAAAGACAGTTTAGCAAACGGAATAACCCATGATTTACTTTGGAATGTTTTATTAGTTGACGATGGAGTAAATCATTATGCGTCTTTACTTCAAGATATTGATAAAAACCCAATTTCATCAGAAAGAATGGTAAAAGAAAAGATGCTCCTTTCATTACCTACTAATGAAATTAAGTTGTTTGGAGAGGATTCCTTACAGATATTAAAATATTCTGATTTAAAGTTATTAAAACTTGACGAAGGATTTTTACCGTCATTTCAGGAAAAACTATCGTATGCTAACTTAAAAGGCTTTAAGGGAGTGGCAGTTTGGTCAATGGGAAATGATAATGGCTTAGGAAATAAAGATATACAAAAGTTATTGGCTGCCTATACATTTGGAACAAGTAAGCAAGATGAATCAATATTAGCTATAATGGAAAAGCTAATAGAGGAAAATAAGTCTTTAAATAAATCTTTAGATGAATTCTTTCCAAAAGAGGATTCTACCCATTTAACTGAAGTTAGAATACCGTTACCAAATGAGCTTGATATCGAATTGCCTTCTTCGGCCAGTATTTCTAGCAAAACTCAGTGGGAAAAAGAATTAGCTGTTATACAACATGTAGTTGTATTATGTTTAATAATATTGATGATTTTTGCTGTTATTGGTGTTGTAATTGCCCTATTTTTTGAATCGGTTAGAGAGTTTTTTTTAACGAAAGAAAACATCATTTTTTTAGTTTCAATTTTCTCATTGCTTGGATTGATTTTATTATTGAAAAATTTAAATTGGATAAACAACACCATACTTTTATTTGCATTAGGAATGCTCATTGGGAGCATTATTCCTTTTTTAATTAGAAAAAAACAACGTAAAAATCAAGGGGATGACCGGCCTTAGATTTGAAAAAAGAGAATTTCAAACGTTTTTTTTGCTATAATAAATAAAACTCAGAAATAGCATTTTTTTATTTTTTAAAAAACAATAACTATCCTCAAATTATCATATTTTTTTGCTAATTTGCTTCGCTTTAGCAACTAAATTACTTTATTGATTAATTACTTGAATATTTCATTTTACATAATATTGATTTTTTTAGTTTTAATAACTTTGATTTTACTTGTTTTGATAGTAAAAATGGTTATGCTAAAACTGAAAAAATCTTTTATTTTTAATCATACCGTTGTTATTGGGTTATCTCGAACAGCAAATCAAGTTGCCTTAAATTTAGCAAAAGCAGGGCGTAAAGTAATAGTTGTTACAAAGGAACCATTAGGAGTTGAATCTCAAAGTATTAGAGAACATGGAGGATTGGTATTATCTGAAACTTCATATAATTTGAGTGTATTTAAAAAAGCAAGACTTGACAAAGCTAAAATTGTGTTTATAGCTACCTCTGAAGATGATACAAATATAGTTTTGGCTCAAATGATTTCTCGAATAAAAAAAAGAATTTATGGAGGAGCAATACTTAAATTGATGGTTAAGATTGGTGACACGGATCTTAAAAATTTAGTTTCTGATTACCAAGAATCTTCTAATAAAAGCTTAATAGAAACTTGTCCATTTAATATTAATGATATTACAGCTCAATATATTTATGATAAATTTCCTCCGCATAAGTATATTGATGGTGATACGTTAAAAGATAAAGAAAAAATCATTTGTATTGTTGGAAATAATGAAATATCGACTTCATTTTTATTGGAAAATAGTATTTTAAGTCAATATGGAGATAAGGATAATTTAAAAGTTTTTTTGATATGTGAGAATGCTGAAGTTTATTACAAATCAATAATAAGAAACTACCCAAACATTTCAAGTTTTTTGAACTTAATACCAATTGAATTAGAGAATGATAATTTTTCGTCACATCATCAATGGAATTCACAATTTATTGACTCAGTAAACTCCATTGATATAGCTTATTTCTTTGGAGATAAAGATTCAAAATTATTTAATAGTGCGCTACATTTTCGCCAATTTTTGTATGAAAAAACACAAAATATTAGAAAAATACCTATTGTTGTTTGTTTACCTGAAGAAACAAAAGTAATTGCTTTGCTAGATGGCGACTCTTCAGAAAAACAAACATTGACAGCTAAGTTTCAGAATGATGTCGTAATTCATTTAGTTAGAAAATATACAGACGTTTGCAGCGTTGATCGATTAATTGATGGTTCAAATCAAACTGAAATTTTAGCCAAAGCCATTAATTACTATTATTCTATTAAATTCGAATTTAACGAATTATTAAATTCGAATTTTAAAAAAAGTAATAATCAGGAATTTTTGAAACGGCTAGAAAAAGAAGTTTTAGAGTTTAAAGTAAAGCGAGGGGAGCCATTGGAACAAATAGAGCAACTAGTGGTAAATTTTACAAAAGAATATACGAAAAATTCTTCTGAAAAAATAAAATCAATATTTGGAATTAATGCACAATGGAATAATTTAACTGACAGAAAAAAAGAATCTAATAGATATGTTGCTCGTCATTTAGATGTTAAAGTTTACATTTTAAATAAACTTGGGTTAAAAACTTTTAATAATGATGAAATTAAATCACAATTTAATTATCTGGCGCCAATTGAGCATAATAGATGGTCGGCAGAAAAATTTGCATTTGATTTTACGTATGGAGTTTTACCTTCCTCAGATAAAAATTTAAAGAAAATATTAAAGGATACTTTAAAAATTCATGATCAATTAATTCCATATGATAATTTAGATGATTCGAATAAGGATAAAGATTTAGATATGTTTTTTTTGTTGCCACTTCTTCAAAAAATAAAAGACAATATTGGTAATGAAGTTTAAAAAAGATATATTTATTAGTTATGCTCATATTGATGATGAAGCATTAATTGAAGGAGAATCTGGTTGGATAACCGAATTTCACAGATCTTTGGAGATTAGATTAGCTCAACTTCTTGGCTATCGTCCAAATATATGGCGCGATAAGGATCTTGATGGTAATCATGTTTTTAGTGATGAGATACTAATACAATTACCTGAAATTGCTATAATGGTTTCAATTCATTCTCCAAGGTATGTAAAATCAGAATGGTGTGTTAGAGAAGTTAATGAATTTCATAGGATAGCAGAAACAAATATTGGGGCTTTGGTTGGTACAAAGTCACGAATATTTAAGGTAATAAAAACTCCTGTAGATATTACACAACATCCTGTTGTAATACAAGGGCAATTAGGATACGAATTTTTTAAAATAGATCCTGAAACTGGCAAGCCGAGAGAATTTAGTAAATTATATGGTAAAGAAGCTCAATTGGCGTATTGGGCAAAATTGGATGATTTGGCGCACGATTTGGCAAGTTTGCTAGAAGAGATTAGTAAAAATGAGGCGAGTGTTTCGGTTATTGATGCTTCTGAAAAATTAAATGGTCAAGGTAAAGAAAATGTAGTCATTAAAACACTCAACGAAAACTCAAAACCAAAAAGAAAAATTTATTTAGCTGAGACAAGTTTTGAAATAAAAGAAAATAGAGAGACGATTAGCAGAATGCTGTCCGACAAAGGATTTATAGTGCTTCCTGATAAAAACTTGCCGCTTGAAGCTGATGCCTATATTGCAGAAATAAAGGAAATAATGAGTGACTGTGAAATGAGTATTCATTTAATTGGAACTAAATTCGGGCTTGTTCCAGAAGGAACAGAAAAATCAAAAACACAAATTCAAAACGAAGTTTCAGCTGAAATTAATAAGCAAAGAAAGATAGATCGATTAATATGGATGGCACCGGAAGCTAAAATTGAAGATGAACGACAAAACAAATTTATAAAAGAGTTACAAGGCAGCGATACATTATTGTCTGGCGCAGATTTGATAATCTCACCTCTTGAAGATCTTGAATTTTCTATCTCAGATAAATTGTCTGAGTCGAAGAAAGAAGTCATAGAAGATGCGTTATCTGATGATTCAGTTGGACCAAAACAGATTTATTTAATTTGCGACCAATCGGACCTTGATGGAATTGCTCCAGTAGAAGATTTTTTATTTAATAAGGGATTTGAAGTTATCATTCCTGCATTTGAAGGAGATCAAACGGAGTTAAGGTTAGATCATCAGGAAAACTTAAAAATTTGCGATGCTGTTTTAATATTTTATGGTTCAGGAAATGAATTATGGTTAAGGTCAAAAACCAGAGACCTTTTGAAGATTAATGGTTACGGCAGAAAAAAACCATTATTTGCTAAAACTGTTTTTATTGCTCCACCTCTAACTCCACAAAAAGAGAGATTTAGGTCGCATGAAGTAAAAGTTATTATGCAAGCTGACAATAATGTTGATTTACTAGAAGAGTTTATTAAGGAAATTAAATGATGACGGAGCAAAAATATTTTAATCCATTTCCCGGACTTCGTTCATTTGAAGAAGAAGAAGAATATTTGTTTTTTGGTCGTGAAAAACAGATCGATGAATTAATCCAAAAGCTTAGTAAAACAAGATTTCTTGCTGTTATTGGTGCCTCTGGAAGTGGTAAATCATCATTGGTAAAATCAGGATTACTGCCTTCACTGCATTCTGGGTATTTAGCAGAAGCAGGTTCATCATGGCACATTTGTACTTTTAGACCTGGGAACGATCCAATTGGCAACTTGTCCGTTGCAATGTGTGATGAGGAAATTTTGGGTTCAGACTCATTTAACGAAACCTCTCCTGAAATCATTGAATCTATTCTAAGAAGAAATGACCGTGGAATTGGGAATGCCTTAAAGCAACTTTCCACAGAAAAAAAACAAAATATACTTATTGTTGTTGATCAGTTCGAGGAGCTTTTCCGTTTTTCTAAATATGAAAAATCAGAAAATAAAGGAACAAGAGATTCTGTTTCCTTTATTAACTTGTTGATTTCTGCTTCAAAGTTTGATCAATTGCCAATTTACATTGTTTTTACAATGCGTTCAGATTTCTTGGGAGATTGTACAGAATTTCGTGGATTACCGGAGGCAATTAATGAAGGGCAGTATTTAATCCCACGTATGACACGCGAAGAAAGAAAAGCTGCAATAGCAGGACCTATTGCAGTTGGTGGTGCTGAAATTACTCAATCCTTGTTAACCACACTTTTGAACGATGTAGGAGATAACCCTGATCAGTTACCAATTTTGCAGCATGCTTTGATGCGCACGTGGGAGTTTTGGCAAAAAAATAGTAAACCGGATGAACCTCTTGATTTAATTCATTATCAATCTATAGGTACAATGTCAAAAGCTTTGTCGCTTCATGCTGAAGAGGCTTATTTTGAAATTGCTAACGATAAAGGAAGGGAAGTTTGTAAAAAATTATTCAGATCGTTAACTGAAAAAAGTAATGATGGAAGAGGGACAAGACGCCCAACTATTGTAAGTGAAATATGTGAATTTGCTGAAGTAAGTGTTGAAGAAACTAAAAGTATCATTGATATTTTTAGAATTCCTGGTAGAAGTTTTTTAATGCCTCCGTTAGGTATTGATTTGAATGAAAATACAGTTATAGATATTTCTCACGAAAGTTTAATGCGAGTTTGGGAACGTCTCATTTTATGGGTGAATGAAGAGGTTGAATCCGCTGAATTATATATGAGACTTGCACAATCTGCAAAACTATACGAGGAAGGTAAAACTGGTATTTGGAGAGATCCAGAATTGCAGATGGCTATGAATTGGAAAGTAAATCAAAATCCGAACCAGGTATGGGCAAAAAGGTATGATCCTTCATTCGATAGAGCCATTAATTTTTTAGAATACTCGCAATTTGAAAAGAACAGGGAAATTCAGGGAATAGAAAAGAAAAGAAAGGCAGCTATTCTCCGTTTACGCATCTTCATTTCAATAATTACTGGCGCATTTTGCCTTGCCGTTTATTTTGGTTTTAGTTCTTATCAAAATGAGAAAAAAGCGAAAATATCTGAGAAAAAAGCCTTGATTAAAAAGCGTGAGGCAGATAATTCTAATAAAATGGCGATCCATGAAAGAGATAAGGCAGATATGGAGCGGAGTAAAGCTTCTGAAGAAAGAGATAAAGCTGAAAAGAGTTCGATCTTTGCAAATGAGCAGAAAAAAATTGCAGAAGCCGCATTAATTCAGGTAAAAACTTCTTTATTGGTTGCACAAAATGCTACACAACGTGCAAAAGATTCTGCAGAGGCCGCCTCACAACAGCGTAAAGAAGCAGTTATAAGTGCAAATATCGCAAAGGTAGAAACTCAAAAAACAATTGACTCTAAAAAAGAAATTGATCGTTTGCGTATGCTTGCAGAAACAAAAAATATAGCTTTAAAATCAAGTCAATTAGTTGCTGATCCAAATAAAGATACCTTAAGCTTGCAGCTTGCTTTTTTGTCTTATGCCCTAAATCGAAAACTAGACGGTCCGATTCAGAACAGGGTGATTTATGAAGCGTTGAAAACGCAATTGACAAGATATTATACTAAAATAATCCGTGCACGAAAGGATATTAAACTACCAAACTCTTATGATGAAAGAGCTTTGGTGTTCATCAGTAATAATCAGTTTGTAACAACAGGCGATGAAGGTGTAATAAGAAGATGGGAGATTTCAGGTAATCCGATAGAAATCAAGTCAATTAATTCTAGTAAGAAATATCCTGAAAATTTTTCTAACGTTGCTTTAAGTCCAGATAAAAAATTTGTAATTGCTGGATCAATAGCGGGTACTTTAATGGGTTGGGATTTAGTAAATGGTAACGATATACTCATGCCATTATATAAAAAAGGTAACAAATGCTCGGGAATTTATTTTATTCCATCGGAAGTTAATTATTCAATAATTTGTGTATTTGAAAAAAGTACACACTTGCTTAGTTTCGACAAAAGCACTTTCAAACTAATTAATGACCTAAATATTGGATCTTTTGAGAATTCGACAGTTAATGCTTCAGCATGTTATACAAAAAACGGAGAAACCTCTGTTTTTATTTCTGAGGGAAAAACATTAAGTAAAATAACTATTGATAGTAAAGGCAATACTTTATCCTCAGAAAAATTATTCGATTTTTCAGTAAACATCTCGGCTTTAACGGTGAGCAAGGATGGAAAAATTATTTGCGTTGGAGGGACAAATGGATCCGTAAAAATCTATAAACAATCTATAACCAATTACAATTTTGATAATCAATTAAGGGGAAATGTATCAATGGTTACAGGATTAAATTTTTCATCCGATAATTCACTTCTTATCACGGGTTCATTAGATCATTCTATACATGTGAAAAGATTAATCAACACAGGAATATTAGAGGAGGATCTTGTTTTCAGAGAAAAGGATTTATGGATACGCAACCTTAGTATATCGCCTGATAACAATTATGCGGTTTCAGTTGGCCAGTCGGGTTTGATACAGGTTTGGCCGTTAACAACTGAGTGTGCATTGAAGGAAATAATTGGAATTGAAAGATATTTAGATTTACTAAAGGGAACAGTAAATGAAGCAGGATTAAAAGCTGAATTAGGTAATGAATTATTTGAGAGTCTATGGAAATTTGATGGAAAGAATAAGAATTTTAACGAGTTGTGGGAAAGCCTAAAAATTAACTATTTAAATTAATGCAGAAATGAAAGAAATAAGGCTAATAATTTTTATTATTCTATTGTTTTGTTCTGGAATTCTTTCAGCTCAAAAAAAGGAATGCGAAGGTCAATTTCGTCTAGCTATAGATATGTACGCTTCCGGGGATTTTGATGAATCGCTTCGTTTATTAAATCAATATCAGCAGTGTTTGGGAGTAAAAAACAGTAATTATTTTAAACTAAGTTCTGAAATTTCTATTGCGCAGGATAATAAAACCGAAGCCAAGAATAATATAGCCAGGTACATTAATTCAAAAACAGGAAATTATATTTCTGACGATGACCCTCAATTATTTAAAGATCTGTTTTATGAAGTTCAAGATAGTATTTCAGGACGTCAAATAACTTCAGTATCCAAAAAACCTGAGGATGTTGATCTTGTTGCTGCTACAGTATTAGTAATTAAAGAAAGTGACTTTTCAAAAAGAGGATACCTTGATATTATTGATTTATTATCCGACCAGCCAGGCTTCGATATTTCAAGAATTTATTCCGCCACATATGCAAATGTTTACCAACGTGGATTCCGACAAGAAAATACGGAACGGACTCTGGTTATGATTGACGGCATTGAAGAAAATGATGTGTGGTCTAATATTGCATATTTATCTCGTCAATACCCTTTATCTAACATCAGTGCAGTCGAAATTATTTATGGTCCTGCATCAACTATATATGGAGCAAGGGCATTTGCTGGTGCTATTAATATTATAACTAAAACACATAGCGAATTTGTAAAGAAAAACTCAGATAAATTTAAAAGTAATGGAATGAGTATCGGAGCTACGGCAAAAGCTTTAGGCGGAAGTTTTGGTACAAAAAGCGCAGATATAAATGTAAGTGGAAAAAATAAAAATATTTCCTTTTTACTTACTGGGCGCACATTTTTTACTGATGGCCAGGATCTTAGCAATACGAGTTTTTATAATTACGATCCTAATGATCTTGACAAGTTAAATTATAGTACCGAAAAACTTCAAGGTTTAAGTTATATTGATAATGCTTCAACAACAGCAAATGAATTAAATAATATAGTTTCCAAATTAGGTCTCACACCAGGAAGTCAATTTTATGATTATTATACAGGTTATGGTACAGGAACCTTAACCATAAATCCAGATTCTCTTCAATCCCTTTTGTCTAAAGCAAAAAAAATAGATAAGGAACGTTATTTGCGCACCGTAAATGGTTCTCAAGTTGGTTATTCTAATAGCGCTTCGAATTATTATTTTGGAGGTAAATTAAATTTTTCAAATTTTGAAGCTGGCTTTAGAACTTGGAGAACCCAAGAGGGATTTAATTATTATCAGGATCTTTTTGCAGCTGGTACAGCCAATGGCAGTAAATGGACTCCAACTAATTCTACCTTCTATTTAAATTACAACAAACAATTTGACAACATTTCATTTTCAAATTCTTCATCTTATGTAATAGATGGGCTTGACAAGAGCTCCAATTTTGTTTCTTATAATTCCTTTTATGGACTGCTAAATCCCAATTCTTATTCTAATCCAACTTTGTTTAATCTTATTTTTCCTGACTCTTTAATTGATGGAAAGAAACACGGATGGCAGAATACTTATTTTTATTATAAGGCACGCCAATTCAGAAATGACCTTAAAGTTAATTATACCAGAAACAGACTAAGTCTTTTGTCGGGTCTTGATATTAGGAGTAGTCAATTACAGGGAGACTACCTTCAGTATAAACTTTTTGCAGGAGAACAAGAAGCCGATCAATCAAGTGTTTCGCTTGCTGAAAATTTAGGTACTGTTTCTTTCCAGGAACAAGGAGGAAATCAGTATAATACAATTGATTTAGGTTTATATTCTCAATTGACGTATAAAGTAATTGATTCATTATTATATATAACTGCTGGCGGACGTTATGATTACAACAAGATCAGAAGTAATGGAGGATTTGGCAGCATATTTAATCCTAAAATAGCAGCAGTATTTACTATAAAAAAATTAATTATAAAGGGTATTTATGCACGCGGAATTCAAAACCCTTCTCAGTTTACGAAGTTTGCAACAGGAGCATCCAGAAATCCTAATCCTACCTTGAAGCCTGAAAAAATTCAGAACTTCGAATTAGTTTTGCAAAACAAACAGATGTCGAGGTTTAATTGGAATTTATCTGGATATTATTCTATTATCAACGATGCGGTAGCAAGTGCTGTCGATCTCAATAATCCTACAAAAACACAGAATCAAAATGTCGGTACATATGCAATTATGGGTTCACAGGCAAACGTTGTATATCAGCCTAAGAGGAGAAGTTTTAATTTTACTTTTAATGCTACATATACAATTGCAAAGCAAACTAAAATTAAAGATCAAGCAAATTTCGAATCAAAAACAATTGCGGATATTGCTTCTTTCAAGGCAAATTTTATAGTTAACTATCATAAAGCCATTAGAAACCACGATTTTAATATTAATTTAAGAAGTAATTATGTAGGTGATAAGTATGTTGGTCCAACGACAACGGTTCCATTAAGCACAGGTGTTAACGGTACAAATAAAATTCCTTCTTATGTGGTTTTTTTCACGTCATTGATGTATCAACATAAAAAATTTGATTTCGTAACAATTCAATTTACTGTAAATAATCTTTTAAACTCTAATTATTATTCCCCAGGACCTAGAACAGCTAATGGTAATATTATTAATTCTTACAATGGTTTTGTTTCCTGGGTACCCCAGCAATCAAGAAATTATTTACTTACGCTAAATTTTAAATTGGATGGCAGATCAACAAAGTGATTACGAAAAGAGGGACGTAGATTACACACTAATACACGGTGAGACGAAGGAAGTTTTTTCAAAATTTATTGAGGCGTTAGGTTTGAAAACAGGCTCCAAACTTCTTGATATTGGTGGTGGATACGGCTCAGTGCTGTTAAATATTTTAGAAAAGAACCCTCAACTTTCATTTAATTATAATCTTCTTGAAAATAGTCTTCTTCAAATTAATAAAGCGAAGAAACATCTTGATAATTATGTGACGAATCACGGAAGTAAGGTCAGTATAAATTATATTAATCAGGATGCATCTGAAATCAATTTACCAGACAATATGTACGATATAGTTGTCTGTAAAATGTTTATTCACGAAATACCACAACATAAAAAAGAAAAAATTTTTAAAAAAATTTTTTCTTTGCTCAAACATGGTGGGGATGTTATATTTTGGAATCCCGATTTAAACGAAAATGATTTTGATTTTTATGTAAATACTATTCGTAAAAAAGATGAACTTGCAAAATTTAATACACTAGTCGAGAACAGGCATTTTATTTTAAATTCTGAATTAATTGAATACCTTGAAAATGTTGGGTTTTCAGATATTAAAAAACTTTTCGATTTCGATTACAACCTGCATACATCTTTAAGATTAAAATCTGAATTTCATGATAAAATTGAGCTGTTGAATGAATGGAACGATTATATTCTCAAAAGTGCTGACTTATTACCTCATGATTTAAGAAATAGCTTAATTGTTGACGTAAGTGATCATAATGTCCATATTCGTTTTAAAAGAGCAGTCTTTAAAGCAAAAAAAGTATGATATCTAGGATAAATAGATTAGTATTTAGTGACCAGGAATTAAAAAAGCTTATTCTACTGGTTCTGCATTCTTTTTTCTCTGCAATTTTTGTTTCAATTTTTTTTTCTGTAGCGAATGCAGAGTTTGTTAATAATTTTGGAAGTGATTTTTTGCCAGTTGGATACTTATTATCCGGCATAGTTGGATATATTACTATACAGGGATATAGTTACTTATTAAAGAAGGGTGGGTACGGCGCCTTTGTCGGCGGATTATTTTTTCTATTAGTTGCCACCGTTTTTTTCAGATGTTCGCTTTATTTCACTGATGAAGAAGGAACAAAATGGATTAGTTTTTGTATATTTTTATTTGCCATGCCTTTCCTTGCCATATCAGGACTTGAGCAATCTGGGCTGCTTTTAAAAATGTATAACATCCGTGAAGGAAAAAAGTATGCCGGAATTATTAGTTCGGGTGGGACATTATCATCTATTATTGGTTATTTATCCATTCCATTGTTAGTCCCTTTTTTGAAATCACGTTACGATCTTTTTTTTATTGCTATTGGAGGAATTTCTATTGCACTTTATCTACTATTCAGGATTAATAAAAAACTTAAACTAGACGAACAAAAAGTCGAAGAAAAAAAATCAGAAATTAAAAGCGACACAAGTCTTAAGGGACTCTTAAGACAAAAGTACATTTTTTATATTACCATTTGTGGGGGGTTTTCTACAATGGCTTTTTATTTTGTTGACTATAGCTTTTTAATAAATGCAAAATCACAGGCAAGTTCCCCTGAAAATCTTACAGCTATTTTGGGAATTTTTTTCGCATTTATAAAGTCGGCGGAATTTGTTTTATCTCTTCTTTCTGGAAGAATATTTAGAAACTTCGGGCTTAAATTTGGAATGATAGTTTTGCCTGCTATCTGTGTTTTTATTACACTTTTTGCAATCTTAATTTATAATTTTTCAGATGTATCTGCATTTATTTTTATCATATTTTCACTCAAGTTATTTGAGCGTATTGTAAGTAAAGCCATTGAGGAACCCACCTTTAAGAATTTATACCAGATCATGAATGCCAGAGACAGGCTTTCAATCCAAGCTAAAATTGAAGGTGGTACAAAACAATTGTTTATCATTTTAGTGAGCTGTATTCTTTTGTTATATAGTCATTTTATGCCTTCTACAAGTTTTAAAATAGGCCTACTGTATATTAGTCTTCCATTTTTTATATTATGGTTGTTTTCTGCAAGACAACTTATAAAGTCTTTTCAGGAAAAATTAAAGGATATTTTAAATCCAGAAAGTTCTAAGGAATATATTTCACCCTTTGAAAGACTTCGTGCCTTTTTTAATAACTACCAACAAGATGCATCGAATAACTTTCCAATAATTTTATTAAGCTATAAAACCAATTTGTCAGAAGATCAAAAACAGGTTGTTGATACATCGATGCCTTATAATATTTATGAGTCCTATATACCTGACCCAGATTTTAATTATCTTATTTCATCTCCTGGCCATTCTAGATTGGAATATAAGATTTGCGAACCAATTCTTGTAATTCCGCCGAAAGGATTTGTTTCCGAGGTTTCTGAAACAAAAAGTTTTGAATTTCTTGATGAAAGTGAAATTTTAAAAATAGCTTTATTTAACGAACAGCCAGATGAAAGTATATTAAGGGCTTTAGGTAAAAAATTCGATGATTTAAAACACGATCATGAAAAAAAGATAATACTAAATATTCTTGAACGATCCAATTTACCTCTTTCTTCTGAAATTTTGCTGAACAGATTAGTTTCCCCGGATTACTATACACGAAAGAATGTATTTAAAGCATTGGAGAATAAAAACTTTAAGTTTGTCCAAAAGGATGAGGTTATTTACAGGACTACTTTAGAAGGAGCATTGTCAGATATGACTTATGTTATTTCTGCTTTAGCAGGAATTTCTGATACTGAGGAGTTTCTTGATTTGAATATCGCCTTGCTTGAGGAAGAAAATATTATAAAAAACAGAATTTTATCCATTTTAACATGGAAATATGACAAAGCCTCTATAAAGGTTATTAGAGAAAATATATTTTTCAAAAATTCGGACAAGAATGATAGTAACAATGTTCTGGCACTTGAATTAATTGATAATTTGATTGAAAGTGAAATCAAATCGAGAATAATAACGGTCTTCGAGAGCGGTTCTTATATTAGAAGACTAGGCGTTTTAAATAAGTGGTATAATTACGAAAAATTAGATTTGAAGCAAACCTTAATTACAATTCTAAATTATGATTATACAAAGGTTGGAATATGGACAAAGGCCTGTGTCCTAAGAATCTTGCTTCAAGATAAAAATCGGGAATATAAACATATCATGTCCGGTTTTAGATACCATCCAAATGTTTTGCTAAGTTCACTTGCTAATGAATACAGCGAAATTGTTGATGACAATTTGATATATCCCTTAAAAACCAATGAAGAATTTTTAAAAATAAATTCAAAAACTAAACACAGTACGTTACAAGGTACTGACATTTATTCTTGCCTAAAAGCCCTTAAATCAAATGTATTTTTTACAAATACATCGTTTGACGACCTTATAAGATTTTCTTTTGAATTTAAAAAATGTAATGGTTTGCAGGAATTAAATTTTATTGGTAGCCAAAATAATAAACCATATTTTATTTTGAATGGAAATATAATTTATGAATTCAAAAATAATTTTTCACAAGAATTATTTCCCAGAAATTGCATCCTGCCTTCGACGTACAACGAAATTGGCCTTTCAAAGTTGCTTATTCATTCGCAAACTACTTTGTATGAGTTTTCTTTGGAATATTTGGCAAACTTAATGCTTACATCCGACTCATTGATAAATGATATATTGAAAGATAACAAATAAAGTACTAGAATTAAATTTTTCTGCCAACTCGTAACGGCATTTTCCAAACAATCTCTTTTTCTTCTTTGGCGTTACCCCAAGCGGCTAACATTTCATTATATATTAATTCTACAGGATCGTTTTTTGTTTCTTTGATATAAAACTGAACTGCTGACCATGTATACATGTGCTCTATAAACTTATCAAGATTCATGCTTTTTTGAATTACAAATTCTTTTGCCTTTATTTCCTCAAAAGGAAAGGGTATCGATTTATATTCTTCATGTATGAGATTTATTTCAGGCTTCCAAAAAGGACCCAAGGTATCTGCGGTTAATTTTTTTAAAATAAAATCTATTTCAGTTGAAATATTTGGTAAAAAATAGGCCCAGGCCGCAATAATGCCACCTTTTTTTAGAACCCGATTAACTTCAGGAAAAAACAAGTCAAAATTGAACCAATGTATTGCTACTCCTACGGTTATAAGGTCTACTGATGCATCAGGTAGGGAAGGATTTTCCGCGGGTTCGATCAAATAAGAGATTTTGGGATCAGGAATGCAATTCTCAATTTGCTTGGCACTTGGATCTGTTGCAATTATTTTTGCGTAATATTCTTTCAGACCAACAGCGGCTTGACCATTCCCTGTGCCGCAATCCCAAGCAAGACTATGCTCCCTTGTTAATGAGGATAAATAGCTGAATAATTCGCTTGGGTATTGCAATCGACCATTAGCATAAGTTTTTGCAAACTGAGAAAAATGATCTTTAAAATTAGGCATGGCTTTTATTTAAGAAAGTGTTGAATCTTTTAGTTTTGCTCAGTAAATTTAAACAAAATTAATGCTATTTTTGATTAATAAGTTTAATTTAATTTAATACGCTAAAACAGATGCATGGTTCCTTGGATGATGCTTTATCAAAATGCTTCAAGCTACTTGAAAATCTAAAGTTAAACGAGGCTATTTCATTATCAGATGAATTACTTTTATTAAATCTTAAAGAAGAAGATCGTGCACGCATTCTTAACTTGAAAGGTGAGTCCTTGCTACATGCTGGACATTATCCTTTAGCTTTTTCCTGTTTTTTTGAAGGAATTAAAATCGCTACCCGATTAAACGATAATAAGTTGATTGCTGACAGTTTTGTAGGATTGTCCTATGTTTATCGTTTTCTTGAGGACTATAAAACGGCCATTGATTATGCCACCAAAGTAAAAGAACTTTTATTGACATCGCAATCATCCGTTCCTTATATAAAAGCCTTATTAAGCGAAGGTATTTCAAATGCAAGGTTAGGTAATTACGAAGAAGCCGATTTACTTCTTAATAAAGCTCTTAGATTTTCTGAAACACTTAAAGACGATTATCTAGTTGCAACGAGTATCAAATCATTGGCTGATTTTTATCTTAACAATAAAGATTATGCACAGTCCATTCGTTTGTTCGAGAAAGCACTACCTTTTTCGAAAAACGAAAATCATTTTGTTCTTAAAACAATGATTTTAGTTCGATTAGCGGAAGCCTACGAAAAAAACGGTGAATTAAAAAAAGCTATATCAACTTGTACAATTGGCTTAAAGGAAGCGATTAATAACCAGTTTTCTTCCGGTGAAAAAATGGCTCATGAAGTATTGGCAAGGTTATTTGAAAGTAATAATGATATTGAAAAGGCATATAAACACATTAAATTGTTTTTGTATTTAAAAAACAGCAGTGATTCTTTAAAACAAACTCAAAAAATTAATAAAATGGAACTTACTTTTGTAAAAAAGGCGAAAGATAGTGAGATTAGATTATTAAATAAAATCAAGGAACAGCATGATTCTATAGCCCAAAGTATTGATTATGCTAAAGGTTTACAAGAATCTATTTTGCCTCGAAGTGATTTCAGTGATTCAATTTTAGATTATTTCGTTTATTTTAAACCAAAAGAAAAAGTTGGAGGAGATTTTTATTATTTTGATAAAATTGGTGATGATTTTGAATTTTGTGTTGCAGATTGCACAGGTCATGGTGTACCAGGAGCAATGCTATCAATGCTTTGTTCAAATTTAGTAAGGCAATCTTTTATAAGCAATAGGAATTATGGTTTAACCAATGTATTACAAAACATTAATAAGTATACTCATTCCATTTTAGGTAATAAAAGTAATATAGTTACAGCAAATGATGGTATGGATATTTCTGTATGTACAATTAAGAAAGATAAAGTAAACAATGCGCAATGGGTATTGAATTTTTCGGGAGCAAATCATACTTGTATCATTGTTAGGGGAGAAGAAGTGATTCAAACTGCTTATAATCACACGGGAATAAGTTTATTAACGCCTATAGATTATGGATTTACGGAAACGACTTATCCTCTTGAAAAAGATGATTGCATATATCTATTTACGGACGGTTACCCTGATCAGTTTGGAGGTTCTTCCATTGAAATTCGAAATGCTGGTGGAAAAAAATATAAATACAAACAACTTATTGATCTATTGAAGGCAAATAAAAACAATCCTGTTTACGATCAGCGACTAAATATAGAAAGTTCTATTAAAAATTGGATGGGAGATCTTGAACAAGTAGATGATATTTGTGTTTTAGGGATTAAATTTAAAGGGGAATAGTTATCGTTATTATAAACTAGGTGGAAAAACAAGTGGATTTTCAACTCTTTTTTTATCAGTCTTTATCAATCTTGTTCATTAATTTTGATTAATGTTAAAATATGTATAGGTTTGGTATTACAAGATTGTAGCTAATTTATAAACCTGAAATGGCTCGTTGGGGGTAGTCCCGTGTTGGCTATTGAAGTTCATTAAAAACACCATAATTGCGGCGTTTTTTTATATAAAGTAACCAATTTTATTAATTCGTTAAAAATTGAAAATTCATACAGCAATTTTTATATTCATAATTTATTTCATTTTATAATATTTAAATTCGTAAAGTTTATTAATTCTCCTTTTTATAAATTTTAATTTATTAAACCATGAAAAAAACATTTTTAGTACTTACTACTTTAGTTTGTTTAACAGCAACTTTGAATGCCCAAAAGAAAGAAAAACCTTATAAAGAAATCTTGTATAAAGACATTACTTCTGAATTCGGAGATTATACCGCTTCAACTAATAATGGAGTTTCTAACAAAGAAATGACAAAATTTAAATTAAAAATTACCAATAAAACCAATGATGTGCTTTTATATAAACCAGAAGAAAGTACTTTTAAATTAGAAGGTAAAGAAACTAAACCAAAAGAAAAACAATTATTTATTTATCCAACTGAATCAGATTATAGAGTTGTAAATGCAATAGGACCTGATTACCTAACAGCTTATTCTTATGAAATAGGAGGAATGTATAAAATTTCTATCACTGGAAAAGGAATTGATGTTCCTGAGTTTCAATTACCCGTTTCTCAAAACGAATTTACTGCAGGTGGATTTTCTTGCACCATGTCTAGCTTAACAAAAGAATCTGATAAAACTGAAGTGAAATTTGAATGTAAATATATAGGGGACAAAATAGGCATTATTCAGCCAGGAAGAGCAGCTGTAAAATTACCTGACGGTACTGAAATAGCCAATGAAAAATCTAAAAATCATCCTATTATTTTAATGAAAGGTCAATCAGAAAAAGTTACATTTAAGTGGAATCGTATGGATGGGGGTAGATCTCAAGATATGCAAAAAATTAAATTATTAATTATGTTTCGTAATACGTTTTCAGAAGTAGAAGCCGTAAAAGTTAATGCTGAAACTTTGAAATTTGAAATCGATGAAACATTAAGTAAAAAGTAATGCTTCATTTTCCAAAATTAATAGCCTGAGAAATCAGGCTTTTTTTTGCATTATAACATCGTATTAATACAAAAGAAACAATTACCTTGCATAAAAATATGAATACTAGTAAATCAAAAATAAAAACCATGACAATCACATTAATAGTGGGATTTATATTAATGGCTTTAAAATTTTTGGCTTACTATTTAACTCAGTCAAGTGCTATTTTAACAGACGCTATTGAGTCCATTGTAAATGTTTTAGCTGGATCTTTTGCTTTATATAGTTTGTATTATGCAGCCCAACCAAAAGATGAAGATCATCCGTATGGACATGGGAAAATTGAATTTTTATCTACAGGAGTAGAAGGCGGAATGATTACTCTAGCAGGTGTTGCAATGACTCTTAAAGGCATTTCTGCATTTTTTAATCCACATGATATACAAAATATTGATATTGGTTTAGGAATTTCTTTGTTTTCAGGAATCGTTAATTATTTATTAGCGCGTATTTTAATTAAAAAAGGAACTAAAATGTATTCATCAACAATGGTAGCTGATGGAAAACATTTGTTAACCGATACGTGGAGTAGTATAGGTTTAGTAATTGGTTTATTGATTATATATTTCACAAATTTATTTTGGATAGATTACGTGATTACTATTGGTTTAGGAATTTTTATCGCCTTCACTGGATTTAAATTAGTTAAAGAATCAGTTTTTAATTTATTAGATAAAGCAGATTATGTAAAGATTGAACATTTAATTTCAGTACTAAACACAAAGCGTAACCCAAGCTGGATTGATATTCATAATTTAAGAGTCGTTAAATATGGCTCTGTGGTTCATGTAGATTGTCACATGACATTGCCTTGGTATTATACTTTAGAAGAGTCACACAAAGAAGTAGATGATTTAGATAAGCTTGCCACAAAGGAATTTAGCCATGAGATTGAATTTTTTATTCATGCTGACCCTTGTTTACCAAAATCTTGCTCCATTTGCGAAATGAAAGATTGTAAAGTGAGAAAAAATGATTTTGTAAAACGATTAGAGTGGAATATGAGTAATGTGTTGCCAGACACGAAGCATACGTTGAGTTAATAGTCTTTTACTAATTTCTCAAGATCTGTCTAGACAACACCATTGTTGACTTTTTGAAACTCTCTTTCTTTAACAACTCTATTGCTTCTATGCTTCTGAGACCAAGAGAGCAACTTGTAAATAATAATATATGGCAATACAATAATACCCATTGGTGGGTATTATACTATCTGACTGTTTTTTTAAATTTGACTAATATTAACCACCTAATTTTTATTTCATGAAAAAAATCTACGCTTTTATTTTTTTATCTTTATTAGTAAATAGTGTTATTGCACAACAGTTTGCTAGTTCTGTTATCAATTTCAGTTCGCAGTACAGTGCAACAAGTTGGTCGGCTGCTCAGGCTACAGGCACCGTAAACACATACCCTAACTATGGTGATATTGCAACCGCATGGACATCAGTTTCATCAAGTGGAACAAGAGAATATATTAGTCTTGGATATTCTAATCCAATTCAAGTTTCACAGATATTGATCTATGAAACTTACAATTGTGGAGCGGTAGATACTGTTTATTTGAGAAATTCTGCTACCGGAACTTGGAATATGGTTTACTCAGCAACCGCTCAAACGTTAACTGCTGTGGCACGTATTAATAATGTTGTTATTGCAACCACATCTTATTTGGCAAATGGTGTAAGACTTGCGTTAAATAATGCCGCAATTCCTGGATGGAACGAAATTGATGCAGTAAGTATAAACAATATCGTACAGCCCGTTGGAATTTTAGAACAGGAACTAGCAAATGTAGAATTTAAATTATATCCGAACCCGTCGAGTGGTAACTTCAAAATAAATGCTGCTTCATCATTTACAGATGGAACTGTTTTAATTTTTTAGATTACAGGTAAAGAAGTATATCGAACATTTATTACTGACTCAAACTCTAAAGTAACTTCAGAACTTGCGCCAGGTGTTTACTTTGTAAAGATTCAGAATGACAGATTTCAATCAAAAACTCAAAAGCTAATCATCACAAATTAAATATCAAACAATTTTATAATTTATATAAAGCCAAAGCGTTATTTAAAATTAAACGCTTTGGCTTTTTTCTTTTAAAAATGTAAGAGCTGCCTCTCTCTCATTAGGAATAATGCCATCTAAAATAGCATCTTTTAACGCATTCTTTAAATCACCTACTTTTTTGCAAGGAGGTAAATTAAATATCTCCATAATTTCTTCACCACTTACAGGTGGCTGCCAATTACGAATCTTATCTTTTTCTTCAAGTTCTTTTAATTTCTCACGAACTAACTCAAAGTTTTGTAAGTAACGTTTTACTTTATTTGGATTTTTAGTAGTAATATCTGCCTCACACAACGCCATTAAATCATCTATATCATCACCAGCTTCAAATAATACACGGCGAACGGCGCTATCTGTAATTTCTGTCTTGGCTAAAACAATAGGGCGTAAATGAAGTAACACTAACTTTTGAACATACTTCATTTTTTCATTTAGTGGCAAACGTAAGCTTTCAAATATTTTAGGAACCATACGCGCCCCTTTATCTTCATGTCCATGAAAAGTCCAACCATGGTCAAGCTCAAAACGCTTAGTGGCAGGTTTTGCTATATCATGTAAAATAGCAGACCAACGTAACCATAGGTTATTGCTCTTTTTTGATGTATTATCTAATACTTCCAGTGTGTGATAAAAATTATCTTTATGAGATTTTCCATTGATAGTTTCTACACCATGCAACTTCATCATCTCTGGAAAAATTAATTGTAATAAACCAGTTTCTGATAATAATTTAAACCCAACAGATGGAATAGGAGAGAGGATGATTTTATTTAATTCGTCAGTGATACGTTCTTTAGAAACAATTTTTATTCGGTCTTTATTTTTTGAAATGGCATCTAACGATTCTTTTTCTATGGTAAATCCTAACTGTGATGAAAATCGAATAGCGCGCATCATACGCAATGGATCGTCGCTATAAGTCACTTCTGGTTCTAAAGGTGTGCGAAGTATTTTGTTTTCAATATCTCCAACGCCATTAAACGGATCTAATAGTTTTCCGAAATTAGATTTACTTAAACCAATGGCTAAAGCATTAATTGTAAAGTCTCTACGATTTTGGTCATCTTCTAAGGTACCATCTTCTACAATTGGTTTGCGAGAATCACGATTGTATGATTCTCTTCGAGCTCCAACAAATTCAATTTCTAAATCATTAATTTTTACTTGAGCAGTTCCAAAGTTTTTAAATACTGATAAGTGTGCTTCTTCTCCTAATTGTTTATGAACTAATTCTGCTAACTCAATACCTTTTCCAATGGTTACTACATCAATATCTTTACTTTCTCTTCCTAAATAAATATCACGCACAAAGCCACCAATCACATAGGCATCAACGCCTAATTGATTAGCACAATTTGCTAGAGTTTTAAATATAGGATGAGTTAAATGCTTGTCCACTTTTTAAATTTTGTCAGTTCGAGCGTAGTCGAGAACCATAAAAGCGTCTCGACTACGCTCGACGAGACACTAGCAGCAAAAATAGTAATTAAAAACTAGGAATACTTCAGCAATTTATCTTCAAAAAATAAATCTTTATTACCAGCGTGCATTTTCATATTGATTAATAATTCTTCGCAACCATTATTTAGAGTTGTGGTTCTAATTTTATTGACTAAATCAAAAATTTCTTCGTAAGTACCTTCAACAACCGTTTCAAACGGACAAACCAAATGTTTTAATTTCGAATCCTTAATACAAGCAATGGCTTTATCTATTAATTCAATTTTATCAGCGGTACATTTAGTAGGTAATAATTGAATGGTAACATTAATTTTAAAGTTATTCATAATCTATATTTTTGGTTAACTGTCATCCTGAAACTGATTCAGGGTCTTAATGAGATGCTGAATCAAGTTCAGCATGACCCTACAAAGAAAAGAAAAATTTTAAACTGACAATCCAGCCAATTTACTTGCCATCGTATTCACCAATTCTCTTAAAGGTTTTTCAGCCATTGCTTTAATAAATGGATTCATGTCGCCTTCTAACTCTACATTCGTTTTTTGATTGTCTAATAAATGTATATGAAGTGTAAATACAAATTTAGCAATACCAGTTGTTTCAAATGTTATTCTAGATTTTGGTAAACGCTCTTTAATTTTTATGGTTAAAGGCATTAAACCTTTAATACCAAATGAACATTGCTCGGCAGTACATTCAAAATTATCAATTTTTTCCTCAGGCAATAAATGCTTAAAGTTGTTGAAATCACCCATTAAATCAAACAAACTATCCGTTGTTGATTGTGCGATGTGAGTTTCACTCAATATACTAAAATGTGCCAATATAAGTGTGAATTATTGTTTCCAAGTTGAAGGACTTAATCTCCATTGTTTTAATGGCTCTAAATCAGCTTCATTAATGTATTTATGTTTTAAAGCTACATCAATTAAAGTATCATAATCACACAAAGTAGTTAAAGCACAATTGGCTTTTTTCATATTTTCAGTAGCTTCATCAAAACCATAAGTAAAAATGGCAACCATGCCTTTTACATTACAACCTTGTTCACGCAAAGCATCAACTGCTTTTATACTGCTTCCTCCAGTTGAAATTAAATCTTCAATAACAACAACACTTTGGTCTTTTTCAACCACACCTTCGACCATATTTGTTAAGCCATGTTTTTTAGCTTCACTGCGAACATAAACAAATGGTAAACCCATATCTTGAGCGATTAATGCTCCTTGAGCTATACCACCAGTTGCTACGCCTGCAATGACATCTGGTTTCCCAAACTTTTCATTAATCACGTTAACGTATTGCTGACGGATAAATGTTCTAATTTGAGGGTACGATAATGTTTTACGATTATCACAATAAATAGGAGATTTCCATCCTGAAGCCCAAGTAAAAGGTTGTTCAGGTTGTAGCTTGATTGCTTTGATTTGTAATAAAAATTCGGCAACTTTATGCGCCGCATCATCAAATGGAGTCATTGTCATAGGGCGTCAAAAATAGCAGTATTTACACTATCAAACACATCAAATTATGAACATTACTATATATTATTTGTCGAAAAAAATTATACTTCAACAAAAAAATCAAAGCACAGAAAATCAGTCATTTAAAAATTTAGATGAATTTAAGAAAGGTGAAATCTTAGCTGAATTCGAAAAATTTGCCAACGAAAATAACAGTACGTTATTAACTTTTGTGACAGAAAATTTAGAAAATGGTTTAGAAAAATTCAGAAAAGCATTTAAATATATTTATGCAGCTGGTGGTTTAATTGAAAAAGATAATAAATACCTATTTATTTTCAGATTGAAACGTTGGGATTTACCAAAAGGTAAATTAGATATGGGTGAAAGTCCTGAAGAAGCAGGAATCAGAGAATGTGAAGAAGAATGTGGTATTACTCAGTTAACTATTACTAAAACTCTAGCACCAACCTATCACATCTATCCACATAAAGGCAGCTATGCTCTTAAAAAAACGTATTGGTATGGGATGTCAACCAAACATGAAGGCACCTTGGTTCCACAGCTGGAAGAAAATATAGAAAAAGTAGAGTGGTTTACTAAAGAACAAATTCATAAAGAGGTTCTATCTAACTCATATCCAGCGATATTAAGCGTGATTGAGCATGTTATCTAAATATTTAGTAAATTATCTAAACTTATTTAGAATTTGCTATATTTGTTTAGACAAGTTAAAAATTAAACTTTTATGGGGATAAAAAAAACATTGTTAGAAGATATAGCTAAGGAACTAAACGTGTCAAAAACATTAGTTTCGATGGTTATTAATGGTAAAGGAGATGCTTATGGAATCAGCAAAAAAACACAAGAAAAAGTGTTAACAAAAGCTGGTGAAATGGAGTATACACCAAATGTATTTGCCAGAGCCTTGAGAACTGGTAAAAGTCATTTAATAGCCTTATTAGTAGCTGATATTTCTAACCCATTTTATTCTAATATTGCTAAACATGTTGAAAAAGAATTAGCCTCAAAAGGTTATAATTTAATGATTTGTAGTACCGATGAAAATGTTGAACGTGAAGAAAAACTAATTAGCTTATTTGCCGAACAGCACATGATTGACGGTTTAATTGTTGCTACTACCAATGTATCGGGCGAGTATTTTAAAAAAGATCGCTTACGCAATTTCCCCATTGTATTTATTGATCGTTATTTGCCAGATATAGAGTCTAATTATGTGGTTGCAAATAACTATAAAGGTTCTTTTGAATTAACAGATTTATTAATTCATAAAGGTTGTAAAAATATTTTAGCATTAAACATAACGCCTTCTCACATAAGCTCCTTAACAGAGCGTATTAAAGGTTATAAAGATGCTTTAAAAAAATACGATGTGCCTTTTAAAGATGAAAATTTAATGGAAATTTCTTTCAATAATATTCAGCAAGATGTTCGAGAAAAATTATTAAAGCGTTTAAAACAAACGCCTGAAATTGATGCAATTTATACATTGAATAATCATATAGCCACAGCTTGTTTAAATGTGTTTAACGAAATTGGATTTGATGCTAAAAATGAAGGTGTTTTATTTGCCTCTTTTGATGATATTAGTTTATTTGATTTTGTTAAACCAAATATCATTTCTGTTTCACAACCCTTAGAACAAATTGGTATCGAAGCAGCTAACTTAGCTCTTCATTTAATTGATAGTAAAGGAGTTGAAGCTACTGAATTTAAAAAAGTGATTTTACCAACCTCTATAATTTCTAGGCACTAATTTATAACGACGTAGATATATAATTTTTTAAATAGCTTTGTTGTCAAAAAAATCTCATAGTATTGATGTGCTTTAGTTTACTGTGTTTTCTGGTTACAAAAATATATTTCCAAATGTCAACACACCTATTCATTCCTTGACAACCAGGTTGTTTAAATTGTCCTAATTCTTCGATATTTTAATTTCTAGTCTTTAAAAAAAACTTTATATTAGCACCACAAAAAAAACACACTATGAACTACGATGTTATTGTTATAGGAAGCGGACCAGGCGGTTACGTGACAGCTATTCGCGCTTCTCAATTGGGATTAAAAACAGCAATTATTGAAAGAGAAAGTCTTGGAGGTATTTGCCTTAACTGGGGATGTATTCCAACTAAAGCTTTATTAAAAAGTGCACAAGTTTTTGAATATTTAAACCACTCTAAAGAGTATGGTATAAGCGCAGATAACATTAAAGCTGATTTCGGTGCGGTAATTAAACGTAGCCGCGATGTAGCGGATGGCATGAGCAAAGGTATTCAGTTTTTGATGAAGAAAAATAAAATTGATGTTATCATGGGAACTGCAACTGTGAAGGCTGGAAAAAAAGTAGAAGTAAAAGCAGCTGATGGAAAAGTTAGTACAGTTGAAGCTAAACATATAATTATTGCAACGGGGGCTCGCTCACGAGTATTGCCAAACTTACCTCAAGATGGTAAAAAAATTATTGGTTACCGCGAAGCAATGACTTTACCAAAATTACCAAAAACAATGGTTGTTGTTGGTTCAGGAGCTATTGGCGTTGAGTTTGCATATTTTTACGCAACTATGGGAACCAAAGTAACGATTGTGGAATTTATGCCAAACATTGTTCCGGTTGAAGACGAAGAAGTATCTAAGCAATTAGAAAAATCGTTGAAGAAAACTGGTATCGAAATTATGACAGAAGCATCTGTTGAGAGTGTTGACACAAAAGGAGATATTAGTAAAGTAAACGTAAAAACAAAAACAGGAAATGTTGTATTAGAAGCTGAAATCGTTTTATCGGCGGTGGGTATTGAGGCAAATATTACTGGCTTAGGCCTAGAAACACTTGGTATTGCAACAGATAAAGGAAAAATTGTAACAGATAAATTTTACGCAACTAACGTACCAGGGTATTACGCTATTGGTGATTGCGTTGGTGGACAAGCTTTAGCTCATGTGGCATCAGCTGAAGGAATTACTTGTGTTGAGAAAATTGCAGGTGTTCATACTGAACCAATTGACTACAATAACATTCCTGGTTGTACTTACTGTCAACCAGAAGTTGCTTCTGTTGGTATGACCGAGAAACAGGCTAAAGAAAAAGGTTACACATTAAAAGTTGGTAAATTTCCATTCTCAGCATCAGGTAAAGCTAGTGCATCAGGAGCAAAAGATGGCTTTATTAAATTAATTTTTGATGCAAAATACGGTGAATTATTAGGAGCCCATATGATTGGTGCTAATGTAACTGAAATGATTGCAGAGATTGTGGCTATTCGAAAATTAGAAACAACAGGACATGAATTAATTAAAACCATTCATCCTCACCCAACCATGAGTGAAGCGATTATGGAAGCTGCTGCTGCGGCTTATGGCGAGGTTATCCATTTATAGTGTCATATTGAACTTGGTTCAAGATATCACAAAACAACATATTACAGAAAAAGCCATTCTCAATGAGGATGGCTTTTTAGTTTGATTTTTTTATCTTTTTTATTTATAAAACTTATAATAGCAATTTCGTGGCGGAAATTTAAATTAACAAGCCTTACTAACAAATTAATTCCCGTCTCCCATAATTTTCACGGTAATCTCATTCATGCTATCATCTATTTTTAATTGACAGCCCAAACGAGAGGTATCTGTAATATTAGGTAAGGTATCTAACATCGCCCATTCATCATCAGAAATTGGGTGTAATTTATCAAAACCACTAATCACTTCTACATGGCAAGTAGCACATAAAGCCATACCGCCACAAGTTGCTAAAATATCATAGTCGTTACCTTTTAAAAATTCCATTAAACTTAAGCCCATATCAGTAGGGGCCACTAAAGTTGTAATCGTATTATCTGGATTTTGTACGTTGATGTTAATGTCTGTCATAATAATGCAAAAATATAATTTTTTTTTAACATGGTAGCTATGCCACCTGTCGGATCGGGATTTCGTTTCATCTCCTTGCCCATTTGAAATATAAATAGCCTTAAACTTCAGGGTTAAGGATTGTAGCGTAAATCCTTTTTTGAATTTTCTCAAAAAAGATTGCACCGTAAAGCCTGACCCGATTCCCCAGCTGGCGAATTGGGTAACGCCGAAAATATCTTAAAAATTAACTAAAACTCATTCACCCCTTGTACGGTTGTATACTTCATAGTATATTTTACCCCAGGATTCATGTATTTATAAGCACTATGACTCATCAGAGCCGCTTCGTGGAAACCACATAAAATCAACTTCAATTTATTTTTGTAAGTATTGATGTCACCAATAGCATAAACCCCTTCAATATTAGTAGAGTAATCATCAGTGTTTACTTCAATAGCGCTTTTGTCGATATTTAAACCAAAGTTTTCAATTGGCCCTAATTTAGGACTTAAGCCAAATAAAGGAATTAAATGGTCAGTGGCAATGGTTTGTGATTCTTGTGTTTTAGCATTAATCATCGATACCGATTCTAATTTATCAGTACCAGCAACGCTTGTTAAATTTGTATTTAATAGCAAGTTGATTTTTCCTTCTTCCGCTAACTTCATCACTTTGTTCACGCTATCAGGAGCACCTCTAAACGATTCGCTACGGTGCACTAAAGTTAATTCCGAACATACTTCGCTTAAGTAAATAGCCCAATCTAAAGCGCTATCTCCACCACCAGCAATAATCATTTTTTGTCCGCGGTATTTTTCAGGATCTAAAATCATGTAATTGATTCCTTTTCCGTTTTCAAATTGTGTTAAGCCAGACACTTCTGGTTTACGAGGCTCAAAACATCCAAGGCCACCCGCAATGACTACAACCTTAGCTTGAATTTCGGTACCCATGTTAGTTTTTAATAAAAAATCTCTTTCGCCACGTTTCTCAAGCGTTTCAATTCGCTCTCCAAAAGTATATCCAGGGTGAAAAGGCTCTGCTTGTTTTAATAAATTGTCTATTAATTCTTGAGCCAATACGCTCGGATAGCCTGGTATATCGTAAATTGGTTTCTTTGGGTATATTTCAGATAATTGTCCGCCAGCTTGTGGCAAGTAATCAATTAAGTGACAACGCATTTTTAATAATCCTGCTTCAAAAATAGCAAATAAGCCTACTGGGCCTGCTCCTATAATCGCTAAATCGGTTGTAATCATCTCTTAGTGTTTATTCAAAAAATTTAGGTGCAAAAGTACTAATTACAACAATATAAAACTCGAATAGTTTATTAACCATTTAATTCAGGTTGTTCTTTACAATAGGTTTGTAAATCATCAAAAAAAATGCTGAATTCTTCTTCGATTTCCAGATAATGGGCTTCTAAAATGGGAATAGCTAATTGTAACTCAAAACGATTCCTAATGCGATTACTTAAGTGGGTTAAAACGGTTTCAATACCATTTAGGCTAGAGTAGTGGAAAAGAATGTTTCTTTCGGTCATATAACCATAAAAACGCTTGGCGTGTTCAGGCAATATATCATGATTGATTTTTAGAACCTCATAAATTCCATCCGCATGTTGCTGAAGTGACAGAGGAGAATATTGTTCAAAATTCTTAGCCAGGTAATGATCATAAATAATATCCATTAACACACCACTGTACTTGTCAAAATCTTTACTAAAACGGTGCTTGCTCGTTAAGTAAATAGGGTGTGCATCGGTAAAGGTGTCTATTTTCCGATGTAAACGAATGCCTTCAATAATACCATCGGTTAAACCTTCAAACTGGTTTCCTCTGATGGAATCCGCAATAAAGTTTCCAATAATTAAATCGGTTTTTTGATAGGATAAGTAACTATGCGCTAAATAATTCAATAATGCTAAAAATAAAAGTTAGTGATGACGAATATACGACGATAATTACGAATCAATACGAATATACGAATCTGTGTTTGCTAGGATTCGTATATTCGTATAAAATTCGTAATCAATAATCTTTACCTTTGAGACTAATTAAAATTTATGAACACGTTTTTCGGAATTATACAAAACAATGTTGCTATTTTAAATGAGGATGAGTCTTTACATTGCGTAAAGGTTTTGCGCCATAAAGTAGGGGATATTATTCAGGTAATTGATGGTAACGGAACACGGGCCATTGGTAAAATTGAAGCGGCTCACGCTAAACAATGTGCTGTGTCGTTAACCGAAAAAGAAGTGGTAACACAGACGCGCCAATATAAAATACACATTGCTATTGCTCCAACTAAAAATATTGAACGTATTGAATGGTTTGTTGAAAAAGCGGTGGAGATTGGTGTTGATGAAATATCCTTTATTAAATGCAAAAACTCTGAACGCACGGTTATTAAAGACGATCGTTTAAAGAAAGTAGCCGAAGCAGCGGTTAAACAAAGTCAGCAAGCTTTTATTCCTAAATTAAATTCCTTAATTGATTTTAAAGAGTTTATTAAAAAAGATAGTTCTGATATAAAATTGATTGCACATTGCGAAAAAGAATCGAAACAGCATATCAAACAATACATTACCACTAATAAATCATTTACTATTTTAATAGGTCCAGAAGGTGATTTTACAAAAGATGAAATAGCGTTGGCTTTATCATCTTCTTATTTACCAGTGGCTTTAGGCGATAGCCGATTACGAACCGAAACGGCTGGATTATTTGCTTGCAATGCTTTAGCTGTAATTAATTCTTAACAAACGTTAATTCACACAATAAAATTTAAGACATCACGTATCATTTAAAATACTTTTTATGGAAAAAATAAACATCCTTTGGGCTGATGATGAAATAGATTTATTAAAACCCCATATCTTATTTTTAAATAGCAAAGGCTACGAAATTATAACAGCATTAAGTGGTGATGAAGCTATTGATATTGTTAGAGAAAATAACACTTTATCAGCAGTATTATTAGATGAAAATATGCCTGGTATTTCTGGTTTAGAAGCGTTAACTAAAATTAAACAGTTAAAAACAGATTTACCAGTAATCATGATTACCAAGAGTGAAGAAGAGTATATTATGGAAGATGCCATTGGTAGCAAAATAGCTGATTATCTTATAAAACCAGTAAATCCCAATCAAATTTTATTGTCGCTTAAGAAAGCTTTAGATAATAAACGCTTAGTTTCCGAAAAAACAAACACAGAGTATCGTAAGGAGTTTGGACAGATTGGTATGACTTTGTCTGATAATTTAAATTGGCAAGAGTGGCAAGAGGTTTTTAAAAAAATTGTGTATTGGGAATTAGAGATTGATAAAAATCAAGATAAAGGAATGCTTGAAGTATTAAGAATGCAGAAAGCAGATGCTAATTTGCAGTTCTTTAAATTTATTGAAAAAAATTATGTGAGTTGGTTAAACGGTTCTAGTTCTAACGTGCCAACGATGAGCCATACCTTATTAAAAAATAAATTCTTTAGTAATTTTGATAACAATAGCTGTACATTTTTATTAGTCATTGATAATTTACGCTATGATCAATGGAAAATAATTCAACCTATTATTCAAGATTATTTTAAGGTAGAAAACGAGGAATTGTTTTTTAGCATTTTACCTTCGGCCACACAATATGCACGTAACGCCATTTTTTCTGGGCTTTTACCTAGTGAAATGGAAAAACGTCACCCTGATTGGTGGAAAAATGATGAGGATGAAGGTGGTAAAAATATGCACGAAGAAGATTTTTTAAATGCACAAATTAAACGCTTAGGAAAAGACATAAAAACGAGTTATAATAAGATTACTAATTTTGCAGCAGGTAAAAAATTATCTGAAAACATGAGTAACTTAATGAATAATAAGTTAAATGTGATTGTGTATAATTTCGTGGATATGCTAAGTCACTCACGCACCGAATCGGAAATGATTAGAGAATTGGCAGATGACGAGCCAGCATACCGAAGTTTAACTTTATCTTGGTTCGAACATTCGCCATTATTAGAAATGGTAAAATTCATTGCTTCTAAAAAATGTAAATTAGTGATTACTACCGATCATGGAACGGTTCATGTTAAAGAGCCAACCAAAGTAGTAGGCGATAAGACCGTGAATACAAACTTGCGTTATAAACAAGGTAAAGCATTAGATTATAATGCCAAGGAAGTATTTGAAATTAAAAATCCAGCAGATGCCTTTTTACCTAAGCAAAATGTAAGTACTCGCTATATTTTTGCGCGAGAAGATAAGTTTTTTGCCTATCCTAATAATTATAATCACTACGTACAGTATTATAAAAATACTTTTCAGCACGGTGGAGTAAGTTTAGAAGAAATGATTATTCCATATGTTACTTTATCTGCTAAGTAGATTTATCTTGATGATAAAAATATAATTCTAATTAGTAATATTTAACTTAAAAAACTTCGTCAATATCATTTCTTCTGATGATGTCAGTGCTAGGTGCGTCATCATCATCCCACTTTGTTGATTGTACGGTTTTAGTTGTTGGTTGTGATAAAAAATCAGTATTTTGGGGTATACCAGAGCTAGCTGTATTACTGGAGTATATATCCGAACCTTCATTATAATCTAAATCTGTAAATTTAGCAAACTGACCAATAAATTTCAATGGTACGTCTACAATAGATCCATGACGATTTTTTGCTATAATAATTTCTGCTCTGTTTTTTGTTGGTTGATTATTTTCATCCACCTCAATACCATAGTATTCTGGACGGTAAATAAACATAACCATATCGGCATCTTGCTCAATTGCTCCCGATTCACGTAAATCACTTAACTGAGGACGCTTACTGCCGCCTGGTCTGTTTTCTACCTGACGACTTAATTGAGATAGGGCAATAATTGGTATTTCTAATTCTTTGGCTAATGATTTTAAACCACGAGAGATAGAAGAAATTTCCTGTTCACGATTCCCTTTACTGTCCGGACCCCCACTCATTAACTGTAAATAATCGATAATGATTAAAGAAATATTTTGTTGTTCTTTTAAACGACGAGCTTTAGCACGTAATTCAAAAATCGATAAAGCAGGAGTATCATCAATGTATAATGGTGCTACCGATAGTTTTTTGATACGTTCGTTTAATTGAACAAACTCATGATTATCTAAATTTCCTTTTAAAATTTTATCTTGATTAATTTCTGTTTCAGATGAAATCAAACGTTTCACTAATTGTAATGAAGACATCTCTAAAGAGAAAATAGCAACAGGTTTATTAAATTCAACGGCTGCATTTTTAGCCATGGTAACAACAAAGGCGGTTTTACCCATACCAGGACGAGCTGCTAAAATCAATAAATCTGATTTTTGCCATCCCCCCGTAATTCTATCTAAAGCAGTAAAGCCTGATGGTACACCTGATAACCCATCGGTTTGCTGAGCAGCCATTTCTATTTCATTAATTGCTTGAGCAATTAATGAAGTCATACCAGCGTGTTGCTTGCGAACATTTGAATCTAAAATTTCAAAAATATGTTGTGTTGTAGCATCCAATAATTCAAATACATCTGTACTGTCTTCATAAGCAGATTTAATAGTTTCGGTGCTAATACGAATTAATTCTCTTTGTAAATATTTTTGAGCAACAATACGCGCATGATATTCAATATTTGCCGAAGATGCAATACGGTTTGTTAGCGATGAAACATAAAACGATCCTCCAACTAATTCTAATTCGCCATTACGTTTTAATTCTTGAGTAACCGTTAAAATATCAACGGGTTCAGATCGGTTAAATAAATTATAAATTGCTTTAAAAATAATACCATTTTGTTCTTTGTAAAAACTCTCAGCCGAAAGTACATCTATCACAGTACTTAAAGCATCTTTTTCTAAAAGCATGGCACCTAAAACAGCTTCTTCTAATTCAATAGCTTGAGGTTGTAACTTACCAATTTCGTTAGTAGCAACAGGAGTATATAATTTTTTACGAGTCTTATTTTGGTTGTCGAAATTTTGCATAGTTTTTAGTACGGAGGGTAAAAATGCTCATTACTTTCTAATTATTGAATTTACAAAAATTAAGTGCCAATCACAAACTTAACAATTGACTAACATCAATTTTTAATTGCTTGATTATCAACCCTTAAATTGTTAGTAACGTTGACTTTTAGCATTAAAGTGTTAAGAAAATGAATCGTAAACTTTTTAACAATTTAATTGCAAACATATATATCCTAAATAATTTAAGTTTTATGTGATATATTTAACTTTAAAATAGTTGAAAAAAACTTTACACATATTTAAAATTATTGTATTTGTTTTGATATTAATGTTTGGTATTTCAAACATAATCAAAGCTCAAGCAAGTTATGAAAAAAAATTCTTACGTTTTTTTAATGCTCAAAGTCTTGCTGGAAAGGTAATCGCTTTTGATACTTTAAATTACTTTGAAAAAATGAAGCTTTATTATTTGGTAAAAGAGGATCTTGCTAAAATTAAAGAGAAAGCTATAATTGACCATCAATATGATATTTTGGATAAGCTATATAAAATTGATGGAGAAATGTATTTTAATAATAAAAACTACTCTAAAGCAATTCCCATTTTTACCGATTTGTTAGCAAGAAATAAAATTAAAACCGCTAGGGATAGCGTAAGAGTATTGTATATTCTTAAAAATTCATATTTAAATATTAAGAATTTAAATAAAACAGTTGAGCTTCATAAAGCACTTGCTTCTGTTCAAAAAAGAGATTCTCACGTAAGCGCATGGTTGTTAATGCCAAAATTAAGTACAATATATTATGAAATGCATTTGTATAAAGAGTGTTTAAATGAACAATTATTAGAGTTTGAAGATGCTAAAAATAATAGTGATTTGTTGACAAATTACTATAACAACAGAGGATTATATTGGGAGAAATTTGGTAATCAAGATAGTTCAATATATTGGTTTACTATGGCTAAAGAACAATTTTACAAAGAAATAGGAACCAATAAATTAAGTTTAGATAATGAGTTTACAATTGGTTTAATTGAAGGTAATATTGGTCAATCCTTAATGAAACTAGGTCAATATGAAAAAGCAATTCCTTTATTAAAAAAAGATGTATGCGGTAGTAAGAATATTAAAAACTTTCACAATGCAGGAATAAGTCAATTAGAAATATCTAAATGTTATTTAGCATTAAAAAAAACTGACTTAAGTAAAAAATATTTAGATAGTGCAAGTGTTTTATTAAAAAACATTGATGACTATAATACTCAATTAAACATTATTAAACAGTATGCTTTTTATTATGATGAAATAGGAGCATTTCCTTTAGCAATAAAATATTATAAAAACTATTTAACAGTAAAAGATAGCTTTGAAGTTCAGAATAATTTAAAAGAGTTATTATATGCACAAGTAGCTAGTAAGGTTGATGAAAAAGAAAAATTAATCCTTGAAAATCAAAAAAAGATAAAACAAAAAAATATTGAAGTCAATCAACAAAAAACTATAAGAAATGCGCTGCTTTTTTGTGGTTTGATTTTAATAATTATGATCATATTTATTTCTATTCAATTAAAAAAAGCAAATAAACGAAAACAACTTCTTGAAATTAGGAATAAACAAATTGAAACCAGAAATGAAATAATTAATAAATCATTATTAGAAAAAGATTTGTTAGTAAAAGAAGTCCATCATCGAGTGAAAAATAACTTACAAATAATTTCAAGTTTAATGAAATTGCAATCTTCTAAAAGCAATAATGAAGAAATAAGAAATTCATTAAATGAAGCTCAAGATAGAATTAACTCCATGGCATTATTGCATCAATTATTATATCGCAATAATCAAATGACAAGTTTATTATTTAATGAGTATTTAGATGGATTAATTACCCAAATATCAAATAGTTTTGCTTTAACTAAAAAAAACATCGTTCTTAAACATAATTATATTGAATTAGAGTTAGATTTAGATACAGCTATTCCTTTAGGTTTAATTACAAATGAATTAGTCTCAAATGCATATAAGCACGCTTTTAATGGAAAAGAAGGAGTGATATCAATCGAGCTTTCGAAATTAGTTAAAAACACCTATCAATTAAAGATAGCTGATAATGGAACCGGGTTACCTGCTAATTTTGACTTACATAGCAATGATTCATTAGGTTTAGACATTGTTTGTATTTTATCTGAACAGATTAACGCCGAACTGAAAATTTATAATCATAATGGCGCACACTTTGAAATTGTTTTTAAGGCATAATAAACATTTTTCTGTGAGGACTTAATGGATAAATTTTAGATAGTAAATTATACATCATATGACTTATCGCCAACGCCTTTTATAAAATCACTTATCAAGTAAGCTATTAATTTTCCTGTTTTATTATCTGCTTTTATATGCGATAATATTGGTGCGCCTTCCGCTATATGAAAATACAAAGCATTTAATTGTTTACCGCATTGATAGGCAAATTGTCGGGCTTGAACTGGCGAAATACCACTGCTTGTTTTGGCGCTAGATGGCACATTAGTTATCGCATCTAAATCAATTTCAATACCGCTTATTTCTTGTTTTACAAAACCAATATTATGATTTAAAGCTTCTGTAAACGATTGTTTTTCTCTAACAAAAATATTTTCATATGTACTGTAAAATAAATGTTGATTATTTTTAGTAAAGTCATTTAAAACGCTGGCTGTATTATATTGCTCATGCATACAAAAAACCGAATAGTTATTTATATAATTTTCTTGATAGGCATAACTAAATCCATTTCCACTATGTCTTCCTTCCAAAGGTCTAAAATCGGTATGAGGATCGCAATTAATTACATTTACTTTATGATTTAATGCAATTGAACATCCTTTAATAATAGGGTAGGAGTTATTATGCCCTCCACCTACAATTATTGGGATTTTACCACAAACAACAATTTTTGTAATGATTTCAAAAACTCGTTGATCAATTAGTGAAACTAATTTTCTTAGTTCCATCATTTCATGTTTATTTTTTGTGTTTAAAGAGTTGGATTTTTCCATGACATCACTCACAAAAATATGGCCTAAAACACAAATATCTTTTCCATTCAAAAACTCGTTACTTTGTTGACTTAAAAAACTATCTAAGGCTGGTTTCCAAGCTGTATGAGCGCCACCACGACCATAATTAGCTTTTACACCAACGTCTTCTGGGATACCAAATAAAACAAATTTACATTTAGATTTTTTTAAATCTTCTTCCCAATTTGTTTCTGATTTTAAAACCAATACATCTTCCCCAATTTTGGTTTCGTTAGTTCGTTTTCTGGTTAGATGTTCAATATCTTTTTTTGAATATAATTCTAGAGATTTCATTTACATAATTAATTGGTTCAAAAAAAAAGTCCCAATAGAGGGACTTTTAAAATTAATCTAATTGTCTACCACTCGTCTGAATTAACAGGAGTAGTGCTTGAAATTTTCATTGCTTCTTTTACATCAGTTGCTAGTACACCACTTAGTTTAAATGCTTCACTTTTAATACGTTTCCACATATCTGGAGGCAATTTCATACTCCCACATTTAGGAACTTCAGCATAAACATCACCACCTGTATAATCAGCATTTTTTGCATTATGACTCAATTTAGATATAGTATATCGATATTTTCCTTCTTTTGCATCAATACTCAAATGCATAGTTATTGTTCCTTGAACATCAGCAGTTGGATTTAGTTCTTTTGGTTTATATACAAATGTTACAATGCATTCTGCTTTTGAACCAGTAGTTACACCATTTCCTTTCGTGTATTTTTTATTTTCAGTTTTCACAAAATTAACGGCACGTTTTAATATTTCGCTAACTGCCATACCTTTTGGAGGATTTGTATCAACTGGTAAAGATCCGTCTGCATTTGGAATTGAAGGAACAGGATCAGCCATTAGTGTAATAACTTCCTGTATTTTATTTTCTTCTTTTTTAACCTCTTGTGCAGACACATGACTTGCTAAAAATAAAAAAGCTGTTGCGAAAAATAACGTTGTTAACTTCATATATAAATTTTATTTTTTTAACTAAAAAAAACTAATTGGACATAAATTTAGACTTATTAATAAATCTTTGAATATTTATTTGGATTAACTTCTAACATCAAATTGTAAATAACATCAAATACATCATCAGCACTTGGTTTTGAGAAGTAATCCCCATCCGAACCATAAGCAGGACGATGTTGCTTGGATGCAATAGTAATAGGTTTAGAATCTAAATACTGATAACCTCCTTGTACTTCAATCACTTGTTGCATCATATAGGCACTTGCTCCACCAGGAACATCTTCATCAAAAAACACCACTCTATTTGTTTTCTTTAAAGAATCAACAATTGAGTGATTTACATCGAACGGTAAAAGGGTTTGAATGTCTATTAGTTCCACAGAAATACCATGTTCATCTAGCTGCTTTATAGCATCTTGAGCAATTCGAATTGATGAGCCATAAGTTACTAAAGTAACATCAGTTCCAGTACTCAATATTTCGGGTAAACCTAATTGTAATTTATACTCCCCAATATTAGAAGGTAAATTTTCTTTTAAACGATACCCATTTAGAGGTTCAACAACTAAAGATGGTTCATCACCCTCTAATAATAAATTATAAAAACCAGCAGCTTGAGTCATATTACGAGGTACACACACATTAATACCACGACAAGCGCTAATAATCATTCCCATTGGCGATCCACTATGCCATACACCTTCCAAACGGTGACCTCGTGTACGAATAATAACAGGTGCTTTTTGCATTCCTTTTGTTCTCCATTGCACAGTTGCCAAATCATCACTCATAATTTGTAAAGCGTACAGTAAATAATCTAAGTATTGAATTTCGGCAATTGGTCTTAGGCCACGCATAGATAAACCAATAGCTTGTCCCATAATAGTAGCTTCACGAATACCAGTATCAAACACACGATGTTCACCATATTTACTTTGTAAACCCTCTAACCCTTGGTTAACACCACCAATTTTTCCAGAATCTTCTCCAAAAATAAGTGTTTCGGGATACTTATTTAAAATGTAATCAAAGTTTTCTCTTAATAATTCTCTTCCATCAACTAATTTTTCTTCGTTATAAATGGCAGCTACTGGAGAAATTGAAGAAACTTGTTGTATTGATTGCGACATCACATGCGAACTGTATCTATCCGTATTTTCGATATTCGCCAAACGTAACCAATCTGTTAATTTTATTCTAGAAGCAGATTCTTCTGTTTTAGTTAAGCGAAGTACTTTTTTCACCGCATTATGAATTTCTCTGCGCATTGGTTCTTTAATGCCATTTAATTCCGTTTTAATTGTTGCTACAGAATCGCCATTTCCTCCATTTGATAATTCATCAAACAAAGCAGATACTTGTGCCACTTCTGCTTTTATTGGTGTTAAATAATCTGTCCAAGCTGCTTTTTGTGCGGCACGAACTGAGTTTTTAGCATCTTCTTCAATGGTATTTAAAGTTGCCTCATCAGCTAGTGCATTTTGTATAATAAATTCACGCATTTTTTTTACGCAGTCAAAATCTAATTCCCACTGCAAACGTTCTTTTGATTTATAACGTTCGTGCGAACCTGATGTACTGTGCCCTTGTGGCTGTGTAACTTCTTCAACATGCACTAAAACAGGCACATGTTCTTCGCGGCAAACTTTAGCAGCTTTTTCGTATGTCTCACATAAATGAGCATAATCCCATCCTTTGGTTTTAAAAATTTCAAAACCATTACCACCTTTTTCTCTTTGAAATCCTTTTAGAATTTCAGAAATACTTTCTTTGGTAGTTTGGTATTTTTTAGGAACAGAAATACCGTGTCCGTCATCCCAAACACTCATCAACATGGGAACTTGTAATACACCAGCAGCATTAATTGCTTCCCAAAATAAACCTTCAGATGTAGAAGCATCTCCAATGGTTCCAAAGGCAATTTCGTTACCTTTATTACTATAGTTTAAAAATTTACCTTGATGTAAATCTTTATTAACTTTATAAAAATGAGAGGCATAGGCTAAACCTAACAATCGAGGCATTTGCCCAGCAGTAGGAGAAATATCCGCCGAAGAATTTTTTTGATTCACTAATTCTTTAAAAGTTCCATCAGCATTTAAACTATGTGTCCCAAAATGTCCGCCCATCTGACGACCACCACTCATTGGTTCTTTTTCTAAATCTGTGTGTCCGTATAATCCTGCAAAATACTCTTGCAATGATAATTGTTCAATAGCCATCATAAAAGTTTGATCACGATAGTAACCACTTCTAAAATCGCCATTTTGAAATACCTTAGCCATCGCAATTTGAGCCAATTCTTTCCCATCTCCAAAAATACCAAACTTGGCTTTTCCGGTGAGAACTTCTTTACGTCCTAATAAACTAGTTTGACGACTTTCATTAATAACACGATAATCATTCAAAACTATTTTTTTGAAATCTTCAAAACTTAATCCTTGAGTGGATGATAAAACATCTTTTTGCATAGTAAATTTTAAGTAGCGGTATTTGTTTTTATTACTGTTGGAGCACTTTTTGTTAAAGTTCCCTATCTTACAAATATATATTTTTAGCGGGAATTACAAAACTTTTTCGACGTTATTTTTGGGTAAAATAATTGTCTTTTGTCGTATTTATTATAAATAAAAATAGCTGTAAATTATTACAGCTATTTTTATCTAAACATTAATTTTAAATTATTTCTTTTTTGCTTTCTCTTTTCCAGAAAATTCGTATTTCTTTTTTAATTTATCTTTTTTAGTAATTTTAATTTCACCACTGATATCGTAATTGTCAAGTGTACATTTCATAATCATTGTTTGATCATTTTCATCTGTTGTAGAAATTTCAGCTTCTGTCCAGTGCCCCTCATTTTGGTCTTCATCAGTATATGTTGAATCTTTGGTGATTTCATATTTTATCCACTTATACTGTAATTTATCAAACAAAAACATACTAAACATACCTTTGCCAGCTTTAAATTCTAATTCGTCTTCAACTCCTTTTTTTGGCGCAGCCCCTTCTTTAATTTCAGTCATTGTAACCGTAAATTTTTTCTTGTCTAAAGAGTCTTTAGGTTCACCTTTTTTTATGGCATTGATGCTTAATATACCAACTGTTAAAACAGAGGCTGATAGTATGATGTGTTTTAAGTTCATGGTTATTGTTTTTTAATTGTTGTAAATTTAATGAAATTATTATGCCACAATATAGGTGTTTGCAATTTATTAATATTTTTTGTGTCAATATCTACATTTTGTAGCAATTACTTTATTTAAATGATGGTATCTTTATAACCAATAAATTATTATGCAGCCTTTAGCAGAGAGAGTTAGACCCAACAGTTTAGAACAATATATTGGTCAGGAGCAAATTATTGGACAAAATGCTGCATTAAGGAAAGCAATTGAGCAAAATTTACTGCCTTCTATTATTTTATGGGGACCACCAGGAGTTGGCAAGACTACTTTGGCTCAAATTATATCACAAACTTTAAAACGTCCTTTTTATTCATTAAGTGCGATTAATTCAGGAGTAAAAGATGTAAGGGAAGTTATTGAAAAAGCATCCGCTGATGGTGGATTTTTTAAGCAAGAAAAACCAGTTTTATTTATTGATGAGATTCATCGATTTAGTAAATCACAACAAGATTCGTTATTAAATGCAGTAGAAAAAGGTATAGTTACTTTAATAGGAGCAACTACCGAAAACCCTTCTTTTGAGGTTATTCCTGCCTTACTCTCAAGATGTCAAGTAGTTGTTTTAAAGCATCTTACTAAAGATAACTTAATTCAATTATTAAATAACGCTATACAAAATGATGAATCTCTTAAGCGAAAAAAAATTATCTTAAAAGAAACCGAAGCTTTATTAAGGATTTCGGGGGGAGATGGCAGAAAATTGTTGAATGCATTAGAAATAGTTGTGAATTGTATAAATGAATCTGAGATTATCATAACAGATGAGTTAGTAAAACAATATATTCAACAGAACCTAGCTTTATATGATAAATCTGGCGAACAACATTATGATATAATTTCTGCCTTTATCAAATCAATTAGAGGTTCAGATCCCAATGGCGCTATTTATTGGTTGGCTCGAATGATTGATGGAGGCGAAGAGGCTAGCTTTATTGCCAGAAGGCTATTAATTTTAGCGTCAGAAGATATTGGAAATGCAAATCCAACGGCTTTAGTAATTGCAAATAATTGCTTTCAAGCAGTTAATGTAATTGGTTTTCCTGAAAGCAGAATTATTTTAGCTCAAACTACTATCTATTTAGCTTGTTCGGCAAAAAGTAACAGTAGCTATATGGCTATCAATCTAGCTCAACAAGAAGTTAAAAAATCGGGCGATTTACCTGTGCCTTTGCATTTACGAAATGCTCCAACTAAATTAATGAAAGAATTAGGCTATGGCGAAGAGTATAAATATGCACATGATTTCGATAATCATTTTGTAGCACAAGAGTTTTTACCAAATGAAATTAGTGGCACAACTTTTTACAATCCATCGCAATATTCAAGAGAAAGAGACTTGAAGGAATTTTTAAAAGATAGATGGAAGGATAAATATGGCTATTAATCTCATTAGGATTCAAAAAACAGATTGAAGTTTAGTAAATTATTTTTATGAATGATTAATGAAAATGCTTCGTTTTCTTTTATTTAATGTTTAAAATTATTAATGACGACTTAGCTTGACTTAATGAATAAAATGAGTTTGTTTATTTCTAAATTATATTTACTTCTCTTTCAAGCTCTACGCCAAATTTATCATTAACTGTTTTTAAAACATGAGAAGATAAATCATAAATTTCACCTCCTGAAGCGTCACCATAATTTACTAATACTAAGGCTTGTAGTTTATGAACACCCGCATCTCCCACACGATAACCTTTTAATCCGCTTTGTTCGATAAGCCAGCCTGCCGCTAATTTATAGTTGCCATTTTCTAATGGATAAGCCACCAGGTTTTGAAATTCATTTTTTAATCTTTTGTACACGTCACTACTTACTTCTGGGTTTTTAAAGAAACTACCTGCATTGCCAATTTCTTTTGGATTAGGTAGTTTACTACTTCTGATGTTAATTACCGCTTGTGAAATAGCTTTGATATTTAATTCCGATATATTCATGGCATCTAACTCTTGCTTAATTGCGCCATATTCGATATGAAAAGTAGGTTTTTTAGATAATTGAAAAGTAACAGAAGAGATAATGAAATGATTTTTGAATTGATGTTTAAAAACACTTTCTCTATACCCAAATTGGCAATCTGATTTTGAAAAGGTTTTTTGTTCGCCAGTAATTGCATGTATAGCTTCTAGCTCATAAAAAGTATCTTTTATTTCAACGCCATAAGCGCCAATATTCTGCATTGGACTAGCGCCAGTACACCCTGGTATCAGAGATAGATTTTCTAATCCACCATAATTTTTATTGATGCACCACATCACAAACTCATGCCAAACTTCGCCACCAGCACATTTAACAAAAACATCCTCTAGTGTTTCTTTCACAACTGAAATGCCTTTTAGATTATTTTTAACAACAATAGCATTTACGTTTTTAGTTAAAAGCATATTACTGCCTCCTCCCAAAATTAATCGTTCGTTATGTTTATATTCGTTGCTTTGTAAAAGTTCTTTAATGTTTTCAGTAGTCTCAACACTTGTAAAGTATTTTGCAAAGGCTTTAATACCAAAGGTATTATATGGTTTAAGCGAAATGTTTGATGAAATAATCATAGCTTAAAATTAAAAAAAGCCTCATAAGGAGGCTTTTTTTTTTTTAAGGACTTTTTAATAGTGTATTGTTTGCAATTAACAAAATTCATCATAAACCATTTTTAAATGTTCGGCAATCATTCCCGCAGTTCTTCCTTCAATATTGTGGCGTTCTACAAAATGAACTAGTTCGCCATTTTTAAATAAGGCAATAGCTGGAGACGATGGTGGATATGGAGCAAAATGTTGACGAGCTTGCTGAACAGCTTCTCCATCAAATCCTGCAAATACGGTTGTTAATTTAGATGGTTTTTTACCATTATCTAAACTTAATTTTACGCCTGGGCGGCAAGCGCCAGCAGCACAACCGCAAACGGAGTTTACGACCATTAATACTGTACCTTCTGATTTTAATGCGCTTTCAACGCTATCAGGTGTTCTTAAATCTTCAAATCCTACAGCAGTTAATTCTGCTTTCATAGGAGTTACTAATGCCTCTGGATACATATCTTTTTAATTTATGAGTTAAATATTTATTTTATAGTTTACAAATGTAACTATCATTTGTTTAGTTTAACTACTAAATTATGCTAAATATTAACCTCGGATATTGGGTCAGCCTTACTCATGAGTAAATTTATGATAAGTTTCGCTAGCCATTAAGGATTTTTCTTTTTTATTAACTGTTAATATAGCTACAGGGTAATCTGTCAAATCTTTTTTAACAATAGTATTCTGAGATAACTCAATTTGAAGTTCAAACGGATCTTCTTGTAATTCTCTTAATCCTGATGGTATTTTTGTGTTAACTATTACTATTTTATTTGAGTAATTTGCTTTTTTAAATACGATTGAATAAAGCTTACCACTTTCTAAAGAAAGCTCTATTGATTTTGCCTTTTTACAAAAAATGGAATCCTTTAATATACCATCACTGAAAATTAAAATAGAATAACTATCCGTATTTTTATCATCAACAAGTGCCGAAGCAATAATCTCAACATTCCTTATTTGCTGAGAATATATATTAATAGATAATGATAATACTATTAATAAAATGAACATTCTTTTTTGCAATTTATTTTCCATAACACACGATTTTAGGTTTAAATAATAAATTTCAATAATTCCTACATAATCTTATACTATGATTCTTTCTATTAAGTTGCAAAAATGACCGACGAATTTACCATGACAATAGTCATTAATCTATTTTTTACTAAAACTTAAGCCTAGCTTGTAATTTAAGCTCTGTTTTATGGTTCGAATCAATTTGATTTAAACTACCAACTGATTGCTGAGTTTGATTATCATAAATAGTACTCGCCAATCTTACCCAAATTTCAAAATTTCGAGTAATGTCCCAATTCACAATAAAGTAAGCTCTTTGTCCCTTGTAATATAATGCAGGAACAGAGTAGGAGTAAAGCACATCATTTTCAAATGCATACACGCGGCTATCATAACTTTTAGTATCAAAAACAGCGTATCTCAATGTAAATGTAAAAGGAAACTTTAGTTTTTTATAAATTAGATCTTGTATAAATGCAACACCGTCTTCCTTCAGCCCCGTGTTTTTATCCACTTGAGTATATTCTATTCTTGATTTAAATTTAATGTCAGGTGAAATTTGCGTTGATAAATTATATCTGTAATTATATTGAATAAAAGGTGCTAAGTAATCGTAAAAATTATCTTCTGTACTATTTTGAAATTTAGTTCTATGTCTAAAACGAAAGTACATGTCTATTTTTTTTGTAGGCGTGTAGTTAAGTTGCGTAAAAATATCTCTACCTGATGAAGGGGCACTGGCATTAGATTTAAAGAAATCAAATTTATACTGATCCATGTAAATAGATAAAGTAAGTGATTTCAAGAGTTTGGCTTCCATTCCAATATATATACTCTTTTCATTTTGAGGCAAAGTGTTTTCCGAAATAGCGTTACCATAAATATTTTGAAAGTTTTTATCAAAATTTCGGTAGTGGGCAGAGAAAGTTAATTTTGGATCAAGTGCCACAATAATTCCCTGGCAAAACGCTTTTCCTCCATTTTGACTCGCCGAAAATTCTCCAAATAAATTGGCATTTCTAAACACATAATTGTAATCAACACCACCAACAAAGTTGCTCTTTCCCTGAAAATCGTATTGATTATACAAGCTCGGTTTTTTTACCAATTCGGCACTTAAATTCATATTATAGGCAGTGACTCCAATATGTAAATTACGTTTATTGTAGGCTGCATTTACGCCAAATACACTTTGTTCAATCACATCTTTATCTTGCATTAGCGAATTGGTATTGTGTAATCCGCTCATTTCTAAACTACTCACACCAACTACATCAATTTCTCCATTGTTAGTTGTATCTGCGCTAATCACATTGGCATCCATTTTTTTATAGGAAGCTAAAGCGGTTAATTCGAAATCTTTTACTCTAAATGTTCCAGCAGCACCTCTAAAAAAACGATTTTCATCAAAACTACGATATGGCTTAATACCCGCACCGTAGCGTTTCACATTCATAGGTGAAGCCGATTTACCAAAAGCAAATCCTTGCCATAAGGTTAATCCTTGTCCAAAAGTTGCTTGATAATCGCCTACTACTAAAGTTTTAATAAACTTAATATTTCTAATTGCAATGTGTCCAGAGTAAAAATCAAAGCCTTTCGTTTGTTTATACTCAGCTCGTTTTTGGTTAGTGCCATCATTAAGTGGAATGCTATCTATTTTATAGCCACCAATCCCAAATTGTTCTCCGGCATCTTTTTCGCCAGCCATTACAAACGAAACATTGTTGTTGTATTGAAAAGAATAACGAGCAAAAATACGATTAGGGTCGCCTAAGTAGTATGAATTAGGTTTTATATTTCTCACACTATCAGAAACATTAAATCCAGATTGAGGCTCTATTACGCGCTGAAAACGAGTTACAAATTCATGTTTCCCATCTTTAAACATTTCTTTAGTACTAAAAAAAGCAGAATTAAAATTATCACTTACATACACAAAAGGAGTAATTTTTTTTATAGTAGCTAAATCAAAACCATTAATACTTTGTAACTCATAAATACTAATTAAATAGCCGTTCTTTTCGCGATGTTTTAAAAGGTTATTAATTTGGATATCAGATAGTAACAATAAGTCAGCTAATTCGTCTCTTTTTGCTTTATTAAGATTTAAGGGATGTGCTTTATAATAGGTCCACGTTTCAGTAAGGTTTGATAAATCACCATCTTCCGTTTGCATTTGTTCCGAAATCAACTCAATATTTTGGTTAATCTGTTCATCTACCTGCTCATTACTTTTATTGTTAATGCTATCATTTTGTGCAAAAGTACTAACAGTGCCTAAGCACAATACAATTAAACTAAATATGTAAATACTTGATTTAATACTAATTATAATTTTTCGGATTCTTGAGTTGGATTTACGTTTTTTGATTTATCTTTTCCAAAAGCATATCGCAATCCAATTTGAGGAGATAATCCTAACACACTGTGATATGATGAACTCATATCAATTTTTAATCCGTTATAATCAACACCAATTCCAAATGATGCTTGTGCCGGAAATGATGAGCCTCCCGCACGAATATATATTAAAGAGGATGGCCTATACTCTATACCACCTTTGATATTTACTTTTTGAGCAGATGTTTTTTCGGCTTCTGCTACTAAAAATACTTTTGGCGAAAATATATATTGCGCTCCAAACTTATAAATTGTGGGCACTTTTTCGTTATTATAATTGGTGATTTTTGCTCTAAATGGATTGTAGATATGAGTGGAAACAACTACTTGCGGCAATAACTTTGCCGTTAAACCAACTGCTCCTGTAATAGCATTAGCTTGCCCATAAATATCGGCTATTTTAGTATTCAAGTAATCCAAGGATATACCAGCCGAAATATGTTCGCTCAGTTTCATGCCATAACTCAATGTTGCTTGCGACTCGCGGTACAATTTATAACCTAAGGCGGTGTAGCAAATGCCGAAGGTTCCTTTTTTAATAGGCACTGCTGCTGCAAATCCCGATTGCGTTAGCTCTTTAACAAAAAAACGGTTTTCGTAAAAAGCCCCTGCTTCAGCTTGTCTTACAAAGCCCAAGCTGCCTTGATTGTTGCGGGTACTCCATACATCGTAAATACTAGATGAAGCATGCCCCAGAGCTGCCGACCTAGGGCCAATTGGTCCGTCGCCATTAGAGCAGAATACATATATAGGTATCAATAAAAAAGAAAATAGATAGTGCTTCATCCTACCAAATATAATTTAAAATAATTTAAGTTTAACACCGCTTTTATGTATTTAACTAAAAATTAATCTAGTTAACTTGTCTTAAATTTACTTTTATTTTACTTTAAATTATCTTTCAAAATTACTCAAAATCAGTTATTTAAGTGAGATGTAATTATTTGCAAATTAAATAAAACTATTATATTTGATATTATACTTTTTGTAATTTATATATGAGAAATTTTTTACTTCTTTTTTTTATTCTTTTTTCAACTCTATATTTTGAAGCTCAAAACTCTAAAAACACCTATCGCGAAAAATTTATTGAAGGAAATCATTTAATGGTAGAAAAAAATTACCCTCTTGCTCTTGTTAATTTTAAGGAGGCTTATTTAATTGATTCGTCATCAGCCAACATTAATTATAAGCTTGGCGTTTGTTATTTACAATCTGGCTCTCAAAAATATAAAGCAGTGTATCATTTAGAAAAAGCGGTACAAAACACAACACATAATTACTCAGAAGATAATGCTTACGAAACCAAAGCTTCAGAATTTGCATATTATTACTTAGGAGAAGCTTATCGAATCAGCTATAATTTTATTGCTTCTTATGTTAATTTTAAGAAGTTTAAAGATATGGTGGGAAGTAAAAATGCTGAATTAACATCAGAAATTGATAAGCAAATAGCAATAAATACCACCGCGCAGGAATTTACAAAAGATAGCGCCAAGGTGTTAATCGTTAATTTTGGAGATAGTGTTAATTCAGCTTTTCCAGATTATAATCCAGTTATTTCGGCCGATGAATCCACTTTAATATTTTCATCTCGTCGCCCAGAAAGTACAGGAGATGGCGATGTGACAGATGAAGGTTTATATATGGAAGATATATATGTTAGTTACAAAAAAGCAAATGGAAAATGGACGAAGGCCAAATCAATTAGTTCGCGAATTAATACCGCTGACGATGAAGGCTGTATTGGCATGTCTCCGGATGGACAACAACTATTTGTTTACAAAAATGTAAATGGAGGAGATATCTATTATAGTAATATGGAAGGTGAAACCTGGAGTGCATTGTATCCTTTAAGTTCCAATATTAACTCAACGTCGTTAGAAACAAATGTATCGATTTCGGTAGATGGAAATACAATTTATTTTGTGAGTGACAGAAAAGAAGGAAGCTTTGGCGGACGTGATATTTGGAGAAGTGTAAGATTACCAAATGGAGAATGGAGCTTGCCAACTAACTTAGGCCCAACGATAAACACCGCTGAAGATGAAGATGCGCCATTTATTCATCCAGACGGAGTAACCATGTTTTTTAGTTCCAAAGGGCATAAAAATATGGGTGGTTTTGATGTGTTTAGAACTACAAAAATATCAGATGGAAAATGGAGTGAACCCGAAAATTTAAGAGCACCAATTAATACGCCTGATGATGATGTTTATTATGCACAATCACCAGATGGAAAACGAGGCTATTTTTCGTCAGTTAGAAAAGGAAATTATGGAGATAGAGATATTTTTAGAATCGATTTTGAGAGATCAATGGCAGAACCATTAACTTTATTGAAAGGAATCTTAACCTTTAATGGCCTCAATAAAATGCCCTCTAACGTAAAAATAGTTGTAACCGAAGAGGGAACTAACAAACTAGTACAAGATATTAAACCAAACGAATCTACAGGGAGATATATTATGATTTTGGCACCTGGAATTGAAGGTAAATCATACAATCTTAACTTTGAGGCAGATGGATACCAACCTTTATCCGTTACCATTGTTATCCCACCAAACTCGTCTTATCAAGAATTGAGTAAAGAATTTATGTTACAAATGGTTAATCTCGAAAGTAAAACCTTAGGAACAATGGCGGTAAAAGGTATTGTAAGAAATAAAGAAGGAAAATCGATACCTGGCGCTGTAATAAATGTGAATGATAATGCAACTGGAAAATTAATTGATACATTTTTTACCACTTCAGATTCTGGTTCCTATTATTTTGTTTTAAACCGCGGCCAAAACTATAATATCTCTTACGAAGCAAAAGGCTATTTATTTCATTCAGAAAACGTTAATGTGCCAAAAGTAGCCGAATATTCGGTAATGCAAAAAGATGTAATTTTGGATAAAGTAGAAGTAGGCTCTAAGATTGTGTTAAATAATATTTTCTTTGATTCAAATAAATCTACTTTAAGAAAAGAGTCGAAAGTAGAGATTGATAAACTCATTGCTTTAATGAAAGAATATCCCGAATTAGTGATTGAAGTATCTGGGCACACAGATAGCAAAGGAAACGATGACGCTAATATGAAATTATCGCAAACACGTTCGCAAGCGGTTGTAAATGCATTAATTAAAAAAGGAGCTAACAAACAAAATCTAGTAGCCAAAGGTTATGGCGAAACCATGCCTATTGCACCTAATGCCTTACCTAATGGCAAAGCTGATACAAAAGGTATGCAGCAAAACCGAAGAGTGGAGATGAAGATTGTGAAATAATTTTTTTGATTGAATTATAAAAAATTACCAACTCGCAAATTTCTTAAATAACTTACGGTTAAATTTATTTCTAAGGTTAAATTTTGCTGAAATCCCTAACGTTCTAACTTATATGTATTTGTTTTACTTTACGAAAAATCATATCCCTTTTTAAAGATGAAAAGAGTAATGTCGTACACTAATAAATGTTTTCATTGTATTATTATCTCAGTTGGCATAATTTAATGTCAAATATTCAAAAGTAGTATATGTCAAGTATGAATTTTTTATAAAAAAATTGAAGGTTTTGATAATAAATATAATGCAAAAAAATCCCCTCGTTTACTAACGAAGGGATTTTAGACAAATATTAATACTATGGCCGATTACTAGTAATAAGTTGCTCTTCTAACTTCAGCAATATGTTTACTGAAACGAATTACTTGACGAGTGTAACCATATTCGTTATCATACCATACGTATAGAACAATGCTCTTTTTGTCTGGGGAGATAATCGTAGCATTACTGTCAAATACAGAAGGACAAGGATTTCCAATCACATCAGACGACACTAACTCATTACTGAATGCATATTGAATTTGCTCCACTAAAGCACCGTTTAAAGCATACTTACGAATGATTTCGTTTACTTCATCACGAGTAACTTCTTTATTAATATTTAAATTTAAGATAGCTAATGATACGTTTGGTGTTGGTACACGTACAGAGTTTGCTGTAAACTTACCAGCTAAGTGAGGTAATACTTTTTTCAAAGCACTCTCCGCACCAGTTTCTGTAATAACCATATTTAATGCAGCTGAACGCCCACGACGATATTTTTTGTGGTAATTATCTAATAAGTTTTGATCATTTGTATAGGAATGAACTGTTTCGATATGTCCTTTTTGAATTCCTAATTCTTTATCGATAACATAAAGTATTGGCATAATAGCATTAGTTGTACAAGAAGCTGCAGAGAAAATCTGTCCGTTTTTAGTATCAACTGTTTCGTGATTAATACCGTGAACGACATTTGGTACATTACCTTTTGCAGGGGCAGTTAATAAAACTTTACTTACGCCTTTTGCTTTTAAGTGACGACTTAATTCTACGTCATCTCTAAAAACACCAGTATTATCAATTACTAAAGCGTTATCAATTCCATAAGCTGTATAATCAACATCTTCAGGATTTTTAGCATCAATCATGTGAACGGTGTGTCCATTAATAATTAAGGCTTTATTTTCTAAATCTTCAATAACGGTTCCAGGAAAATTACCGTGAACAGAATCTGTACGTAATAAATCCGCACGTTTTATAATATCATCATCACTACTTCCACGAGTAACAATAGCACGTAAACGTAATTGTTCCCCTTTGCCAGCTTGAGAGATTAACTCGCGAGCAGCTAAACGACCAATACGCCCAAAACCATATAATACAACGTCTTTAGGAGTAACAGTGGTTTTTGCTCCAATTAAATCTTTTAATTTATTGCCAATAAATTCGTCAACTGATTTAAAGTTCCCTTTTTCTTGTTGGTATTCAAAAGCTAATTTTCCAATGTCAACACGAGATGGACAAACATCTGCATTATTAATAGCAGATGCTATAGCTAATGTGTCGTTTACAGAAATTGTTTTCTTTACAATATTTTTAGCGTATAAATGTAAGTTCATAATTTCACTTACACTTCTATCTACTAATTGATTTCTAAATAAAATTAATTCGATAGATTTTTCGAACCATAATTTTCCAATGGTTCCAATTAATTCAATTGCTGCTTTCTCTTGAACAATCCAATCGTTTAGTTGCGTTTCGTAAGCGGCATTTGCTGTTTCTTTGGTTTGCATAATTTTTGGGGTTATTTATTCGTAGTTATTTGTTTGTTCTTTATTTTTATTATTTCTAATCTTCGTCGTGCCCGTAATCTTCTGGGATTTCGTGATCATCATCGCTATCCATTTCGTCCTCATCTCCACCAAATTCATCTTCCTCACCGCCAACATCTTCGCCTTCTTCACCTTCTAAATGATTTAAGTCACCTTCATCAATACCAATGGTGTCATTTTTAATCGCTTTATATATTTCACTTTCGTCTGCAATCTCTGGATCATTTAACATGGTTGCCATTTGTTGATCAGCTGTTAATTCGCCTTTTGCCATTTGAGATTGTTTATATTGTTTAGGTGGATTACCAATAGATTTTACACAGGCCGGATAAGTTCCTTTTGGATTGTCTGGTAAAATTTTCATTAACTCAATACAAAATGCCCATTTAATAGCAGGATCAAATACATACATAAAACGCTGACGAGGACTATCAATATATTTGGCAATTTTTGTTTTAGCCATTAAGTTTTTTGGCGATACTCCTTTTTTTACTTCATCTGCATCTAAAGGTAAATCTTCGGGGCGAAGCGTGATTTCTTGATCTTTTCTCCAGTAATCATCGCTTACGAAAAAAGACGCCGCATGTTTTTTATCAAACTTGTAAGCGTCTTGAATAGCATTATGAAAGTCTTCGAAAGTTTGTCCAGATAATATTTCTATCTCTCTATAAATATCTTCGTTGTCTTCTATAAATAATTTAAACTTGTATACAGCCATTTTATTTTAGTTAATGAGTTGTTGAATTATTGAAATTTTGATGATTAATCTCTAAAACATTAAATCAATAATTCTTTAATTTGTTTTTGTTACAATTGCATTATTGCCGTCAAAATTAAAGTTCCAACCATCTTCAAAAATTTTTGGTAAGTAACGTTTATATAATTTTAATCGAGCATTTCCTTTAATCTTGTTTTTCTTTACATCGCTATCTGAAGAAGCGTGTTCTTCCTCGTCATCTCTATCAATGGCATGAAATTCATAAATATTTACTTTAGAGTGCTGTTCCATAAAATCTTTCACAATTTTTACAATGGTATTCATCACTCGGTATACTTCACCACGATTCGTCGTAATGTATTCTTCGCCTTCAAACTCTTCGTTAATAACTCCAAATACAATAGTAGAGTGGAGGATATTGTCTTGTCTGCGACCAAAGCGAACTTCGTAGCGCAATCCAGACGATGTATTAAAATAATACACCCCCGCACTTTTTATAGGTGGAAATTCAATAGGGAATATAGAGCTTTCTGGCATATAGATTATGCTAAAACAGAAGTAGTTTGTTTCTTAAAACGTTCTGCTAAAACTAAATCTTTAGTTCCTGCTGAGTAGTCATAAAAACCTTTTCCGCTTTTCACACCTAAGTGACCAGCAGTAACCATATTAACTAATAAAGGACATGGTGCATATTTAGGGTTTCCAAAACCATCTTGTAAAACGCGTAAAATATTTAAACAAACATCTAGCCCAATAAAATCTGCTAATTGTAATGGACCCATTGGGTGAGCCATTCCTAATTTCATCACTGTATCTATTTCTTCAACACCAGCAACGCCTTCGTATAAAGTAATAATGGCTTCGTTAATCATTGGCATTAATATTTTATTAGCTACAAACCCAGGGTAATCGTTAACTTCTGTAGGGATTTTATTTAATTTTTTAGAAGTTTCCATAATTAAATTGCAAACTTCATTGCTTGTAGAGTATCCACGAATTACTTCTATTAATTTCATTACTGGCACTGGATTCATAAAATGCATTCCAATAACTTTATCTGCACGTTTTGTAACAGCTGCAATTTGAGTGATAGAAATAGAGGATGTGTTGCTTGCTAAAATTGTGTGAGGAGGGCAAATTTCATCTAATTGTTTAAAAATAGCCAATTTCACATTTACGTTTTCGCTAGCAGCCTCAACCACTAAATCAGCGTTTTTAGCACCTTCTTCAAGTTTAGTAAAAGTTTTAATGTTTGCTAATGTAGCAGTTTTATCGGCTTCAGTAACAGTACCTTTAGCCACTTGTCTATCAATGTTTTTAGCAATAGTAGCCAATGCTTTTTGTAAAGCTGGTTCACTAATGTCAACTAAGTTTACGGAATAACCAAATTGAGCAAATACGTGAGCAATACCATTTCCCATGGTGCCACTTCCTATAACTGTAATATTTTTCATTTTTATAAAATTTAAATTTATGTGTCAAACAGAGAACAATCCCATATTTAAGCGATGTAAATCTAAAAACGGTAAGGCATAAATACAAATAGAGTTTTAAACCTTTTTTTGGTATTAATTTGATAACTTATTTCTTTAAAAAATTAATTTAAACCTATATATTTGTCAAAACTTGCACTAAAACTAAAAAACAATTATATGAACTTCCCATCAGAATTAAAGTACACAAAAGACCACGAATGGATTCGTGTTGAAGGTAATGTAGCAACTATTGGTATTACTGATTTTGCACAAAAAGAATTAGGTGATATCGTTTATGTTGATATTACAACTATTGGCGAAACTGTTGCAAGAGAAGAAATTTTTGGAACTGTAGAAGCAGTTAAAACAGTTTCTGACTTATTTATGCCAATTTCTGGTAAAGTATTAGAAATGAATAAAGACATTGATAGCGCTCCAGAATCAGTAAATAATGATGCATATGGAAAAGGCTGGATGATTAAAGCAAGTATAGATAATGAAGCTGAATTAGCTGATTTATTATCTGCTGATGCTTATAAAGCATTAATCGGAGCTTAATAGAATCAGTTTATAATGCTAGAAACCTTCTGCATTTGCAGGAGGTTTTTTGTTTATAATAATCTGCGCATATCTGCGGGAAACAATTTATGATAAAACTTATCTTAAAATATAGTCTTTTAGTTGCCATTTTATGGACACTTATTATTTTTGTGCTGTGTTGCACTCCTGGGCAATATATTCCAACAACCAATTGGCTCGAATTATTGAGCTTTGATAAGTTTGTACACGCTAGTATCTTTTTTATTTTAACCTGTTTGTGGTTAATTTCATTTTTAAAGATTAATAAACTTTCAAATCTGTCAATAATTCTAATTCTTTTATTCTGTGTGCTATATGGAGGATTACTTGAGATTATGCAAGCCACTGTATTTAGTAACCGAAGTGGCGATTGGCTAGATTTTATTGCTAATAGTTTTGGCTGCCTAATGGGTTTTTGGTTTTTTACTAAAAAGAAAGAAATACTTAATTAAGGTTATATTGTGAGTAAATTGTAAATAGCTTCTTAGTAATTAATAGTAATTTTGTTCTCGCGAAAATTAAAAAAACATGTCAACAACTACCGAACATATCAAATGCCTTATTATAGGTTCAGGCCCTGCGGGATATACTGCAGCTATATATGCATCTCGTGCTGATTTAAAACCAGTTTTATATACTGGACTAACTCCAGGAGGTCAATTAACCGAAACAACAGAAGTGGATAACTTTCCAGGTTACCCAAAAGGTGTAACTGGTCCTGAATTAATGGAAGATTTAAAAGCTCAAGCAGAACGTTTTGGAACTCAAGTTCGTTTTGGATTAGCTACTAAAGCTGATTTAACAGCAAATCCCAAAAGAATTTGGATTGATGAAACAACTGAAATTACAGCTGATACAGTAATTATTTCTACTGGTGCCTCTGCTAAATGGTTAGGTTTAGAAAACGAAACTCGTTTACGTATGAATGCTGGAGGAGTTTCTGCTTGCGCTGTATGTGATGGTTTCTTTTATAAAGGTCAAGAAGTTGCTATTGTTGGTGCAGGAGATACTGCGGCTGAAGAAGCGACTTATCTATCTAAATTATGTAAAAAAGTGTACATGATTGTTCGTAAAGGCGAAATGCGTGCTAGTAAAGCCATGCAGCACCGTGTTACTAATACAGAGAATATTGAAATGGTTTACAATAGCGAAACTCATGATATTTTGGGTAAAGAAATGGTAGAAGGAGTTGTAGTTAAAAATAATGTGACGAACGAACTACGTACATTAGATGTTACAGGTTTCTTTGTAGCTATTGGTCATAAACCAAACACTGATATTTTTAAAGGACAAGTCAATATGGATGAGTTAGGTTATATTGACGTGGTTGCTGGATCAACTAAAACTAATCTTGAAGGTGTGTTTGCTGTTGGAGATTGTGCCGATAAAACTTACCGTCAGGCAGTTACGGCTGCAGGAAGTGGGTGCATGGGCGCTCTTGATGCCGAACGTTATTTAGCATCTTCTGGAAAACATTAATTATTTAACATTTATTTTATATTTATTTTTATTATTTTGCATGCATATTGCATTTAGATTAACCATGAATTTTAGCAGATTAACATACTTTTTTTTATTATCAACAATATCATTTATTGGTTATTCTCAAACTTTTTCTAGTCAAGTTCCTCAATTAAAGCGTTACACACCAGAGGAAATTGTTGATCCTGATTATGGGATTATTAGGTACAATAAATTAGTGCCAATGATGGGTGGTGATTCATTAAGATATACAAAAGATGGATACAATGCTCAAGGTTGGCAAGAAGATTTTTACGTGAGTGGGAAATTATTACATAAAGGATTTTATGCTGATGGTTTTATAAAAGTGTTTAAAAACTACTATGAAAACGGCCAAATTGAACGTAATTTTTCGAGCACGGATTTGAAACATTCTAAACTGGAAATTTATTATGATGATGGAAAAGTAAAATCTTCGATCAATTATTATGAAGGTAATCCTCAAAATCAATATGATTTTTTTAGAAATGGTTCACCTGAATATGTTGAAGAGAACGATAAAAATATTGAGTTTTTGTATAAACGTAATACGTATTATGAAAACGGCTTACCAGCATCCTTGTTTGAATTAGTAGATAAAAAGGCTAAGATGTATATTAAGAAAGAATTTTATGAAAATGGTCGTATAAAAGAAGAAGGATCGATGGTATTTAGAAAAGATTTAGGTGATTATCAAAAAGAAGGAAGTTGGACGTATTATGATGAAAAGGGCAATCCAACCAAAACCGAAAAATATCACGCAGGTGAAAAAGAATAAAAGAAGGTTCGCAATTAGCGAACCTTCTTTATTTAGCCTTATTAACTTTTTTACAATCTGGAAAAATTACAATATCACACAAATCTGGTAAATCTTCGATATGTCCTTCTTTATCTTGAGCTTTTAAATTTGTTAAACAAATTTTAGTTGCTAATTTTTTCTTTTTAGTCAAAAAATCAATTGTTTTTTTAGGAAATGTATTTCCCTCAACAGGAGCTTGAAAGGTGGTTTTATCTTCTTTATATAAAATAGTAAAGCTTTTAATGGCTTGTTCATGAGGATTACCATATCGATCAAAGGCAATCACTTTGTATTCAGTTTCATCAAAAGCTGCTTTTATAAATAATTTCTCTTTTTCAATTTTAATAGTTTTCACACCTTCTTTTTCTTGGCTCCAAGAGATGGATGACGTAAAAATGAAAGAAAAGAATAATCCGTTGAGTAATGTTTTTTTCAATTAATTTGCGTTTAGTTTTTGTTCAATAAATAGAATTGCATCAGTTACTGAAACGTTTGGCTCTTTTACTTTCTTTAATGTATTTAAAGATTGTTTTAGTGTCGCTTCGTCAATTTCTGCTTCCATTTCTTGTATAACGGTAAACGCTTCAAAAGATACAAGAAAATCTTTATCGGCAATTAAATTGATAAAAAATGCATAATCTTTACTAAAATCTAAACCTGTTTCCCAACAAGAAGCTATAATTAGGGCTTTTTGAGCTGAATTTTTAGTTTTTGTAATAGCACTTAATATAAAGGCTTGGGCATTATTTTCTTTCAAAAATTTTAAGGCTTCATCTTTTTCTTCGCGAGTTGATTTGCTACTCACTAACACTGTTACTGCATCAGCAGAATTTGTGTCTTTTTTAGACATTCCTTCAGAA
>JBIICN010000028.1:0-47983 GCA_044238845.1 Bacteroidia bacterium
AATCGTTTATATATTTGCAGCCCGAAAAGGTAGAAACGTTCTTAAATTTTATGATTCTGTAGCTCAGTTGGTAGAGCAATACACTTTTAATGTATGGGCCCTGGGTTCGAGTCCCAGCAGGATCACAAGAATGTAAGCAATTCGGTATTAAACCCTTAAATGAAAATTTAAGGGTTTTTTATTTTCAACACATTACTTAATCCGATTATTTATTACCTCTCTAACAATTTGCCTAGAAAGCTTATCAACTATAATATTATAATTTACAACATCTGTTGCTTTTTGATGCGCTTTAATTTTTATAAACCGAACTTTAATAACTGATAATAATTGCAACAACTCTTTTACTAAATCAATATTCCTAATATCATTACCTTCTTTTGTTTTGTAATTACTTGCGTTAAATTTAGCTTGCCTGCTTACTAATCCAATAACATACTGGCTATCAGAAACAATTATTAATTCCTTAACGCCTTTATAATTATTAAGGACATAACGTAAAGAATTAATTACGGCAACAATCTCCATACGGTTATGTGTTGTATCCGGCTGTTTTCCACTTAAAACAACTTCTTTTCCATCAATTAATATAACAGCAGCCCATGCGCCAAAACGCTCTTGTGTGTGACAGGAGCCATCTGTAAATATTTCAGGAATTGGACTCATTAAATAATTCTTGGTTCACAAAATCTATTTCTAAAGAATATAATGCTTCAATTAATTTTAGTTAGATTTGAATACCATAATGCGAATAAAAATACACATACTTATTGGATTCATTATCGTATTAATGTTTTCAAGTTGTAAAACATATTACAATTTATTTTATACAGATCCTGCAAAATGTTTTAACGAAGCTTGCTTAAAAAAACCATACGATGTTATTATTGTTCCAGGCTTCCCGCACGATTCGGGAAAGATAAATATGATATTATCCGAACGTATAAAATGGGCTTATTATCTTTATAAAAATGGCTACGCAAAAAATATTATTTTTTCTGGCTCAGCAGTTCATACTCCATATGTGGAGGCAAAAGTGATGCGTTTACTAGCGTTACAAATTGGAATAAAAGATGAACATATTTTCACCGAAACAAAAGCAGAGCATACTACCGAAAATTTATATTACTCTTGCGTGATGGCAGAGCAATTAGGTTTTAAATCTATTGGATTTGCTACTGAACCAGCGCAAGCAAGTTTTATGAAGCCTTTTAAAAGAAAATTTCATTTAACTTTGGATTTTATTCCTGTTGTAACTGATAGTTTATATGCTGTGAAAATTCAGTTAAATCCAATTGATGAAAGTGTGGCTTTTGTTCCTAATTTTATTGCTTTAAAACAAAGAGAAGGAACATTAAAAAGTTTACGAGGAACGAGAGGCCATAAAGTAAAACAAGAAATACGAAAAGTAAGAAGATTAAAACGACAACATAAACATTCAATAATGTAATATGTATATTTCTAACGAAAAAATAATTGAACAAACTACAAATTGGATAAAATCAGTTGTTATAGATTGTAATTTTTGTCCGTTTGCCGCAAGATCCGTTATGAAAAAAACCATTCGTTATATCATTAAAACTGATGTAGATATGAATGTTAGTTTAAAAGCCCTAAAAGAAGAATTAGATTATTTAGAAACAGATACAGAAATTGAAACAAGCTTTATTATTTTTCCAAATAATTTTGGTGATTTTGATGATTACTTAGATTTAGTAAAAAAAGCCGAACGATTATTAATTAAAGAAAACTTCGATGGCGTTTATCAAATTGCTAGTTTTCATCCTGATTATTGCTTCGCAGGGGCGAATGAAGATGATGCCGCCAATTATACCAATCGTTCAATATATCCTATGCTGCATATTTTGAGAGAAGAAAGTTTAACCAAAGCCTTAAATCTTTATCCTAATCCAGAATTAATTCCACAGCACAATATTAATTTTGCTCGTCAAAAAGGACTACAATATATGCAAATGCTAAGAACAGCATGTATGTAAATAACCAAAAAAATTGTTTTTATTACAGCTAGGCTTTTGTATCTTTATAAAGCAATAATGGAAAACAAAAAACCCATATCTCTTAAAAATTCACTAATTGTATTTTCATTTATCTTCATATTAATTATTCTTTTTTCTTGTTCAAAAGATCCTGCTATTCCTGTTTATGGTGATTATCCTAAAGAAATTGGGAAAATTTTTGCTAATAAATGTTCAACGCCAGGCTGTCATAATACCGCTAGTTATAAGGCTTGCGCAGATTTAAATTTAAGTTCATTTGCCACATTATTTGAAGGCTCTAACAATGGGTCACCAGTTATTCCTTTCCGTAGCGATTTTTCGTCCTTATGTTATTTTATAAATTCCTATAGCCAATTAGGACCTATTAATCTTCCTACTATGCCAATAAATGGAAATCCTCTTAGTGAGGCTGAAGTAAGAACTATAAAAAACTGGATTGACAATGGGGCACCTGATATTAATGGAAAAATTATGTGGGCCGATAATCCTGAGAGAAAAAAATACTATGTTTTAAATCAAGGTTGTGATGTTGTAACTGTTTTTGACGCAGAAACACAATTACCTATGAGATATATTACTGTTGGAAATAAAGAAAGTAGCGATTTACCACATATGATTAAAACTTCTCCTGACGGTAAATACTGGTATGTTGTTTTTGTAGCAAACAATATTTTACAAAAATATAAAACATCAGATGATAGTTTTGTAGGCGAAGTTAGCTTGGGTACATCTCAAAATTGGAATACGATTGTAATTAGTGATGATAGCAAAAAAGCATATTGTGTTGCTTGGCAAGCAAATAGCAGATTAGCTGTGGTTGACGTTGAGCATATGACATTAAAGTATAATGTAGGAGGCGGTAATTTCACAGATGCACATGGCGTTGCCTTAAATAAAACAAATGATACGATATATATTACTCGCCAAACAGGAAATTACATTTTCAAAATTGACACAGCATTAAATGGTTTTATAGAGGTACCTCTCGATGGCTCTAGTGTTCCTAATCAAACATCTTCACTTGATCCTCATGAAATTTCATTTTCGCCTGATGGTAGTAAATATTTTGTAACCTGCCAAAAATCAAATGAAGTGCGAGTTATGAGCACTGGAAGAGATGAGCTATTGCAAATTATTAATACTGGCCAGTATCCCTTAGAAATGACAAAAAGTATTACAAAAAACAAATTATATGTTTCTTGTCAAAATGAACCTGGTGTTACAGCAAATTCAAAAGGTTGTATAAATGTAATAGACATGACAAACTACCAAAATATAAAATACATGGTAGGTTACGAACCTCATGGAATTGCCTTGGATGAAGATAACGGATTTGTAATTGTTGCAAGCAGGAATACTGGTATTACTGGACCTACCCCACATCACACTGGAGTGTGCGGTCGTAATGGGTTCGTTAATTATTTTAACATTAATACCATGCAATTGCTTTCTAAAAAAACGGAAGTAGCATCAGATCCATACTCTATTACTTTTAAGCCATAATGAATGATATTTTAAAAAATAAAACAATTTTATTATTTGATGGTTACTGCAATCTATGTCATTCATCTGTACAATTTGTTCTAAAACATGAAAAAAAACAAGAACTTTATTTTACATCTCTTCAATCTCCTATTGGTGTCGAAATTTTAACCTATTATAAAATCAATTCAACCAAAATTGATAGTCTTGTTTTGATTGAAAAAAACAAAGCTTACACAAAGTCTTCAGCGGCATTAAAACTATCAAAACATTTAAAAGGCCTTTACTCGCTTGGATTTATATTTATGATTATTCCTACATTTATAAGAAATTGGGTATATGATTTTATTGCAAAAAACCGCTATAAGTGGTATGGAAAAAAAAATAGCTGCTTAATACCTGACGAAAAATTAGCAAAACGTTTTTTGTAAAGCCTGATTAAATGATAACTTTACATCATGACAAAATTATCTGTTAACATCAATAAAATAGCTACCATTCGTAATTCGCGAGGCGGTAATACTCCAAATTTAATGCAAGTAGCACAAGACGCTGAAAGGTTTGGTGCTCAAGGTATTACCGTGCATCCTCGTCCTGACGAAAGACATATTCGCTACCAAGATGTTTATGATTTAAAACCTTTATTAAAAACAGAATTTAATATTGAAGGTAATCCAAAAATTCAAAAATTTGTTGATTTAGTTTTAGATATAAAACCCGAACAGGTAACCTTAGTTCCTGACGGAGATAATCAACTAACATCAGATCATGGTTGGGACACCATTGCTAATAAAGATTATCTAACTGTAATGATTTCTAAATTTAAAAATGCAGGCATTCGTACCTCTATTTTTGTTGATCCCAATTTAAAAATGATTGAAGGCGCTACCGCAACTGGTGCCGATAGAATTGAATTATATACCGAAGAGTACGCTCGTTTATATTCAACAAAAAGAGAAACAATTATCAAACCTTTTACAGAAGCATCAATTCTTGCTAATAAATTAGGCTTAGGTGTAAATGCAGGGCACGATTTAAGTATAGAAAACTTAGCTTACTTTAAAGCAAACACCGAAAATTTACTAGAGGTTTCTATTGGTCATGCTTTAATTAGTGATTCGATATACTTTGGCTTAGAGAATACCATTCAAATGTATTTGAAACAATTAAAATAATTTTTTTTAACCCAACTAAAAATAAAAAAAGACTTTCTGAATAATAAAATAAGCTTATTGTATAACAATCCGCTTAACTATTGAAGCAGATTTTGTTTTAATGCTAACAAAATATACTCCCTTGTTTTTATCAGGTAAATCAATTTTAATTTCACCCCCGTTTGATTGAATTCGTTTTACTTCCTTAACTGTTTGTCCAAGTGTATTAAATATTGAGATTACAAAATCCTCATTATTAACTAAATTTACATCCACAAAAAAATCACCATCAGTAGGATTTGGATATACTCTGAAATTTAAACTGAATGCATTTTCCTTAACACTAACCGCATTACAAACTGTAGATGTTGTTAACGAATTTCGTCGTATGCAATTAGCTAAAACAGCCTGCATTCGTACCTTTTGACCAGTTGTAAATAACGTTAAACATCTATCATCACTATAATCCATATAATTTTGATACATTTTACCTGGCGGATTAGGGCTATTTGAACATCCAGCTGCAACCGCACTTCCAATAGTATTTGGGCAACCAGTTGTTAACGAACTTTGTTCTGGAGTATCACTTACATAATCATTACCGCAATTTGAGTCTCCATTGATATGCCATAAACCCAACCAATGACCAATTTCGTGGGTAGCTGTTCTTCCTTTATTAAAAGGAGCTGTTGCTGCTCCAACATTACCAACAGCTCTATACTCTAATACAACGCCGTCAGTAGTTGCTAAACCTCCGTAATTATACATGTCATTTACAGGCGACAAAGCCGTTTCTATGGTAGGAAATTGGGCATAACCTAAGACATTATCACTCATATCTATTACCCAAATATTCATGTATTGATCAGGATCCCAATAAGAACCTGATTTAATGGTATTATCAATATATCCCCCTGGCTCGGGATAACCTTGATAAGAAGGGCCTGCCCAACCCTTTGAATTTCTATCAATTCTATCAATACCAGGTTCCGCTAGCTCATTTCCAGAAGGATCAATATTTGCTAAACAAAAATTAATTTCACAATCTGCAGCCGCATTAACAAAAGAAGTTTGTGTTACCCAAGTGCTAAAATCGGTATTCATCTTTCGATAATCTTCATTTAAAATAGTAATTTGAGATGCTACTTGAGCCTTACTAATGTTTCGTCCCACTCCAACGGCCTCTCCATTATGAATAATATGAAAAACAACAGGAATATTATAAATTGTTAATGCTTTTTTATTATTAGCAAATTGCTCATGTTTTCTAAGCATCAATTGAAATGCCTCTTCATAAGTCTCATTAAAAAAGGGGGAACTACAATTACGTTGAGTAGTTTGGGCATCAGCTCCAAAAAATATCAAACAAGATAATGTTAACGTTGTGAATATTTTTTTCATGCCTTATTATTTACATACATAATTACAAAAAATATTAAAAAAAATCAACAAGATGCGCATTATTTGAGGTAAATTAGATGCTTTAATTGACATGTCGCTTAAAATATTAATAATTGAAGATGAGCTAACACTTCAACAAACTTTAAAATTAAATTTAGAGTTAGAAGACTACATAGTTGAAACCTGTGGTTCGGGAGAACATGCTATTTCTCAAATAAGAACATTTAAACCAGATTTAATCTTACTTGACATTATGCTTCCTGTATTAAGCGGTGTTGAAATTTACAAACAACTTAAAACTATAAATATCTCAACCCCTGTTATATTTTTAACTGCCAAAAATAATGTACAGGATAAAATTGAAGGATTAAAATTAGGTGCTGATGATTACATCACAAAGCCGTTTGATTTAGAAGAATTATTGCTAAGAATTCATAATGTCTTAAAACGCAATACGCCTCAAAAACAAGAATCAAGTGTATTTAAATTTGATAACTGCGAAATCAATTTTTCAACCTTTCAAATTATCACTAGAGAAGGGAAAACAGAAGATTTATCAAAACGAGAAATGGCTTTATTAAAACTATTAGTTGACAACGTAAATAATGTAGTTTCGCGTGATGAAATACTTGACAAACTTTGGACGAAAGATGAAAACCCTTCATCTAGAACTATTGATAATTACATTTTAAATTTCAGAAAACTATTTGAAGTTAACCAAAAGGAGCCAATCCACTTTCAATCAATCAGAGGTGTTGGTTATAAATTTTGCGTTTAGATTTTAGAAAATCGTTTCTGCTCTAATCCATCAATTATTACCGTTTCCAAAAACATTTTTAAAGGTCGTACCCATAAATTTTCTCCTTCGGATTGATAAGTTGCTTTGTAAACAACCATATTTTCCAAAGTTTCGCTATGCTTAGCTATACCAATCACTTCGTAAATATTGCCTTTATAATGTTTGTATAACCCTAACTCTATATGCATCTTGTTTTTCTATTTTGTCTTTTTCTTCCCTTTAATCTCTTCTGTCGCTTTAGTCCCTTTAACTTGTATGGTCTGCCACAATTACCCATTGATTATTGATTTTTTTCCATAATAAGGTAAAATGTCCGCCTGATGGCTTTTCCTTTTTTAGCTCCCATTTGCCAATCACATAAATACTAGTTTCAGATAATTGAGTAGATTCAAGAATGGTAAATGTTAAAATCCCCATGGCCTCTTTATTTGGATAACCTTTGATATAATTATCTAATGTTTTTTGCCAACCATAAGTAATACCTTTACTTCCTATAAATTTTAAACTATCATTGTTCCAATAATAATCCATAAAACCTCTTACATCCCCTTTATTCCATGACTCCTCCTGCATTTTCATGTTTGCTAAAACTTGATTAACTTCCTTATTTTGCTTTTGAGCAACAAGATTTAAACCACAAAACAAACAAAAGATAATCGACAGTTTTTTCATCTCTTTAGACTATAAATGTTAATAATTAGAATAAGATAATACCTCATAAATTTACATAAATTTTATATCTTTGTTACTCGTTCTTTAACACACTTATTAAGAAAAGCAGAGGGATACGCCCAATGAAGCTTTACCAACCCTTGCAAATGACGAAATACGAGTTTGGAATTACGATGTATAAATCACAATTCGTAAATCGTAACTCTAAATTGCAAAGAAGGTGGGAATTCGTCTCAGATTACTGAGAAAAATAAGTCGGAAACAATTAGTAAAAACAAAAACATTATAAAAACACTAATCCCTTCTGACTACAAAACAGAAGGGATTTTTTATTGAATAAAATATATGAACACAATACAACAAGAATTAGAAAAAAGAGTATTAGTAATTGATGGCGCTATGGGCTCTATGATTCAACAATACAAATTAACTGAAAAAGATTTCAGAGGAAAACGTTTTGCTGATTGGCATAAGGATTTACAAGGCAATAACGACTTGTTATCAATTACTCAACCACAAATCATTAAAACCATTCACAAAGAATATTTAAAAGCTGGTGCAGATATTATTGAAACCAATACATTCAGTGATACCACTATTGCTATGGCTGATTATGACATGCAAGAGTTTGTATATGAATTAAATTTTGAATCGGCCAAAATTGCTAAAGAAGCCATTACTGAATTTAAAACAGAATTCCCTGAATTTGCTTCTATCCCAAAATTTGTAGCTGGCGCAATCGGGCCAACTAATCGCACATTATCTTTATCACCTAACGTAAACGATCCGGGATTTAGAGCGATTACTTTTGATGAATTAGTAGAAGCTTATACTGAACAAGTTCGTGGATTAATTGATGGCGGTGCTGATTTATTGCTAATTGAAACTATTTTTGATACGCTAAATGCCAAGGCAGCTTTATATGCCATTCAAAATTATTGTGAAAAAATAGATAAAAAAATGCCAGTGATGGTTTCAGGAACTATTACAGATGCTAGTGGACGAACTTTATCAGGCCAAACGACTGAGGCTTTTTTAAATTCAGTTTCTCACGTTGACTTATTAAGTGTTGGTTTAAACTGTGCACTTGGAGCAAAAGATATGCGTCCGTATTTAGAAGAGCTTTCTAACAAAGCACCTTTTTATGTAAGCGCTTATCCAAACGCAGGTTTACCAAATCAGTTTGGAGAATACGATCAAGATGCCCATGAAATGGGACATCAAATTGAAGATTTTTTAAAAGCAGGATTTTTAAATATTGTTGGTGGATGTTGCGGAACAACGCCATCACACATCAAGCGTATTGCCGAAATTGCTAAAGATGCAAAACCTCGTAAAAAACCACAACCTGATACGTTGATGCATTTAAGTGGATTAGAGCCTTATACTTTAACTCCCGAAAGTAATTTCCTAAACGTGGGTGAAAGAACAAACGTAACTGGTTCTAAAAAATTCTTACGACTAATTAAAGAAGGGAATTTTGAAGAAGCTTTATCAATTGCTCGTGAACAAGTTGAAGGTGGAGCACAAGTGATTGACGTAAATATGGATGAAGGGATGTTAGATAGCGAACAAGCGATGACAACCTTTTTAAATTTAATTGCATCCGAACCAGATATTTCTCGTGTGCCAATTATGATTGACTCTAGTAAATGGACTGTAATTGAAGCTGGATTAAAATGTGTGCAAGGAAAAGCGATTGTTAACTCCATTTCATTAAAAGAAGGCGAAGAAAAGTTTGTTGAACAAGCTCATAAAATAAAACAATACGGTGCGGCAGTTATTGTGATGGCCTTTGATGAAGTTGGACAAGCGGATACATTAGAACGCAGAAAAGAAATTTGTAAACGCGCTTATGATATTTTAGTTGATAAAGTTCATTTCCCAGCTCAAGATATTATTTTCGATCCAAATATTTTCCCAGTGGCTACTGGTATGGAAGAGCATCGTTTAAATGCTTTAGACTTTTTCAACTCAACCAAATGGATTAAAGAAAATTTACCATACGCAAAAGTAAGTGGTGGTGTCAGTAACGTTTCTTTCTCTTTTAGAGGAAATGACCATGTGCGTGAAGCAATCCACTCCGCTTTTTTATATCATGCTGTGAAAAACGGAATGGATATGGGCATTGTAAATCCTGCGCAATTACAAGTATATGATGATATTGATAAAACATTATTAGAATTAGTAGAAGATGTTTTATTAAACAGACGCGATGACGCCACCGAAAGATTAGTGGATCATGCTGAATCATTAAAAGGTATTACTAAAGAGAAAACAGAAAAAGACGAAGCTTGGAGAAAAGGAACTGTTGAAGAGCGCTTAAGTTATGCCTTAGTAAAAGGTTTAGTAGAACATATTGATGCCGATACTGAAGAAGCAAGACAAAAATTAGGCAGACCATTACATGTGATTGAAGGTCCATTAATGGATGGTATGAATGTAGTAGGTGATTTATTTGGGCAAGGGAAAATGTTTTTACCACAGGTTGTAAAAAGCGCACGCGTCATGAAAAAAGCAGTGGCCTATTTAGAACCTTATTTATTAAAAGAAAAAGAAGAAAATGCCAAAGCTGGTATTGTTGGAGATGGGAGAACGAATGCTGGTAAAATTTTAATGGCAACCGTAAAAGGCGACGTACATGATATTGGAAAAAATATTGTGGGCGTTGTACTAGCTTGTAATAACTATGAAATTATCGACTTAGGTGTAATGGTTTCTTGTGATAAAATTTTAGAAGAAGCAAAAAAACACAATGTTGATATTATTGGTTTAAGTGGTTTAATTACGCCGTCATTAGATGAGATGGTTCATGTTGCTAAAGAAATGGAGCGTTTAAATTTTAAATTGCCGTTAATGATTGGAGGCGCAACGACGTCTAAAGTACATACTGCTGTTAAAATTGCACAAAATTATTCTGGTCCCGTTATTCATGTGAATGATGCAAGTAAATCAGTTCCTGTTGCAAGTAGTTTAATTTCAAATGAACTACGCGATGCATTCTTGGCTGACATCAATAAAGATTATGAGCGTGTGCGTGAACAAAATAAAAATGCGCAATCTCAAAACAAATTAATTTCGATGGCGGAAGCCAGAGAAAATAAATTCCCAATTGATTGGAGCAAAACAGAAATTGCTAAACCAAATTTCATTGGAACTAAAGTATTTGATCATTACGATTTAAAAGAAATTGCTGAATACATTGATTGGACGCCATTCTTTCATAGCTGGGAAATGAAGGGCTCATATCCAAAAATTTTAACGGATGCCACTCGTGGTGCAGAAGCCACCAAATTATTTAATGATGCGCAAGCAATGCTTAGTAAAATCATTTCTGAAAAATGGTTACAAGCAAATGCAGTCATTGGTATTCACGCAGCTAATACGGTAAATGATGATGACACTGAAGTGTATGATGAAAAAGGAAATGTAATTGCTACTTTCCATTCGTTACGTCAACAAAGTAAAAAACCAGCTGGTCAATATAATGTGGCTCTATCTGATTTTGTTTCACCTAAAGGTGTCACTTCGAGCGGAGTCGAGAAGAAAGATTACATCGGCTCATTTGCTTTAACAACAGGTATTGGAATTGATGCACACGTTGCTCGTTTCGAAAAAGATCATGATGACTATAGTGCCATTATGTTAAAAGCTTTAGCAGACAGATTAGCAGAAGCCTTTGCTGAATTAATGCATAAAAAAGTACGTACTGAAATTTGGGGCTATGCAAAAGATGAAAACTTTAAAAATGAAGATTTAATTAAAGAAGAATACGCAGGTATTCGTCCGGCACCAGGTTACCCTGCTCAACCAGATCATACTGAAAAAAATACCATTTGGAAATTATTAGATGTTGAAAAAAACACTGGTATTATTTTAACAGAGAGTTTAGCAATGGTTCCAACAGCTGCGGTTAGTGGCTTATATTTTTCACATCCTCAATCTCATTATTTTGGAATTGGTAAACTAAATAAAGAACAAATTGAAGACTACGCTAAACGTAAAAACATGAAAGTGGAAGACGTTGAACGTTGGTTAGGAAGTGTATTAGCTTATTAATGTTATGACCGTTGACACTTTAGTTAAAGAATTAGATTTATTACCTCACCCTGAAGGTGGTTACTATAAAGAAACTTATCGTTCGGAAGCGAAAATTTCACAGGCATGTCTATCACCTGATTTTTCAGGTGATAGAAACATCGCAACTGGGATTTATTTTTTAATTGAAAAAGGAAATTTTTCTGCTTTACATAAAATCAAAAGTGACGAAACTTGGCATTTTTATTATGGTGACGCATTAGAAGTGATTGAAATTGATGAACAAGGAATTTTAACCATTACAAAAATCGGTTCTCATCTTTTAAAAGGAGAAACTTTTCAATATACAGTTAAAGCAAACACCTGGTTTGGTTCTCGAGTGTCTGATAATGGAAACTTTTCATTAGTTGGCTGTACCGTGTATCCTGGCTTTGATTTTAATGATTTTGAATTAGCTAAAAGAGACGATTTAATTAAACGATTTCCAAAACATCAAACAATCGTTATCGAATTAACAAGAGAATAATTTTGTCATTTAATAAGAAATTAATATTGATTTTAGTAATTTTACATTAATTAACTGGCTATGAAGACTTTTGAAACCAAAGCATTTCTGATGACAATTCATGATGACTTATTAATTGAGTTTAAAGTGAAAGCAAATGTCAATCTTCAAGCTAGCGATGTGTGGGAATCTAGAGATTTATCATTAGACCACATTCCTAATAAAAAATTCTTCGTTTTATTTGAAGGAGATGAAGATGCATCTGTTTCAGGAGAAGCCAGAAGAGCTGGCGCTTCTGAAGAGTATACCAAACACGTTTCAGCATTAGCATTGTATAGTAATAAAGCCTATGAACGAATTATTGGTAGTTTGTTTTTAAAAATAAATAAGCCTCTTGTGCCAACTGAATTTTTCGACAATCGAGAACAAGCTATTGCTTGGCTAAAAATCAAACAAAAAACTACATTTTAATTACTCGTGTTTCTTTACATTTTTTAGTATCTTATTATACAATATATCGTTATATTTATACTAATATTTATTCATTATGCAACGATTTCTATTTATTATTCTTGTTTTCATAAACATCTCGACTGCAAAGTCTCAAGGCAATTTACCTCCTGGAACATATACAAGCACTAATAAAAAGGCAATTAAGTATTTTGAAGAAAGTAAAAAAATGTTTCAGATTAGAAAAGATGCTGATGCAGAAAAATTAATCAAAAAAGCCATTGAAGAAGACCCTCAGTTTATTGAAGCTTTATCGGCATATGCCGACTTTTTAATGGGAAACAATAGAATTAAGGAAGCTATCCCTTTATTAGAAAAAGCTATACAATTAAATCCTAAAATATTTGTTGATAACAATTATTACCTAGGTGGCGCATACATGAGCGTTGGCGAATACGAAAAAGCAATACCGTGTTTTGAAAAAATAATTAAAACTGAAAGAATAAATCCAAATTTAAAAGATGAAGCAGTTCATTATATAAAGAATGCTCAGTTTGGAGCAAATGCTATTAAAAACCCGCAGCCATTTAAACCTGTAAATGTTGGTGCAGGAATTAACACAGATGAATATGAATACTTTCCCGCTTTAACCGCAGACGGAAATACATTTTTATTTACACGTAATATTAGAGAAGGGGAAGGTGTCACGGCACCAAGACAAGAAGATTTTTATATCAGTAAAAAAGTAAATAATGTATGGCAAACTGCTAACCCCATTTCATCAGTAAACACTCCTGGTAACGAAGGTGCTCCATCATTAAGTGCCGATGGAGAAATCATGTTTTTTGCTTCTTGTATGGAAATGACAGGAGACTATGGCTCTTCGGAAAGAAAAGGTTATGGTAGCTGTGATATCTTTTATGCTCAAAAAATAAATGGCAAATGGAGCAAACCTAGAAATGCAGGTTCGATGATTAATACAAAGAATTGGGAAACACAGCCTAGTTTTAGTAGTGATGGAAAAACATTATACTTTATTAGAGGAATAGTAGCAAGAGATGGAATTAAAAACCCTGATATTTATTCTTCTACTATTGGTGAAGATGGAAAATTTTCGGAACCTATAAAATTATCTGATAACATAAATACAACTATGGGAGAAGAAAGTGTGTTTATCCATCCTGATAATCAAACTTTATATTTTAGTAGCGAGGGGCATCCTGGAATGGGCGGCTTAGATATTTTTGTTAGTAAAAAACAAGCTGATGGAACTTGGGGAAAAGCAGTAAACTTAGGTTATCCAATCAATACTTTTTTAGATGAAAATAGTTTATTAGTAGATGCGAATGGCAAACTAGCCTATTTTGCAAGTGAACGAGAAGGTGGATTTGGAGGATTAGATATTTATCAATTTGAATTGCCCGAATCTGTTCGTCCAGAAAAAATAACCTATGTAAAAGGATTAACATATAACGCCAGAACTAAAACACCTGTAGAAGCTTCTTTTGAATTAATAGACTTAGAAACTCAACAATCCGTTACAAGTGCCTATAGTAACAGCGCAGGAGAGTTTTTAGTGACTCTTACATCAAATCATAATTATTTAGTAAACGTAAGTAAACCAGGCTTTTTATTTTATAGCGATAACTTCTCATTAAAAGATAAAGTAGCAGATTACAATAAACCTTATCAATTACAAATACCTCTACAACCAATTGACACTGGTATTATCGAATTAAAAAATATTTTCTTTGATGTCAATAAATGGGATTTAAAAGCAGAATCAAAAGCAGAGTTACAAAAAATTATTACTTTCTTAAAGGCAAATCCAACTTTAAAAGTTGAGTTTAGTGGGCATACCGATAATAGTGGCGATAAAGTATTTAATAAAACATTGTCTAATAATCGTGCTAAAGCAATTTATGATTATGTCATAGAAAAAGGCTCCTTGCCAGCTACTAATTTATCTTACAAAGGATATGGTGACACAAAACCAAAAGCTCCAAATGATTCGCCTGAAAATAAAGCAAAAAACAGAAGAACCGAGTTGAAAATATTAAGCAAATAAATACGAATCTCTTACGTATACGCGAATTGGTGTTTCGAAACCCAAATTCATCTATTCGTAACAAAATTTGTAACAACTAGAATGATAATAGGTAAAGACATAAAAAAACAATACGGCTCATTAGAAGTTTTAAAAGGAGTTAATTTACATATTAAAGAATCCGAAGTGGTTTCTATTGTTGGTTCTTCTGGAGCAGGAAAAACTACCTTGTTAACGATTTTAGGAACGCTTGACCGTCCTAGTTCTGGAGAAATATTATTTAATGGCGTTAATATTACCTCACTCAACGAAAAAAAACTAGCAGCATTCAGAAATCAACATATTGGTTTTGTATTTCAATTTCATCATTTACTACCTGAATTTACAGCTATAGAAAATGTTTGTATTCCTGCGTTTATTAATAAAACATCCAAAAAAGACGCTGAACAAAAAGCCTATGAACTATTAGATTTATTAGGATTAAAGCACCGTGCACATCATAAACCATCCGAATTATCTGGAGGAGAACAACAGCGTATTGCTGTGGCAAGAGCTTTAATAAATAACCCTAAAGTTATTTTTGCGGACGAGCCAAGTGGAAATTTGGATAGCGAAAACGCACAAAATTTGCATCAACTATTTTTTAAATTAAGAGATGAATTAAAACAAACGATTGTGGTAGTAACGCACAATGAAATATTAGCCAATATGGCTGACAGAAAATTAGTTATGAAAGACGGTCAAATTCAATAATTTTCAATTATCAGTTTATTCTCTCAAATATCAATTTCTGAACTAAGAGCAATTATTCAAAGAAGAAATGCTAAAAAGCTTTCTAAGCTTAATACAATACTTTTATGGATAAACTATTTATTTATTATAAGTCTTATTGGCTCAATAGCTTCCAAATATATTTCACCAGATCACTTTTGGATATTAGCATTTTTTGGATTGACTTTTCCTATCATTTTATTTGTAAATATATTATTTACTATATATTGGTTTGCGCAATTCAGAATACACGCTGTATTTTCAATGTTAGCAATACTATTAAGTGCTAAAACCTGTTTAGGTTTCTTTCAAATAGATTTTACTTCAGATAATATTTCGAATAAAGACATCAAAATCATGAGTTACAACTCTATGCTATTTGATTTATATAATTGGAAAAAAAACAACGAAAGTCGAAATCAAATTTTAACTTCCTTAGCCGAAGAAAATCCAGATATTTTATGCTTACAAGAATTTTATACTTCAGAAGAAAAAGGTGATTTTAATAATATTGACACGGTTACTGGTTTACTAAATGCAAAAAACTATCATGTTGAGTTTACTACAACTCTCAGAAAATATGACCATTGGGGCATTGCAACATTTACCAAATTTCCAATTATAAAAAAAGGCAAAATAGAGTTCAACACAAGTGCTAATAACCTGTGCATCTATACAGATATTGTAGCCAAAAAAGATACCATTAGAATTTATAATATGCATTTACAATCTATTAGATTTCAAAAAGCTGATTATAAATTTATTGAACAAGTAAGTAATGACACTACCGATACAAAAGATGAAATGGAAAAAAGTAAAACCATTTTAAGAAGATTAAAACGCGCTTTTGTAAAACGTGCCATACAAGCAGATGCCATTGCTGCACATATTAAAAATTGCAAATACAAAGTCATTGTTTGTGGCGACTTTAATGACACTCCTGCTTCTTATGTTTATAACACTGTAAGAGGTGATTTAAAAGATGCCTTTGTTGAATCTGGTTCAGGATTTGAACAAACGTATGCAGGCAAATTTCCAAGATTTAGAATTGATTATATTCTTCATAGTAAAGAGTTTAATAGTAAAGAATATCATCATGTGTCAGAATCAAACACTGACCACTACCCTATTGTGAGTTATATTTCTTATTAATCAAAAAACAACCAATTAATACCAAATTTAAAAGCTCTATCGTTTTGTAAATAGCCAGGAGTTAAACTATAATTATTACCTAGGAATCCCTGAGTTACGTGATCAATTTTTATGAAAATTTTCACAGGCTTAATACGTGCGTTTAAAAATAAATCTACAAAAGGATAATTACCAACTACTTTAGATGTTTGTACATAATACTGATTAGTCATTGGCATATAAGCATATCCATAAAATTCACTAAAATACTGTGCATTAAATCCAATTTGTAATTGTAGGGCATTTTTAAATAAATTACCTTGATAATATAAAGCTCCATTTAAAATATGATTTGGCACGGACATAATTGATTGATAAGATGAGCTTTGATAATTATACTTCGCATTAATACCTAAATGTTTAAACAATAAAATATCCTTATGAATAAAGGCGGATATATTTTGAATACCAACAGACGTTTGCGCTGGAACAGCTTGCTCGTTAAAGTAAACAAGATTTTTTACAGTTTGGAAAACAACACCTACATCAAAACGATGATCTGTTGTTGCAATACTAAAAGTTGATTGAAACTTATCGGTTGGAGAAAAATTATTATTCCATGAATAATGATTGGTATGCCATGTATTAAATATAAAATCGGGGTGACGCTTTTCTGCATTTACATTCAAATTGAATGCAAATGGAATATTAAAAAAATTCTTCAAAAAGCGATTATTTATATCCATCGAATAATCATTTGCATTTGGTCCACTAAAAATATAGCTAACTTTTGCAAAACCACTATACTTTGTATTAGAAATGTACAAACCTGCGTGTACACTTTGATTTATAAACGACGAATCTAAATACTGATACACTTGATTAACTTCGTTTTTATAACCCAATTTTATTTTTGCATTTAAAGGATTTAATTTTAGAGTGTAGTTTACTGCATTACTAATAGTTCGCCAGTGAGTGGTATCATTAGTAGCAACTGTATCCATATAAAATACACTGTAATAATTATTAGAGCCGCTTAAAGGGTCTCTATATTTAGTATAACTACCTGAATAATTAAATTGATAATCTACAAAGTGAGAAAAAATGGTTGAGCTATCTTGTATTTTATTAATTCTAAACCAAGGATTAATATCAAAAGTAGTGTTTCTTAATTCACGCTTAGCTGAAGATTCGCGTGCGGCATTTAAATAAACAGGCAATAATAGTTTATTAACTCTTACATTTTCAAGAAATAAAGTATCACTAGAAATTCCACCGTTTTCTTGATGTTTTACCTTATTAAATAATACATAGGCATAATACCCTACTCTTTCATTTTTAGAGGTGTAATTAGATGAGCTATAAAAATTATTAGTAAAGCTTTCTTGATTTTTATAAAAACCAATACCACTATATCTATTAAAAGCTAATGTAACATTTAATTTGTTTTTAAAAGTATGAGCAAACAACATTTTAAATACTTGCTCTTGTTTACTGCCTGCAATACCCGTTAAATTAGCATAAGGTCCTTTTGTTTGATAATATTTTATATCGTTTGTATTAATCATATCATTCTGATATGGCGCCGTGAGCATATTAAAACCTAAAGATTTTGCGTCATAATTAATATAAATAGGAGATGATGGTAGGCCTAAATGCCCATTGGTATTTCGAGCAAAATAATTTTGAAAATTGTTAATCGTTGAATCTATTTTTGAATACTTAAAATTTTGCAGGTTATTTTTATCAAAATTAGAAAGTGAATTAATAAAACTACTATCCGAAGGATACTTGACTTGAGCTGTTAATCCAAATGACAAAAACACTATATATAGTAGAAATATACCACAAAAAGAATGTTTATGTTGATTCATTAAAAACAGAAAATAAAACTTAAAATTTATCGAAGAAATGTTCCTCAACATCAAAGGTAGACTTTATTCCGACTTGTTTAAAATCCGATTCTAACCATCTTGAAGCTGTTTGACGTCCACGCTCTTTTAAACTTAATAAAAAGTCCCAAGAAGTATTCATTTTACTACTATAGCTTAACTGACTTAAGGCATCATAACCAGAAATAGTATGAACAAATATTTCTCTATTTGCTTTATCATCCGTTTTTAAAATTCCATTTCTTAATAATTCATTACGATAGTGAATTAATTTCATTTCATTTATCAAACTACTATTAAACGAAATTTCATTAACCCTATCAGCAATATCTCTAGCAGAAGTTGGAACAGAATTAATATTAATTGAATTAATTTTAATTAAAACTATATCGTGTAAATTAGTATTTGTAATTAAAGGAAATATAGGTGGATTACCCATATAACCACCATCCCAATAAAATTCACCATCAATTTGAACTGCCTGAAACAATTGAGGTAAACAAGCAGATGCTAAAACAGTATCAACGGTAATATCTTTATTACTAAATGTTTTTGCTCTATTAGTTTTTACGTTAGTAGCACAGATAAATAATTTCTTTTTACTGTACATATGTAACTCTTTAAAATCAATTAAATCTGTTAATATATCTCGTAAAGGATTATAATTTAAAGGATTAAAATTATAAGGCGACATATACTGTGTCATATTATTAAACAACATATAACCAGGTGAATTATGTATATCACCATCACTAAATAGTTTATCAAATGTACTTGGCTGAAAAAAGCTGCCTGCTTGTGCTACTTTACGCCATAGAGTTTCTAATAATTCTTTAGCTTTTTTTGGTCCACCAACATGTAAACCATAAGCACAAACAACTGCATTAACTGCCCCTGCACTTGTCCCACACATAGCGTCGGCGACAATGTGTTCTGCTTCTAATAATCTATCTAAAACACCCCAAGTAAATGCACCATGTGCGCCCCCACCTTGTAAGGCAATACCAACTTTCTTAATTTCTTCGGAACTACTCATTTAATATCTGTTACTATTTGTAAATGTTAAACCAATTTAGCACATCAATAGACTACCAAATATAACATATTTACTTGATTAATAAAAGAATATAAGACGAGTATCAACTATAAATAGATAAAAATGTGTAAATCACATTTTTTAAAGATTCTCCTTTACAAACTCTAGCATCTTGTTGTACAAATGAGCTCTTGTGTATCCACCATAAATACCATGATTTTTATTAGGATATACCATAAAATCAAATGGCTTATTGTTTTTAACTAAAGAATTAGCTAACTCCATAGAGTTTTGAAAATGCACATTATCATCACCACTACCATGAACTAATAAAAACTTACCTTTCATCTGTTTAGTGAAGTTTACTGGAGAATTATCTTCGTATCCGCTCTTATTATCTTGTGGTTTACGTAAAAAACGCTCCGTATAAATATTATCATAAAACTTCCAATTAGTTACTGGAGCAACGGCAATGGTTGATTTAAAATAATCGGCTCCTTTTGTAATTAACAAAGACGCCATATAACCACCATAACTCCAGCCCTGAAAACCAATACGAGTCTTATCTACATAAGGTAAAGTTCCTAAATGCTTAGCTACATCAATTTGATCCAATGTTTCTAACTTACCTAACTGCAAATACGTACAATGTTTAAATTCACGTCCACGGCCTAAAGTTCCTCTGCCATCCACGCACACAACCATATAACCTTCTTGGTTTAACAAGGAATGCCACCAAAAATCAAAGGTTTCCCATGCATTATTACATTCATTGGCACCCGGCCCGTTATATGCAAACATATAAACTGGATACTTTTTATTTGGGTCAAAATTTTGCGGCTTCATCATCCAACCATTCAATTCAACTCCATCTGTATTTTTAAAAGTAAAAAACTCTTTAGTAGATAATTTATAGTCTTTCATTTTTGTTTTTAATGCCGCATTATCTTCTAACACTTTAATTAGCTTACCGTCAGCACTATGTAATTCATAAACGGAAGGCGTATTTGCATTTGAATAAGAGCTTACATAATATTTTAATCCTGTACTAAAATCAGCGCTCGTTGTGCCTTCCGCGGTTGATAAACGTTTTTTATTGGTACCATCTAACTTAATACTATATACATCTCTATTGATTTGCCCTTGCTCTGTTGAGATGTAATACAACATATTTAATTTTTCATCATATCCATTAAACGAAATTACATCCCATTTACCTTTTGTAATTTGATTGATTAGTTTACCGGTGTTATCATAGTAGTATAAGTGATTGTAATTATCGGCTTCACTACTCCATATAAAACCTTTATTGTTAGGTAAAAAAGTTAAATCATCAGTAATATCAATATACGTTTTTGCTTCTTCCATCAAAATAGTTTTTGTAGAACCATCATTTGCATTTGCATATAATAACTCTACTTTATTTTGTAAACGATTCATGCGTTGTAATGACAATATGTTTTTATCAGTTGTCCATTGAATACGAGGAATATAAATGTCTGTTTCTTTTCCAATATCAACGCCAATTGTTTTAGTACTTACCAAATCATACACATGAACAGATAATATAGAATTGTCTTCTCCTGCTTTCGGGTACTTAAAGGTTACTTTATCGGGATATAAGTTGTTATTATAGGTATCAAAAGTGTATTCTTTTACTTTAGTTTCATCAAAACGCACAAAAGCTAATTTACTTCCATCGGCATTCCACTCAAAATAATTGGCTTTACTAAACTCTTCTTCATAAACCCAATCAGCCCAACCATTTTTTATTTCATTATTTTTTCCATCAGTTGTTATCTGAGTTTCTTTACCATTATCTAAATCTTTAATAAATAAATTGTTTTCTCGAACAAAAGCTACTTTATTTCCTACTGGAGAAAAAGTGGCGAACATTTGTTTTCCGTTTTCTGACAATTCAGTGGTTTTACCCGTTTTTAAATCATAAACAAAATTCTTTTCTAGTGATGAACGGCGGTAAATTCCATCTGATTCAGTTGCAAAAAATAATTTTGTTTCATCAGGACTAAATGTGTAACCACTAATATCAATCGTTTTATCGCCAACCTTCACATTAGCTCCTTTTACCAAAACCGCAATTTTTTTACCAGATTTTAATTCGTATTTCACAATATTATCATAATCACCCTCTTTTTCTAAATCAGTGTAATGTAAACCATCTTTCATCGCATTAAAACCACCTGCTGAAGCTGGCATAAATGCATACTTGCTCCAAATATCTTCAACAGATAGTGTTTTTTGAGCCAAGCAATTTATTGATACAATTGAAACGATGGCAATAGAAAGAAAAAAAGACTTCATAAATGTTTATTTTTAAATTAAAGCATGAAGATAAACACTTACTCCCTATTAACAAACACTATTTTACTCAAACGGTAGCATTGTTAAATAAATGACTAAAAAGTTATTTGATTTTTTATTAGCTTAGCATAACCAATTAATTTATGTATGCAAACTTTTAGAACCATTATCATAGACGACGAAGAAAATAGCCGCAGTAATACCAAAAGTATGCTAGCAAGTTATTGCCCCGAGATAGAAGTAGTTGCGGAGGCTTCGAGTGGCATGGAAGGTAAAAAGTTAATACAAGATTTAAAACCTGAAGTGGTTTTTTGCGACATTAACATGCCAGGAATGACTGGTTTAGAGATGATTGATGGCTTAGTTCATCGCGATTTTTGCTTAATATTTTTAACAGCTTATAGCGAACATGGAATAAATGCCGTTAAAGCAGGCGCTATTGATTATTTATTAAAACCTTTATTATTAAGTGAATTACAAGGTGCTGTTAAAAAAGTAGTGAAACATTATGAACAAAAAGGTGGAGCAACTTCTCCTGCTTTAGGAAACGATAAAAACTTAGTTTTAATTAATCACAGTAAAGGTTTTACCTTAATTGACTATAAGGATATTGTTTGGCTAGAAGCATCTGATAATTACACAAATATCTTTTTAAATAACGCTAAAAAAATTGTTGCTTCAAAAACATTAAAAGAGTTTGAAGCTATTTTACCAACAAATGTTTTCTTTCGCATTCATCGTTCATCCTTAATAAATATTGATTTTATTAAAGAATACTCCAACGCAGAAGGAGGAACCATAATTATGGCTGATGGAACTAGTATTCAAGTATCCAAAGCTCGCTCACAAGAGTTTGCTGAATTTTTAAAGACGAGAGCGGTTACTCCTAAATAATTTCATTTTGATGTAATTTGATGATAATCGCGAGCTAGTCTCGCGATTATCATTATACTCAAATTGTAAATTATTCCGTATTTTTATAAGACATTATATGTATATAAAACAACTACATCTTTTAATTTTAGGTTTTTTAGCATTGATTCAAACTTCATTTGCTCAAAATCGTAGTTTTTCATTCCAACATTATGGACCAGAAGATGGGTTAAGTAATGCAAACGTGTTTGCGATTAAACAAGATAAAACTCACATTATATATTTAGCCACCGAAAATGGTGTTTATAATTTTGACGGTTATAAGTTTGAAAAAATAAAACCAAAAACACCTCTCAAATCAAATTATGTCAGAAACATAGGATTTAATAACAACAATAACCTTGTTATTATTAATCGACGAGAAGGAATTTACGAATACAATAAAAAGAAAAATGATGTATCTTTTATTAAATACCTAGTATTTAATAATTCAGTAGATGAATTAATTATCGACAACGAATATGGCTATTCTCTTAATGATCAAATTTCTGCATCTGCTATTGAATTAAGCACTGGCATTATTAGTGATGACAACATTAGAAATGCTGATAAAAACAGCCAAGCCTTTGCTATATTTAAAACAAAAAATAATCGAGTATTAATTGGCAGAAGCGATGGTTTATATCAATTTAAAAAAGGCAAGCAAGAAAAAATAAATATTGGCAAAAAAATTTCGATCTATTCTATCACAGAAGATACAACAGGAACATTATATGTAGGAAGTGATAATGCTATATTTTGCATTAAAGAAAACAAAATCTTTAAAACAATTCCTGTAAAAACACAAAAAGCAAATAGTTTTTTTAGCGCCAATAATACAGCCCGCGTGAGTAAATTAATTATTGACAAATACAATCGTATATGGTTTACTAACAACCCTGACGATAATTTATATTTAATTGACAACAATATTACATACGATGCCTTTGATTTGTTGGGAATTGACAAAGTATTAATCAATTGTATTTTTAAAGACACTGATGATCATATTTGGATTGGGACTTTTAATGATGGCGTTTACTTTATTCAAAACCCACAATTACAAAATATTTCTTTTACTTCTGGTCGTAAAATTTTACCTGTAAGTAGTGCTTCATTTATTGAAAAAAGCATAGCGGTTGGAACCAATAATGGCTTATTTATATATGATAAAACTAATAATAACACTCAAACTGTTATACCTCCAGATGAGTTATTTAACGAAACAGTTTATGGTATTTATCCTTTTGAAAATGGTGTGATGTATTCTAAAATTAATTCCATAGCAAACACAAAGCGTTCATTTTTAATCAATAATTCGTTCTATAATTTTTCGCCAATAGCATCTCGCTTATTCCATTATTGTAAAAATCCTACAGAAGCTTATATGGCAGATGGGACAGGGACTTTATATAAAATAAAAAACTATACCTCCGAAAAATATACTATTTTAGATACACTTATTTCTTTTACAGATTACCGAACACGTATTAATTCAATTTACGAATTAAACGACTTTTTATTTGTGGGTACATCGGATGGATTAAACTTATATTCATTCAAAAACAAAAGCCATAAAAGCTATGCCAATCAATTATTTAGTTACGGAATAAATGACATTGCTAACTATAAAAATAAAACCTATCTAGCACACGAAAACGGAATTACAGTTTTTGAAGATTCCTCTCTTATTCAACAAATTGGAGACCAGCAATTAACCGCTGTTAAAAAAATTAAGTTTTATCAAAATAGAATTTGGATTGCCACATTAGATGGATTATTTATTTGCGACACCAAATTTCAACCAATCGTTATTTATAATAAATCAAATGGACTTTTATCAAATACCATAAACGACATTGTATTTGAAGGAGACAACTGTTGTATATGCAGCGACAAAGGCATAACACTTTGTACCATTAATGATTTATTAAAACAAACTAGAGTGCCTAATAAATTATTTATCACTTCAATTGACGCTGATGGAAGTTTTTTAGAATTAGACAACAATGTTTTAAAATTAAACAGCTCGCAATCCGACGTGATGATAAGTTTTTCTAGTCCTTTATATGTAAAACCAAACAAACAATATTATCGATACAAATACAATAAAGGGAATTTTAGTATAGAAAACAGACAAATTCATTTAACATCAATTAATGGCGGCTCTCATCAATTAGAAATCATTTGCTCTTATGATGGTATTAATTGGTCTGATCCAATCACCATCACTATAAAAAAAGAAATACCTTTTAAACAAACTATTTGGTTTACACTTTCAATTATTTTAGTGGCCCTTATTATTATATTAGTTATTGTTTTTATTTGGATAAAACAAGTAAGAACTAAAGCTACTCGTCGCGTTCAAGAAGACCGGCAAGTAAATTTATTAAAACACCAAGCCATGAACTCTTTAATGAGTCCTCATTTTATTTTTAATTCACTAACTTCTATTCAAAATTATATCAATTTAAATGATTCGTTAAAAGCAAGTGAATACTTGGCAAAATTTTCTCGATTAATCCGCATGATTATCGAAAAAGCGTCGCAAAGCGAAATAGCCTTGCACGAAGAACTGACTCGTTTGAACTATTATTTAGATTTAGAAAGAGAACGCTTTAAAGGCAAATTCGATTTTCATGTAGAAGTAGCACCTGATGTTAATACATTAGACATAAAGATTCCTAACATGATTATTCAGCCTTATGCCGAAAATTCGATTATACATGGTATTTTACCGAAACATGAACATGGAAACTTATATATCCGTTTCAAAAAAGAAAATGAAACTACCTTAATAATTATTATCGAAGATGATGGCATCGGATTTAATAAAGCGAAAGAAAATGCTAAAGTTGGTCATAAATCACTAGGAACAAAAACTATTGAAAACATATTAGAATTGAACACAAAATTGACTGGTAAGAATCAAAAAGTGGAGATAATCGACAAATCTGATTTAACACCCGCCGAACAAGGCACTAGAATCACAATTTCTTTGCAGATTTAATTTTTAAATTATTATCATAAATTAACAAATAAGGATATAACAACCGCACAACTTTTGCAATTACTTGAACATCAAAAAGCACATATTCATATTATTATTTAGTTTATTACTAGGCAATTTATCTGCTCAAGTAAAACCGTTGAATTTGTTATCCGACACAACAACTATATGTGCTGGTGATTCATTCTTATTAAAATTTCCTGAAGACCAAGTAAGTAAAGTTGCAACCTATAATTGGCAAACACCTAAGTCAATTATTGTGCATTCCAAGCAATTGTATATTAAATACAAAGGATTACATATTGTGAAAATTTATGACGGTAAAAAGCTATTAATTGATTCGACTTACTTAAAAATAAACGAAAAACCACGTTTAAAAATGAGAGACACCGTTTTATGTGGTGGACCAATCATTATATCTACAAAAAACAAAGCTTATAAATACTCTTGGAGCACAGGCGAATATGGAGATCAAATAAAAATTGATAAACCAGGAATTTATTGGGTTAAAGCAAATAATAAAGGTTGTTATGTTACTGATACTTTTAAAGTTACTTTATTAAATGGCGTTGTACCAAATTTCGGTAAAGAATTATTAATCTGTGAAAACGAATCTAATAGAATTTTATCTGTAAAAGCACCAAGTGATGTAAAATTATATTGGAGTACTGGCGCTAATACTTCTAGCATCAATACAAATAAGGAAGGTGTTTATTGGGTAAAAAGTACCTCAAAAAATTGCGGTATCAAAACAGATAGCGTTACCGTTAAATACAAAAACTGCGATTGCGACACATACATTCCAAATAGCTTTACACCTAATGATGATGAAAGGAACGATTTATTTTATCCAGTTTTTCAATGTGAATATTCATACTTTTCAATAACAATAACAGATAGATGGGGTAATATCGTGTATACCTCAAATAATATTAACGGAAAATGGGACGGTAAATTTAAAAGCAACCCTTGTCCTGATGATGTATATGTTTATCGTATAGAAGCTATTCAAAAAGGCAATGATAAAAAAATAATTAAAAACGGGCATATTTCATTATTTAGATGATTCTCAAAAAAATTAAATCGTATGCATTAATCACTTTAAGTCTTTTGGTTTTTCAAAACATAAATGCTCAAGATGATTTAGTTCAAATTCGTCCTTTTGGCTCTAATCCTGGAAATTTAAAATTAATGTTTTACGATCCAGGAAATATATCTGAAAAAGCACCTTTAGTTGTTGTTCTGCACGGCTGTACGCAAATGGCAAAATCTTGTGCTGAACAAAGTGGTTGGAATAAATTAGCAAAGTTGCATCATTTTTATGTGTTATACCCTGAACAACTCGTTTTAAATAATCCAGAAAATTGCTTTAATTGGTATAGAGCAGCAGATCAAAGCAGAGATAAAGGCGAACCTGCTTCAATCATGCAAATGATTACTCATTTAAAGAAAAATAAAAATATTGATAGTACAAGAATTTATGTGATTGGTCTTTCGGCTGGTGGTGCTATGAGTAGTATTATGATGGCAACTTTTCCTGAAGTATTTGATAAGGGGGGTGTAATGGCTGGTGGCCCATACAAATCTGCGGAATCTGTTATGAAAGCAGGCTCTTCAATGGTTGGCATGATATCCAAATCTCCTGAAGATTGGGGAGATTTAGTACGAGCCGAAAATCCAAATTATAAAGGCAAATATCCCGAATTAGTTGTTTTTCATGGTGGAATTGATCCTGTAGTAAGCACCAATAATTCCAATCAACTCATTAAACAATGGACAAATATTCATCATGCCGATTACGAAGAAGATGAGCATTATGAGCGTTTTAGGAATATTGAAGATATTGAGTGTACTATTTATAAAAACAATCAACAGGAAGAAATTGTACGTTATTATCGTATCAGAGGAATTGGTCATGCCTTACCTCTCGACACTGGAAGTTGCTCAACTCAAGGAGGTAAAACAGGTTTATTTGCCATCAACAAAGGCTTTCATAGTACATTTTGGGCTGCTGATTTCTTCGGGCTAATCAAAACGCCTTATCAAATCACAGGAGAATCAAAAGTAAAACCCAAAACTTCCAACCTCACCTACTCGGTTCCTTTCACTGAAGGCTCTATATATCATTGGAATATGCCTTCTGGAATGTGGATCTATAAAGGAAAAGACTCAAATTCTATTACTATTAACGTGGATTATCAAAGTGGCAAAATTGAAGTAACAGAAATTGATGCAAAAGGCTGCAAATTAGAGCCTTGTAACCTTTGGGTCGAAATAAAAGAATAGCCTAAAAAGATTTCATTTTTCAATAAAAACCTCCTAAATTCACTACTTTTTAACTATTTAGGTGTCATTAAAGAAGATAATATTTTTTCCATTTACTGTTATATACGGCACCATTACCTTATTTCGTAATTTATTATATGATTGGAATTTTTTAAAATCAAAATCTTTTGAAGTTCATACCATTTGTGTCGGAAATTTAGCTGTTGGTGGTACAGGAAAAACACCTCATGTGGAATACTTAATCAAACTTTTACAAAACGATTTTAAAGTGGCAACCTTAAGCAGAGGGTATAAACGAAAAACATCAGGTTTTGTACATGCCAATTCATCAAGCACAGCATTAGATATTGGTGATGAACCACTTCAATACAAAACCAAAAATCCAAACTTAGATGTTTGTGTTGATGCAGATAGAGTTAATGGAGTAAAAAAAATTTTAGCATTTCCAGAGCCTCCAAAAGTTATTTTATTAGATGATGCCTTTCAGCACAGAGCATTAAACTGTGAGCTAAAAATAGTTATTAGTGAGTATACAAATTTATTTATAAATGATTGCTTGATGCCTTCAGGCAATCTGCGAGAATCAAAAAATGGAATAAAAAGAGCTGATATAATTATTATTAGTAAAACTCCCGAAAAAACTACTGCTGTTGAGATTAGAAATATAGTTAAAGATTTAAAACCATTGGCTCATCAACACTTGTTTTTTACCTGGTTAAAATATGGAGAACTAGTAGGCTTTCAAAATCCTAATGAAACAATTGATACATTAAATGATTTATTTCGATACCGTATTGTGTTATTTACTGGCATTGGAAACCCTACTCCAATGGTAACCTATTTAAAAGAATATGCCTCGGAAGTTAAACATATTCAATATACCGACCACTATCAATTTACTATTCAAGACATTACAAACATTAGAACTGAATTAGATGCTTTTGAAGGCGGAAATAAAATCGTGGTAACTACTGAAAAAGATGCCATGAGATTACGTGGTAGCGACTTGCAGGATATAGCAAATACTTTACCTTTGTACGTTTTGCCAATAGAGGTAGATTTTAAAGATAAAGCACAGGAATTTAATGATACAATAATTAATTATGTTAGAACAAATAAATTTTACCACGAAAAATATTCTTGAAAAGACAAATAACTTCCAACCAGAAATAGGAATTATTTTAGGAACAGGGTTAGGTGGATTAGTAAAGGAAATAAGCGCGGAATTCGTCATTCCATATGAACAAATTCCGAATTTTCCCGTTAGCACTGTAGAAGGTCATAGTGGGAAATTAATTTTCGGTGAATTAGGGGGTAAAAAAGTAATGGCCATGCAAGGTCGTTTTCATTTTTATGAAGGATATACCATGCAGCAAATTACATTTCCCGTTCGTGTGATGAAAGCTTTAGGAATACATACCGTATGTGTATCAAATGCAAGTGGTGGAATGAATCCTGATTTCGAAATTGGAGAAATTATGATTATTAATGATCATATAAATTTGTTTCCAACCAACCCACTAATTGGTAAAAACATTCCTGAGTTAGGACCTCGTTTCCCAGACATGAGTGAAGCGTATGATAAAAAATTAATAGCCAAGGCTGTTGAAATTGCAAAAGTTAATAGTATCAAGGTAAAACAAGGATCTTATGCAGGCTTAACTGGCCCATGCTTTGAAACGCCTGCAGAATACCTCTATATTAGAAGAATTGGAGCAGACACAGTTGGAATGAGTACTGTGCCAGAAGTTATTGTTGCTAAACATGGTGGTATGCGTGTATTTGGAATAAGCATTGTAACTGATTTAGGTATTGAAGGTGATGTTCAAAATGTGAGTCACGAAGAAGTTCAACATATTGCAAAAATGCAAGAGCCTAAAATGACTTTGCTGATGAAAGAATTAATTAGATCTATATAATCATACAACTGTTAGACTTTAAATAAATAGTGCCTTGGTGACAAAATAAATAAAAATACAAAAACATGAAACAATCATTAATTGCATTAACATTATTAATTTCTTTACTATCAAAAGCTGATGAAGGTATGTGGCTTCCACAACTCCTAAATGCCATGAATATTAAAGACATGAAGAAGAACGGTTTAAAATTAACAGCCGACCAAATTTATAGTGTCAATAAATCAAGTTTAAAAGATGCTATTGTTCAATTTGCAGGTGGCTGTACTGCTGAAATTGTCTCTGATCAAGGTTTAATATTAACAAATCATCATTGTGGCTATTCTTCAATTGCTTATCACAGTACAGTTGAAAAAGATTATCTAACGAATGGTTTTTGGGCAATGAACAAAAATGAAGAAATTTATACCCCAAACTTAAATGCAACCATCATTCAACGAATAGAAGATGTTACCGCTAAGGTTTTAAAAGGTATAACTGCAACCAGTACTGAAACAAAAAAAGATTCTATAATAAAGGCGAATATTAAAACCATCGAAAAGGAATCAATTGCAGGAACTCATTACGAATCTTTTATTAAACCATTTTTTTACGGTAACGAATATTACTTATTTGTTGTAGAAAATTTTAAAGATGTGCGTATGGTAGGAGCTCCCCCTTCTGCTATTGGCAAATTTGGTGGAGAAAGTGACAATTGGATGTGGCCTCGACATAATGCTGACTTTTCCGTATTTCGAATCTATGCAAATAAAGATAATAAGCCAGCTGAATACAGTCCTGATAATGTTCCATACAAACCAAAACATGTGATTCCTATTTCTTTAAAAGGTTATAACCAAGGAGATTTTACAATGGTTTATGGTTTCCCTGGTCGTACACAAGAATATTTATCAAGCTATGCGGTAGATATGATTATGAACGAAAGTGATCCTTTAAAGGTATCTCTTCGTGAAAAACGATTAAACATCATGAATACGGATATGTTGCAAAGTGATGCCGTTAGAATTGCATACGCTAGTAAATATCAAAGTGTAGCTAACTACTATAAAAAATGGATGGGAGAAATGAATGGCTTAAAAAAATACGATGCCGTTGCTAAAAAACAATTATTTGAGAAACAATTTACAGATCTAATAAATACTGATCCTTCAAAAAAAGAAAAATATGGAAATATTTTCCCTCAACTTCAAAAAATATTCACCGAATATAAAGTTTTAACCAAACAAGTTGATTATTACAGCGAATGTTTAATGCCTATCGATGCATTTAATTATGCGCGTTCTTATATTACATTAAATAATGAATTAAAAAAGAAACAAAAAGATTTACCTAATATTTACGATAAGACACTGGATGAATATAAAAAACTTGGATTCTTTAAAAACTACAATAAACCCACTGATATAAAAATATGTGAAGCAATGTTAGCTGAATATATAAAAGGTGTACCTTCAAATAATCGACCATATGTTTTAGATTCATTTATTATTGCCAATAATAATGATGCAAAAAAAATAACAGAATACTTATATTCAAATACAAATTTTGCAGATAAAGAAAAAGCAGCAATCATGTTAAATGATTATGAAAAATACACAAATTTGTATGAAAGAGATCCTATATTTTATATCGCCAATGCCATTGTAAAATATTATAACACCTCAGTATTCCCACAATTCCAATATGATGAAAGAGAAATTAACGAATTGCAAAAACTTTACATTCAGGGACAAAAAGAAATTTTTAAAGACAAAAAATTCTATCCTGATGCAAACTCAACTTTACGAGTAGCATATGGAAAAGTTAATAATTATATACCTAAAGATGGCGTGCAATATCATTACTACACTACTCTAGATGGTATCATGGAAAAATACATTCCCAATGATGAAGAATTTGATGTGCCAGAAAAACTAAGAGATTTATATAATAAAAAAGACTACGGTCAATACGCAAATAAAGATGGTAAACTTCAAGTAGCTTTTACTGCTAGTAATCATACAACTGGTGGAAATAGCGGAAGCCCAGTATTTAATGCTAAAGGACAATTGATAGGAACTAACTTTGATAGAAATTGGGAAGGCACAATGAGTGATATTATGTATAATCCCAATCAATGTCGAAATATTACGCTGGATGTGCGATACACGCTATTTATTATAGATAAGTTTGCAGGCGCTGGTTATTTATTAAATGAAATGAAATTAATAAAATAAATCGCCCCGAAAAACATCATTAAATATCATTGAAAATTAGAAAACAAATTAATTCCTACAATAAATTAATATTTTCATTTAAATAAATCGAAAATGTTTTCGCAAAAACAAAATATAGCAGTAAAATTAAATTGAATAAATATTTAATAATGAGGCTATCTCAAAAGTAATTTTGTATGTTTTTCATCGAATAAAAAGCCCGCTAATCGTAAAGATTGCGGGCTTTGTGTATTTTGTCAGACTGTTATTGCGACTTTTGAGACAAACTCATTATTTATTTAAAAAAACAAACTTATTATCTATCATATCAACAACAATCTCTTTGTCTTTATTTACGGTATCAGCTAATAATTCTTTAGATAACTCATTTAAGATTTGCTTTTGCATCACTCTCTTCACAGGTCTTGCACCATAATGAGGATCATAACCTAACTGCGCTAACCAATCAATTGCTTCATCAGTTGCCGAAATTGTGATATGCTGTTCTGCTAATCTTTGTGCAATTTGTTTAAACTGAATTTTCACAATATCATTCACATCTTCTCTTGTTAAAGGCTCAAACATAATCACTTCATCAATTCTATTTAAAAACTCTGGCCTAATAGTTTTCTTTAATAATTCAAATACTTCCGATTTAGTTTTAGCTAATACTTCGTCTTTATTTATCTCGGTTAACTGATCAAAATTTTCTTGAATTAAATGAGAGCCAATATTAGACGTCATAATAATAATGGTATTTTTAAAATTCACTGTTCTACCCTTATTATCAGTTAATCGTCCATCATCTAACACTTGTAATAAGATATTAAATACATCTGGATGCGCTTTTTCTATCTCATCTAATAAAATAACAGAGTATGGTCTACGACGAACGGCTTCCGTTAATTGCCCACCTTCATCAAAACCAACATATCCTGGAGGCGCACCAATTAAACGACTCACCGCATGACGTTCTTGATATTCACTCATGTCAATACGAGTCATTGCATTTTCATTATTAAACAAATAGTCCGCCAACGCTTTGGCTAATTCTGTTTTACCAACACCAGTTGTTCCTAAAAAGATAAATGAGCCAATAGGTTTCTTTGCATCCTGCAAGCCAGCTCTACTTCTTCTAACTGCGTCAGCTATAGATTCTATAGCCTGATGTTGACCAACCACGCGCTTGTGTAATTCATCTTCTAAAAACAATAATTTTTCTTTTTCGCTTTGCATCATTCGCGACACAGGAATACCAGTCCAAGCAGAAATAACATCAGCAATATCTTCACTATCTACTTCTTCTTTCAACAATTGAGAACCATTTGCTTTTGCCTCACTTAATTTATCTTCTAACGAAACTAATAAAGCTTCTGCTTCTTGAATTTTACCATATCGTATTTCAGCAACTTTACCAAAATCACCTTGTTTTTCAAAATTTGTAGCTTCTTGTTTGTAATCTTCTATTTGTGCTTTTACTTTTTGCACACCTTCAATAGCTTCTTTTTCGCTTTGCCATTTAGCTTTTAAGGCAATACGTTTATCATTCAAGTCTGCTAGTTCTTTATTTAACGCTTCTACTTTTGCATCTTCCTCTTCACGCTTCATCGCTTCACGTTCAATTTCCAATTGCATAATTTTACGTTCTAACTCGTCTAACTCAATTGGCATAGAGTTAATTTGCATGCGTAATTTAGACGCCGCCTCATCCATTAAATCAATGGCTTTATCTGGCAAGAAACGATCGCTGATATAACGCGTTGATAATTCCACTGCTGCAATAATAGCTTCATCTTTAATACGCACTTTATGATGTGCCTCGTACTTCTCTTTAATACCTCGTAAGATAGAAATAGCATCTTCTTCACTTGGTTCATCCACCATTACTTTTTGAAAACGACGCTCTAAAGCTTTATCTTTTTCGAAATATTTTTGATATTCGTTTAAAGTCGTTGCTCCAATCGCTCTTAATTCTCCTCGAGCCAATGCTGGTTTTAAAATATTAGCGGCATCCATTGCTCCTTCTCCTCCACCAGCTCCAACTAAAGTATGAATCTCATCAATAAATAAAACAACATCTCCATCGCTACTAATGACTTCTTTCACCACCGATTTTAACCTGTCTTCGAATTCGCCTTTATATTTAGCTCCAGCAATTAAAGCTCCCATATCTAAAGAATAGACTTGCTTAGATTTTAAATTTTCAGGCACGTCACCCGCAATAATACGATGCGCTAAACCTTCGGCAATAGCAGTTTTACCTACGCCGGGTTCACCCACTAAAATGGGATTATTCTTCGTACGACGAGATAAAATTTGAAGTACTCGCCTTATTTCTTCGTCACGACCAATAACTGGATCTAACTTGCCATTACGAGCTTGAGTATTTAAATTAATTGCATATTTATTTAAAGCATTATAGTTTTCATCTGCCGACTGACTTGTAACTGTAGATCCTTTTCTTAATTCGGTGATAGCCGCATTTAATTCTTTTTCTTTGATGCCGTTATCCTTCATTAATTGAGCAACAGCATCTCCACTTGCTAAAATACCTAACAATAAATGTTCGATAGATACATATTCATCTTTAAACTCTTTTAAATAATTAGTAGCCTTAGCCACCGTTTGATTAGCATTATTAGATAAATAAGGTTGCCCTCCACTTACCTTAGGATATGAATTTACAATAGCATCAACCGTTTTAGAAAAAACCGATTGATTAACTCCTAACTTTTTTAAGATAAATGGAGTTACGTTTTCATCAACTTCTAAAATAGCTTTTAAAATATGCCCATTTTCAATTGCTTGATTACCGTTAATGGTTGCAATTTGCATGGCTTGTTGAATAGCCTCTTGTGATTTAATTGTAAAGTTATTTAAATTCATAGCTGTGTGTTTTTGTTTCGATTCCTCAAATTAGAGTCCAAGTGAAATTACCTGAAATTAAGTCGCGAAAAACTGATTTGAGTAGACGAAATGACTGATTATAATCATAAAGACTGACGTTTTGTATATAACAATTAAACACATATTCACATAGAAAGTTATGTGATAGGGGCTAGAAAAGTCAACATAGAATTGAATCCACGCTTCAATTTACTATATAAATCTCTGCTTCTTTCTGTAAAATAATCCTATTAAAAACTATGTGGCTATGTGGTTAAAATAACTAAATTAGTATCATGTTTTTCATACTTTCCAAAATTCTCGCATTCCTTATAGCGCCATATACATGGTTATTTTTCGGATTAATTTATCTCACGAAAAAACTATGGCATACTCCCTATAAAAAATGGGTATTGGGGCTTAGTGTGTTTATGTATGTGATTTCAAATTCTTTTATAGTAGATGAAGTCGTAAGAGCTTGGGAATATTGTGATGATGATATTTATTTAAAAGACACTAAATACGATTTAGCTATTGTACTTGGCGGAATGGGACGGATTGATGAACGACAAGAACGTTTTGATTTTAATAGTAGTGGAGATAGACTTTTTCAAACACTAGAACTATATCATAAAAAACGTGTCACAAAACTTCTTATTACTGGAGGTTCTGGAAGTATTAGTCATCCCGAACACAGAGAAGCAGAATATATAAAAAAATATCTTGAAAACATTGCAATTCCTGATAGTAGTATTATTATAGAAAATAATTCGAAAAACACCTACGAAAATGCCATTTTCACTAAACGTATTTTAGACAGTCTTCAATTTAAAGGAAGTATTTTACTCGTTACTTCTTCGTTTCACATGCGTCGCTCATTAGCAATTTTTGAAAAGGCAGGCTATAAAAATGTAACGCCTTATATTACCAACAAAATTACAGGACTTAGAAAATTTGAATTTGATTATTGTTTTATTCCAAATACAGAAGCTGTTTGGAGTCTCAATCTTATTTTACACGAAATGGTTGGTTATTTAACCTACAAAATAAAAGGATATTTATAAAAAATAAATTTATGTTTAGAAAAATAGAAGATTTTAAAGAATCATTTGCCTACGAATTTGAAACAACATTGAAAGTATTCAATAACATTACCGACGAAGCTTTGCTTGTAAAACAAAACGATTCTATTAGATCTATACAAAGACTGGTTTGGCATATTACCATAACATTAGGAGAAATGATGGGTAAAGCCGGTTTAACAATTGATTGTCCACAAGAACATTCGGAACCCTTGAACGATATAAAAGCAATTTGTAAGGCCTACGAAACGGCTGCAAAATCAGTATTGAAAGAAGTAGCCGAAAAATGGACTGATGAAACTTTATTAGAAGAAGTGGAAATGTATGGAGACAAATGGAAAAAAGGTACTGTATTGACAGTTTTAATAAAACACGAAGCTCATCATCGAGGGCAATTAACTACTTTAATGCGACTAAACAATTTAAAAGTCCCTGGAGTTTACGGCCCTAGTAAAGAAGAATGGGTTGCATGGAATATGGAAGCCCCAGAATAAAAAACTGAATAATTTCAAAAGTATTTATGGAATAACTTTTAATCTGCATCTAAATACTAAATATCAATTTTATGACGTTAAAAAACATTACCACTGTAGCTCTTTTATTTGTTGCAACAGCGCTTATTTCTTTGGGATTTTTCTCAAATACATTTACAAAAAACAACGATACTTTATTAAGTTTTAATAAAGGAGATAGCTATGAAAAACTATGGAAAAGAGTAGATAGTTGCGAAAACAAAGGCCTAACAGAATCTGCCCTAAAAATTGTAACTGGCATTTATGACAAAGCAAAAATAGAGAATAATGCTCCTCAATTTGTAAAAGCTATTTTACATCGTATGAAGTTTGAAAGTTATAAAGAAGAATTTTCTTTAGAAAAATCCATTTTCAAATTACGCGACGAAGCAAATTCAGCTAAATTTCCTATTAAGCCTGTATTACAAAGTATTTTAGCAGATGCTTTTAATCAGTATTTTCAAAATAACCGGTGGAAATTTTATAACAGAACAACAACCGTCAATTTTAAAAATGATGACATTGAAACTTGGGATTTAAAAGCCATCAACCACGCTATTATAACAAACTACAAAGCCTCATTACAAAACATAGATAGTTTAAAACGCACTAAAATTGATCTTTATGATGCCGTTCTTCAAAAAGGAACAACAGAATGTCGTCAGTGGCGTCCTACACTATATGATTTTTTAGCTCATCGTGCGTTGGGTTATTTTATGAGTTCCGAAACAGATGTTTCTCGCCCAGCAAATCGCTTTACAGTAAATGATGAAAACTATTTAAAACCATATTCTGATTTTTTAAATGTAACTATTGTAAATCCATCAGATTCATTAGAAACTAAATTTTATGCATTAAAATTAATGCAAGAAATAACTCAGTTTCATAAAAAAGACGAAAATCCTGATGCTTTAATAGACATCGAACTATTAAGATTAGACTATATACATACTAATTCTCAAAATGCAAAAAAAGACACCTTATACTTTAATTCCCTAAAAGCTATTCAGTCAAAATTTTCAGAAAGCTCTAGGGTTACAGAAATTGATTCTCGTATGGCAAACTGGTATCTTCAAAAAGCATCTGAATATAAACCATTAGAAAATGACAATTATAAATGGTATAAAAAAACAGCCAAAGAGATTTGTGAAGCTGCTATTAAAAAATTCCCTAATTCTTACGGAGCAATAGAATGTAAAAATTTAATAAGCTCTATCAATACCAAATTTTTTAATGTAACTATTGAAGAAGTTAATGAACCTAACAAACCATTTAGAGCTTTAGTAAATGCTCAAAATATTAATAAAATTTATTTTAAAGTTGTAAAAACATCCAGCCAAGAGTTAAGAGAATTATTCAGAAAAAAATATGGTAAAGATTTGTATGAGAAACTAAAAACATTTCCTCAAGTCACATCTTTCTCTCAAATAATTGAAAATGATGGTGATTTTCAGGCTCATAATACCGAAATTAAACTACCTGAATTATCGGCTGGATATTATATGATTTTAGGCTCTTTAACCGAAGATTTTAAATATAATAATAACATGACTGCATACAGCACTTGCATTATATCCGATATTGCAAGCACTGAAAGGAGAAAAGAAGATGGTTCTTATGACTTTTTTGCTATACACCGTCAAACAGGAGATGCTCTAAAAAACATCACCGCACAAGTTTGGTTCGAACATTACGATTATAAAGTAAGAGATTATATTATCAAAAAAGGACCAAGCTACAAAACAGATGATAAAGGTTTTTTAAATATTAATTATGAAACATTAAACGAAAAACAATTTTATGTTGAATTTATAAATGGATCTGACTCATATTTTAACAACAACAGCTATTACACCTATAAACCAAACGAAAACAACTACAATCGTATTCAATCTTTTATTTATACAGACAGGGCAATATATCGTCCTGGCCAAACCGTGTATTTTAAATCAATTGTATTAGAGTCTATTAATAATAAAAACCATCAATTAAAAACAAACTATCCGGTTACCGTTACTTTATATGATGTTAATTATCAAAAAGTAAGTTCATTAGAATTAACCACTAACGAATATGGAACAGTATCAGGTTCATTTATCGCTCCTCAAAACGGATTAAATGGACAAATGCGCATAACCGATAACCATGGCAATGCGTATGTTTCTATTGAAGATTATAAACGACCGAAATTTGAAACAACATTTAATCCTGTAAAAGGAAGTTATAAATTAAACGATGAAGTAAATGTAACTGGTATTGCAAAAGCTTATGCTGGCAATGTGATTGATGGCGCAAAAGTAAAATACCGCGTAATCAGAAATGTGAATTATCCATATTGGTATTGGTGGTATCGACCTTATTACAGAGGCTCATCCGAAACAGAAATCACCAATGGAGAAACCGTAACAAATGATACTGGCGCTTATGTTATTAAATTTAAAGCATTACCAGATGAGTCGGTTTCTAAAACTAGTTATGCTACCTATAATTATAAAGTAAGTGCTGATGTAACAGATATAAATGGAGAAACACACAGTACGCAAACCAATGTAACGGTCGGCTATCAAGCATTACAATTATCTATTTCAAGCGATGATATTATTGAAATTAATAATGCCAAACCAATACGAATTTCGACAACTAACTTAAATGGTGTTGAAGAAAATACTAAAGGCTCTTTTGCCATATATAAATTAAAACAACCACAAAAAGTGTTTAGAAATCGTTTATGGGATCAAGCTGATAGACATAGTCTTTCAAAAGAAGACTATTACAAAACATTTCCGAATGATCTATATGCTGATGAGACAAATAAATACAAATGGGAAAAAGAAACTAAAGTACTAGACAAAACATTTGATACAGGTTCTAAAAAAGAGTATGATCTATCTACCGAATTAAAATCATTTGCACCAGGTGTTTATGTGATAGAAGCTAATTGCAAAGATAAATTCGGAGAAGATATTAAAGCATTTGAATATATCACCGTATTCAATAAAAAATCAAATATAATTCCTGAACAAGTAGCCGAATGGTTTTACTATCCTAAAACAAAAGCTGAACCGGGAGAAAAAGTTGATTATATTTTAGCGTCTGGTTACCAAAACGTCAATTATTTATTTGAACAAGAACATTTAGGAAAAGCCGCTTCTACTAAAACAATTCCTGCTTCCATGAAAGCGAATGAACTATTAGTGGAAGAAATACATAGAGGGAATTTTTCTTTTCATACAACCTTTATAAAGTACAATCGAATTTATACGAGAAATAATATTGTAACAGTTCCATACACTAATAAAGAACTCGACATACAATTTGAAACTTTCCGAAATAAATTATTGCCTGGGCAAGCAGAAGAATGGAAATTAATTTTAAAAGATAAAAAAGGAGAGAAGGCTGCAGCAGAAATGGTGGCAAGCATGTATGATGCTTCATTAGATGCTTTTAAAGAAAATAATTGGTACTTTAATATTTATCAAAGCTATTACGCTCGTTTATATTGGACATCAAGCTTAGCTAAAGTTGCTAACTCTACAGAATTTAATGATATTCCTTCGGATTATCGCTCACTTCCATCTAGGTATTACGACGCGTTAAATTATTTCGGTTTAGGATTTTATAATAATTACTACTATAGAAATGGTTACGATGGAGATGAATCTGGCGCACTATTAGACGCTGTTGTTGTAGAAGAAATGCCTGCCTCAGCAAATCAAGTTGCGTTAACAAAAAGTGCTGCGACTCCAAAACTAATGGCTAACAGAGAAGAAAGTGAAAAGAAAGCAGAAGACAAAAGTGTGATAACTGCTACAGGCGCAACAGGAGTTGCTGAAAACAAAAACACGGTTGGTGGTGTAAAAGGTGGTGAAGGTCAGGAACAAGATGCAAGAGGCGGAGATTTATCCAATATTAAAGCACGTTCTAATTTTAATGAAACGGCTTTCTTTTTCCCTCAATTACAAACCAACGAAAAAGGAGAAATCGTTATCAAATTTACAGTTCCAGAAAGTTTAACTAAATGGAAAGTAATGGGCTTAGCCCATACCAAAGATTTAAAAATTGGTCAGTTCGAAAAAGAAGTCATTACGCAAAAAGAATTAATGATACAACCAAATGCGCCACGCTTTTTTAGAGAAGGAGACAACATTACTTTCATTAGTAAAGTAGCCAACTTATCAGACAATGATTTGACTGGTAACGCCGAATTAAAATTATATGATGCTTTAACAGATAAAGAAATATCTGCTAGCATGATAGAAGCCATGCATGGCAACTTTCCAACCATTGGTTACAGAGATTTTACTGTAAAAAAAGGTCAAAGTACTGCTATCGAATGGAACTTACGTATTCCAGAAGGATACTCGGCTATTAAATATAAAGTAGTAGCAAAAGCAGGCAATTTTACAGATGGAGAAGAAACTGCTGTTCCTGTTTTAACCAATCGTATGTTAGTGACTGAAAGTATGCCAATGCCAATTAGAAGTAACCAAACAAAAGAGTTTTCGTTTACAAAATTCATTAATCAAAACAATAATTCAAACACTTTAAAAAATCATTCTTATACTTTAGAGTTTACTGCTAATCCTGCTTGGTATGCAGTACAGGCACTTCCATACTTAATGGAATATCCATACGAATGTGCGGAGCAAACTTTTGCTCGTTACTATGCAAACAGCTTAGCAAGCCATGTCGTAAATTCTAAACCAAAAATCAAAGCTATTTTTGATGCTTGGAAAACCGCTAGTCCTGATGCGTTTTTATCTAACTTAGAAAAAAACCAAGAATTAAAAGCCTTATTATTAGAAGAAACACCTTGGGTATTACAGGCCAAAAACGAAAGCGAAAACAAAAAACGTGTTGGTTTATTGTTTGATTTAAATAAAATGAGTCACGAACAAACGCAAGCCTTCAAAAAATTACAGAAAAAACAATCATCTAATGGTGGCTTCGTTTGGTTTGATGGCGGACCAGATGATTGGTATATCACACAACATATTGTGACTGGCTTTTCTCACTTAGATAAATTAGGTGTGATTAAAGCGAGAGAAAATGGCGAAGTATGGAATATGATTACTCAAGCCGTTAAGTATTGTGATAATCGTATGCGCGAAGAATATGAATGGATGAAAAAATATAGTCCGAAATACAAAACCGAAAATCATTTAAGTTATATGTCGATTCAATATTTATATATGCGAAGTAATTTTAAAGATATTGAATTAGATAAACGTAACAAGGAGCATTTTGATTACTATAAAAAACAAGAACAATCTTATTGGTTACAAAACAGTAGATACATGCAAGGGATGATTGCTTTAAGTTTACATCGTTATGATGATGCAAAAACGCCTAAAGATATTTTAAAGTCTTTAAAAGAAAATAGTATCAACAGCGAAGAAATGGGAATGTATTGGAAAGAAAACTACGGATATTACTGGTACGAAGCTCCAATAGAAATGCAAGCCTTGATGATTGAAGCTTTTGATGAAATTAACAACGACTCAAAATCAGTAGATGATTTAAAAACCTGGTTAGTAAAAAGCAAACAAACTCAACATTGGGGAACGACTCGCTCTACTACCGATGCGGTGTATGCTTTATTATTGAAAGGAACAGATTGGTTAGCTACTGAACCTAATGTAGAAATAACAGTAGGCGATATTAAAGTAGATCCAAAGAATGATAAATCATTAAATGCGGAGCCTGGAACTGGATATTTCAAAAAAACATGGACAGGCTCAGATATAAAACCCAGTAAAATGGGCAAAGTTAAAGTAGAGAAAAAAGATATGGGGGTTAGCTATGGCGCTATGTTCTGGCAATACTTTGAGCAATTAGATAAAATAACACCTCATGAAACGCCCTTAAAAATAAAGAAACAATTATTCTTACAAAAAAATACAGCGAGTGGTATTGTCATTGAACCTATAACATCAACCACCAAATTACAATTAGGCGACAAAATAAAAGTAAGAATTGAATTACGTGTGGATAGAGACATGAGCTACGTGCATATGAAAGATATGCGAGCTTCCGGTTTTGAACCGACTAATGTATTTAGTGGTTATAAATATCAAGATGGATTAGGTTATTACGAAAGCACCAGAGATGCAGCCACTAACTTCTTTTTCTCCTACTTAAATAAAGGAACTTATGTTTTCGAATATCCTTTAGTAGTCAATCATTATGGCGACTTTAGTAATGGTATCACAACTATTCAGTGTATGTATGCTCCTGAATTTACAAGCCATAGCGAAGGTATTAGAGTGAAAGTAAGTAAATAGTGAATATAAAATTGGCTTTTCAGGCATCTAAAAAGCCAATTTTAATAGCTTTAATGTATATTTGCTTACAAGCTATATCTATGAAAAATTTACTATTATTTCTAATATTTAGTACTTCTATATTTTTATTAAGTTGCAATGGAGGAAAAACAGTTTCGGATTTTGATCCGTTATCAAACTTTCATGAAAATCAATTGGATACTATTTATCATTTAGAAACAGATTTATCTGATGCTGTATTGAATGGAATAGAAATTCCTACAAAAACACAAACACAAAGTGGGTACTTTAAATTTAAGTTCAATTTAAAAAACACTTACCCTGAATCAAAAGAATTCAGATATAAAATATATTTTCAAAATGAGAATTATAAATTGAATGACTCTCTCAATCAAGGCGATGAAAATTTTTATGGAAGTTGGTCTGATAGTTCGATTACATATAAAATCACAAAGTCACTTGCTAAAGGTGAAGAAATTACAATTATTGATAGTTTTAAAATTGTTGGCAATCCAAGAAATGAAAAAATCTATTATGGTGCTGATCCACAAAAATATCTTTCAATTGATCAATTACTAAAAGATAAAATCGAATATGTTAAAACAGTTCCTGAATGGATGGTTAATATTAAGAAAAAAGCAACCAAAGCTGGTCTAAGTATTGATGAACAAATATACCTTGATGCTTTATGGGCAATTAATTACGAGAAATCAAACGAGAAAAAAATAAATAACCGATGGAAAAGAAATCCTAGAATGGGAACATATGAATTCATGTTAGTTGTTACTACTCCTGAAGATTTCGATAAAATTCCGAATCAAGTAAAAGATTTACAATTAACAGATTCAACTGGAAAATACAAAAATCCTTTTGGTTATTTTAAGTCCAGTCAGTCAAAAGGTTTAGTAAATACAATAATTCTCCAATCAGAAAAAAAATTAAAAATTTCTACAAAAATGGATCTTGGATCCGGAATATACGTTGATAAATTAAATATTAATAAATCTAAATTCTCGTCAGAAAGTTTTAATTCTCAATGTAATACAACTCCCGAACTTTATCACAAAGCTAACTTTCAACAATATTTTCACACAATAAACAAAGATTATACAGTCTATAACATTCCTGAAATAAAAGATGTAACTGGAGAATCAATAACAAGAGAAGATTATCAGATGTATTTAAAAAAATATGAAAGCACTAATAAACGGGTTAAAATGTTTGTAAGCACCTCTGACTGCCCATGTAAGACTGTGAAATCTGATGCTAAAAAAAATAGTATCACCATGATAAATCCAGCAGCTTCAAAAACAGATTATAAAAAAGAACATGTAGGCGTATTTTCAAGAGTTGGATTCACTTACGGGAAATTCAGAGCAAAAATAAAATTCCCTAAAATGTTGAGTAAGGATAATGTATGGAATGGTATAACTAATGCCTTTTGGTTATTATTTCAAAGTGAAAGTGATTGGAATAAGAGAAGAGATTGTAATGCTGAAATAGCTTACATCCCTAAAGCAGAACCAAATGGAGATGAATCGCTTAAACGCAGTGTAAAATCAACTTACTATTCAGAAATCGATTTTGAAATCATTAAAGAATCACAATATTGGCCTAAAACATCTTATTTCAAAAATAATTCAAATGCTACTTACAAAACTGATGATGCCGCAAATAATAACGACATTATGGTAACTTGTACTAATTGGGATATGGCTTGCCATGAACCAAAAAAATTTAGTATTGGCGCAAACGAATTCAAATATGAAAATTACAATTACCTATTGCATAGATGGGATCATTCATATAAAGCCCTTTCATCTAAAGTACCTGTCAATCATAATGAAATGTTTGACGCTCCTTATTATTACTTTGAAATTGAATGGTTGCCAGAAAAAATTATTTGGAAAATAGGGCCAGAAAAAAATAAACTGAAAACGATTTGTGTCATGGATGAAGATGCAACTGCTGTTCCAAATAATCAAATGATTATTTTATTTACTCAGGAGTGGCATAACGAAGAATGGTGGCCAACGGCACCTTACAAACAAAACTTTGTTCCATTTCCTAAAAAAGATTTAATTGGGGAAATTTTAGAAATTACAATTGAATAAATTTCATGAAACACAAAAAAGGAGATAAATTTTATCTCCTTTTTTGTGTAATTAATCAAGCTTAACCGTACTCTAAAAAATTATCTTATAAATGTTTTTCTAAATCTTTTAATTCCTGTACTTTCTCAGCATAACCCATTTTATCAAACGAATAAATTAAATTATTAAGTAGTCGTTTAATAATATCTAAATTAGAACAAGGTAAATAATACTTGGTTTCAGGCTCTACGTTTAATTGTTTGATAAAGGCATCCACGTCACCTTGGTTAAATATTAATCCTTTACTAAAAGGGTTCACGTAAAATAAAATATTGTCGGATAAAGTTTTATGTGATGGATCAAACAAATTTGCATAGTCATTCACATAAGCCAATACAAAATGCTGTGGTAAATTAACGCCATAAATAGGAATACCTAATTCTTTACATACCAAAGCGTAAATAACACTTAGCATCACAGGATTTCCTTTTTTGGTTTCTAATACAACATTAATAAACGAGTTTTGAGGCGCATGGTAGTTGGTAATATTTCCACCAAACTGATGCACTTCAAACATAATATGATTAATGATTTTAACTTTTTCGATTGCAGTTAAATCATCATGTAATTCTAACCAAACATCTTGCTTTATTTGATGAAGTTGTTTTTTTAACTTATTCTCATCTAAATCAGGATACTGATATCGAGCAATAATAGCACAACCTTTAAATAAATCATCTTGTTCATTTTCGGCCCAATGTTTTAACGCATTTTGCAGAGCTTTAAATTGTATTGTATGAATAATCCCTTCAATTCGTTTTTGCATCAACGCATCAAAGCTATTTTCCCAAGCAGTTTCCAAATGCGGTATTGCTGGAGGACCCAGAATAATAAACCTATTTTTCACCTCAGAATATATTCCGTCATCCGGATCATCCAATAGAGTAATTAAGGCAATTACTTCTTTCAGGTTCATTTCGTTTTTCTTAGGTCTCATACAGTAACAAAAATAGCCCCGAATTGGAGCTATTTTAAGGTTCAAATTATATTTTCTTAACAATTAGGCTGTTAATCGTTGTAAACTTTCTTGTATTAATATCTCTACACTCTTCGTATAATCGCTTGTAAACTCTTTACGGACGCGGTTTGCGATAATTACACAGGCTGTTAAACAATTGTGGTTTAATAACTTTCCTAAACCGTATAAAGCAGAAGTCTCCATTTCGAAGTTAGTAATTCGGTGTTCACCTAGTCTAAAATCGGTTAAAAGTTCATTCAAATTGGGCATGGCAGCTTTTAAACGAATTTGACGCCCTTGAGGTCCGTAAAAACCAGGGGCCGTTGCTGTTATACCAATATGAGTTCCTTGTTGAAAATTAGCAATTAACTGATCAGAAGCCTTTACACAATAAGGATAAGGCAAATTTGGTAACCAGCCCGTATGTTTCATAAATGCTTCACTAATATTCTTCTCCCCTACACTTTCCCAATTATCATAAAAATTCAATAATCCATCTAAACCTAGGCCATGTGAACTCACCACAATTCCATTAACTGGAATGTCTGCCTGTAAAGCGCCACTGGTTCCTAAACGAATCACATTTAAAGCACGGTGAGTAGGATTTAGTTCTCTGGTTTCTAAATTAACATTAACGGCGGCATCCAATTCATTCATCACAATATCAATATTATCTGTACCAATACCAGTAGATAAAACCGTAATACGTTTTCCATTAAAAAATCCTGTGTGTGTTACAAACTCCCTGTGCTCTGTTTTAAATTCTATTTTACTAAAAAATTTGGAGATTTGAGCCACGCGGTGTTGATCACCAACCACAATCACATCATCGGCAATATCTTCGGCCTTTAAATTGATATGGTAAACACGGTGATCCTTAGTAAGGATTAATTCTGTTTCAGGAAATTGAGACATTTAACGATGATTAAATTATATTAAAGTAAATCTAAGATATATTTTCCAAATATCAGAGCGCCAATCAGTGCAGAAATAATAGAAAAAACAAGAACTGCGCTAGCTGCCAAATCTTTAATTTTACCTGCTACTGGATGTTGATTTGGTTCTACTAAATCAACAAAAGATTCAATAGCGGTGTTGATGATTTCTAGCGCTAATACTATACCTATACAAATCAAAATTATACACCATTCTGGTAAATTAATTTTTAAAATAAAACCAAATACAATAGCTAAAAAAGCACAACATACATGAACTTTCATATTGCGTTGTTGCAAACTCAATTTAATACCGTTGAAAGCATAGGTAAATGATTTAAAAAAACTGGACATATTACTCAGATTTTATCCATTTTCCTGTTAAACTTATTGCATCTGATTGGGCTGTGTAAAAATAAACGCCTGATGCAAATTTAGTAGTGTTGATTTGAAAAATCTTTCCTGAAAAAAAATCAGAAAACACACAAACACCTAGGGTATTAAATAATTTAAATTCAACCTGCTGTTCAGCATTTGGTAACATTAGCGCAATCTCATCTCTTCCCGGATTAGGAAACAGGTTAATTGAATTTTTAGTATGATTATTTATTGCAGTAACTGATTGACAATACAAATTACTGCGTTCTGTTTGCATCACGCTATTTATAACATAATACTGTTCTACCGAAAACGTATTACGACAAGCTTTTCGCGAGTAACTCATAATATTAGTGACATCTGGTGCATAAGGCATAGAATTAGCATCTAGTGCGGTACCAGTGTAAACACAAGATGAATTAACATTAGACGAACTTAACACAGGATCTGCTGGAGTATCACAAATTAAATCACCATCGCTGCCACAATTACTTCCGTCTACTAATTCGCCTTGTGATATATCACCATGCGTGTGAAATAAACCAAAATAATGACCTAACTCGTGAGCCAAAGTACTTCCATTGGTGGAGCAAGAAGCTGCCATCACTGCATAATCAACGCTTGGTGGAAATTGAGAATACCCACAAACTTGGGTTCCATTAACACTTGCTGTATTTGCAAAATAAATATTAATCACATCATTCGTATAATGCTGGCCTAATAAAATACTTTCTTCGATATCATATTCATAATTG
>JBIICN010000024.1:0-56031 GCA_044238845.1 Bacteroidia bacterium
ATACGCAATAAATTAGCAAATAAGCTTTGGCGGTTGCCAAACAGAAATTATGGCAGAGCGAAGCTCTGCATTAGCTGGTTCAGTATAAACTGTTGCTATTTCATTTTCTATCGAAAAATCGTTTGAAAAATTGGAGAATAAAATGTGAGTAGCGCAGCATGAACATACACAAAAAGGAGTACATACCTCGTTTTCATGTTCGTGATTATCTGCTTGGGCAACTTGTTCAGTATGTTTAGCTTCCTTACAATCCTGCTCGTCATTACAAGGCATGACAGATAAGCTTAAAAAGTAGAAAGCGAATAATATGTAAAGTGCCTTTTTCAATTGTGTAAAGTTACAAATTATAACTTTAAAGGCAAATTGAGGTTTTTTATAAAGTTTTTAGGCTATTAGTGAGCAGGCTCATTAAAAACATCCATTGCTTTATCAAGCTCCTCGTTTACGATTTTAGCGTAAATCTGAGTTTCCTTGATTTGAGCATGCCCCATTAATTTAGAAACCTTATCGATACTAATCCCTTTACGCAAAGCTCTAGTTGCCCATGTATGGCGACTAATATGAAAACTTAATGGCTTACCTATTTTAGCTTTTTCAGCAATCGTTTTTAAGTTTTTATTAATGTATGCCGTAGCCCCCGAAATTTCAGTATCTAACAAAACTAAATCATCTTCCTTTAAACCATTAGGAAGCATTGGGAAAATGTAATTATCTTTTTCTACTTTTTTCGGTTTGTACTTTTCGATAATTTTAAACGCTTTATCTGGAATCTTGATTGATAGCTGACTGCCAGTTTTTTTGATAGTTAAATTGATATGGGTTTTATCAATATATTTCCATTTTAATTTAAGAACATCCGAAACTCTCAACCCTCCAGTGTAAGCTGCAAAAACAAACATGTCACGATGCAAATCTAATTTCACACCGCTACTACAATCTACATTTTCAATTTCCGTTAATTCATCTTCAGTAAGATACTGGCGTTGCGTTTTTTCAGTTTTAACTTTAAATTTTTTAAAGGGATAGAATTGAGCGTCTAAAACATCACTATTTATGGCTTCGTTAAATAATTGCCTTATAAATTTGAAATTCGTGTGAATTGTATTTGTACTATTATTATGCTCCTTGCCACGCAAATGTTTTTCATATTCTACCATAAATTCAGGCGTCATTTCTTGAAAACAAATCGGAGCTTCTTTAACGTATTTTTTCAATTTATTAATAATAGCTTTACAACGGTCGTGAGTTCCAACTTGCCCCTGTCTTTTATATCGTTCAAAAACACTTTCGGCAAATGGGAAAAACAGTAACGGCTTTTTACCAAATATTTTACTCTTTAGCTGTTTTGTTGTTGTTGATTTAGAGAAGGTTTCATGCTCAAAAACTTGGTCCTGTAATTCTGTAAATTTATTAGCAAGGTAGGAGTTGAATCTAGCGCTATTGGAATGCGATTTTTTAACTTTCTTATTTTTCTCATCCCATTCACTTGGAAATAACAAAATACTAGAGGAAATATAATTTATTTTTCTATCTTTGATTATACGAAAATGAATAGGTGCTTGCCCATTTTTATTTAGCTTGTCTTTTCTGAAAATGATTGATACCGTTGCCATAGAGAAGATTAATGTAATACGATGCAAGGTAACGAAAATAATCGAATTGGGTAAACATTTGGGTAAACATTTACTTCTTTTTTGTGAACATTTTTAAATGCAAATAAAGGCACATAGCACCAAAACACCTACCAATAAAGCAAATTAAAATTTAATGATTTTTTTGAATGTCAAAAATTAATCCAATCGGGGTCACTTTTCAAATCTGAAACCCTTGATAGCAGAAGCTTTCAAGGGTTTTTTAATTTTAGGGGGACGATTTGGGTAACTGAATTTTATTAACAATCCTAAAAACCACTAGTTTGATAGTATTTATTTATCATCTAACTTTGTACCATCAATCGGTTTTTATATGTCAGACCATTATTCAAATATTCCATCTTACAAGTCAATTTCAAATACTGATAATTTAGATAGCTACGAGGCATACTATGAAGAGTTACAAGCTAAATCACATAGCCTTGCATGTTGCTTTGGTAGAATGGTTCACAATAACCCAAATCATGCTGAAATAGCCTTATGGAAAGAAAAATCGAAGTTTTGGCATGAGTACCATGCAAGCCTGAGATATATGGAAGCTCCAATTGAAAATGCCTTTAAGGTATTTGAAGCCATTGGAAGTTTTGCCGCTGAATACGAACTATATACAGAACTTGAAATGGAATTATTTAAAAAGCAATCCAAAATCTAATTTAATTCCTTAAGCCTGTTTTCTTCCCAAATATCCGTCACCTCAAATTTACCGTCTTTATTTAATTTATAAGAGTAGTAAATTACATCCGCTTCCTTTTCAGGATCATTTTTTGTCATAAATGCAATGGTATCAGTTGCAATAGTATTTTGGTCTTTTGATGTTAATGTATCTACTGCTATGCAATAGCTCAAAATCTCCTCATCTAAAAGCATTTTATTCAACTTCATATCGAATCTCATTATCATCTCTTCAGAAGTGGGATAATCATCCGTTTGTATATCAACGTCCAACCTTATTTTATTATTTAAATCCAAAGCAACAGCCGTTGGATAATAATCGATTTTATTTTCAAGAACAACTTTAATGACCCTATGTAAGTGGTCAATCATCAAATATTTACTGTCGTTTGAATATCCTACTTTCATTATTTCCAAGTTATTTTTAAATCTTTAAATTCAATTTCCTCTGTGCTATCCTTTTTAGAGTCTTGTAAATTCCTTAACTTATAGCTTAAGTAAAACAGTTTTATATATTCATTACTGGGTAGTAATGGATTGAAATTAAATGTCATTTTAAGAGGCACATCAGTATGTAGGATTGTTGAAGCTGCATAAGAACTAACTCCAGGAACATACATTTCATTTGAAAACAGCACCTCTCCTGTGACCGTTGTTATTTTAATTGATGTTCCCATCATATTATTCATTTCAAAGTTTCTATTAGCCAATTTGTTCGTTACCATTATTTCAACCGAAACAGTTTGGGACTTCTTATCTCCAACTACTTTAACAACATTATATTCAACATCATTATGATTAAATGATGTAATTGCCTCATTTAATCCTAAAGCTTTTTTCAGAGAATCATTTTCTTTTTTCAATGTTTCGCAATTGCTTATTGCGGTTGCCTTATTTGGTTGCGAATATGCAATAGTAGCAAAAGACAATAGGGAAAGGACAATAACGTGTTTCATATAGCTGAATTTTTATAAAACACGAATTTAATAAAAATTATATAGGTGTAATATATTATACCTTAATTTTTATTAGAAGTTCCAACCTTGTGTAACCATTTTACACAAATGACATCAGCTGAATACCTAGTTTTAATAGGAAATAACATTTCTAAAATCAGAAAAAAGAAAGGACTTACTTCAAAGGAATTAGGCTTAAGGTGTGATATTGAGAAATCTAACTTAATAAATATCGAAAAAGGAAGAATAAACGTTACGGCAAATACCCTATTAAAGCTTGCTAATGCATTAGAGGTTGAAGTAATGGAGTTTTTTAAGTTCTAATATTTCTTATAAGAAATAAGTTAATACAATACTTAAATAGAAAGTAAGTAATCAGAGATTAACTGAGTATTAGAAAATTTGAAAATCTGAACTTCTTCAAATTCACGATTTGATTTTGCTTGTGTACGAGAAACAGTTTGAAGCATACTTATAACCTCCTCGTTAGCGTTTACAATAAAGATTGAAACATTAAGTTTATTTTGCACCCTAATTTTATCTTTATGAAATTGATCGGCAAATGGTCTCGACATAAATTCCACATCTGAAAAATCTAACTCTATAACAGAACATTTAGTTTCACACAAAGTATCAAGTAACATCGTAGCAGCCTCTCTTGTATTTAAAAGTTTGCCTATTTGTTCCGCAACTGATATTTGAAAAACCGCTTTCATAATTAAATAAACGCTTTGCTGTGATATACAGCGTTTCATATTTACATTAAATTTATTTTTTTGATTTTAGCGTCAAACGATTTTGATTTGAAAAATAATATTTTCTTACCCATAAGTCTTTCACTCAGATATTCAAGTGTTACTAATCCCATTAAATCTGTACGAGCTGTTTGATAAGCAATAGCAAATTGATTTTGTATTTCTTTTATACTATAGGCTTTGTCAGGGAAATTAATTAACTCTTTTAAAATTTCTGCTTGTCTTTCGTTTATGTTTTCAAATTTAATTAATGAATAAACACTCTTCTTCTCATCAATTTTTCTTCCAATATAGTTTTGTAAGTCTTGCATTGCAATATGCATCGCTCTTAAATTATAATAAACAAAATAGGTTAAATCATTTTCATCATATTCTGTGTATAAATAGGCTTTTGCATATTTAATAGGTGATTTTACTATTATTCTCGAAATACTAAGATATTCAACTAACCAATAACCTTTACTTATTAAATACCAATAAAAAATAGCTCTAGCTGTTCTTCCATTACCATCAACAAATGGATGTATATATCCAATTAAAAAATGCAAAATAATAGCCTTAACTATAGGGTGAATAAACGTATCTTTTGTAGAATCACTGTTGGCAAAATCACAAAACGCATCCATCAATTCATCAATTTTTTCAAATGAAGGTGGAGTATAAACAACAGTATCTGTCGAACTATCAACTACATTTACCTTATTATTTATTCTCCAAATGCCCTCATTATCAGAATTTTCAAGCGTTTCTTTTACTATAGTCGAATGAATTTCTTTAATAAGTTCTTTGCTTATTTTTTTATCTTTTAAGTCCGCAATTTTTTTGATAGTTAAATAGTTATTTAAAATCATTTTTTCAGAATGATTCCTTGGCTTTCTCTCACTTTTTAGCATTTCTTTTGCTACTTCCCTTGTTGTGACAGCACCTTCTAATTGACTACTGGCAATAGCCTCTTCCATTATCGAACTTATTAAAAAACGATTCTTATCTTCTGGTGGAATTATTGCCCCTCCTTCCAGTAAACCACCGAGATTCATGTCAAATTCGTGTAAGTATTTTAATATTTTAGAAGTAGAATTTATTTTAAATTGAAAATCAGAATCTTTACATATTGAAATGTTGACTTGAGATTTAGCACGAAGTAATTTATTATATATCCAAAGAGTTTTAGAATCTACATTCCAAGCTTCTGTTTTATATTTGAATTTATTCCAATAAGGATAATCTCCACCATCTAATTGACTTAGCTTTTTATTTATTTCTATATTTTTAAATAGCTCTAACATCTTCTCAATAGGTAAAGCATCGTGTTTTATGCTAGGAGGTAGTTCAGGTAGTTTCATTACTGTATTATTAAAAATCTACTAATTATGACAAAATTAGTAATTATTAGTTGATATACAAAATCTACTAATAATAATATAATTAGTAGATTTTGATGTAATGGCTATAATCTAAATAAATTTAATCTATTATAAATCAACTATTTAATACTTTTCCCCTAACTAGCTTTCTATTCTCTTCGCTTAAATGTTCTATTCCAATATAATCTCTTAAATCATCAAGTATTGTTAAATTCAGGTCAATTAATTCACTTTTAAATGGTTTGTTGATTTTTGGTGGCTCTTTGTATGCCATCGAGCTTATCTTATGGCAGAAGGAAGAGTAATCACTAATCTTATTGTATAAACTATCAGGAATAATCAATTCATTTTTTGAACTAAGCATATCAATAGCATTTGCCAACTTAAAAATTTGCTCTTGGCTGTAATCTAGTTTAGTATGATTTTCATTCATATCCGAAACGGCATCTTCAAACTCAGCAATTAAACCTTGTAATTGCATAAAATAATCAAATTGCCTATTAAAAAATAATTCTCGTTGAGTTTTACGTTGGCTTTTTACATTAATAAATAAATTATAGAATCCTAACAATCCTGTAATTGTAATACCAACAACTGAGAATATTTCAAATGATTTCATAAAGGTTCTAGTGAATTTAATTTATTTATTATCCAATTTATCAATTAATTCAACCTCTTCTAAGAGGTGAATTTCAGAAATTAATGTTTCTCTTTCAAGCAATAATTGCTCTAATTCAGCAAGAGAATCTATATGATGTCTTTTTAAGTAATCAGAGATCCTTTCCTTTATATTTTTAGCAAAATTAGTAGGTGTACCATAACTAATAAAAGCAATAAAAGAATATCCTAACAATATTGCCCCATTAAAATCTAATAATTGGGTAAAGTCAAATGGGTATATATGATAATAATTAAACCAAATATTTGCGCCAATCAATAATGCACCTATCAAGGCTCTACCCCCAATAAAGGTGCTTTTTTCTATTTGTTCAAGTGTATCTTTTTTCTTTTCTAATTCTACAATTTTTCCATTGACAATTATTAGTCGATTTTTTTTCTTTTCTAACTCAATAAATTTTTGCTCTTTTTCTTTCTCTTTTTGCCAAAAGAATAAGCCCAAAGTCAGAATAATAAAGAATATAACCCCAACAATTATCAGCCAATTTTTTGTGCTAAGTTCTTTCTTTTTAGATGTGTTTTTTATTTTTTTCATTACTCAAAACTTTAATTTTCATCAATAGGGCCAATAGTTAAACACAATTTCTTTGTTCCACTATTTATTTCTAATGTAATTGGGCTTTTACCAATACCCCATAATCTACCTTCCCAAGCTCCACTATTAATTGCACTTTCATCTATTTCAGAATAAAATTCTTTTTTCTCTAAGTCTTCTCCGAATATTGTAACGATTTTATTTGTTGTTAATTCTATCTCTTTATAAAATAAGCCACTATGATAGTAACTTCTCTTAGAATGCATAACCAAAAAAACACCTAAATCTTTGTCATCAATACACTCTATAAAATCAAAATACTCAAAATATTTATAGTCTAGTTCATAATAAAATGTTGTTCTATTAAACTGTTCGGATTTATAACTTGATGTTGAATTTGACTCCTTTATTTTTCTGATTAAATTAAGTAAAAACTCTTCCTTTGTTTTAAATGAATATTGTGGAATGTTTTTGTATTCATTAATAAACTCTTCAACTGACAATATCTTAGTAACATTATTAATTGTTTCATATACTAAGTTGCCTTTTGTTTTTAAGCCTTTATCGATAGTGATTAAAACATCACAATATGTTGCGTAATATGCGTGTTGAGAATCTGTTGAAGTATTAGCAAATTTTATATTTGAATTCTTTTCTTTATCCATACCTAACATATTTAATATAATAAAGGCATTTGTAAAATAGTTACTCATTGTTCGTTGACTTTCGTCGCCATACATACTATCTACTAATTCTAGAAAATTTTTACCAAGTGGCGATTTTTTAAGTAAATCATTTAAGTCTTGTAATCCATTTTTCCATTGGTCAAGATTAAATTGCTGTTTGTTTTCCCCTCTTAATGTTTTATATAAAGTATTATCCTTATTATGTAATTTATTTGAAAGGTCGCCGATATAATTTGTAAAATCTTTTAAAGAATACGGACTGCTTCCATTAGGAACAAATTCCTTTAATGCTCCCTTAATCTGTTCAGTTGGTATATTAACTTGATAAACAGGTTTATCTGCTATTTCCTTAAAAGTATTTAATAAGCCTTTTAATTCAGGTGTAGAATCATCATCAATAAGGTCATTAAATAATTTATCGAACAAATTAGATAAATCCAATTTGGGCATTTCTAAATGGTCATTTAAAACATTGATAGGTTTAGCTAAACAAATTTTTTGCTCTTTATTTACTGCGTCATAATAAAGCAAATATGTTCCAGCTATTTTTTCGACAAACGCTATATCATCAAATTTTGTTTCAGTATCATCATTCTTTAAATCTTCTATATGAGCTCTTGAATATATCGGAAAAAAAACATCTTTTTTTTCTTGAAGTAATGAAAAAAGGTCTTCATATACTTGCGATTCTTTAGTTCGCATACGGCAAAAGATATTTGTATCAATATAAACTCTAATCATTATTTCCCAGGATTAAAAGCTTTATATATATTGAAAGCAGCAAGAACAAAACCAAGTATGGCACCGAATTCTACAATTCTTTTCCAAATCAATTTACGGATTCTTAAATACCTCTCTCTTTTTGCCCATACCTCAAAATATGCCCAATTTTCTCCATATTCCTCAAATCTCAAAATAGTAAATTCTCTTGCTTCACTTAAATTAAAGTGAGAACCTAGCATACCGCCAGAATGCATTTTCCTTACATATCCTTCAATAAATAAATGAAATTGAGCCTTATTTATCCTTCTTGCATTTTTAATTGCATCAATCGTTTTATTATATCCCTTATTAATTAATACAACATTTTCGGGGCTTATATTTTCGCGAATAATGTTTTGGCCTAAAAAATATTTGAAATCAAGTTTTGAATAAAGCTCTTTTTCTTCACTAGATAACGGTATTATTTTTCCTAAATCAGACATTTTAATTTTCTTGTAAATATTTTTTCATTACCCATCCTGTACATTGCAAATTATCCGATGGATTAATAAAACTTATATATGCCCATTTCTTACTAATTTGTACAATAACTACATCAACACCCTTTGTTAATTTGGCTATCGTATAGCTCTTTAATTTAGGTTTTAATTTAACAAGGCAATGTGTACTAGTAATTTTATGAATTTTTCGTGAATTTAATTTTGTTTCTAAAGATTGAACTAGCTCTTTTTTTAATGCCTCTAAATCATCTTTTGTTACAGATTCTGTTTTTGAATTTAAAATATAATATTCACTTTTTAAAGCTAAAATGAAACCTATTACAGCAATAATTTTCAGAAAAATAGAAAAAATGTCTGTGTCTTTTTGATCGATTTTTGCCTCAATGGTTTTTAAGAATGTTTTAATTTCATTTAAGTCATCGCTGCAAAGATTATTATTGTTATTATTCTCAATTTGATTGCTTAATAAAACAGTCTCATTGCTTATTGTATCAAAATCTTGGATAATATCCCATCGGTTTTTATGCGCTGCTAATTCGGTTAATTGCCCCGTAAATGACTTTAATGAATTTTGTAATAGGTTTAATTGAGCATGTGATTTATTTAAAGTGCTTAAAGCTTGTAAACTAATTGAGTTTTCGAAAAGTTTATCATGCTTCTGCATAATTGAACTAAGTGTCTCAAATTTTTCTGTTGCAATATCTAATTTTGATTTCCAATTAAGGGCTTTTGAAATTGTATGCAAATCAGTTAATTTATTTGCTTGTAAAATACTATTTAAACTCTCTGTCTTAGCATAAAACTCCTGTAGTTTAAACTCTTTTAGTTTATTAACAGACTTAAGCCTATCGTTTATAAGATTAGCAAGCTCAGAAATTGACATTTGTTTATCTAACTCTTTCATAAGCCCTCCACAATTTTAATTTCTTCCTCAGTTAAATCATAAAGCTTATAAACCATTTTATTAATTTCATTATCGGTATTAGTAATAATGCTTTGTATGTTGTTAGCTTGTTGCGTTTGTTTTTCAAACAAACTCATAAAATTAAATTCATCTTCTGCATTTAACTTTACTTTTAACTTCGCAAGTTCTTTAATGAAATCGCTGAACTCTAAAGCGTTCCAGTTTTGAAGCTTAACACTTGGCGTTTCAATTTTGAATTTACTCGTTATAAATTTTAAAAATTCCAATTTTATATTTTGTAATTCTTCGCTTTTATTAAGTAGTATCTCTGCCTTTTCAATAAATGGCGTTTGTTCGGAAGATGAAATATTTTTAATTGGGAATTTGCGTAAATCATTTAGAATTATTTTTGGAAAAAGTTTTCTAACTGACTTTGCTGTATTTTTCACAAAGTAGTAGGACAATAAAGAGCTATTTAAAAGACACAGTATATATTTCAATGATACATTTGAATTATCTTTTTCAATAATTGCAATGTTACTTCTATTATATAGATACGTTTCTTCCGTATAAGTTGCGATTAAACATTTAGGATATTTGCCTGTAATTTCTCTAACTATAATTTTTTTACCTTCAAACAAATTAAATGTTCTTGGAGCAGCTAAATGTTTACCGTATCTTAAATATAAACCAGACCAACTCACATAATTTCTACAAACATCTTTCCCATCTAAATACTTAAAAGTATCATCGTCAAACTTATATGTATAATCGTAAGGTCTATTCTTTACATCTTCTTCGGTTTGTTTAGGCTCTCCTTTATCTTTCTCATAAGCCTGTAATCCAGCTTTTACTTCAACTAAATTGTCCAGTATTTCAGTGTTTTCAGAGATTTTTGTATTAAAGTTATCGCTATCATTATCTGAAAATACTTTAAATTCATAACCTTCATTTTGACAAAAATCTGATTGTATTTTAGAATGTGATAAATAAAACTCAGTACCATTATTCAAATAGATTTTTATTTCATTCTGACCTTTTGTATTCTCTTTTTCTGCAATTAGAATGACTGTTTCTACATTTGCACTTTCAAATGAATACCCTTCTAAATTTATTATTTGATTTATTTTACAAGTATCTAATAAATATTTTCTCAACCCTTCACCCGAATAAACCATTAACCAAGCATTAGGAATAATTAAACCATTAATACCTTTTTCTTTTAAAATTTGTACTGTTTTTTCAATAAACAATAGGTAGGTATTAATTTGATATTTTGCAGAAACATAATTTTTTACATAAAAATCTTTTTCCTCTTGTTTAAAATTATCTCTTGCAAAAACATAAGGCGGGTTACCAATAATAACATCAAAGCCACCATTATCAAACACTTCTTTAAATTCACGCTTCCAATTAAACACTTTATCCCCTGCTACTGCAACATCATCAATTAATGAGTTACCACATTTAATATTGCTATTTAAATCGTTTAATTTACGATTAGGTTGTGCCGTGCGAAGCCATAAGGATAGTTTAGCAATCTCTACGCTTTCATCATTTATATCAACGCCAAATAAGTTGTTTTCTAAAATACTGCCTTCCACATCGCTCAACACTAATGCGTCGCCAAATAATTTAGCCTGTAGTTCGTCAATGTATCTGTGTTCGGTAATTAAAAAATCTAAAGCTTGGTTTAAAAACGCACCAGATCCACAAGCAGGGTCACAAATGGTTAATTGTAATAACCAATTACGGTACTCGTTTAATTTATCGGTTAATGCTTGTGTTGTTTTCTTTTGGCGTTTTTTATCAATGGTATAATCGCTTTCTGCTATTTGTAATGCTTCCTTTTTTTCAAGACAAAGCTTACCAACCGTATTATCAACGATGTATTTGGTAATGTATTTTGGGGTATAAAAAACACCATCTTTTTTACGCTTAGTTTTTGTCTTGTCTATTTCATGCCCTTCAAGCTGTGCTTTTATTTCGTCAACATCATTTAATGAGTTTTCGAAAATATGTCCTAATACGTTTACATCAACTTCACTAGCAAAATCATAATTACTTAATTTTTCGGTATGAGAAAATAGTAATTCATCTTCGATTTTAATATCGTTTAATAAATCATCAGTTTTAAATAAGCCACCGTTATAAGCATATATCTGAAATTCCTCTTTTTGTTTAGCTGCTGTTTGGCTAAAGGCAGGCAATGATACTTTAGCTCCTTGATCCAAATCATGAAAGTAAATCTTGTACCTATCATACAGTGACACTTCAATACGCATTTCGCGTAACTGTTGCCATTCCTTATTAATTCTAAAAATTAAATTGGTTGGTAATAGTTGGCGGTCTTCTGCAAAAAAGATGAATAAAAAACGGTCTAATAATTTTTGTGATTTCTTAAACAGCTCTAATGGTTCGTATTGAGGATTTAATTTTACTAAACTATGGTATAGTTCACTTTTAAAAACCGAGTAATCGTTATATAATTTTTTAGTAATTAAAGCTTCCTGGCTTACGGATTCATCTTTTATTTGCTTTGGTAAGCCTTTGGCTATGCTGTCGTATGACAAGCAGATGTAAAGCAGTTCAAATTCTTTTTCAGTGAGTGTAAATAAATTAAACTCTAAATATTCAATAGCATTATCAACGTAAAAACGTAATTTTTCAAAGTTAGATGTAATGACATACTCGCACTCGGGCTGGTTATTTTTATAGCCAAAGGCTTGAACTTCTATTTTATTTAAATCGGTTGTATTAGTGCCTTTTAATTCAATTACAGCCTTTACTACTTCATTAATAATAATTGCCCCATCTGCCTTTTTGCTATCCTTAACGTTCTTGTATTCGGTTGTGAGGTTAAAATTTGGTGTTGGGTTTTTGGTATAACCTAAAACATTAACGAATAAGTCGATTAAAAATTCGCCTTGGTATTGTTCTTCTTTACTGCCTCTAATGTTTTCTTGAATAGTAGCATTATGGAAATGGGCTCTAAATTTGGTATAAGCACTAACAACCTTTTGCTTATCCAATGAACTGATATATTTATTTATTACTGAATTCTGAAAAAATGCCATAAATGTTAAAATACAAAAAGAAATAGTGTTTCTTATAAACTGAAAATTACAGAATATCAAAGAATATGGCAGAAAAAAGTAGATGTATTTGTAAACCACTTCTTCACAAAGTGTATGTTAACTTTTACATTTTTTAAATTAATCTTACATTTGATCATTGAATACGCCAATATCAATTAGTAAATATATCCAATGAATACAATCGAAGCAGCAATAGACTTTAATTTTACCGAAGAGAATTTAACTTGGTTTGCTGGAATAATGGATAGAATGAAGCTTTTAAATAAAACATTGGATTTGAGCTACAAACCTGTTTTAAGTGAAGAAGAGCATAATTTGTATTCATTCATAGGCGCTTCGCTTTTAAATATGCAAGCTAATCAAGTTAAACTTGCTCCCGAACTTTCAGAAATTGTAAAAAGACATTACCCCGAACTATAAGTTAATTAGTTAAATAATTAAATAATTAAGATTTTAATTTTTTAAGAAATTAAGTTTTATTAAAAAGTAGAAAAGTATATTATTATACTTTTCTACTTGTATTAATTTCTACTTTTCTACAATTCTACTTTTCCACATTTCTACGTTTATTTATTTCTACTTTTCCACATTTCTACTTTTCTATATTTCTACTTGTATAAAAGTATATTAGTATACTTTTATATTAATATACTACTTTACAATTGCCTTCGGCAAAACAATAGGGGAGAAATATTCAGTAAAATTCAATTAAGGCAGTTTTGCAAACCCCTATATAAGGGTCTGCAAAACTGCAAAAGACAACTAGTCCTGATTATCAGCTAAATAATAAATAATTTCTCTGTTTTCAGTTTTTTTATAAAGGTGCTTGTAGGTACTACCGTCAATTTGAATTAAGGTGTCATTTTTAAGAATAGATTTTAATCGATCTTCGATGGTTCTGCTTTTACAATTAAGTTCATCAGACAATTTTTCTATCAATAATTTTCTAGCCATTGGCTCAACAAGATAGGCTCCAATTAGCTCACAAGTTGATTCTAATGAAGCTTTTTGGTTTCTCGAATCAAAGACAGCTTGTTTCGTTTCATTGTCAGCTAAAATCAATCCTCTTTCCATTTCAGAATATTGAACAAAAAATGGCTCATGCTTTTTGGAACTCCTGCATTTAAGATAAGCTATTTTTAATAAATCAGTGTTTTGATTATGTCCGTCTTTTTCAAATCCAATTTGCATCACTGTGCTGGCTTTATTTAAAATTTCCGTTCCTAGGTGTCCCCTAGCCTTATCTCCACTACCAGGATTTTCATGAATTAAGCACAAAAAGGTCACATTATATAAATTAATTGCTTGATTCATCAGGTCTATTAGCTTCATACTATCCTTGGTATCATTAAAATTAAAAACACAATCTGTGATAACATCAAGCACAATGAAAATATGCATAGGAAACTGTTTACGAATATGCTCTAAATATATATTAAGCATTTCAAATCTTTCTTCCCTACTAAATTCTAAAAGGGAAATGTAATCAAACCCGAAAGGGTGCTCCTCAATTGAATAACCAGCCTTTAATTGAATTTGCTGCAAAGAGTATGGGAATTGTTCTGCCAAATTTCTCTCAGTATCAACATAGCATACAGCATATCGAGTCAGAATATTAGTTTTAAAGTGTAGTAAATCTTGTTTACTATCTCCATTTTTTAATAAGGCTGCACAAATAGTTTCTGCAAGCCTCGATTTATGAACCCCAGCTTTACCTTGAATAACGTTTATTGTTTTTGGAAAAAAGACTGGATTTTCTCTATGCCATAAGATAGGTTCACTAAAAGTAATTGGTTTACTCTTATGTTCTTTTATCTTCCTTTGTGATTCAAGAATCAAGTTCAACTTTGCTTCATCTTCAATATTAATTGGCTTTACGGGTAGTCTTACTATATTATTATCCTTAATATCAATCATAATGTCTTGAATTTATTTAGTTGCCTTAAATTTTTTTGTTTTTATCATTGTTATACTTTAAAGCATCAATCTCCTCAGCTGTCAATTTCCTTGGTTGTAAGGTTAATTTATCAAGAGTGAAGTTATTCTTCTTTAAAAGCTCATAAGCAAATTGTGCTATTACCTTTGTCTTTTTAAGTTCTCTGCTCAATTTTGAAACTTCAGAACTCTTTCTTTTTTCCAGAAATTGATTAATTGGGGTTATATCGTTTTTTAAAGCCCCGTAAAATTCCTTCATTTCAATATGTTTAGCATTGCTACCTTCAATTCCCCTTTTCAAACCTAATGGTTTCATTTTCAAAGAAAAATCACTTTGGAGTGACTGGTAAGCTTTTCTATTCCCGCATAATTCTTTAGCAGATAATCGTTTATCTTTAGTTATTGGAACAACCACATAATGTATGTGAGGTGTTTTTTCATCCAAATGCAAATCTGTGGTCATAACATTATCAGCACCATATTTTTCGGCAATAAATTGGTCAGCCAATTTTTTATATTCCTTTACTCTAAAATCATGTTCAGTTGAATTAAAAAATTCTGGCGAAGCAGTACATAAAATTTCAATAGCCTTAACAGCATCTTTACGAGTTTTCAAAATTCCAACATTTTCCAAATGCTTATTTATGGATTGGGCTAAGTTCAAATTTGGAAACTTTTTGAAAGCAACATTAAATTTTGAAAGATTATGGTCGGCATTTTCTGCCCAACGTTTTTCCTTTCCATCAGGCAAAATTTCAATAGTCCTACTATTATGCTTTTCAATAGCAGATATTGCCGCGCCTTTTCGTTTTTCTACTCTTATAACTGCAAACATATATTTATACTAATTATTTATGGTTCTGGGGGTCAAGGGGTGAAACCCTTTGCACACGATTTTCGGAGAAAGTCTAGTGTGTTAGACTTCGGCGTAAAAACTAAAAGCTCACACACTAAACTTACAAATCAGCTAAAATTAAGACGATGGGGAAAAATAAATACACTTCACATATATTCAGCTATATTCCTTTCACCACTTTCCCCATTGTCTGTTCACTTCGTAAAATTTACAAGAAACTGTTTTGGATTTATCTTCACAATTGGAAAGATGAGATTGATTTTTGACTTATAATTATTCAAAAACATTAGATAAAAAGAATAATATATAATAACCCAACAAGGTATTAATAGTAAACTTTAAAGATTGAAATCTAAGCTTCTCTAAAAAAAGTCAAAAAATAAGACAGGTTTATCATTTTCAATTAATGAATTTTGATTACCTTTGATCTTGTAAAATGTAACAGTTTTATGTAAAGTTTTAAGAAGCAACTACGCCAATAGTTGCTTTTTTATTTCCATGCACTGCCTTTTACATAAGATTTTTCTAAAAGCTCATCTATATCTTTCTTGTGATAAACTATAACAGTATTAATTTGTGAGAAACTAATCTGACCTTTATCTCTCCAATTTTGAATAGTACGAATAGATACTTTAAACATTTTAGCAACTTCCTCGGTGGTATACAATTGGGGAGTTTGAGCAGGTTGTGTTGTTTGTGAATTTGATTGCATAATAATTATTTTAAAGGTTTATGCTACAAAATTCGCACAATGAAAGAACTTAAAAATCAAAACTAAAAAGCCAAAAAACTGCCCTGTAATTACATCAAATTAAAAGACTTAGCAATTTTTCTTCGTACTGAAGATACTTTTTAAACGAAGCTTCATTTGATGCAATTATAGAAAAATTAGTTTCAATTGTACTTCGTTTCAATTTGGAAATTGAATTATACCTGCCTTTAAATGTAAAATGCTGCTCCAAGTAATTAAACAACTCCTTATTAGTAGGTTTTTTGCTATTAATATTTTTCCATACACCACCTTTTCTAATACAAATATTTACAGCAGCCATAAATAGTTCAAAATCTGTTATGCAGATTTTATCATCTTCAGCAATTAATTGAAGGGTCTTGATACGGTTTTTAATTTTTAAAGATTGAATTATGTTATACTTCGATAGTAATCGATTTAATTTTTCTTGATATTCAGAAAGCTTTTCAGAGATAAATCCAAAAAACATTAAATTATAATACTCATTAGTTTTCTCAATCTTCTCACCGTAAGGCCAGATTAAAGAATTATCTTGATCCCTCCAATGTGATTGTTGTAAAAGTTTAAAATGATATAAATAGTCTTCATTATAATCCAAAATTTCTTTTATAAAATCCTGAATATGATATATGAAAACATTTAAATCAACTTTCTTAGGGCAGTTTAATATAGTATCCTCAATAAATAAAAAATCATTCTCAAATTGGTTCAATAAATCAATTTTATAAATCTTGCTTAAATCATTTTCCTCTGGATTCCGTTTAACTAAACCATCAAAATAATGGTTTCTAATGAGTTCATGATTCACAATTTTCTTTAATGTAAATAAAAATAACTTTGTAGTATTCATAAGAAGTTAATTAAAAATTTCTATTGCTTTGTCCAATTCCTGGTTTATAATTTTGGCGTAAATTTGAGTTTCTTTAATATCACTGTGTCCCATATATTTTGAAACATACTCAATTCTCATGCCCTTTTGTAAAGCGGTGGTGGCAAATGTATGTCTTGCAGTATGAAAACTAATGCTCTTTTTAATTTTAGTTAATTTGATAATTTCCTTCAAATCAGAATTTGTGTATGCGGTGGCAGAAGAAATCGCATTAAATAAATCAATCACATTGCTCATATCTTTGCATTTAAGCAACGGAAAAATCAAATCATTCGGAGATTTACTATTATCAGCGTATAAATTAATTATATCAAGTGCTTTTTTGGGGATTCTAATATTTATCTGCTTCCTCGTTTTTTGAATAGTTAAATTGAGCTTCTCCCCTTCCAAATTAGCCCAAGTCAATTGCAATACATCCGAAATTCTTAAGCCTCCTGCGTATGCTGAAAACACATAGATATTTCGATGATGATACATATTGGAATTTTTATCAAGATTTAGGTTTTCAATTTCCAACAATTCTTCAGAACTCAAATATGCTCTGGTTGATTCATCTGCTTTAACTGAATAATTTATAAATGGATTTTTATCGTAAGACATATTACCTTCCTTGATATACTTTATAATGATTGTTTTTATAAATTTCATATTGGCATGAATAGTAGTATTACTGTTCTTATATGTATCTCTCAAAAAATAGTCAAATCTCTTCACCATATCCTGATTAAATTCTTCAATTAATAATTCATCATTCTTAATAAACTCTTTTAGTTTATTGACCACAGTCAAACCTCTTTTATATGTTCCATACTTACCCTTTACTTTCAAACTTAAATTATAGTCATCCGCATACGGAAATAATTTCATGGATTTATTTGTCACTATTTTTTCTTTGATTGCACCAACGGTATGGTAACAATCCTTTGATTCTATATCAATGATCTTTGCTTCATATTCAACCAAAAGCGCCCTTAAAACATTATTTAATCGTGCACTATTTTTATAAGTTGATTTCACTTGATTTTTTTCAAAATCCCATTCAGTTTCCTTTACAGAATAACCAGTTGGTATATACTTCCGTTTACCTCTGCTGGTAATTTTTAAATTGATGGGAGCCTTGTTTTGCTTATTAAGCTTATCTTTGCGGAATACGATATTTATTTTTGCCATACAGTTCAAATTAGTTTGGGGGTTCTTTTGGGGTACTATTTCATTTCAATCAAATGACAATAAATCACAAGCGTTCAATGACAATGCAAATTTACACCCTAGTAATCAAACAGTTATATGAATATAAAGTATATTAATGAACATATAGGAAATGGACTTTATACCAATCGGGGTCACGATTAAACCTCCTTGAAAAAGGAGGTTTTTTTGTTTTATAAAATCTGCTATATTTATGTTTCAAATCTCATCACTATGCAATCAGCTGCTAAAAGCGTAAAAGATTACCTAACAGAACTACCTGAAGACAAATCTCCATACTTTATAAAATTAAGAGATACTATTTTAAAAAATATACCAAAAGGTTTTGAAGAAGGAATAAGCTATGGCATGATTGGTTATGTTGTGCCACACTCTTTATACCCAGATGGTTATCACTGCGACCCAAAATTACCTTTACCTTTCGTTAGTATTGCTTCACAAAAAAATTTCATTGCTCTACATCATATGGGAATATATGCCAACCCAAAATTGTTAGAATGGTTTATAGCTGAATATCCAAAACATTGTAAAACTAAATTGGACATGGGAAAGGGTTGTATCCGATTTAAAAAAGCTGATCAAATTCCTTATGATTTAATAGCGGAATTAATGCAAAAAACAACTGTTGAAGATTGGATTAAATTGTATCAAAATGCCTTTTTAAAGTCAAAAAAATAAAAAGCATGCATTCGGGAAGAAGATTTACATTACAGCAAGTTATCTATTGGACTAGAAGAGATATTTATTTTTTCATAATTATCGCTACTATACCAACCGCGCTCTATTATTTTTTTGACATCAAATGGTTAGTGATACCGTGGGTAGCCATTGGTTTAATTGGTACAGCGGCAGCCTTTTTAGTGGGTTTTAAAAACACTCAAACTTACAACAGATTGTGGGAAGCGCGACAAATATGGGGTAGCATTATTAATACCAGCAGAGCGTGGGGCATTTTAGCAAAAGACACCGTAAAAAGTGATAAAACAGAAATCCAAACCTTAATTTATAGACATCTTGCTTGGGTTACGGCATTGAGATATCAAATGAGAGAACCTCGCTTTTGGGAAAATGCGCAACTAAAGAGCAATATTGAATTTTCACACTATTTTAAAGTGCCAGAAAAAGAAACGCCACTAGAAGTTGAATTGAAAAAATTTTTAAGTGATGAAGAACTCACTTATATATTGAGCAAAAAAAATAGAGCCACACAAATTATTAGTTTACAATCAAAACATTTGCGATTACTTAAAGAATCTGGTAAACTTTCTGAATTTGATTTTATAGAGTTGGAAAGAACCTTAACTGTTCTATACGAACATCAAGGAAAATCAGAACGTATCAAAAATTTTCCTTATCCACGACAGTTTGCTACCATTAACCAAATGTTTATTCGTTTATTTATTAGCATCTTACCATTTGGTATTTTACAAGAGTTTGGCAAACTAACTGCTGACTTAGGACAAAATTTTATTTGGGCAACCGTTCCTTGTTCGTTAATTGTTGGTTGGGTATTTCATGTCATGGAACGTATCGGTGAAGCAACCGAAAATCCCTTTGAAGGAAGTGCTAATGATGTGCCCATCAGTAATATTAGTCGTCCTATTGAAATAGATTTAAAAGAAATGCTAGATGAAAAAGATATACCTCCTGCAACAATTCCCGAAAACAATATATTAATGTAGTTAGCAATAAATACAATTAAAAGTCTCTTAAAATTAAGAGACTTTTTTTTTAGAACTATTTTAGTAAATTTATCCTTATTAAATTGTAAACAAACCATATGAACTTTTTATACAAACTACTTTTATTTGTTTTTATTACCATTCCTAGTCTCCAATTTGCGCAAGGCTTTCAAGTAAACTTGCAAGGTCAAAAACAGCAAGGCATGGGTGGTGCAGGGACTGCCTTTATGCAAGATGCTTCTGCCCTATTTTTTAACCCTGGTGGATCAAGTTTTGTTCATGGAAATTCTATTATTGCAGGAGTAACTCCAACTTTTGCAAGAGGCGCATTTTTAGATGCTGCTTCTAATACAGTTTCAAGAACAAACTCGCCAGTGAGTACTCCTTTTGCAGCCTATGGACTATTTGAAATAAAAGATAGCTCAAAAATAAAATTAGGATTAGCTGTTTATACTCCATTTGGAAGCACCGTTCAATGGGAAGATGGATGGACTGGGAGATTTGCATTAACACGATTAGAATTAAGAGCCATCTTTATTCAACCAACAGTAAGCTACAGAATTACAAATAAGTTAGGAATAGGGGCTGGTTTTATTTATGCAACTGGTAAAGTAAATTTACAAAAAGATATCCCTATTATTGATGCAAGCGGAAACTACGCTCATGCTGAGTTAAATGGTAAAGCAAAAGGTTATGGTTTTAATGCAGGTGTTTATTTTACTCCCATCGAAAAATTAAGTATTGGTTTAACTTACCGTTCAAAAGTTGAAATGGCTGTTAACGATGGTGATGCAACATTTACTGTTCCATCAGCAGTTACAACAAATTTCCCAAATGGGAAATTCAAATCAAAATTACCATTACCAAGTGTTACAACATTAGGTTTTGGATTTAAAGCAACTGATAAATTAAACTTTGCGTTAGATATTAATTATGTTGGCTGGAAAGCATACGACACTTTATCTTTTGATTACGAAAACAATACAACATCTTTAATTGATACCAAATCTGCAAGAATGTATAAAAACACCTTTGCTTTTAGAGGCGGAGCACAATATCAAATAGATTCACATTTCGCAGCACGTTTAGGTTTAGCGTATGGCATTACCCCAGTTCAAAATGGATATGTAACTCCTGAAACTCCAGATGCAAATCGTATAAATTATACAGCCGGCATTGGTTACCAAACAAAACATTTAAAAGTTGATGCGTCATTTTTATTTACGCATTTAAAAAGAACCGACACCAATACTGAAACAAATTTAAGCGGCACGTTTAAAACTAACGTTATCGCACCTGGTATTTCAATAGGATATAAATTTTAATTAAAACGAACATGAAAACATTATATAAAATAATTGCGGTAAGTATTAGTGCAACAGTCATTGTTAGCTGCAAACCAAAATTTGATGTTCCAGATCCTGAAAAAGGAACTATTGACGTATCCAACTATGTTGCTTTAGGTAGTTCGATGACTGCTGGATACAGTAATGGAGCGTTATACTATGATGCACAACAAAATTCTTATGCAAAAATTTTAGCAGAGCAATTTAAATTAGTTGGCGGCGGAGAATTTAAAATCCCTAATGTCTCTCAAAATTCAATAGGCATGGGAAATGCAAATAATGCTCCCTCCATTTTAGGTAATAGAACTGATTGTCAAGGAACTGTTTCCTTAGGGCCAGTAAAAATTGCTGCACAAGGCGATGCTTCAGTATTTACTAACATCTATGCTAGTCAAGGATCATTTAATAATATGGCTGTGCCTGATGCAAAAGTAATCGACATGGATGTAAATGGTTATAGCAATCCCTTTTATCAACGTATAGCTTCAAGCTCTTCATCATCAATATTATCTGACGCTGTTGCTAAAAACCCAAGTTTTTTCACGGTCATGTTAGGCTTAAATGATGTATTAAATTATGCTTTAAAAGGTGCCGCGTCTGAAAATATAACTCCAATATCAGGCTCTATTAATGTTGGGTTTGAAGCAAGTATTAATAATGTAATTGATAAACTAACGGCAAACGGTGCAAAAGGAGTGATATCAAATATTCCTAGTATAAAAACAATGGCATACTTTAATACGGTTGCTTGGAATGCTTTAAATTTAGATGCCGCAAACGCCTTAAACTTAACAAATGCATATGCAAATTTAGATTCTACTGAGTTTAAAGAAGGAATAAATGGATTTATTATAGAAGATATCACAGTTCCATTTTTAGGATTTAGACAAGCAGTTGAAGGTGAATATATACTATTAAATGTGCCACTTGAAAACGTAAAATGTGGTCCAAAATGGGGTTCTGTAAATCCAATTCCAGATCAATACTCATTAACTTTATCTGAAATTTCTGCAATAGAAAATGCCATTACAAATTATAATATTATTTTGAAAAACATTGCGACAAGCAAGGGTTTAGCTTTTGTTGATGTAAATTCTTTTTTTGCCAAAATAAAATCAGGTTTCATTTACAATGGAGTCACTATTAACGCTGCATTTGTATCTGGAGGAGCCTATTCTTTAGATGGTTTAAATTTAACTGCACGAGGCAATGCATTATTAGCAAATGAATTCATAAAAGCTATCAATTCTAACTATCAATCTACTATACCAGAAGTAGATGCTATGAAATATCCAGCAGTAACATTTCCTTAACTAAACTTTTTAGCTTTTTAACTGTTAAATTAAAGCGTATCACTAAACTGATTTAAATTATTTTCTTAAATTTAATATAACTTAAACTATACTTATATAGTATTTATTATGTTTTTTGACTCAATCAAATGATGAATATGTATAAGACAATTAAAAACAATAAAAAACATCTCTATGAAAAAAATTTACTTATTAGCTTTTTCAACTTTAATTTCTGCCCTTTCTATAAAGGCACAAAGCCCTTGTGCTACAGGGAGATATGCCTCAAACACCTTCTCTAATGTAACAACAAATAGTAATGTCGTATATGGATCAAATATCAAAGCAAATGGACAAACACAATCCTTAACAATGGATATTTATCAACCAACTGGTGATTTAGAAACAAATAGACCTTTAATTATTTGGGCTCATGGAGGAAGCTTTATAAGCGGTTCAAGTACAAATTCTGATGTTGTTGCGTTATCACAAGCTTTTGCTAAAAAAGGATATGTATGCGCATCAATTAATTACCGTTTAGGTTTAACGCCATTTGATTCTATTGGAGCAGTTAGAGCAGTTTTAAGAGCTGTACAAGATATGAAAGCCTCTGTTCGCTTTTTCTACAAAGACAAATTAACAACAAATACGTATAAGATTGATACCAATAATATATTTGTAGGTGGTAGTTCTGCTGGTGCAATTACTGCTCTTCATTTAGCCTATTTGAATAAATCATGTGAAATAAATTACTATCTAACACCTTCAAGCCTAATAACTCTAGGAGGCATGGAAGGTTATAGTGGAAATCAATGTTATTCATCAAAAGTGAAAGGAGTCATTAATTTATGTGGCGCTTTAGGCCGTTATGGCTGGATAGAACCAGGTGATGTGCCTTTTTGTTCTATGCATGGTACTATTGATGGTACAGTAAAATATAACAGAGGTCAAGTAAATCCGGGTATTCCATTACTATTACTAGATGGAAGTAGAATGTTAAAAGAACAAGCTAATGCAATTGGTATCAATAATCCATTTTATACTTGGTACGGAAAAGATCACGTTCCATATGCGTCATCCGCAACTTACATGGACAGCACTGTAAACTTCGTGAGAGACTTTTTAGTGACTCAATTAGGCTGCACTGACCCTGCTATATTACCACAAAACACGCCTGCACAAACGGCTACATTATATTCTTATACAACTTGTACAAGTAATGTTGCTATGACTTGTGCTACACCAGGGGTTGTTGGGGTAAATGAAATCACAAATACAAATATTATCAATAGTGCATTTCCCAATCCATCAGATAATGAAATGACAATTGAATTTGCAAACTCAAATACCACGCATAAAATTGAATTGTATGATGTAACAGGGAAAATAATAAGTTCTGAAACTACTAAAGATTCAACATTTAAAATCAAGAAAAACAATACATCAACTGGATTGTACTTTTTAAAGGTTACAAATAGTATTGGACAATCAACTACGCAAAAAGTAATTTTCAAATAAAAAGATTTTTATTTGTTTTAAAAGCCCGAACTTCTTCGGGCTTTTTTTATGGATTATCTTCTACATCGATAAAAAAACTATTTTTACAATCATGTTTGCAATTATAGATATAGAGACCTGCGGAGGAAAATTTGATTACCCAAAAGGGCGAATTACTGAAATTTGCATTATCATACATGATGGATTACAAGTAACCGAAAAATTTTCTACTCTTATCAATCCAGAATGTTATATCTCGCCACTTTACACAAATATCACCGGCATAACCAATCAAATGGTAGCAAATGCTCCCAAATTTCACGAGGTTGCAAATACTATTTTACAATTAACAGAAAATCGAACCTTTGTGGCGCACAATGTAAGCTTTGATTATAATTTCATTAAAGGAGAATTTGCTTCATTAGGCCATGTTTATGAACGTGAAAAATTATGTACGGTAAAATTAAGCCGAAAACTAATTCCTGGCAAAAAAACCTATAGCTTAGGTCCATTATGCGAATCTTTAGGAATTAGTAATAATGCTAGGCATAGGGCCGAAGGAGATGCCGTAGCAACCGCAAAATTATTTGATATTTTATTGCAAATAAAAAGTAATTCTAAGTAATCACATTTTTTATTGTTTTTGTATATTTACCTTATGCAAAAAATATTAATTACAGGTTCTAATGGATTATTGGGACAAAAATTAGTTTATAAACTAAAAGATAAAGCAAACATCAACTGCATTGCTACGGCACGTGGCGAAAACAGACTCGTAAATAAAATAGGTTACGAGTATGCTTCTTTAGATATTACAAATTACGACAATGTTGAATCTGTATTTTCTAAATTTATGCCCGATGTTGTTATTAATACAGCTGCTATGACTAATGTAGATGCATGTGAAACAGATCGAGAAGGAGCTTTACTTTTAAATACTACATCAGTTCAAAATCAAGTAACTGTTTTAGAGAAATTACAAAAAGAAAATTCAAACTATAAACCTCATTTTATACATCTATCTACAGATTTTATTTTTGATGGAACTCATGGGCCATTAGATGAAAATGAAATACCAAACCCTTTAAGCTATTATGCTGAAACAAAATTAGAAGCTGAAAACATTGTACAAGCGTCTTCTTTACATTGGGCAATGGCTCGTACGGTATTAGTTTATGGAATTGTAGATAATATGAGCCGTAGTAACATTGTATTATGGGTAAAACAAAATTTAGAACAAGGAAAAACAATTAATGTAGTTGATGATCAATATCGAACTCCAACATTAGCAGAAGATTTAGCTGATGGCTGTATTTTAATTGCTGAGAAAAAAGCAAGCGGCATTTATAATATTTCGGGAAAAGACTTTTTAAATATTTTAGAAGTTGCTCATTTAGTAGCCGACTATTATAAATTAGATAAATCATTAATAAAACCATCTAAATCGGCTGATATTAAACAACCTGCTAAACGCCCGCCAATCACTGGATTCATTATTGATAAAGCCAAACGTGATTTAGGATACAATCCCCACAGTTTTGTAGAAGGTATTAAGTTTTTAGAAGAACAATTAAAACAAATGGGAGTTTAATAATAGTTTTGGCAGCTGAGCTTGTCGAAGCTACCACTTACACTTACAACTAGGAGACATGTATACCTTAGCTTTTGGCATCATGTTTTGTAAGTTTTTTTGTACCTCATCACTAATTAAAATATTCCTTAAATCAATTACTTTTAATGATTTTAAGCTCGCTAGTGATGAAGGATATTCCTCAAAATTATTACTCCATAAATCTAAAACTTCGAGTTTTTCAAGATTTCCAATTTGAACTGGCAAAGATTCCAAATCATTTTGATTAAAATTTAAATAGGTTAAATTGGTTAATTTGCCTATTTCTTTAGGTACACGTTTTAATCCTGTTTTACTACAGGCAAAGTATTGAAGATTTGACAAAAGGTAAATACTATCTGGTAACTCTGCAATTGAATTCTTGCTAATATCTAAGTATTGTAAATTTTTAAACTGTAAGATTTCTTTTGGAAAAGATTTTAAATGTTGTTTTCTTAAAACCAATTTCGTAACCGCCTCAGGATTTTTAAGTGCCTCTTGCAAATTAGCAAATCCGGTTAAAGTATCTAATGTCAATGAATCTAACAATACCTCTTGAGCATTACCTGCACTAAAGGCAAATAATAGAATAAACGTTATTTTAGAAAAAAATCTATACATGGATACAGGCAATTTTATCATTTGCTAAAGCTTGATTCAGTTCATCTAAGTTAGCAAATTTTTCTTCATTTCTAATCCATTTAACAAACTCTACTTTTAATGTTTCTCCATAAATATCTTGATCAAAATCAAAAATATTAACTTCTATTTTAACCTTGTTATCAAAATCGGTTGTTGGATTAGTTCCGATATTTAGCATTCCCTTATAAGTTACACCTTTATTAATAACGTTCACGGCATAAACGCCTATCTTAGGAATTAGCTTATCAGCATTATCTATAAAAATATTAGCCGTAGGATAGCCGATCGTTCTTCCTAATTGTTTTCCTTTTACAACAGTTCCTGTGATAAAAAAAGAATATCCTAAAAAATCATTTGCTGTCTTAACATCTCCTTCTTCAATTGCTTTTCTAATTCGCGTGCTACTAACATTTAGCTGATTAATTTCCTGTGCAGGAATTTCTTCTACTTCAAAATTATAAATTGAAGCAAATTCTTTTAATGTATCAATATTTCCTTCTCTATTACTACCAAAACGGTGATCGTAACCAATCACTAAAGTTTTTGTTTTCAAGCCTCTAGCAATAATATCAGAAATATAATTTTGAGCTTGCATTTTGGAGAACTCTTTTGTAAAAGGATATACTAAAACATAATCTACCCCAAACATTTTCAATATTTCACATTTCTCTTTTGTAGTTGTAATCAACCTCAAATCTTTTTGATCTGGAAATAAAATTTTTCTGGGGTGAGGATCGAACGTAAATAAAACTATTTCACCGCCTTCCTTTTGTTTTAATTCCACTAAACGCTTAATGATTTTTTGATGTCCAAGATGAACACCATCAAAAGTACCTATAGTAACAATAGAATTTGTTACTTGAGATAATTCGGATATATTGAAGAAAATGCTCACAAAAATAGAGCCTAAAGATACAAGATTTAAAACACTTTAATACTACCGTTTTTAATAATATAATCTACGCCGTTAATATTAAACTTCTTATCCTTTCCTTGTTTCATCAAATCAGTAATATCTTGTTCTATAGTATGTACCGACCCTTTAGTTTTATAAGCAATATTTAAATAATCTTCATTAATTTCCATACCGTCATACACTCCGCACAAAATAACTCGAACGGGTACTTTAATTCGCGCAAGCATTTTTATATCTCTTGCCTTGGCCCAATTATCTGCAATTAAAATCACATCTTCTACCTTACCACTTTTATTTAAACCATAAATAATAGCCTCAATAGGATTTTCTGGTGCATCTCCACCTTGTCCCTTTTTAATAGTTAATTCCATTGTTGAAATTAATTCATCTACCGTTTTTGCTTTGCAATGATAAACACCGCCAGTAGCACCTATCTTTTTATCTTCGTCTCGCTTTTTATCTCCATCATTAAAAAAAACAAAATGTTGACTCGTGGTATCTTTCATAAAATGTAACTTCATCCATGTACTTACTTGTTGAGCATAGGGATACATACTACCTGTTAAATCAGCAACTATTAATTTATTATTCCATTTTTTGTTGCGTTTTAAAACATTAAACACAACGCTATTGGTTGTATCTGCCATATTAGGTTGGAAATTTGCTTCATTATCACTACTACGGCTTTCAAATGAAAAATTACCATTTTTATCATATACTCTATAATAACCATCTAAATTACCTTTCTTGAATTTTCCTTCAGCCTTAACATGTCCATTGGGATAATATTCTAATTCTAAACCTTCTTTTAAGCCATTTTTAAATGTTTGAAATAAATCTTTTTTACACTTTTTAGTATAATAAATACATGGACCATCTAATAATCCTTCTTTATAATAAGCTTCTAACTCTACGCAATCTGGTTCGTCAAACCAATTGATTTCTAAACCTTGTTTTTTATTATTTTTATAAGAAACCTCGCTTTTTAAATCTCCATTTGGCCAAAACTCTTTCCAAATTCCTTGTTTCAAACTATCCTTGTCCAATATATTAATGGTGTCATTATCAAAAATTTTATAATTCAACATAGACTGAGCCTTGGAGTAATGCCCCAAAAACAATAATGAAATAAAAAGGATATATACTAAAAGTTGGTTTTTCACTACCTAAAATTGCTTAAATTTGTGCTAATTATCAAATTATTATGTTAGAAAGAATAAACAGTTTATTAATTGAAGTGGAGGAATTTGCTGCACAAAGCAAAGAGCAGGTAGAAGAATACCGTATTAAATGGTTAAGTAAAAAAGGAGAAATCACTTCTTTGTTTGACGATTTTAAGGCGGTGGCTCCTGAAATTAAACGTGAAGTTGGACAAAAATTAAATGAATTAAAAGTAAAAGCTCAAGATAAAATTAATGAGCTGAAAGAAAAACACGAGCAAGCTTCAGATAAAGGAGCTTCAAAAGATATTGATTTAACTCTACCTGCCGATCCAACCATTCAAGTTGGTTCTCGTCATCCATTATCATTAGTGAAAAACCAAATTATTGATGTATTTGCTCGAATTGGCTTTACAGTAAGTGATGGAAGAGAAATTGAAGATGATTGGCATAATTTTACAGCATTAAATACTCCCGAAAATCATCCAGCACGTGACATGCAGGATACTTTTTATGTAGAGTTAAATCCTGAAATGGTGTTGCGTACACAAACGTCTTCGGTTCAAGTACATATTATGGAGAATCAAAAACCTCCTATTCGCACTATATCTCCAGGACGTGTATATCGTAATGAAGCCATTAGTGCACGTGCTCACTGTCAGTTTCATCAAATTGAAGGTTTATATATTGATGAAAAAGTATCCTTTGCTGATTTAAAACAAACATTGAATTTCTTTGCAAAAGAATTATTTGGCACTGAAACAAAAATAAGAATGCGCCCGAGTTATTTCCCTTTCACTGAGCCAAGTGCAGAGGTTGATATTAGCTGTACGATTTGTAAAGGCGAAGGATGTAATGTTTGTAAACATACTGGTTGGGTAGAAATTTTAGGTTGTGGTATGGTTGATCCTCAAGTTTTAGAAAACTGCGGTATTGACAGTAAAAAATATTCTGGATTTGCATTTGGAATGGGTATTGAGCGTATTACCATGTTAAAATACCGTGTGAAAGATTTACGTTTGTTTTTTGAAAATGATGTTCGTTTTTTAAAGCAATTTGCTGGAGAATAATTCATGACTCAACTTTCTAGAAAAGAGCAATTATTAAACATGTTAGAGGGTGAACCTAACGATGTGTTTTTAAACTATGCCTTGGCTATGGAACTTGTATCTACTAATGAATTAAAAGAAGCTGACGAACAACTCAAAAAAGTTTTATCTATAAAAGCAGATTATTTACCTTGCTTCTATCAATTAGGTCAATTGAATGAGAAATTAGGCAATAACGATATTGCTTTAACCTACTACAAACAAGGTGTTAATATAGCTAAATCACAAAACAACAATAAAGCTTTAGGAGAATTAAATGAAGCTATTTGGATGTTGGAAGACTAATTCTTAGTCAGTTCGAGCGAAGTCGAGAACAATAATTGATACTTACAACTCCTTATTCAAAATCGATTTATTCCCTACTTTATCTGTTACTTCTATTCTTAAAGTTTTAGGATTCGCTTCTGCATAATTACAGTTGACAGTATTTGATTTAGCATCATATTCTGCTATTTGCCAAACATCATTTACATAAACATGATAGTCTGCAATACCACTTAAATTATCAGCAATTGTAAACCTCACATAAGTTTTAGAGACTGAGCTTGCCGAAGTCTTCTTTTTTGAAGTTGGTAAAACAATTATTGGCGCTATGGTGTCATACGAAACTCCAAACACGCCAAACGATTTACTTTCTGTTTTAAACCAACCGTTTTCATATTTACCAACTAAACAACTACTTTCATTTAAAAGAACCATTTTATCTTCTTTCCCTTTAATTGCCTTAGGTATTTTTACCGATAACGAAAATGCTTTTAATAGATCTTCATCTTTATTTCCTACAACGGCTTTCCCTAATTTATTAAGATAAACTCCTACAGGCATATTTTTACTGAGCGTACCTGCTTTAATTAACACTTCAATGTCTTCCTTTTTAATTAAGGCATCTTGATTACAAAATACGTTATGCTTTAAAGTGTTAATAGCATAACCTTTCAAGTTTTTCGTCTTAACAAAAAAAGTCAATACATTTTTATTTCCTTTTTCATCATTGATTTGTAAAGATACTTTATGTGGCAATGTATCATTCAATACTACCTTTCCTCCATTTGTCAAGCTTTTATAAATAGCAATATCATAACACGTAGGCGAAAAACATTTTTGAAATTTTACGCCGCCTTCCTTTTCACTAAAAACATTCACATAACGACCGTTATCAAAACTGATGCTATTCAATTGATGGTGATAAATGATTTTATCATCTAATAATAATTTTGCTTCGTATATATTATTTTTATTTGCACTAGCGCTTGCTCTATCAAAACCTGCAAAACCAATAGCAAATGTATTTTCAGATAATACTTGCGTGTATTTTGGTAAAGATAATTTATCACCGATATATTTAACTGGTATGGATGAAATACGTTTTATATGATTTGTATCTGCGGTACTATAAATTGCTAAATGTGTTAATTCAGGCTTCACATCATCCTTTACATCATATATTAGTAAAGGGTTTACAGGAATTTCAGATTTCTCTTCTCTAATTTCAAAATGCAAATGCGGTCCAGTTGAACTTCCAGAGTTTCCAGTATAACCAACGACTTCTCCTTTTTTAACGGGTAACTCATTTGCTTTCGGATACACTTCAATTTCATTTTTTTTCTGTTCTATTTGTATTTTTTTAATGTATTCATCTATTTTTTTAGCGTATTTTTTTTGATGTGCATAAACCGATACATAACCATTAGGATGTGTCACATAAAGTACTCTTCCGTAACCACCGCTACTAATTTTTATTCTGCTTACATAGCCATCACCAATACTTTTGATGGGCAAATTAACCGTTGGATCAGTACTAAAATCCAAGCCTGCATGAAAATGGTTAGGTCTTATTTCCCCGTAATTACCAGTAATAACAACCTCTCTATCTAACGGATAAGAAAATTCCAAACCGTTATACTGTGCATAAAAAAATAAAGAATTCAGTGCAAAAAATAGGAGAATTAGTATTCTGAAATTTATCATTATGGCAAGGTTAAATTGTATGAAGTTAATTAACAACGAGTTGTTGATGTAAAGTTAAAGGCATAAGTAAAATGAGTTAGCCTAAAGTCTATTTTTAACCAACAACAAACTGTTTATTGAGCATGAACGTAGAAAATATAAAATCGGAATTACAACAAGTGTTAGATAGCGATGTAGCGCTGCGAAAAGAGTACAATGAAATCAAACGTTCATTAAGCGATTATCGTAATCAACTCATTCAACGTGATGAAGATTGCAAACGCTTGCAAGTGTCTATCGACGTTTTGAATACCAAATTGGTAGTTATGGAACGTGATAACACCAACTACAAAAGCGAAGTAAGCTCGTTTAAAGAATTACGCAACTCAATCCGTGAGCAATTGCAAGAAAAACAAGATGAAATCAATGGTTTGTTGAGCAAAATTGACGAGTTAAATAGTCAATTAGCATCTATTTCATCTGAATACGAATCTAAAATTGCTGAATTACAAGCATCTTCGCAAGAAGAAATTTCTAATTTAAAATCTTCGTTTGAAACTCAATTAAACGAATTAAAATCAAATACATCTTACCAACAAAGCGGTATTCGTTCTGAATTAGAAACTAAGATTAACGATTTAACGACTACTTACAATACAACTTATCAAGAAACGGTTTCTTCATACGAATCTCAAATTGAACAATTGAAATCTGATTTTAACGCTCAATTAGAGTCAGTGAAACAAGAGTCTGAAAGTCGTATTGCTTCATTATCTGGTTCTAGCTCTGAAACTATTTCCAACTTAACTTCTGAGTACGAATTAAAAATTAGCGGTTTAACTTTTCAGTGGAATATTGAGAAAACAGAAATCACTTCTTCATACGAAAACCAAATTTCATCTTTAACTGGTGCCTATACTTCTGAAAAATCTGAATTAACAGATTCTTATGAATCTAAAATTGCAGATTTAAACACAGAATTATCAAACAAACAAATTGCTTTTGAAGTTGAATTAAGTTCAACGATAGAATCGCTAACTCAATCTTACACTCAAAAAGAAAATGAGTTAAAAGCATATTACGAAAACGAATTATCTAATACATCAAGCTCTTCTGGTTCTTTAGTAGAATCAATCAAAGCAGAGTATGAAACAAAAAATTTATTATTATCTGATAATATAAATAAGGTGGTTGTGGAGAACGAACACTTTAAAGAAAAAATCAGAGAGATGGTATATTTTATTGACGAACAAAATACCAAGATTGACGAATTAACTAAAGATATTGAAGGTAAAGCTGAACAAATCAGTAAACAAATTGACAGCTACAATTCATTATCTGGAGAATTTGATTCATATAAAACATCTCAATTATCAAGTATTGATGAACAAGTTGGCGTATTAAATTCTAAAATTTCAGAATTTGAATCTCTTGTTTCTTCTAAAGATTCTAGTATTACTGAATTAACGGCTTCCGTTGAAGAAAAAATCAATCAAATAACGAGCTTAACTAATTCTTATAACGAATTACAAGATCAGTTTAATGTTTTATCAGTTTCTTTTAATGTAGAAAAAGAAAATTTCGAAAACTATAAATCCGAATTAGAAGTTTCTAACTCTCAATTATTACAAAGTAAAGATGTAGAGTTTAATAAATTACTAGCAGAGAATACTTCTTTAATTACTGAGATTGATGCGACTGCGGATAAATTAGAAGCTACTGAAGCTCAGTTACAATTAGTTCAAACAGAATTATCTGAATTAAAATCAGTAACTGAAGGCAAAGCGGCTGATTTAAAAGAAACATTAAATAGCAAAAACTACGAAATCACTACCCTATCTGCTAATAACATGGCTTTACAAACAGAGCTTGATTTATTAAAAGCAGAATTAGAAGGTGTTCGTGGCGAATTAAATTTGGCTATCGAATCAAACCAAGGAAGTTCGACTTTACAAGAAGATTTTAATTCGTTAATGACTGATAAAACTGAATTAGAAAATCAGTTATCTGGATATAAATCAAATATTGAAGGATTAAATGCTCAAGTTTCTGAATTAACCGCTTCTATTTCTGGTTACCAATCAGAAATTACAAGCTTAAAATCTGCTACAAAAGCTGACGAACAAGATGCCTTTATTGACCGTTTATTTAAACAAATCGACATCTTAAGCGATGAGCGTTTAAGTTTATTAAACGAGAAAGAAGAAATGGCAAATCAATTGTTAAAAATGAATGAAACGGTTGCTTCTATTTCGCAACATGTTGATTCTCATAATATTGACATAACTGAATTGGATAATCACAGAAAAAATGTTATTTTAGCAGGAAGTTCTAATAATGTGAGTTCTGAAAAGACCGTTATGAAGAAACAAATAAATGAGTTGGTGCGTGAAATTGATAAATGTATAGCTCTGTTGAGTGCTTAAAAATGAAAATTAGCTTAGTTTAATGAGCGATGTAAGTGTAAAAGTAGAAATTGCCGGCGGTTTATATACGCTGAAAATTAAAAGTGAGGACGAAAGCAACGTTAAACAGGCAGTTGAACTAATAAATCAGAAAATTTCGGAGTTTGAAAGAAACTACGGAGTAAAAGATAAAAAAGATGTGATGGCTATGGTTGCTTTACAATTGGTTAGCCAATTAGCAAAGGAAAAAAGCCAAGCCGAGAAAGAGTTAAGCACTCTAAAATTGGTGTTAGAAGATGTAGAACAAATGTTAGTTCAACATAAAGATAACATACAAAAAACAGAAGAATAAACATATAACGTCTTTAAATAGACCCTTTTTGACGCACAAATTTTGAAGCAATTCAATCTTTGTGCGTTTTTTATTAATAGCTATTTGGATAGTCGCCCTAAATAGTTTATTAAGTAATATAAACAATGTGCGACAATATAAAATTATGTTAACAACCATATTAATAGCTATTGCATTAATTGCCGGCGTAGTTGCGGGTTTTGTGATTGCCAACTCTCGACTGAACCAAAGTAGCGTTCAGGCAAAAGAAAACTTAGTAAAAGAAGCTGAAGTAAAAGCTGAAAGTTTAAAACAAGAAAAGATTTTACAAGCCAAAGAAAAGTTTTTACAATTAAAAGCAGAACACGATAAAACAGTTAACGAACGTAACCAACATTTAGCTCAGTTAGAAAACAAAGCTAAACAACGTGAGAGTGAGTTAGCTAAAAAAGTAGAAGAAGCTACTAAAAAAGATAAAGATCTAGAACACCAAAAAACACAATTAAATTCTCAAGTTGAATTGTATAAAAAGAAAAGCGAAGAGATTGAAAAATCTCACCGCAAGCAAGTAGAGTTATTAGAAAAAGTATCAGGCTTAAGTGCTGATGAAGCAAAGGCTCAATTAATTGAAAGTGTAAAAGCTGAGGCTAAAACCGAAGCGATGGCTTTTATTAAAGATACCATGGATGAAGCAAAAATCAATGCGAATAAAGAAGCTAAGAAAATCATCATTCAATCTATTCAACGTTTAGCAACAGAAACAGCAATCGAAAACTCTGTAACCGTTTTCCATATCGAAAGTGATGAAATTAAAGGACGTATTATTGGTCGTGAAGGTCGTAATATACGTGCTTTAGAAGCAGCAACGGGTGTAGAGGTAATTGTAGATGATACACCAGATGCAATTACTTTATCTTGCTTTGATTCTATTAGAAGAGAAATTTGTCGTTTATCCTTACATCAATTAGTAACAGATGGTCGTATTCACCCAGCTCGTATTGAAGAGATTGTGGAGAAAACTAAAAAGATGATTGATGAAGAAATTGTTGAGACTGGTAAACGTACGTGTATCGACTTAGGAATTCATGGTTTACATCCAGAATTAATTAGAATGGTAGGTCGTATGAAATACCGTTCATCTTATGGACAAAACTTATTACAACATAGCCGCGAGGTAGCAAACCTTTGTGCGATTATGGCTAGCGAAATGGGCTTAAATCCTAAGATTGCAAAACGTGCAGGTTTATTACATGACATTGGAAAAGTGCCTGATGAAGAACCAGAATTACCACATGCAATTTTGGGTATGAAGTTGGCAGAAAAATATAAAGAGAAACCAGAAGTATGTAATGCTATTGGAGCGCATCACGATGAAATTGAGATGACGACTTTATATTCTCCAATTGTTCAAGTATGTGATGCTATTAGCGGTGCTCGCCCTGGTGCACGCCGTGAAGTTGCTGAACAATACATGAAACGTTTAAAAGATTTAGAAGCACTAGCATTAGGATATGATGGTGTAGAAAAAACATACGCTATTCAAGCAGGACGTGAGGTACGTGTATTAGTATCAGCTGATAAAGTAGATGATAAACAATCAGAACAATTAGCATTTGACATCTCTCAAAAAATACAAACAGAAATGACTTACCCAGGTCAAGTTAAGGTAACAGTTATCAGAGAAGTACGAGCTACGGCTTACGCGAAGTAAAGTGTCATCACGCCTTGGCGTGAGAGCGTAGTCGATAACAAATTAAATTACACCTGTCAGGTTTTAAAAACCTGACAGGTGTTTTTTTTTATGGGTTACCAAAACTACATTCAGGTATAAATAATTGAATCAATTATTTTTGCTCATGAAAAAGGTAATTAGAGTAGTACTTAAAAGCATCTTTATTCTTACAGTCATTGTTTCTATTTATTTCATAAACGCTTTTTGTCTTTCTCATATACAAGTTAAAGATGAACAAGTTTCAGACGGCGATATACCTGCCTATATTTTATCGAATGGTATTCATACAGATATTGTCGTACCTGCAAAAAATGCTGTATTAAACTGGAATCAAATTATAAATCCAGAACATACTTTATCAAAAGATTCAACCTTAAATTTCATAGCATTTGGTTGGGGCGATAAAGGGTTTTATCTCGAAACACCAACATGGAATGACTTAAAAGCCTCTACAGCATTTAAAGCAGCATTCGGATTAAGTTCATCTGCCATGCATATTACTTACTACAATCAATTAAAAGAAAATAATAAGTGCAAAAAAATAATGCTCAATAAAAAACAATACTCAAAATTGACGCAATACATTTTACATAGTTTTCTGCTAGATAAAAATTCAAGTGCTACAAATATTTCTACGAATTTAATATATGGTAATAATGATGCTTTCTACGAAGCGGTCGGGAATTACAGTCTTTTTAAAACATGTAACACATGGACAAATGATGCTTTAAAGAGTTGCGGACAAAAAGCCTGTGTTTGGACTCCTTTTGAAAGCGGGATTTTAAATCAATACCAAAATTAATAGTTGATATAATAATATTTTTATAATTTCAAGCATGAACAAAAAACTCATCAAATTCTTTAAAATCATCGGTATCATTATTTTGCTGCTGTATGCTACTGTTTGTGCCTTATTGTATTTTAATCAAGATGATTTGTTATTTCATCCACAACCTAAATCCAAACAAGAAGTTGCAGAGATTTTAAAAAGCTATCCCGAGTTTGATACACTTTCTTTTGTGATGAAAGATGCGAATAGAACTTGTGGTTATATTTCTAAAGACTCCATCAAAGAAAAATTGCCCTTAGTATTATACTTTGGAGGTAATGCTGAAGAAGTATCGCACTTAGCCGATTTTAAAAAATATTTTCCTAATACAATCATGGTATTAATGAACTACAGAAATTTTGGATTGAGTCAGGGAAAAATTTCAGAACAAACCATGTTTAGTGATGCTTTGGAAGTGTATGATAAATTAATTGCTAATCCTGAAATTGATGCCAATAAAGTGATTGTGATTGGAAGAAGCATTGGAACTGGCGTCGCTACTTATGTATCATCACAACGTAAAACCAATGCGACTGTTTTAATTACACCTTACGAAAACATGATTGATGTGGCTTTTGAAAAATATCCTTTTGTGCCAATTAGTTTACTCATCAAACATCGTTTTGAATCTGACAAGTACGCGCCAAGTATTTCTAGTCCCATGCTTGCCTTAATTTCTACCAAAGACCAAGTAATACCAAAACATCACGCGTATAAATTAATAGAAGCTTGGAAAGGAAAAACAGAAGCATTAGAAGTAAATGAAGATCATAATTCCATTATGAAGAATGAGGACGTTTGGAAGAAGATTGAAAGTTTTGTGAAGGCAAATATTAAATAAGATGTGACGTCGAGAACCTCAGTCACCGGTGGTTGAGGCTCTCGAAACCACAAGGAATAATATTTATTTTTTCTACTTTTCAAATAAGTCATTACAACAGGAATGGTGGTAATCACAATTAATCCAATGACAATATACCCAATATAGTTTTCGATAGCAGGAAATTGTTTCACTAAAAAATAAGCAATACTGGCAATGCTTCCAATCCAAGCAATGGCGCCAATCACATTATAGACCATAAATATTTTAAAATCTACTTTAATCACTCCTGCTAATATGGGTGCAAAGGTTCGGATAACGGGTAAGAACCGACCTAAAATTAAAGTCTTGCCACCGTGCTGATCGTAAAAATCTTTAGTAGCTATTAAATGTTTTTTTCTAAATAAAAAACTATCTTCTCTAGTATATAATTTTTCTCCTGTTTTCTTTCCAAACCAATATCCAAAAACATTTCCTACAATCGCTGCCAACATTAATAAAGGAAGTAGCACTAAAAAAGGTGTATCTAACAATTGTGGTTTAGTAGCACACAATAATCCCGAAATAAAAATCAAAGAATCTCCTGGAAGAAAAAAACCAACCAATAAACCAGTTTCAGCAAACACCACAAATAACAATAACCACAATCCACCATAATGGATAATACTTTGCGGGTCGGTTAATTGTTTGAGAAAATCGAGCATAGACAAAGGTAAGAGAAATAACAACGAAATGAAAGTGTCAGTTCGAGCGAAGTCGAGAACTAGAAATAGATTTAGAATACTTCTCAACTACGCTAGAAGTGACAATAATCTATGCAATATCAAAAGACATTCTCTTCTTTTCGATACTTGCTTTTATATCCGTTAATTGTCCTTTAGGAATAGAACTAATTAGGTTTTTAGTGTATTGAGATTGTGGGTTCAAATAAATTTCATCGGCATCGCCCATTTCTTCAATCTTCCCTTTATTCATCACCACCATTCTATCACTCATAAACTTAACGACTGATAAATCATGTGAGATAAAAATATAGGTAAACTTAAACTCACGTTTTAAATCGTTTAATAAATTTAATACTTGAGCTTGTACAGAAACGTCTAAGGCACTTACACTCTCATCACAAATAATAAACTTTGGATTTAACGCTAAAGCACGAGCAATACAGACACGCTGACGCTGACCACCACTAAACTCATGAGGATAGCGACCAAATTGTTTTTCGGTTAAACCAACTTTATTTAATAATTCGTAAACTCTTTCTTTTCGTTGGCTATTGCTTGATAAAATATGATGCACTTGCATTGGCTCCATTAAGGCTTCGCCAATAGTAATTCGTGGGTTTAAAGACGAGTATGGATCTTGAAAGATAATTTGCATATCTTTTCTCAACTGCCTCATATCTTCCGGCTTTAAACGCAATAAATCATTTCTTTGAAAAAATATTTTTCCTTCGGTTGGTTCGTTTAATCTTAAAATCGTACGACCTAAAGTTGTCTTACCGCAACCACTCTCCCCTACTAAACCTAAAGTTTCCCCTTCATACACATCTAAAGTAACATCATCAACTGCTTTGACGTAATCAAGAGTTTTACCAAAAAAAGATTTATTTTTAGGGAAATAAGTTTTAATATTTTGAATTTCTAAAATCTTAGAGCGAGAATATAATTCTTTATGTTCCGCCTCTCTTTGTTCTTTAGTTATAATAACACTATTAATCGCTTCGCTCACCGTCGTAGGAATTTCCAACATATTTCCTTCTGCATCCGTACTCATAAAATCAGCAGATACAGGTAAACGCATTAAACGCTTATCTAAAGGCGGACGGCAAGCTAACAAACTTTTTGTGTAAGGATGTTTTGGATTACTGAATATTTCTAAAACAGGTCCTTGCTCTACCACCTTGCCTTTATACATCACCATAACTTTATCTGCTAACTCAGCAATAACACCTAAATCATGTGTAATAAACATAATTCCCATGTCATGCTCACGTTGCAGTTGAAGCATTAAATCTAATATCGTTTTTTGAACTGTAACATCTAACGCAGTAGTTGGCTCATCGGCAATTAATACACGAGGATTACAACTCATGGCCATCGCAATCATTACACGTTGCTTTTGTCCTCCAGAAATTTGATGAGGATATACACTAAAAATACGTTCAGGATCTGGCAATTGAACTTGCTCAAATAACTTAATTGTTTTTTTCTTAGCTTCTTTTTTAGATACTTTTTGATGAAGCATAATCACTTCCATCACCTGATTACCACAAGTATAAACAGGGTTTAAACTCGTCATTGGTTCCTGAAAAATCATGGCTATTTCGTTACCACGAAATGAGCGCATTTCCTCAGCAGGTAAATTACGTAAATTAACTACGCCTTTGTCTTTTGAATGATATAGCATTTCTCCACCAAACACTCGGCCTGGAGGATTAGGTATTAACTGCATAATAGATAAAGAGGTTACTGATTTCCCAGAACCACTTTCACCAACTATACCAATGGTTTCACCCTTGTGAAGTGTAAACGACACATCATTTACGGCTTTCACAAACTCTCCGTCTGATTTAAACTCAGTAACTAAGTTTTTAACTTCTAGTAATACCTCTTTTTGCATATTATATCACTACGAATATAGGAAATTTGGATGAATACCAAAGTTTTTAGTTGGGTAAAATAGCTCGTTTATCGAAATTTCTAAACCTAAAAAACTATCAAATAGTGCTTTTGGGCGCAACCCTGCATAGTAACAGGAAGGGTCGGGCTGTCACTACAAGCTTTTGGATACTTCGACAAGCTCAGTCACCAAAAGGCTTTTCGTTTGCATCCCTTGCGCAGGTCTATCCTTTATAAAACAACCATTTACCTAATTCTTTCCAAGTTGTTTTTTTACCATACATTAAAATACCTGTACGGTAAATCTTTCCAGCCATCCAAGTAAAGAACAAGAAGCCTACCACCAACATAAACATTGATAAAGCTAATTCCCAAACTGGCACATCAAACGGCAAACGAACCATCATCACGATAGGTGATGTTAAAGGAAAAATAGAGAAAAATTGTGCCATGGAACTATCGGGATCGGTAATGACACTTTGCGCTATAATAAAACTGGCAATGAGTGGAATAGTAACAGGCAAAATAAATTGCTGTGTATCCGCTTCGCTATCCACAGCTGAACCAATGGCAGCAAATAAAGCAGCATATAATAAATATCCAAATAAGAAGTAAAAAGCAAAACACATCAATACTTTACTAATATTAATATTATTAACGTTATTAAATAATTCAATCACTTCGTTTGGAGAATCAACTTTATCCATTTTGTCGATACCTGCGGTTAAATCATTTTTCATCACCTTTTCCATTTGTGAATTATGCTTCACGGTATCGGCAATTTGATCTTTAAACAACATTGTATTAACGGTGGTACTAATTATTAAGGTTAATACAATCCATAATATAAACTGAGTTAAGCCAACTAACGCCACACCAATAATTTTCCCAAGCATTAATTGAAATGGTTTCACAGAAGATACAATGACTTCAACTATACGATTTGTTTTTTCTTCAATAACACCACGCATAACTTGTGAGCCATACAAGAAAATCATAAAATAAATCGCAATAGCACAACCAAAACCAATTGCCATATTAATTTCGGTATTCGTTTTTTCATCCTTGCCATCTTCAGTTACCTTTAACGTTAAAATTTCAACTGGTCGACGAGCTTTATCTATCTTAGTTAAATCAATACTATCTCCTTGTAAGCGATAATCAAACAGTATATTTTCCATCGTATTAGAAATGTATTGTTCAGTACTAATACCTGGTTGCTTTTTATAATATAAAACAGGTGTTGTTTTATTATCATTTAATGCATCACCCTTAATTTCCATAATCAAATCAAAAGGCCCATCTTTTAGTTTTGCTTTAGCCGATTGGATAGACTCGGCTCCATAGGTAAATTTTATTTGTTTGGTATTAGGTAATTTATCGATAAATAAACCACTGTGATCTAATACTAAAATTTGATGATCTGTTTTATCGCGCATCGCTAACCAAACAGGCACAATCATTAAACCAGCCATTAATATAGGGCCAAGGATGGTCATGATTAAAAACGATTTTTTCTTTACTCTCGAAAAATATTCGCGTTGGATAATTAAAAATAATTTATTCATTGTTTATCGAAATGAGTTATTGAATTATAAAAAATAATTATTCTGTAAAAGCACTTTGAGTATTCAAGGTCGTTTTGTTTTCTACTACCGAAATAAAAATATCATTCATAGAAGGTACCACTTCTTGAAATGATAAAATTTCCGCATTATTTAAAACAGCTTGTAACAAATCATTTGGTTTATTTTGACGAAGCATTTTTACGGTAACTGAATGCACATCTTCATCCGATTTTTTATCTATTAACTCTGCACCTGCCCATAATGCATTTGTGAAACCCATTAAATTTCCTTTAAATGTAATATGATACGTATTACTCTTATATTGTTTACGAATATCTTTTACTGAACCATCTAATAGTTTCTCTGCCTTGTTAATCAAAGCAATATTATCACATAACTCTTCCACACTTCCCATGTTGTGTGTAGAGAAAATAATAGTTGCTCCTTTATCTCTTAATTCTAAGATTTCATTTTTTATTAATTGAGCATTAATCGGATCAAATCCACTAAACGGTTCATCTAAAATTAACAACTTAGGTTCATGCAACACGGTTACAATAAATTGAACTTTTTGCTGCATCCCTTTACTTAATTCTTCTACTTTTTTATCCCACCAATTTTCAATCTCAAATTTTTTGAACCACTGTTGTAATTTAGCTTTCGCATCAGCTTTTTTTAGTCCTTTTAATTGAGCCAAATACATCACCTGTTCTCCAACGGACATTTTTTTATACAAGCCACGTTCTTCAGGTAAATACCCAATAAAATCAACATGTTTAGGAGACAAATGCTCTCCATTAAAAAACACCTCTCCTTTATCAGGACCAGTAATTTGATTAATAATTCTAATTAAAGAAGTTTTACCAGCACCATTTGGCCCTAATAAGCCAAATATTTTTTGTGATTCAACTACTAAACTCACATCTTTTAAAGCAACGTGATTAGCGTAGTTTTTATGAATGTTTTTTACTTCTAATATTGGCATCATATTATAATTTGATGTACGAATTTAATTCAATATTTATAAAAAAATGTTCCGTTCAACACTATTTTACTCCACATAAAACGCTAATCCTTTCAAGTATTCACCTTCAGAAAAATTAGGGGTAATGGTATGATCTGCTGGTTGAGACAGTGTATGTAATAACTTCATATTTCTGCGAGATTCAATGGCTGCTGCCGTTACTGTATTATAAAATAATTTTTTATCAATTACACCCGAACAAGAAAAGGTAAATAAAATGCCGCCTTTTTTAATATTTTGAAGTGCCATTTGATTTAAGCGCTTATACCCAATAACGGCATTATGTGATACATCTCTGCTTTTTGCAAATGCTGGTGGATCTAAAATAATGATATCGTAATTTTTACCATGATCTTTTAAATAATCAAACGTATCAACCGCAAAGCCTTCGTGGTTTGAAGCATTATTTAAAATCGCATTTTTGTTACATAAGTCAATGGCTTTTGCACTCGAATCAACGGAGTGAATTATTTCACATCCATTATTAGCAGCATACATCGAAAAACCGCCTGTGTACGAAAACGTATTTAAAACACGCTTACCTTTACTGTATTTCCCCAACAATTCACGGTTTTCGCGTTGATCAATAAAAAATCCTGTTTTTTGTCCGTTAATAAAATCAATATAAAATTTCACATCGTTTTCAACAACAATAAGCTCTTCATCACAAGATCCAAACAAAAATTCATTAGATAATTTGGCTGCATAATCTTTTGGCAAAGTTTCCGAACTTTTATCATAAACACTTTTTAAATTAGTGCCGTAAACATTTTTTAAAGCTTCCGTAATATCTACACGGCATTTATGCATACCAATACTATGTGCTTGAAAAACAACATGGCCGTTATAAAAATCCATAATTAAACCAGGGCATCCATCCCCTTCGCCAAAAATTAAACGATATACGTTTGTGTGAGGATTATTAGCTAAGTTTAAAAATTGACGATATAAAAACGCTTTTTCTATTTTTTTAACCCAAAAATCTACATTAATTTGTTGTTTACTAAAGGATATAATACGTCCTGTAATACTTCCTTTTTGATATTGAGCCATCCCTAAAAACTGCTGTTTAGCAGAGTAAACTTCAACTACATCGCCATCTGCAATGTTAGAATCTTGAGTTTTAATAGCCCCAGAAAAAATCCAAGGGTGGAAACGAAGAACTGGCAATTCTTTGCCGTTATGCAAGTGTAATTTCGGATATTCAATCATGGCACAAATGTATCTTATTATAGGCTATTTTTAGGCTTTAAAAGCAAATATTTTAACTAAATTTGAGTTTTTGTAAAATTTATAGATTATGACAACTTCTGAGATAAAATTGAAAATTACGGTTGATGAAAATCAATTACCACATAAAATTGAATGGGAAGCTCCAGATGCTAACGAAGGCAGTATTTGCAAAAGCATGATGCTGGCTTTATGGGATGAAAAAGAAAATAATACCATGCGTATTGATTTATGGACAAAAGATATGAGTGTAGACGAAATGAAAAAATTTTTTCACCAGAACATCACAACGTTAACGGACACATACCTAAGAGCAACAAACGACGAGACAACCGTTAAAGAATTACGTGAATTTATGAGTGGACTTGGCAAACGTATGGGCGTTTTAGCTAGTAACTAATTTTATTAAATTCTAGATGAAAAACTGCTTAAGTATATTATATCTTTTAATTTACTTAGGCAGTTTTTCTCAATCGAAAGATTTTGATGTTCAGAAAAAATATTCAGTTAAACAGATTTTAGCTGACATTGATTATACTGAAAAATACCTCATCAAATTTCACCCAGATCCTTTTAAATACATTAGTAAAGATTCGCTACACGCTTTTGTTATACAAACAAAAGCAAAAATAGACACACCTTTAACCGAGATGCAGATTCGTTTTTACATCAAACGAATTATTGCAAAAATTGGATGTGGACACACGGATGTAGCTGCTTCAAAACAATATACAAAAGCAGTTAAAAAACTAAATCGTCCTATTTTACCACTTAATACTTTTGTTGTAGATACCAATAGATTATTTATTTTAAATAATTTATCAAAAGACTCCACTATTAAATCAGGAGATGAAGTCTTAAGTATTAATAACCTTTCAACAAAATATATTCTTAAAACCATTTATTCCATTACTACTTCTGACGGATATAACGAAACCTATAAAAAACAAGGCACTCGGTTTAATTGGTTTAAATACTATTACTCATTTTGCTATGGTTTTAAACCAACCTATCAAGTTAAATTAAAACATAAAGACAACAGTATCTCATCACACACGCTAGCGGCTATATCATCTTTAAAAGACACCGTTATTCTTCCGAAAAAAGATTCAATACAATATCTCAGAAAAACAAAAACTTGCAGCTATTCTATTATACAAAACAACCACCCTGTTGCCGTAATTGATATTGATGGATTTAAAGGAAAACATTGGCGCAAGTTTTTCAGAAAAACATTTAAAGATATTGAACAAAAAAACATTGACCATTTAGTGGTCGATTTAAGAGATAATGGTGGAGGAAAAATATTTGCTGGCCTATATTTTTTATCATACATCATTCATAAAAAAATCTTATTGCCTTTTGATAGAAAACCAAATTTAATGATGTTTAATCCAAGGTATAAAATGAACTTCGGTTCAAGAATAACACCATTGATATTTTGCACGATGATGCCTCAATGGCCTAAAAATGGAAGATTAAGGCACTATTTTATTGCGTTCCCTAAAAAAAGAAAAGAATTTAATGGTAACGTATATGTGTTAACTAATGGAAAATCCTTTTCGATGAGCGGAGTAGCTGCCACTTATTTAAAATATAAAGCAAATGCAACCATCATAGGTGAAGAAACCGGAGGTAATATTGCCGGCAGTAATGCTGGTATTAGTGGAAAAATAGTTCTTCCAAATTCACGCATACAAGTTCACATTCCTATGTATCATATTTATCATAATGCAGACGTGAAAAACAATGGCAGAGGTTTAATGCCTGACTATCCAACACAATATTCAAAAGAAGATATTTTAAATGGCGTTGATATAGATATAATAAAAGTTCTAGAACTAGTTAAATAAAAATAATTAACTAATACTATTTCTTACACGTTGACTAAAATCTCTTAAAGCTTGATTAAAAGCAACGCCTTGTTCCATTTTTTCTTTAATATAAATAGAAGCTAGTACATGAGTTAAACACTCACCTTCATCTTTACCTTCAACTTCAATATCCGGCTTTTGTTCTTCTAACATGGCTTCTTCAGCAGATTGTAATTGCGCTAGCGAATATAGTTCTACTAATTTTTTAATAACTGGTATTTGCATAATTACTTTCTTAAATCGTCAATCATTTTCTGTAAATATTCCTCTTTGCTGGTAGCGGTACCTTCTAGCAAAACACCATTTTTGAAGCTAGCTAAATAAGGTAAATTATCTACGCCTCCCATTTTACGAGCTTTTTCATTTTCTTCAGCATTTACTTCTAAAAACAAAATATCAGCATTTGCTTCATCGTTTGAATGACGCTTGAATTTAGGAGCAAATAATTTGCATGAGCCGCACCAATCCGCATAATATTTTACAATAACTTGTTTATTGCTATTTAATAAAGTTTCAAAATCTGAATCTATGCTTAATTGTACCATAATATGTAATTAATAATTGAACTATAAACTTAACAATTAAAAGCTAAAATTGTTACACTAATATCAAACTATTTTTCATAAAAAAAACCTCTTGATAATGAAGAGGCTTAAAATATAATACTCACATGAAAAAGTATTACTATTTATTGTTTTATTACTTTAATTTTTTTAATTAAACTACCATTTAAGTCAGTTAAAAAAGCAATATAATATCCCTTAGGTTGTTGAGAGATGTCAATAATATATGTATTTTTCCCCTCGAATAAAATATGGCCTTTTAAATCAGTCAAGAAAACATTTATGTTTTTGACCAATAAACCCATACTGCCATGCAAATGAGATGAAATATCTACAATGTTTTTGCTCATAATGAAATTTTAGAAATGTTTCAAAAATGCAACCAAATTCGATATAATCAATCAGCTTTTTTATAAACAGCGCATTTGAGTTCACGAATCGAAAAAAAGCCTCTTGAAACAAGAGGCTTTTAAAATCATTTTCTCACTACAACTTTTTGTTTGCTTGTTTTACTATCAATAATATAAATACCGTTTGGCAAATCACTAATTTGGTATGTAAAATTATTAGCTTGATTTAATTTTATTGTCTGAACTATTTGCCCTAAATCATTGATAATACAAACAACGTCATCTATTTGAGATTGAATATTAAAAATTCCATTATTTGGATTTGGAAAAATTAATAATGAATTTGAGCTAATATTTATTTGTTGGATTCCAGTACAAACTGATACACTTTGGGTAAATACAGATGAATTCGAGCAGTTATTCGCGTCAACTCCTGTAACCGTGTAATTAGTAGTTGTAGTGGGCGTCACAACAATGTCTGTTCCGTTTGAATTATCACCCCAAGTATAAGATGTTGCTCCTAGTACAGAAATCGTAGATGTTTCGCCTGCACATAATAATGAATTAGTAGAAGAAACACTTAATGACGGCAAAGGGTTAACAGTTATAAAATACGTTGTTGTATTTGTACAATTATTTGCGTCCTTACCTATTACTGAGTAAGTAGTTGAGGAAATGGGAGCTACACTAATAACTGGACTAATAAATCCTGCACTCCAAGTATATGTATTTGCTCCGCTAACTGTTAATGTTGTTGGGTTTCCAGCACATATTGTATTATTTCCAGTAACTGTGAGTGTTGGTAAAGGATTTACGGTGATTGTTTTTACTGCTGAATTTGTGCACGAATTTGCAGCTGTTCCTATCACTGTATAGGTCGTCGTTACAGAAGGTGTAACAATAATACTTGTCATCGTTTGCGAAGTACTCCAAGTATACGTAGATGCACTTCCTCCAGTATTTAAAGCAACTGTTCTATTGGCGCAAGCTAAATTAGTACCTGTTATAATAACAGAAGGAGCGTTATTTATTGTAACAGTAATTGCAGTTCGAGGCCCAGCTCCACAGGTGCTGTCTTGAACATAGAAAGTAGTATTTGAAGTTAGTGTTGGAGTTGATAATGTATTACCAGATCCTAAATACGTTCCACCAGATGCAGCTGTGTACCAACCTAAAATTCCTGAACCTGAAGCACTAAGAGTTGTTGTTTGATTTGGACAAATAGCTTGACTTAACGAAGCAGTTGTATTAACTGCATAATTAGTATAACATGGTTTGATTTTCCAGAAATCGTTGAGGTAACCAGCATTAACGCTAGAATGACCCAAGCCACCAAACAAAATTAAATCTCCATTTATATCCTTAAAGGAAGAAGCATGTTGCCTTGATCCAATTATGTTATTTTGAGACAGTACATTTTGAGTTCCATAAATACCTACTTGATTAATTGTAAATGTTCCTGCCACCCAAGTCCACGTATTATTTGCTACATTATAAACCCATAAATCGTTATAAGGCGTTTGAACACTAGATGCGTATGGAGCACCGCCAAACAACCAGAAATTATTTCCATCTTTCCAACTTACAGCATTCATTCGTGAACCTGGTGTATAGGTTGTACTAGGTGCGCCTTGAACACTTGATGTATTATTTGCTCCCGTTGAATTTGATCCAGTCATCCATGTCCAATTTGAAGTAGCGACATCAAACTTCCATAAATCATTTAAATTTCCATTCGTAATTGATGAAGATTTTCCAAATCCTCCGAAAAGCCACAAATTTCCAGTATTATCAATCCATGATAAAGACCCCTGTCTTCCACCAGGCTTATTAACCGATGAAGCCGTACCTTTGGTTCCGTATGTGCCAACTGAATTTACAACACTATTTCCCGACATCCAAACCCATTGAGACAGTGCAACATCAAATTTCCATAAATCGTTTAAAAAACCAACCGAAATACTACCTGCCAATCCGTAACCTCCATACAACCACAAATTCCCTGTATTATCAATCCAAGTTACAGCATTCTCTCTTGCTCCTGGAGTATTAGTTGGTGCAGCCAGATTTTGAACGCCATAATTCCCGGAAACTCCTACATTCTTTGACCCTGATACCCATGTCCATTTATTATCTGAAATTGTATATTTCCATAAATCTTGTAAATATCCTGTTCCAGTTTGTCCGTTTCCACTTCCTCCAAACATCCATAAATCTCCATTAGCATCTATCCAAGTTGATCCACCATATCTTGAACCTGGTGAATTTGTAGTAGATCCCACGCCTATTGTGCCATAAACACCAGCTGAAGACCCTGTAGTATTAGAGCCCGTTAACCAAACGGACTCGTTTGTAGTTAAATTATATCTCCATAAATCGTTTCTTGCACCACCATTGCCAGCTGAATTAACACCATAACCACCGAAAATATATAAATTATTCTGAGAATCATTCCAATATTGAGCATCTTGCCTGGCACCAATAACATTAGTACTTGAGGGAACTCCCTTGGTTCCAACCACACTAATTTGATTTGTAAATGTTGAACCCGCCATCCATGCAAACTGAGCTGTTTGTGAACTAGCAATAAGAAAAGTAAAAGTAGAAATAGCAAATAATAGTTTCTTCATAAATGAAATTTTTGGTGAAAATGCAAAAAAACAAGACATATAAAGGACTGACTTTACCAATTACACATTTGAGTTTGTGAATCGTAAAATTTAACTCAAAAACGAGAAAAATAGCCCCAAGTTTTCACTTGAGGCTTTTAAAGAAAAATAAATTTATTTAGTCACGATTACTTTAGATTTTAACTTTTCTCCGATTAAGAAATAAATACCGTTTGGCAAAGAGCTTACTCTATAACTGAAATTATTTTGCTGAGTTAACTCAACTGTTTGAATTGTTTGTCCTAAGTCATTAATAATAGTTATAATATCCGAATTTTGTGATTGAATTGTAAATTCTCCGTTATTAGGATTTGGAAAAACTTTAGCAGATTGATTTGCTATAATCTCGTTAACTCCTACGGTAGCAGGGTTTGGTTCATTATAAAGCGCAGCAATTTCAAGTGTACTTAACGGACGATTGTATATACATATATCATCAATTTTTTCATTGTACTCATAATTTTCGCTACAAAAATCAGAAATAACCTGACCAAATGCCAACACATCAGGAGAATTTGAAATTGTTGAATTAAAAGAAGTATAACTTCCACTTAAATCTGCTGCTCCATCAACGTATATTATCACATTAGGTTTATTCCAGTCAATAACAACATGATGCCAATTATTATCTGCAACAGTTATACTTCCTATTTGCCAAGAATCAAATCCTCCTGCATCATCTATTTGTGTCCAAATTTTTCCGCTTGTGTTTACTCTAATATTATACGCATCTGCTCCACCTCCACAAAATGAAAATTTTGAAATTAAATTATTTGAATTACTTACTATTGGCGGAACATTTATCCAAAAAGAAATTGCCATCCCAACTGACATTTCATCTAATGTATCTGCATCAGGTACAGTAATAGTTTGGTTTTGCGCAAACTGATACGCTTTATTACTATTTCCAAATCTATCGGTAGTTAATACAGCTCCATTAACAACACCATGATTATTATTTCCACTCTCATCAACTGCTGTTGCATTGTTAAACGAGTACTTTGCGACTAACCCATTGGTTAAAGAAACAACAGGATTTGGCTCAGTATATAAAGCAGTTGCTTCTGCTGCATTTATAGCGCGATTATATATACAAACATCGTCGATAGAACCATTGTAAAAATTAGAATTTGCTTCTGAACTATAACCAAGCACTAAAGGATAACCATTGATATCATAAACTCCACTTACAGTGTTCAAATCCGAACCAACAAACTGTCCATCCACAAAAATAGATGTACTATCAGAGTAATCATGCGTTAAAACAATATGATGCCATGCACCAGATAAATTACCTGCATTAATATCTCTATCATTTGAATTGCTTGAACGAGAAAAATGCCACACATTTTGACTTGCTCCTCCAAATTGAGGGTCGTTTATGACTGAAATGGCGTACATATTATAATTTGTTGCTCCACCAGCTCTTTTACTAATTAAAGATGCCTGTTGAGTAGCAGTATAATTAACCCACATAGAAATAGAAAAATCGTTTTGTGCCATTCTAAATTCCGGAGCATCTCCAAAATCAATAAAACTAGTTGTTCCATTAAAACTATATGCTTTATTAGCATTTCCAAATCTATCAGTGGTTAATGTAGCACCGTTTACGGTTCCATTATTTGCTCCAACCTCATCATTGGCATTACCATTATTAAACGAATATTTGGCAACTAAACCATTTGTAACCTGTGAGTTTACTATGCTAGAAATAGCCATAGCTGATATTAAAAGTAAATTTTTCATCATAAATTATATTTTTAGCGAAAATGGCCAAAATATATTGCTAAACGGTTGATGGTTTTACCAATTACGTGTTTGAGTTTATGAATCGTAATCAAATAGAAACACGTAAATCTTTTAATAAGGTTTCAAATTCTTGTTTTCGGTCTCTAGAAATTGAAATAGAAAAATCATTATCCATCAAGATCGCATTTTCGCTGCGACTGTATTTTTTGATGTAGTTAACATTTATGAAGAATGAGCGATGAGTTCTAAAGAAAAAGGGACGATTAGACAAAATTTCTTCGTAAAACTTTAATTTTTTACTGACTACGATTTTCTGACCATCTTTTAAATAAAAGGTCGTATAAGCACCATCTGCTTCTAATAAAACGATATCAGAAACTTCAACAAAAGTTAAACCATTGCTCATGGATAAAGCAATTTTACGAATATCTTCTCCTTTATAAGTCTCCTTTAATAACTCGATCTGCTCCTGCATTTGAGAATGCAGTTTTTTTTGTTTTAATTTTTCGACAGCATTTTTTAATTGATCAATATCTATTGGCTTTAAAATATAATCTACTGCCGAAATTTCGAATGCTTTAACAGCATACTCAGCATAAGCCGTCACAAAAATAATATCAAAATCAATTTCTCTAAAAAAGCTCAATAATTCAAACCCATTGTAGTCAGGCATTTCAACATCCAAAAAAACCACCGAAGGTTTTAATTTATTGATAGCAATAGTACCTTCTGGCACACTAGAACAAGTGGCTAATATTTTAATTTCAGGACAAAATTTTTCTAATAACGAAGAAAGAGTGTTTCTCGCTCTTTCTTCGTCATCAATAATTATGGCACTAATAATATTCATTTACTACAACAAAACTAAACTATTTTTTTTTACCATTAGAAATATTGATGGTTTTATCTTTTAGCATTTGTTCAGTAATTATATTTTTATTTCCATTACCATCATTTGTTAAACTCCATGTATATGTTTGTCCAACTTTACAACGAAACATTCTCGACCCTTTTGGTTCCAATTTGTAATGAAATGGATCACCTGACTTGGTAATATATCCCTCTACACCAAAGTCATTATAAAAATTAACCGGTGTTGCTTCGTCTTTTGCTCCTTTACTCTCTCCTTTTGGCAATGCTGCATGGAGGACCTGAATATTCGCTAAAAAAGCTCTAGCATCCACTTCATTATCAAACGACATTTCTAAATTTTCCCTTTTATACCAACCATATTGTTTTATATCACAAATCATTTCTTGGTAAAGATTTAATTGTTTACCCTCAACTGCATAAAATGTTAATTTATTAATTTTACGTGAACCTTCATTAAAATAAGCAATAGCTCTTTCAACAGATCTTGTATCTAATGCCACATCGCCGATAAATATGCGATACTTTAACATTTTATTCATGGAGCCATCTGCATTTGTTCTGATGACACAATATATAATACTATCCTCGCGAACTGTAGCTGAAACATTTCTAGTTAAATTATCGGCTCCAGTGTAGTTCGCAATTTTCTCACCTTCCACAGTGATTTTTTTTCCTTCGCACTCAAATGTTTGTGCTCGAAGATTTGATGAGTTTATCAAAGCTGATAAACAAAAAGCGGTCAATGCTAAGTTTTTAAATTTGATCATAAGATAATTTTTAGATTATGAAACAAACATAAACTCAACATATACGAAAAATCACAAAAAGTACATGAAACGTAAGAAATAGTTCATGAAATAAATGAAGACTATAAAATTGTGCTAATATTTAAACAAATAATTTAAATTCTTTTAACAGTGATTCAAAATCTTGTTTCAAATCTCTTGAAAGCGATAATTCAACCAAATTATCCATTACAATTGTGTTGTCTCCTTTTATATACTTTTTAATGTAGTTGATATTTATTAAATGCGATCTATGAGGTCTGAAAAAGTTAGTTCTATCTTGTAAAATATCTTCGAAAAATTTAAGCCGTTTACTCACTAATATTTTCGACCCATTATTCATGTATAGATTAGTGTATGCGCCATCCGCTTCAAACAATATGATGTCTTTCATTTCTACAAATAACAACCCATCACCCATTGGTAAGGCAATTTTGTTTATTTCTTCAGCTGTAAAATTTTCTTTTAAAAGTTCGAGTCTTTTTTGTAAAGCTATTTGAGTTTGCTTGGTTTTAACTTTCTCTAATGATTTTTGAAGTGCCTCAATATCGACAGGTTTTAGCAAATAATCAATTGCCGAAACCTCAAATGCTTTTATAGCATATTGACTATAAGCTGTTACGAAAATTATATCGAAATTAATTTCATTAAAAAAACTAAATAACTCAAAACCATTGTAATCAGGCATTTCTATATCCAAAAAAACCACATCAGGTTTGTGTTTATTAATCGCAATAACACCATCTGGAACGTTGGAACATGTATCAACAATCAATACGTCTTTACAGTAATCTTTAATGATAGAAGAAAGGCTATCTCTAGCTCTTTCTTCATCATCTATTATAATAGCTTTAATTTCTTTCATTAAAGTATAAAAATATTACTTTTTAGTTCCAGTTGAAAGTTTTATCGTAGCATCTTTCAACATTTGTTCAGTGACTTTTAATGCTAAAGATCCTTTTTTTCCGTTTTGATCACTCCAATAAATTTCGTCTCCTGCTTTTATAGCACTAAATTTCTTTGTTTCATTTTTCATTATGTGGGTTGCAGAACCTCCTTGTTTCAAATACACATCACTTCCCGAATCATTAAAAATAGATAAAGAACCGGAACCAGATGTTTTAGAACCTTTATCGTTATTTACTTCTGGAACTTTTACCGTTGCCTTAATTGCTTTTACCTTTTCAAAAAACACTTTCGCTTCTGCTTCATCAGTAAATGACATCTCTAGAGTATTTTTAGTATTTACCACAGCAGGTGTTTTGCCAGACCCACAAAATATTTCTTCCCAAAAATAAGTTTGTCCGGGCACTACCTGAAATGCTAATTTATTAATTTTTTGGCTGCCATTCATCCAATCAAATACACCAGTAGAATAAGTTGTAAAATCAATATGTGCGATAAACAAATGCCATTTTTTCATCATGCCTAAACTACCATCCGAATTCGTTCTGAAAATTGTATAGATAATTGTATCTTGACGAATATCCGCATATACATTTCGAGTTTTTCCATCGTAGTCATCTAAATAAGTGCAAATTTTTTTGCCCTCAGATGTCATTTTAAAACCATCACACTCTTTAGTGTCTTGTGCATTTAAGAATACATTACTTGAAAACAGCATCATGGCTGTACAAATCATCTTTTTTAACTTCATATAGATTGCTTTTTAAAAATTAGTTAAGCAAACAAAACAAAAATTATGACAACAATTTTTCTCGTTTTATGAAACAACTTGATGAGTTTATGAAATGACATAAGGGATCGAAATTATAACTGTAGTGCCAGATGACTTTCCATCAATACTATTATCTATAATTTCAAAACTAAAGTTACTGGTTCCGTAGGAATTTAATAACTCAATACGTTTTTCGGTTGCTTTAGTTGCAAATGACTGGTGGCTTCTTCCATGTCGAGCTTTAATTTCTTCTGATTTTTTACGGCCTACTCCGTTATCTGTAATTACGCATAACAAAACCATATTTTCTATTTTAAAATCAATAATCAATGATTTTAGTCCTTTTTTATGAAGTAACCCATGTTTTAATGCATTTTCAATAAAAGGTTGAATAATCATTGGTGGCAATCTGAGATTATCAGCATCTATTTTCTCGTCTAATTTTATAGAGTAATTAAAATCATCTCCAAATCTCAATTTTTCTAATTCTAAATAGGTGTCTAACATTTCAATTTCAGTAGTTAAAGGAATCTCGTCCTGACCTGATACATCTAACACTTTACGCATCATTAAACTAAATTTATTTAAATAGTAATTGGAATTTTTAATATCATGCTTTAAAATTAAATCTTGTAGTGAATTTAATATGTTAAATAAGAAATGGGGATTCATTTGAGATTTTAAAGCAGTTAATTGAGAAGCAGTTACTTTATTTCGCAATTCAGCTCTGCGAGTAATAAAACGAATTCTTATCATAAACAAAATAGCCACACCCGAAGAGCCCACTAAAAACATTAATAGATAAAACCACCAACGCTGCCATATAGGCGCATGTATTAAAAACTTCAAGCGTTCCGTATTTAAACTTTCTACACCATCTTCATTTACTGCTTTTACTTCAAATATAAATTTGCCGCTTGGTAAGGATGCGTATTGCACCTGATTATTTAATGCTGATACAAATTTCCAATTGGTATCTAAACCTAACAATCTATATTTATATTTAAAACTTCCTCTTGCTTTTAAACACGAGGTGTTAAAGAAAATGCTGATATTATTTTTATTGTATTCTAAATCAAAATCTTTATTTTTTAAACTAACAGGAGTCTGATTAATTTCCAGTAATGTTAATTCAATATTTGGATAGATTTTATTTTTAAGTGATTTATTAGGCAATTTAAGTAATCCTTTATTAGTAGCTAAAAACACCTCACCATTCCAACATTCAATATCATTAATTTCTTTTGAAAAAACACCATCTGTATAATCAAAAAGCTCAGAAGTATTAGTTTTATAATTAATTCTAGTTAATCCCGCTTCGGTAGCTACATATAGATAGCTCTCAGAAATCTTAAAACTTTTTACAGCATTGCCATTCAATAAATAATCATTAAAATAATGAGCAACCTCCTTCTCGTTTTTAAACACATATACACCATCATTTACCGAACCAATCCACAATTTATCATCACTAAAAAATAATTTATTTGCATATATAGATCTACCATTAGCTTTTACTTCCGAAATTATTCCGTTAGTGTATTTAAACAATCCATCTATAGACGCA
>JBIICN010000010.1:0-100782 GCA_044238845.1 Bacteroidia bacterium
TTACATGTATTAATTTTGGCGCTGACATAATGATTTAATATTTAGTCCAAAAGTAGTATAAAAAAAGCCAATATGCAAATATTGGACTAATTATTTATTCACTTTGGTATTACTTCCGAAATTATTCCGTTAGTGTATTTAAACAATCCATCTATAGACGCAAAATAAATAGTTCTGTTTTTTTTATCAAGTGTTAAAGCGCGGCAACCTCTATTATGCAAAGTAATAAAACGACGTCCATAATCATTGCTAGCTATTTTATGGAAATTAGGTAAGCAAGCAAACATACTATAGTTAACATAAAACAACGTATCACCTATCCAACAAAAATCTCTATAGTTATATGCTTTAAATAATTTTTCTTTTTGATTTTCATAATAAGATAAAGTACCATGTGCCACATAAATTCCATTTTCATGTTCTTGCATTTTTTTTACCGTTCGATAGGCAATCTCAGTTTGTTGTGGAAACAATTCAAAATTATTTGAAGGGTCTAATTTATAAACTGACCCTGTGTAGGTTCCTACTAAAAGTTCATTTTTATTCGTTTTTAATAAGGCTGTAATATTATGATCTAACAGTTGTGAATTCTGCTCGTCATACAAACTCAAATCGTAATTAGGTATTACATAAATCCCATTTTGTAGACTGCTTACCCATAAGTTACCTTCTCTGTCATGAAAAATGTTTGATATTTTATCATTTTTAAATAAAAATTTACTATCCTTTTCTAATTCAAAATTAGGATTTAACATGACAATACCGGAAGATGTGCATAGCCAATGTCGATTTAAATTATCTTTATAAAATTTATAAATTAACCCATCTTGCGTAAACGGCAAAAAACTATTCTTAGAAGTTACTCCGTTCTGTTTAATGATAGAAATAATATATTCTCTCTTTGGATTTACTTCGATTAAAGCAAGTAAATCATTGTTATAAATTTCGAAGGAAGTTCGTTGATTGAGTGTCTCAACATTATCTAAAAAACTAACTTCAATTCTCCCATTACTTTTCGATATTAAAGCAAAACCATTATTTTGAGAACTCGCAAAAATTTGCCCTTTTAAATTTACTTTTATCTCTTGCCAAATTATGGTATCTTTTGTAATACTTGTTTTACTAAAAGATGCAAGTAACTTGCCATTAAAATCAAACTCTTCGATATACTTATTATTAGCTATCCAAATATGTTGTTCTTTATCAATCGTGTATTGTGAATAGGATGATATTTTATTTGAAGCATCAATTACCAAAGTCAATGAGTCTTCAGATACTCTAAATATTTGTCCTGAAAAATTTTGACACCACAAATTTTTATCCTTATCAATCTTTAAGCCCGAAATGCTTTTACTGTTTTGTTTTTTAGAACTAAATGATTTAAATCGAATGCCGTCATATCTATATAATCCTGCATCACAACCTATCCACATATACCCAAAATCATCTTGAATAATTTGATATACTTCACTAGAAGGCAATCCATTTTCCTCATTTATTTTATAATAATAAGGTGTTTGGGAAAAGGCAACATAAGACTGAACAAAAAATATCAGAACTAGCAAAAATTTGAAAAAGGTATATTTATAAAGCTTATTCAAAATTTTATAAAAGATAATGTATAACGAATTTAGAAATAAAATTTAATACCACTTTTTAAAACGTTAAACGATATTGAGGAATCACAAAAAATTTCAACTGATAATCCGTTTTGATGGTTTGAGTATTTAAATCGTATTGTTGCTGAAAAATATTATTGTGTTTAGTTACATTTTGAATATCAACACTTATTTCATGTGTAAAACGCTTGGTATTTAATTTATAGGAAGGTTTTACATCAATTCTAAAATAAGGATCGTATTGAGGATTAAAGGCTTGTGAGCCATCTCGTACTTCATCTTGATAAGCAATAGAAGCAGGAATGTCAATTGGCACATAGCGTTTTCCTCCCGCATAGGTGCATTTTAGATCTAATGCTAAAATATGTTTTTCTTTTATTTTAAATTCTTTTCCCGCTAAGGCGTTAAACACATAATTTCCATTAAAAGCGGTATTCCTGTAAACACCATCACTGCCTGTATATTTACTTTCAAATAAAGAAGCGGTTACTAAAAAGTAATAGCCTTTACTATAAAACTTTTCTAAGGTTAATTCAATACCAAAATTTTCACCAGTTCCATTATTAACTAAACTATCTACATTAGGGCTATTAAAATCAGCACCTAAATTAGCCGTACTAAAATAATCTTTTCGCGTTTTAACTGGCACTCGATATAAATATTGATAATACAATTCTGTTTTAATTCGCACACTATTAAATAAATTAACGTCATAAGCCAATACAGCATGCGCAGCTTTTGTAAAATCTAAATGACGATTCGTTTCTTTTACTTGTCCGTTACCTAAATTGGCAGTAGCAAAATACACATACAAAGGCTGAACCTGACTATGTATTCCAGCACCAAAACTTAGAGATTGTTTTTTATTGATTTCATATTTCAAACCTAAGCGTGGTTCAGGTGATTGCGATCCGTTTAACAACAAATACTGATAAGTAAAACCGATGTTGGCATAAAATTTTTCACTAAAATTATGCTTCAATTGAATAAAACCACGAGTTAAAGATGTTTGTCCTTTATAATTTCTTAAAGTCACAAATCCAGTTCCATAACTATCAATACTATCAACAAAGGTTGTATTATACAAATCAGCATACACACCTGCATTTAAGAAATTACGAGAGTTGAATTTTTTATTATATGTAATATTAATCGAACTACGAGTTGTATATGATGTATTTCGATATTCCGGTCTAATAGTTTCAGGTGTAGTACTAGTGTCAACTCTGTCGGCTAAAATGTAGTTGTATTGGCCTGAAACTCCAATATTTGTTTTAATATAAGAACTACTATTAAGTAAATAGGTATGTGAAACTCCGCCAGCGCCAACGTTTGACCTAAACAACATATTTCGTCCACTATAACCGTATAAATTATTATCTTTTGATTGCTGACTTTGCAATAACTCAGCATAACTTAAACCACCAATTCCCCAAATAGAAAACTTACCTAATTTTTTAGATGGCAAATCAATTTTAAAAGTCACATCTTGATATTGCGGAACGGCGCTTCCTGTTCCAAAATCCAAACCAATATATTTAAAAACAGAAAGTGTTGAATATCTATAATTAACCATAAAAGAAGCATTTTTCTTTTTCTTGCTAAATGGCCCTTCAGCACCTAATTCAAAACCATTAAAACCAACCATTCCTAAGAATTCATATTTTTCATTATTACCCGAACGCATTTTTAAATCAAACACACCTGCTGTTGCATTTCCATAATCTGCTGGAAAAGCTCCCGTCATAAAATCAGAATTGTCTAACGTATTATTATTTAAAATACTAATAGGTCCACCTGAAGACCCCATACTACCGAAGTGACTCGGATTGGGAATATCTAATCCATTTAAACGCCATAAGATTCCTAAAGGAGAATTACCTCTTACAATAATATCATTACGACTATCGTTTGCCCCACTTACACCAGCAAAATTTGCCGCCATTCGAGCAGGGTCACCTCTACTACCAGCATAACGATTTGCTTCTTCCGTACTAAAAATACGGGAGCTAACAGTTGCCATTTTATTATTTGATTTTGTTTTATCAATCTCTGCAGATATGACAACTTCTTGTCCTTGCACGGCACTCTCTTCTAATTCAATATTTAAAACCGTTTCTTTTCCTGTAGTTAAAACAACAGTTTGAGATTTTTCTTTGTAAGAGATTAATGAAATTTTTAGTTGTTTTCGTCCTAGTAAAATATTATCAAAACGAAATTTCCCATTTTCATCAGTTGTTGTAACTTTCATGGGCTCAGCATTAAGTATACTTACAACTGCACCTGGTAAAGGGCTTTGAGTTTGTTTATCCAAAACAATCCCTCTAATAGTTTGCGTTAATTCTTGAGAAAGAACCGTTTTAAATACAAAACAACTAATTATAAATAAAAGTAATCTCATTCTTATTGCGGCTTATTTTTTTTAATTAAACAAGAAAATTGATAAGGACATTTTAGCAAGATAATATTATTAGCAACTGTCGTTGTTTTTTTTGAAACGACAATTTTTAAATCTTCTTTACTCCATTCTTCTATCAAACAGGTCATGTCTATATTATTTTCATCCTGTTCTTTAGGTAATGTCTTATAATATTTCCAAGGTTCAAATAGTTTATATGTTCCATAAGCCCAACTTACTTTTAAATACCCGGATTTATCTGTGGTAACTGTATCAATAATGCCTTGATCATTAAAAACTATCAATTTTTTATAAGCGTAAACAACTGATTTATTAGGCGTGTTCTTTAGATTTTGTTGTGGTTTGACACCTCCACAGTAAGGCAAATATTGAATTAATTTAATTCTAACCTTTTTATCCTGCGAAAAAGAAGGAAAAAAAAGTATAAATAAAAAAAACAAATACAAAACTCTCATAACCTACGGTGTGCTTGAGGAAACAGGTAATATTTTCCCATTATAATATAAATGCCCCTTTATGGCAAAATCAAAAATATATGCAGCCATTTGAATTGGAGATAAAGGAGCTTGATAACCAGGAAAAGCCTCAGCTAACATTTCTGTTTGAACAGCACCAATAGCTAAACAATTTACTGAAATATTTTTTTCTTTTAATTCTTCTGCTAAACATTCTGTTAATCCAGCAATGGCAGCCTTCGAAGAACTATAGGCAGATAATCCAGCAAATTTTGCGCTTCCTTGAAAACCACCCATGCTACTAATGTTAACCACATGTGATTTTTGCTCTTTACCTAAAACTGATAATAGTTGCTGTGTTAAATAATAGGGAGCAAAAACATTGACTTGATACACTTTTTGTAATTCATCATACGCAATCGCATCATACGGTTTATTCACTAATGAACCTGCATTATTAATAATACAATCAATATGAGAAACTTCTTTTTTAATAAAAGCAATGGCAGAGTTCATACTAACTTGAGAACTTAAATCTGTTGAAATAGATTTAAGATTTTCATGAACTATATATTTTAAAGGTTCTAAATTTCTAGTCAAACAAAACACAGTATGTCCTGCATTTAAAAATTGCTTTACTAATTCAAAACCAATTCCTCTGCTTGCACCTGTTATAACTACATTCATTATATACTCTTAATAATTTACAACTTGTTCCATAATATCTTTTGGCAATTCTCTTTCGCCATATTGCTGATTTCTTAACTGAGGTTCAAAACCTGCTTCTTTAATCGCATCCTGAATGGTTTTATATGTAAAACGATGAGGCGCTCCTGCAGCACTTACCACATTTTCTTCAATCATAATACTTCCAAAATCATTGGCACCACCATGTAAACAAATTTGGGCAGTTTGTTTTCCAACGGTTAACCAACTTGCTTGAATATTTTCAATGTTAGGCAACATAATGCGACTTAGTGCTAGCATTCGAATGTACTCATCAGCACTCACATTATTAGAAATACCTTTTACGCGTTTTAATAAAGTGCCATCATCCTGAAAAGGCCATGGAATAAAAGCTAAAAAACCTTTGGCATGAGCCGGTTTTTCTGATTGCACTTCACGTAACCAAACTAAGTGTTCAAAACGCTCATAAATAGTTTCTACATGACCAAACATCATGGTTGCCGATGTCGTAATATTTAATTGGTGACAAGCGCGCATGACGTCTAACCATTCGCGGCCTGTGCATTTTCCTTTGGAAATTAAACGACGAACACGATCATTTAAAATTTCTGCACCAGCACCAGGTAAGCTATCTAAGCCCGCTTCTACCAAAGCTTTTAAAACTTCGGTATGTGTTGACTTTTCTAATTTAGTAATATGAGCAATTTCTGGCGGCCCTAATGAATGTAATTTGATTGCAGGATATAAAGATTTTAGTTCCTTAAATAAATTCACATAAAAACTTAATCCTAAATCTGGATGATGACCGCCTTGTAATAACAACTGATCTCCACCATATTTTATGGTTTCTTCAATCTTCTTTTTATAAGTTTCTATATCTGTGATATAAGCTTCTGCATGACCGGGTATTCTATAAAAATTACAAAACTTACAATTAGCAATACAGACATTAGTTGTATTCAAATTACGGTCAATTTGCCAAGTAACTTTATTGGAATTATTTTTTTTGATATTTCTGATTTCGTTAGCCACAAACATCAACTCAGATGTAGTAGCATTTTCGTATAAAAAGATGCCTTCTTCAATTGATAAAAATTCAAGATTTTGAGCACGTTTTAAAAGTGAGTGAACATTCATTATTTTTAAAATTTACAAAGTAAAAGTACGTTTTATAAAGGGAAACAAAAAAGAAAGTGTTTAATAATTTAGTTTCAAAACACTTGATTTTTAACAAAAAATTTATATCTTAGAATAATTAAAATTTATTGCATGAAAAAAAATCTATTCATATTAACCGTATTTTTACTTAGTAGCACTATTTATGGCCAAAAAATTAATAAAAGTGGATCATTTATTAAAAAAAGTGCAAACATGCATATTGAAAATCAGCCGTATTTTGGTTCATACACAACCTTATTAAAACAACAGCAACAAGCTGCTAAAACAGCTAGTACTTCGTGTAATAACTTAGATTTAGATGATGGCAACTATAACGGATGGTTTGTTTATAAAGGTGAAAATCAGAATTCTTTACAAAGTCCTTCAAATGTAATTACAGACACTACAGCAACTGTAACAGGAATTAACGTATTGAATTCATTTAACTCTGTTATAGATTCTATAAATTCATTCGAAGCTTATTCTACTTCAACAGTAACTGTAAAATCACCATACAGTAGCAGTTCACATATTGCTAGAGTAAATCATGTGGGTTATGGAGGAAATGTAGGTATACTTGAAAAAATAATTCCAATTACAACTTCTAATACTTTTGTCAATTTTTCATATTTTGCTTTTTTAGAAAATTCTCCACATACTATTAGTGAACAACCATATTTTAAAATATTTTTCTTCGACTCAAATAATGATACGATACCGGGTACATTTTTACAAGTTACATCCAACACAAGTGGAGCAAATGCAGGTTTTTCGACAGTAGATAATTATTTTTACAAACCATGGACTCCTGTAAGTGTAGATCTTTCTGCGTACATCGGCCAAACCGTTACGGCTCAGTTTATTGCAGCAGATTGCGTTATTTCACAAGGTGCTCACGGTGGCCACATATACATCGATTTTGATTGTTATTCATCAGGTCCAGCTGTTCAAAATACATGGCCAGGTGATGCAAACTCTGACTTAACTGTAAATTTTGCAGATTTGTTTTACATAGGAGCAGGCTATAATACAACAGGAATTCCCAGAGCTACTATTGATAATTCTTTTAGTGCTTTTCCTTCAACCGATTGGAGTACGAATAGTTTATACCTTGTAAATAGTAAACATGCTGATTGTAATGGAGATGGAACTATTAATGGACTTGATACAATAGCTGTAAATCAAAATTACGGAATGACTCATCAATATAAAAACAATGTAACACAACTTGTAGCTTTAAATACTGCTTTACAAAACAGTATTACAATAACATCAACTATTGACAGTGTTGCTTATGGCCAAAATTTAAGTTTATCATTTAACATCGGTAGCCAAACTACTTTAGTTGATAGTTTATACGGTATAGGATTTAGTTTAAATTATCCTACAAATTTAATTGACCCACTCTACACAAATCAATCTTGTAACAGCAGTGTTTTAGGCACCTACGGAACTAATCTGATAAAACTTGCTCAACCCTTAAATAATGCTATTGATATGGTAGCTGTAAAAACGGACCAACAAAATAAAACAAATTTTTACGGAAATTTATTTACTCTAAATTTAAAAGCAAATCAGTTTATTACGAATGACTCCATCTTTAATTTTTCGATTAGTAACATAAAAGCCATTACTAAAAGTGGGTATAATGTACCTATTGGTAATGCAACAAAATCAATTGTGTTTAAATCAAACGAAATTACTGGAATTAAAAATAAAGTATACGAGCTAACATCGATCTATCCAAATCCAGCTCAAAATACAATTACTATTTCATGCCCAACAAAAATTAAACATTACGAAATTACATCTGTGCTCGGAAATGTTATCAAGCAATCCTCCATCAATAGCATCTCGAAAGTAGATATTAATATTAGTGATTTAGCAAAAAGTGCTTATTTCATATCTATCACAACAGAAAATGGAAATAAAATAGTTAAGCAATTTATTAAATTATAACTACAATTTAATTCAATAATAAAAAACTCTGTAAAAATTTACAGAGTTTTTTATTTAAGCTAATTTCTGGTAAGTTTGCCACCAGCGATCTGGAATTTCATTATTCACAGCCATTTCGTAATCTTTATAAGAACAAGGTAGCAATGTATGACGCTCGAACTTTAATCCTTTTGTTGGAGGATAAGGGATTTCCATCCACCAACGGTCACTTTTTTTGCTCTTAAAAAAATTGATTTCATATTTTTCATCTTGTAATACCACGTGAAATTTTAAATAATCAGGACTTGTGCGAGAAGGGAAATCATTTTTACGATTATAAAAACCATCCATAAAACACCATATCATTTGAGCTGCTAAATTAGATGTCTTTCCATGCGTATCATACTCTGGATTAATTTCATATAAACCAATAGAAGATAATTTGTCATTCATTCCAGCGTAGCGCATCATTTGGCAAGCTTCTTCAGAGTAAAATCCATTTGGAGATGCATTTGGGTTAGCAGGAGCATCGCTGTGCTTGATGGCTGTAATATCAAAACTTAACATATCAGCATGGCGAATAATTGGTTCTGATTCTTCAATCGCATCACGCACTTGACCTAAACGATACGTATCAAAATACAAACGATTCATCATACTTAAACTTGTTTGATCTACTAAATAAGTTTGATAACCAATATTGCTATAATTAAATAAATAGTTTGGTTGATGTAAAATGATTTTTCCTAGATAAGCAGTATTAGTAGTGTCTTCATCAGGATTCCCTAAATCAAACACAGAATCGATAGCTACAACATTAATGGTTTGTTCTAACTTTTCGTAACCTAAAAACTGAGCATAAGTTAAATCTTGACTTCCACCGATAATAATTGGAATCACATTATTTCGAATTAAATAATCTACGGTGGATTTTACCGCATAGTAAGTATCTTCAACATCATGTCCTGGTTGAATATTACCCAAATCCACAATACGAGGGCGAAAACTTCCGGGATATAACGAATAAAAATAGTCTCTTACTTTATTAGGAGCAGCCGCACAACCTATATTTTTATAAGCACGTCTGTCTTCACATACGCCTACAATAGCCATATCAATATCTTTTAATTCAGGGAAATCTGAATTCATTGTATATGCTCCAATTGTTTTTCCTATTTGATTTTCAGAATAAGCCTCTTGCTCTAACTCAATTGGCTTAAAAAAATGTTGTATGTCGCTCATTGCAAATTAATCTATTGATATTGTAACAGATTAAATTTATTTATAATGAGCCCTAGTGTTATACAAATAAACCAAACTTATTAACGAAAGCGGGTTAGTAGCTCTGAAAAAACGACATAAAAAAGAAGGAATTTCGGAAAAAATTTCAGTTTAAATCCCTATAAAAATGTCAAAAATTCTTCAAAAACCCATTGGCACATAGCTTGTCGTTTTTGTAGTATGATTGCAATCATTTAATAAATTAAACAATAACCATAAAAAATAGGAGGAAGCCATGTTCTCATTAACAAAAACAAACAACGACAGAAACAGATTATTTACTGATTTCCCATTATTATTTGATGATGCATTTTCAAAAAACTTTTTTGAAAAGCAAAACAGGATGTTTAACACCCCAGCGGTAAACATTAAAGAAAGAGACAAATCATTTGAATTAGATTTAGCTGTGCCTGGAATGGATAAAAAAGATTTCAAAATCGAATTAAAAGATGGCAGCATTACTATCTCTGCAAAACACGAAAACAAAGTAGAAGAAACAAACGAAAAAGAGCGCTATTCAAGAAGAGAATTTAGTTATCAATCGTTTAGTAGATCATTTGTTTTAGCAGAGGATTTAGTGGATACAGAAGCTATTAATGCGAAATACGAAAATGGAATTTTGAATGTTTCGATTCCGAAAAAATCCAACACTCAAATTAATTTATCTCGAGAAATTCAGATTTCTTAAGAATCAAATCCAATAAAAAAAGGGAGAAAAAATCTCCCTTTTTTTATTTAAAAATAATTTTACAAGCTTACCAAATATTTACGCGTTTAGCAGCTGGGCGATACATTCCATCACCTTCTTTCACGCCAAAAGCATCGTAAAACTCCTGCATATTACTTAAAGGACCAACTGCTCTAAAATTACCAGGAGAGTGGGGATTAGTTGCAATCATTTGTTTTAACGACGCATCGCGCATTAATGATTTCCAACCTTGCACCCAAGCTATGAAGAAACGTTGTTCTCCTGTAAATCCTGCCATCACTGGCGATTTTTTACCATTTAGTGATTTTTGATATGCATAGTAAGCCATAGTTAATCCACCTAAATCGGCAATGTTTTCGCCTTGAGTTAATTCACCATTTACATGAAGTGTATCAATAGCTACAAATGCATCAAACTGTTCTATAATTAATTTAGTTTTGTCAGTAAAATTTTTGTAATCAGATTCAGTCCACCACATTTTTAAGTTTCCATCTGCATCAAATTGCGAACCTTGATCATCAAATCCATGAGTTAATTCATGACCAATGATTGAACCCATCACACCATAATTAAAGGCGTCATCTGCATTCACATCAAAGAATGGCACTTGCATGATTCCCGCAGGAAAAGCAATTTCATTAGAAGTTGGATTATAATAAGCGTTAACAGTTGGTGGCGTCATCCCCCACTCCATTCTATCAACTGGTTTACCAATTTTATCTAACATTCTTTTATATTGAAATTCACGGGCAGTAGATACATTTTTCCAATAAGATTCCTTTGTAATAGTTAAAGCAGAATAATCAATCCATTTATCAGGGAAACCTAATTTTTTAATGACTTTATCTAACTTTAATTGCGCTTGTGCTTTCGTTTCTTTACTCATCCAATCACGAGACTCAATGCGAACTCTGTAAGCTGCAATTAAATTATCAACCATTTCATTCACGCGTTTTTTTGATTTATCATCAAAATATTTGTCAACGTATAATTTACCTAGAGCTTCACCTAGAGCTTCATCCGTTGCTCCTTGAACACGCTTATAACGTGGCTTCATTTCTTTCTTACCTGCTAATACCGTTCCATTAAACTTAAAACTTTCATTCGCAAATTTACTAGATAAATATGGCGCAGATGCTTGAATCAAATTCCATTTCAAAAACACTTTCCAATCTGCAATAGAAACGGAATTAATAATTGTATTTAATCCTTCATAAAATTTAGGTTGATTTAAAACAATGTTATCTGGAGTTTTAATACCAATAGCTGTAAAATAAATATCCCAATTAACATTTGAAGTTAACTTCATTAACTCAGCTTTTGTAAAAGGATTATATTGTTTTTGAGGATCTCTTTGTTCAACAGCGTTTTGAGAATTCTTAGCTAATTCTGTTTCTATTTTAATAATCGTTTCTGCATTTGCTTTGGCCGATTCAGGATAATTGCCCAAACATTCAAACATACGAGCGATATGCTCAACATATTCTTTTTTCACAGATTCGTACTGAGGTTCAAAATAAAAATCTTTATCAGGCAAACCCATTCCTGTTTGAGCGAGATAACACGTATTAGCGTTACTGTTTTTGAAATCTGAGTATACATAGAAACCTATCATTCCACCCACATTTTTCTTATTTAAAAGAGCTGTAATTTTAAATAAATCATCTTTTGTTTTAATAGCATCAATGGATGCCAAATCTGCACTAATAGGTTTAACACCCTCTTTATCAGCTTTCGCAGAATCAATTGCTGTTAAATAAAAATCGCGTAATTTCTGATTATTAGTTCCCGACAAAGCCTTAACATCGTTTGACACATAGGTCATTAATGCTTTTAAATTAGCTACATTTCGTTCGTTAATTTCATTAAAACTTCCCCAACTACCATCGCTATCTGGGATTTTTTGAGTATTTAACCACTTTCCATTAGCAAATTTATAGATATCATTTCTTGGATTTACGGTAGAATCAATATATGATAAATTAATACCAGGTGTTAAGGTTTGAGATATAGCATTTCCAATACATAAAAAGGTAGATGCTATTAAAACTATTTTTTGCATAAATCTATTTTTTATAAATATAAAAGGATTTTATGAAGTAATATATAGTTTTTACATGAATTGTGCGATTCAATTGATGAACGGAATTAACTTACAAAAATTTGAGGGGCTGCCACCTCAATCAACTTAGTTTCAATAGCTTTATCAAACAATAGTTGAATAGCATTTTTACCTACATATCCTAAATCAATTGAGAAACTATTAACATATAAAGCAATGTGTTTTTTCATCACCTCTTCGCTCATTTCTTGAGCATGTTGTTTCACAAAATCCATACAACTTTCGGGATTAGCAAAAGCAAACTCCACACTTTGCTTAATTAAACTATCAATTGTTTTTTGAATTTTAGGATCTATACTTCGTTTAACAACAATTCCACCTAAAGGAATTGGTGCATGAATTAGGCTATCCCAAAATTCACCTAAGTCAATAATCTTTTCTAATCCTTTTTGTTCGTAGGTAAATCTATTTTCGTGTATTAATAAACCTGCATCTATTTGATGAGATAATACTGCTCCTTCGATATCACTAAATAAAAATTCTTTTTTATTTTTTGCATTAGGAAATGCCAGTGACAATAAAAAATTAGCAGTCGTGTATTTACCAGGAATAGCAATACTCGCCGTATTAATATCCTTTACGTCATTTTTAGAATCCTTAACTAATAATGGACCACAATTAAAACCTAATGCGCTTCCACTGTTTAGCAACGCATACTGATGAGTTAAATAAATAAACGCATGATAACTTAATTTAGTAATATCTAAGTCTTGCTTAAACGCTCTATTGTTTAATGCTTCCACATCTTCCATTATGACTGAAAAATCAATACCTTGAGTATCTATTTTTTTATGCACAAGCGCATCAAAAATAAAACAATCGTTAGGGCAAGGAGAAAAACCGAGGGAGAAGTTCATCGAATAAATTATTTTGAGTTGATAAAATTAATCAAAAAATCATTCAAATTTTTAATCGCCAAAGGCATTTGCCATTTGCTTTTATCTCGTTTTTCTACATAATTTGAAATAGCTCTTATTTGAATAAAATTATCAGAAGATGGGACAGAAATAGAAGTATGTTTATTCTCAAACATAATATGTTCAATATTTTTACCTGAATTTTGTGAAGCAGCAAAAAAAGCAGCGCCTTCCATACTTTCTACATCTGGATGATATAATTGTTCTACTTTTTCAATACTTAACTCATTACCATGAACGGTATTAACAGTAATGCCTTTTACTTTTTTTAACGAATCAATAAATGTGTTAGTAATAGTGTAGTTTTCAGAAAACACGTGTTCTCCTGGTAAATTTAATTGATCATAAGTTAAAAATTCTTCTCCATCTTCTGCGCCCATTTCACTTAATATATCTTCCGTTACATGAACTACTGTGCCTAATTCCAATTTTCTATCAAATGCTCCGCAAACACCCACATTGACAACTAAATCATAATGATTAAGAGAATATCTTCCCAACATAAAAGCAGTATTTACAATGCCAATACCAGTAATTAACACTTGAATATCTTTATTTTCAAAATCGATATTGGCATTATTCATGCCTATTGTAGGTATTGCAATGCCTAGAAAATCCAATAATGGTTTTACCTCAAATTGTGTAGCTGATACGATTAGAATCTTCATTTATAATTAGTATTTTTACAACCGTTAATTTACTATGATTTATATTACCCGCAAAGAACATTTTAACGCCGCACACAAATTATTTAATCCGGCTTGGAGTGAAGAACAAAACAACGCCACTTTTGGCAAATGTGCTAATAAAAATTGGCATGGACACAACTATGATTTATACGTAACCGTAAAGGGTGAAATTAATCCAGATACTGGTTTTGTTGTGAATTTAAAAGATTTAAGTACGGTTATTAGAACAGACGTTACCGAAATTTTAGACCACAAAAACTTAAATATGGACGTAAAAGGAATGCCAATAATGCCTTCGACAGAAAACGTAGCCATATTTATTTGGGATATTTTAGCTCCAAAAATTAAAGAAATGGGAGCAGCATTACACTGCATTAAATTATTTGAAACCGATAGTAACTACGTTGAATATTTCGGAGAATAAACTTTTATTGATTCTTATTGTTACTATAGAAAATTAAAATTATGCTAAACGAAGAATTTGAACACGATATAACGGGCTATAAAAAAATAGATCAATACAATGATAAATTAGTTGACTCTATCTCTGATATGTATAAAAACATATTAGATGACGTTGGAGAAAATCCAGCACGAGAAGGTTTACTAAAAACTCCTGTGCGTGCTGCAAAAGCAATGCAGTTTCTAACTCAAGGTTATGATTTAAATCCAGCAGAAATTTTACGTTCGGCTATGTTTAAAGAAGATTACAGCCAAATGGTTATTGTAAAAGATATTGAAGTGTATAGTTTATGCGAGCATCATTTATTGCCATTTTTTGGAAAGGCACATATTGCCTACATCCCAAATGGGCACATCGTAGGATTGAGTAAATTACCAAGAGTAGTTGATGCTTTTGCAAGAAGATTACAAGTGCAAGAACGTTTAACCAATGAAATTAGAGATTGTATTCAAGATACTTTAAACCCACACGGTGTTGCCGTTGTTATTGAATGTTCGCATTTATGTATGCAAATGCGAGGTATACAAAAACAAAATAGTGCTACAACCACTTCTGCTTTTACAGGCGAATTTTTAAAAGATACCACCAGAAAAGAGTTTATTAGTTTAATTTCTACGAATCTTCACTAAATATAAATTCAATTTATAAGATAGCTCTTAAAGTTGTTTTTGTGATGAAAAGAGATAATGCGTATATTTTTATAGTGGCATTAATTTTAAAGAGTCTTAGTCTCTAGTCCAATGCTAAATAGGGCATCTAAACAACTTAAGTTTGGCGCAAATCCTTGCTTGTCTGCAAACACTTGATAGTATGGCTTTGCATTTAAATTAACAGAGTTATTTAAGTCTGACAGAATTCTCAAATCTAAACAATTACTAGGACTTAAATCAAATTGTGAAGTAAATTCAATTTGCTTTTTAACTCTTAAAATGTGCAGTATTGTTTGAAGCAATTGTGTATTGAAATCAAGCAATAACTCATATTTATTTTCGTAAAAAGGCTTGAATTCATCTTCAAAAAATTCGAAATAAGGTGAATTTTTATAAGCACTTGTTATTGCTCGCCAATGTTGTTTTTGCCAATCTTCGGCATAGGATATTTTTTTGTTTGAAATTAACTCTTTATCAGCCTGCTTAACTAAAGGAATACTCAAACTTAGTTTTCCATTACTCGTTAATATCTCGCAACGATTACGATATGTTTGTTTTACAAAATGCTCGTATTTTTCTATAACAACCACATTATGATTCAATACCTGAGACAAGTAGTAGATATTAGGTAAGTAAGCGGTTGATAATAAAACAGTATTCATTTTATTTGATGGATTGAAATGCTCTACTCCAACGAATACCTGTGTTGTATAGTTTATCATTAGAAAACATGATACGAGTTGCTTTACCAATAATATGATCTTCGGGCACAAATCCCCAATGTCGACTATCTTGAGAGTTATGTCGATTATCTCCCATCATAAAATAGTAATTCTGTTTAATCACGTAAGTTGTTTTGTATTCGCCATTAATAAAAATACTATCGCTTTTCATATCTAATGTATTTCCTTCGTAAGCGGAAATAATTCGTTCAAAAATACACAAGTTCAACGAATCTAATTTAACGGTATCTCCTTTAGATGGAATTTTTAAAGAACCATAATTATCTACATTCCATTTATAATGCTCATTAAATGGGAATACAAACTCATCCCACATATCTTTCTTTTCATGATTTCTTTCAATTTCTGTAATATAAATTTTACTTTTCAAAGTGTCTGAAAGTGCTTTAGTTAAAGTAAATGAATAGTCGTTGTTATCTGATATTTTACCACCTTCTATTAAATTATATTGTTTAGTAAAAACAGAATCTAAAAACTTTTCGGATTTCAAATGATAATTAAACTGTAGATTATCTTCATTATCTATCAATTTATTATTTATATACACTAATCCGTCTACTATTTTAAAACTATCACCTGGTAAAGCCACACAACGTTTTACAAAATAAGTTCTATGATCAACGGGATGTTCGTCATCTAAAGGATAATTAAAAACAACCACATCATTTATTTCCACATCAGGCGTTCCAAAAAAACGCATATAAGGTAAAGAAACGATATCCGAATAATAACTTTGATTGATAAATGGAATACTAAATACCGTTTTTAATAATCTTGGCCCGTATGATAGTTTATTAATGAACATGTAATCACCTGTCAGTAAAGATTTTTCCATAGAGGGAGAACTTACAGGCGAAATTTCGAAGAAAAATGAACGAATAATTAATACGCAAAAAAACGAAATACCAATAGCTTTAAGCCATTCGACAATTGATTGTTTGGTTGGTATAAATCGTTTCATCAATTTTATTTAAATACCTGAACAGTTGATTTATTTTTATTTACTAACTGTCCGCACGCAGCATCAATATCTTTTCCTCTACTTCTACGAACGTTTACAATCACTCCCCTACCTTCTAAATGACGAACAAATGCCTCTAAACGCTCTGGCGTTGTTTGTTTAAATTCGCCATCATCAATAGGATTGTATTCGATGATATTTACTTTTGCAGTCGTTTTTTTACAAAAATCTCCTAATTCGCGAGCATCCTGAATACCATCATTAAAATCTTTAAATACGATATATTCAAACGTTACACGCGAACCTGTTTTTTCATAAAAATAATTTAAAGCTTCTTCTAGATTATCTAATGAATTAGATTCGTTAATTGGCATAATATGATTTCGCTTCTCGTCATTAGCCGCATGTAAAGATAATGCTAAATTAAATTTCACTTGATCATCACCTAATTTCATAATCATTTTAGCTATACCAGCTGTACTAACCGTAATTCGAGAAGGACTCATTCCTAATCCATCAGGCGATGTAATTCTATCTACCGAACGAATCATTTCTGCATAATTCAATAAAGGCTCACCCATGCCCATATAAACAATATTGGTAAGCGTTTGATTGTATTTTGTTTCAGCTAAATTCTTTACTAAAGCAACTTGATCATAAATTTCATCCGCATTCAAATTACGTAGGCGCTTTAATTTACCTGTTGCGCAAAACTTACAAGTTAAGCTACATCCTACTTGAGATGAAATACAAGCTGTCATGCGAGTTTTAGTAGGAATTAATACACCTTCTACAACATTACCATCCGATAATTTCATAGCGCACTTAATAGTTTTGTCGCTACTCACTTGCATATCACTTATCTCAACTGCATTAATCGCAAAAGTTTCCTTCAACCAATCTCTCAATGGTTTTGACAAATTAGACATATCATCAAAATTATGCGCTGTTTTTTTCCAAAGCCACTCATAAATTTGTTTCGCACGAAATTTAGGTTCTCCTTTTTCTTTGAGAATTTCTACTATCTGTGTTTCGCTTAATGCACGTATATCTTTTTTTGTTGACATCTTATTACGCAAAGTTATCTATAAATACTGAAAAAGACACATCATTTTCGATGAATAAGTTCTTAAATTTGGATATGCGTTTTATAAGTGCCAGTAAAATTTTTTCAGGAAAAGAGTATTTACCAGCTAATACAGTCTTAGTATTGAATGATAATGGACTTATAGAAGATATTACAATTAAAGAAAATGTTGAATCTAGCAATATCGAGCATTTTGAGGGTATAATTACACCAGGCTTCATTAATACACATTGTCATTTAGAATTAAGCCATTTAAAAAACATCATTAAAAAATATACTGGGATTGTTGATTTTGGCTTAGCCATCATGAAACATCGAAATGAATTATCGATAGAATTACAGCATGAAGCCATGCGTTTAGCTGACAAAGAAATGCAAACACAAGGTATTGTGGCCGTTGGAGATATTAGTAATACGAGTAATTCTATTAAAACTAAACAAGAATCAAATTTATATTACCACACATTTGTAGAACTCATTGCCTTAAATCCAGAACGCGCTAATTTAGTTTTTGATTCCGGAAAACAACTATTATCCGAATACACACAAGCACAATTGTCAGCATCTTTAGCGCCTCATGCCCCATATAGTGCTTCGTTAGAATTAATAAAAAAAATAACGGACGATTGTCAACAATTAAATAAATCTACAAGTATTCATAATCAAGAAAGTAAGGCAGAGAATGAGTTTTTCAATTCTAAATCTGGCGATTATTTGAGATTATACGAAACGATAAAGGTTTCGATTGATTATTTTAAAGCCACTAAAAAAAGTAGCTTAAAAACCATTATTTCTTCATTTAATCAAAAAGTAAATACATTATTAGTTCATAATACTTTTACAAGCAAAGAAGATATTGAAAAAGCAAAAACAATCCATCAGCAATTATACTGGTGCTTATGTTCGAATGCCAATTTATATATCGAAAATACATTGCCAGATATTAATTTATTAGAATCTAGTAACTGCACCTTAACGATTGGAACTGATAGTTTAGCAAGTAATTCAGAGCTTTCTATTATCAATGAAATAAACACAATCTTAATACATCAACCACACATTTTAGTAGAAATATTGTTAAATGCAGCCACCTACAATGGGGCGAAATTTTTAGGAATTGAAAATCAATTTGGATTACTGGAAAAAAACAAGAAATGTGGAATTAATTTAATTGAAGGGCAAGCAGGAAATTATTCAGTAAAAAAACTAGCTTAAATTAACAGAAGATGTTAATGTAAATAAAGAGAATTCTTCATTTATTTTTTTGAAATCAACTTTTAACTTATTTCCACTCTTCATGCCAATGGTAATAAAACCAAGGCCGGCACCACCTTTATCACTAATCGTATTATTTTCTAAATGCTCTAAATAGTAAGCTTTTAAAGCTTTTTCATCATCAAATGAATTGATGGTATTGATTTGTTTTTCTAATGCTGGGATAGAAGTATTAGCTACTAAATTTGACGAGATAACTTTTAGGTTAGCGCCATTCTTAACTAAAATAAAAAAATTATGCTGTTCACCTTCCTTATTTTTTTGACCATGCAACAGCATGTTTTGTAAGGTCTCAACACTAATAAAGAAAATCTTTTTAATTGGGCCTTTTGCAATATCTAAAGAGGTAATTTTTTCTTCAACATTACCTTCTAAATTAGAAATAACACTTTGAGACAATTCTCCATAGTGAGAAACCAAAACGGTTTCATTTTGCTGGTGTTCATTAAGCATGTGCTCATAATGCTCCCTAACAAACTCTTTTTCGCTATGTGTATGTTCGCTCAAAATATTCTATTTAAATAGTCCGTTCACTTCTGCATCAATCATTCTGATTACTTTTCCCAAATCTTCTTTACTTTCAGAAAAATTAATCTCATCAATATCAACAATTAATAATTTACCACCCTCATATGTTGTAATCCAAGCTTCATATCTTTCATTTAGTCTTTTTAAATAATCTAAACGAATAGAATTTTCATAATCTCTGCCACGTTTTTGAATTTGTTTTACCAAAGTAGGAACGGACGCTCTTAAATAAATAATTAAATCTGGTGCTTTTACTAAACTATCCATTAATTTAAATAATGTAAAATAATTTTCGTAATCGCGGGTTGTCATTAAACCCATTGCATGCAAATTTGGCGCAAAAATATAAGCATCTTCATAAATAGTTCTATCCTGAACTACTTTTTGTTTGCCTTGTCTGATTTCTTGAACCTGACCAAAACGAGAATTCAAGAAATATACTTGTAAATTGAATGACCAACGTTGCATATCATCGTAAAAATCATTCAAATAAGGGTTGTCATCAGCATCTTCATAATGCGGAGTCCATTTATAATGCTTTGCTAATAGTGACGTTAATGTTGTTTTTCCTGAACCGATATTACCGGCAATTGCTATATGCATAAAATCTTCTTTCTAAAATATCTTCGGTTTATAATATACTAAGTTACAGTTTTCTATTATTATACAAAACTTTTTTGCGATTTTTTTTTAAATGTTAAAAAATCAATTATTTTACAGAATTCAACTTTATACCTGAATTATATTTTGTCAGTATTAACTTAGTGTCATTAAAGGCTTCTAGCATTTTTTGTTGATGAGAACTATTTATAAAATTAGGTAATTTAGTAGAATCTGATGCCCATTGAGCTGGAAATAAAATATGCATTTTTTTTGCTCCATCTCCTCTATAAACCCATGTTGGGAGATAATTAGCATCTTTAAAAGAGCATGTTTTCTTCGTGTAGTTTTTCTGTACTATCAGTTTTAAAATAACCCCTGCATCTGTATATCTCCAATATTGGTTCGACAAAAAATTACCTAAACTATAAGCTACAAAAGCTGTATCATTAATAGATTTAGAGTGCAATTTTTGAGTTGGTCCAATCATATGAGGATGTGCGCCAATTACTAATGAAGCACCTGCTTCTAATGCAAATTTGACGGCATCTTTTTGTGCTTGAGTAGGTTCTGTTACATTTTCCAAACCCATATGATAAAATACTAAAACAATATCAGCGCCTTTTTTCTTCGCTATTTTAACAGCATCAACTATTCCTGCCGAATCAATCACATTCAACATATACTTGTGATCTGAACTTGGGTAAGCGCCATTAGTGCCATAGGTATAATTTAAAATTCCCAACTTCACACCTTTAACATTTACAATCCTAATAGAGTCGTGATCTTTTTGATTCAAATACGTTCCTGCATAACCTAATCCATGTTTTTTGATTACATCTATTGTTCTTAATAATCCAGCTTCACGGGTATCCATACTATGATTATTAGCAGTTACTAAAAAATCAAAACCTGTGTTTTTAAGGGCTGTACAATACGCATCAGGACTATTAAATGCTGGATAACCTGCGTAAGGTTGAGAGGTTCCGGCAAAGGTTGTTTCTAAATTGCCTATAGTTATATCTGCATCTTGCAAATATGGCTTTATGTATTCAAAACTTGGGTTAAAATCGTACTCACCATTACTCAATTTTGCATTATTAGTTTGTGGTAAATGACACATTAAATCGCCAACCAAATTGATTGATATTTCAGAAATAGAATCAGCTGGTGGGGGTAAATAAGTAATTATTTTAGTCGCTGGATAATCTTTAACTGTTTCAACAACTTCTATACTCTGTTCTACCTTAACAACTGTCTTTTCGCTAGTTTTACATGTACTAAGCAAAAAAACAGTAACAAGCATCACAACAAACACATAAAAAAAATTTAGCATTTCATTTATTTTTTAAATCATTTAAATAAGCATCGCATGCAAACTGAACTGTGTTTTGCAAAGAAATAAATTGATAGCTGAGCGTTTCTTTGACCCTGCTATTATTGTAAGAATTATTATCTATGCAAGCATTAATCGTTTCATTTGTTATTAGTTGCTCTTTACTAGTAATGAAAGCTCTTATTTTATCTATCCATTTTCCTAATGTTAACAAAAACTTCCCTGCTTCAATACTTGGTTCTTTTTTTCCTAAAGCGATATGAACCTGTGATAAAATTTCTTTAAACGAATAATTATTTTCAATCAAAACAAAACGTTTACTAAATTCCTTTTTTTCGGTTAATTGAATCATACAAGATGCTACATCTCTAGCGTCAATAGTTGCACTGGAACCATTTGTATAAAAAGGATTTCCATTGTAACATGTTTCAATTAATTTACCAGAACTCTGATGCCAAAAACCAGGACCTAGAATAATGCCCGGATTTACAATGACTGCATTTAACCCCTCTTCGGTTCCTCGCCAAACTTCACGTTCTCCATTATATTTACTAATAGCATAATCGCTAGCACTAGGTGATGATTTCCAATAAACAGATTCATCAATGTTTTTAGTAATATCAGGATTTTGTAAGGTTGCAATTGAACTTACATGACATAATGCTTTAATATTTTTTTCTAAACAAGCATTCACCATATTAGCGGTGCCTTCCGAATTAATGCGATGTATTTGTTTATTATCCTTTGAATTAAAAGACACAAATCCAGCACAATGGTATACAGTTTCTATTCCTACTAGTGCATCTAATAAAGAATAGATATCACATACGTCTGCATCTACCCATTTAATTTTATTAAATAAAATATCAGCGTCAGAAGTATAATAGGAAAACAGTTGTTTGGTTTTTAAAATATCACTTCCTTGTCGTTTAATAGCCACAACAGATTTATTTTGTTGCAATAGTTGCAAAGCTACATGCGCTCCTACCAATCCTGTTGCTCCAGTTATTAAATTCATAAGTGATGTTATTTCTAAACAAATGTAAGACTTTGTGCTAGAAAAAATAAAGAAAACTGAACTAAACAACCAAATACAAAACCAGCATAAACCTGATTAGGTGTATGCGCATTTAATTGTAAACGAGCAAAACCAATACATCCTGCTACCAATAAACAAATAGAAAGTACTGCTAAAAGAGGCATTTGCATAAAAAAACTAATCGCTATCAAAACCCCTGTTAAGCCTCCAACTCCAATCATATGCGCACTAATTTGCCACCATACATTAATAATAGCTGCACATAAAATACATAACCCAGCGCCGAAAATAAATAACTTAATAGCGGGCCAAATATTAAAATCGTAAATCATATAAAACAATCCAAAATAGCATAAAGATGTCATAATTAAAGGAAATGTTCGCTCTTTACGGTTTTCTATTTTTAAAGAGGATACGTAATTTAATTTATATAAAATTAGAAGATTTAATGCTGGAAGTAAAAAAGTAAAAGCAAATACGGTTAAGGTTAATACCAACTTTAATTTTAATGGAGTAAAAACGTAATAAATTGAATTAGTTAGTCCAAAAAACACAATTAAACATCCATAAGTAGCCATCAATAATGGATGAAATAAAGTTGATATAAAATGAGCAACGTTCTTCATAAATAATAAAATGCTAAAATACATTAAAAAAAAACGAGTTCAGGTAAGATAATAGTATATTTTAAAATCTATTGCTATTTTTGTTTCTGTATGATTACCTTATTAATTAAAGAAATACGAAGTTTTTTAAGTTCATTAATTGGCTATATTGCTATTGGTGTTTTTATTACAGGCATTGGAACTTTTATGTGGCTGGTTCCAACAGAAAGTGCCGGTTCTAATATATTGGAAAACGGGTTTGCTAATATCGATCCATTATTCATATTAGCGCCATGGGTTTATTTGTTTCTTATTCCTGCTATTACGATGCGAAGTTTTTCGGAAGAAAAGAAAACAGGCACCATCGAATTACTATTAACTCGCCCTCTAACAGAATTGCAAATTGTGTTAGCTAAATATTTTGCTGGAGTTGTTTTAGTGATTGTATCCTTATTACCAACTTTAATATATTACTATTCTATACATCAATTAGGTTATCCCAAAGGGAATATCGACACTGGAGGCATGTGGGGTTCTTATGTTGGATTGCTGTTTTTAGGCGCGGGCTTTGTAGCCGTTGGCACATTTGCTTCTGCTATTTCAGAAAACCAAGTAATTGCTTTTATCATGGCCCTATTGCTTTGTTTTATTACTTATGTTGGCTTTGATTTCATTGCCTCTTCAGGCGTATTTGGCAAATATGATGCCTTTGTAAAAGCACTAGGGATGAATGATCATTATGTAAGTATGAGTCGCGGTGTAATTGACACGCGAGATGTGCTATATTTTGTGAGCATTATTACCTTATTTAATTTATTATCAAAACTCGTTTTAGAAAGCAGAAAGTGGTAATATGAATCAAAAAAAAATGATACGTAAAAGAAGAGATATAGCCATGCTTTTGGTTGTTCTCGCAATTGTTGTTCTTATAAACTTTGTAGGTGCATTTTTATTTAAACGATTTGACTTAACCTCAGAAAAACGATATACATTATCAGAATCATCTAGAAAACTATTAAAAAAATTAGATGATGTTGTTTATGTAAAAGTTTATTTGCAAGGTGATTTTAATCCAAATTTTACGCGTTTAAAAAATGAAACTAAAGAATTATTAGATGAATTTAGAGCTTATTCAAACGGCAATTTAGAATATGAATTAATTAATCCATTAGATAATCCAAGTAAAGAAGAAACTGATAAAATTGAGAAACAACTCTATGATAAAGGCATTATGCCTGAACAAATTGTAGATAGAAGTTCTCAAAAAGTATCAGAAACATTTATTTGGCCAGGAGCAATTATTACATACAAAGGAAAAGAAAGCGTTTGGCAAATTTATAAACGTCAGTTGGGTTTTGAAGCCGAACAAAGTATTAATAACTCTATTCAAGAAATGGAATATGGTTTAACAAACGCTATTCGAAAAACAACCTTAATAAAAAAACCAGAAGTCCTATTTATTGAAGGACATGATGAATTAGATACAATTCGAGGGGCAGATTTTATGCGCTCGGTAGCCGAGTACTATAATGTATCAAGAGTTAATATTAATCATAAACTTTATGCTTTAAAAGGGGCCGATGCTATTGTTATTGCTCAACCTGACTCAATGTTTGACGAAAAAGATAAATATATTATTGATCAATTTATCATGCACGGTGGAAAAGCATTATGGCTTATTGACCCAGTTTATGTAAACAGAGATACATTAACAACTAGAGGGTTTTCACTTGGTTTTAAAAACGATTTAAACCTAGATGATATTTTATTTAAATACGGAGTTCGCTTAAATCCAGTTTTAGTTCAAGATCTACAATCGGCTCAAGTGCCAGTAAATGTAGGCTTTAAACAAGGCCAACCTGATTTTAAACCATTTTATTGGAATTATTACCCATTACTTTTACCATCATCAAATCATCCAATAGTTAAAAACTTAGATTTAATTAAAACAGAGTATATAGGAACGTTAGACACCGTTTATGCCAGAGATGTTACTAAAACAATTTTATTACAAACCTCTAGATATACAAAAACACAACCTACTCCAGTTCGTATTTTAGCCGCTCAGGTTAAACTTAAACCAAACGAAAGCCAGTATACAAATTCTTTTCAAAACGTTGCTTGTTTATTAGAAGGTGAGTTTGAATCGAATTACAAAAACCGAATTACATCTCGTATTTTACAAGATAGTATTTTTGATTTTAAAGCAAAAAGTTCTCCAACAAAAATGATTGTAGTTGCTGATGGAGATATTGCCAAAAACGAATTTCAAAGAGCTACAGGCATGATTTACCCTGTAGGTTACGATATGTATACTAAACAGCAATTTGCTAATAAAACTTTTTTATTAAATTGTATGAATTATTTATTAGATGATGAAGGTTTATTACAATTGCGTTCTCGTGAAGTTAAATTAAGATTATTAGATAAAAAGAAAACAGCAAATCAAACTACAAAATGGAAACTAACCAACGTTGGTTTACCATTAATTATAATACTATCTTTTGGATTAATTCAATATTACATTCGAAAGAAAAAATACAGCAAATAAATTTTCACTGAAATGAAAAAATCAACAATTATTATATTAACCATATTAGTATCACTGGCAGGTCTATCAATATACATTTATAAAAGCAAAGGTAAAACATCAACCATCAATAAAGAAGCCAGTGATTTTAGATATAAAGACACCGCCTCTATTGATAAAATATTTTTGGCAGATAAGGATGGGAAACAAATCTTAGTTGAAAGAAAAAAGGAAGGTTGGATTGTAGATGAAAAATATCACGTAAGGCCAGATGTGATTGAGTTATTATTATATACAATAAGATCTGTGGAAGTAAAATCTCCTGTTTCAAAAAGCGGAAGAAATTCTGTCATTAAAATTATGGCAGCTAAATCAACCAAAATTGAAATTTATAGTAAAGGCGAAAAGGTAAAACAATATTATGTTGGACATGCTACACAAGATCATACAGGAACCTACATGATATTAACTAATTTAGAAACAGGAGATAATTACGAAGAACCTTTCATTACTCATATTCCTGGATTCGATGGATTTTTATCAACTCGTTATTTGACTGAAGCTATTGATTGGAGAGATCGTTTAATTATTAATTATAGACCACCACAAATAAAACAAATAAAACTTGAATTACATGGAGACCCAGATTCATCATTTGTAATTGATTTATTTAGTATGCAACGTTTTGGATTAAAAACTAGTAAAGGAAACATCCCTTTTGAAGAAGATAAAATGAAACAATACATCGCCTATTTTCAAAATGTGAATTGTGAAGTTGTGCTTGATAAAAAAAACAAACTTGTTGATTCTTTAAGCAAATCAGCCATTCCGTTTGCTACTCTCACAATTACTGACAGAAATAATGGAAGTAATATTTGTGAATTTTTTCACAAACAAGCCATTGCTGAAAAAAACAAAGAATATGGTATTGATTACAAATACGATCCAGATAGATTGTTTGTAAGATATAATAATGGCAACGATTATGGAGTAGCTCAATTTTATGTTTTTGGGAAAATATTACAAACCTACCAATATTTTATACCGAGGAAATAATGTTAAAAAGTAGTTTATAAATACATCTCTTTTCAAGTACATTACAGATAGCATATAGTTAAATTTGGTTGATTAAAATATAACCTATGAACTTTGTAGTATCATCATCCACTTTATTAAAACATTTAAAATCTATCAGCGGAGTTTTAAATTCAAGTAATACAATTCCTATTTTAGATTGTTTTTTATTTGAACTTAATAATGGTATGCTTACACTTTTTGCAAGTGATATGGAAACTACCATTACTACAAGTATAAAAGTAGAATCATCTGAGAATGGAAATTTAGCTATACCAGCAAAAACTTTATTGGAAGCTTTAAGTAATTTACCAGAGCAACCTATTTCGTTTATTATCGACAATAAAAAATTTAGTGCCAAATTAAAAACAGAAACTGGTGATTACACATTAACTGGTCATAATGGTGATGAATATCCGAAATTACCAAAAGTAGAATCTGCAACTTCGGTTATTATTAAGAGTGATGTATTAGGAAATGCTATTAATAAAACTATTTTCGCCACTGGAAACGATGATTTACGACCTGTCATGAGTGGTGTATTTTGTCAATTTAATGATGAGAACTCAATATTTGTTGCAACAGATGCCCATAAATTAGTACGTTATACTCGTAACGATGCAAAAGCAGGAGCTTCTGCCTCTTTTATCATGCCAAAAAAACCTTTAAATGTTTTAAAAAATTTACTGGCAGGTATTGATGATGCTGTAAAAGTTGAATTCAATAAAACAAACGCCTATTTTAGTTTTGGGAATATTAATTTAGTATGCCGTTTAATTGACGGAAAATATCCAAACTACGAAGCAGTTATTCCAAAACAAAATCCAAATAAATTAACGGTTGATAGAACGTCGTTTTTGGGAGCTATTCGTCGTGTAAGTGTATTTGCAAATAAAGCAACGCATCAAATTCGTTTAAAAATAGCAGGAAGTCAATTAACTATTTCTGCCGAAGATTTAGATTTTGCAAACGAAGGTCACGAAACATTAATGTGTACTTATGTTGGCGAAGACATGGAAATTGGATTTAACTCTAAATTTGTGTTAGAAATGTTAACTAATTTAGAAAGTGATGAAATTACGATTGAAATGAGCGCACCAAATCGTGCTGGTATTATTGTTCCAACTCAAAAAGCAAATCCTGCGGAAGATGTGCTAATGTTGGTAATGCCTGTGATGTTAAACAATTAGTGATAATTTATAATCTAAAAGAAGGGAATTGCAATTAGCAGTTCCCTTTTTTTATGAATGGCATAAAACGTTTATTGTAAATCTCATCTGAATCTTCATCAATCTTCTCATCTTCATCAATCTTCTCATCTTCATAATTCACCTCGTAACCATAAATTGCTTTTAATACAGCTCTGGCCTGCCCTACTTCTTTTCCTTTATATATACATTGATTTGCAATCGATTCAAGAGCTTCAATGTTTTCCCAGTCAGTATGATTCATTTTATTAAATTTAATTCCAATCCAAAGTTACTCAACAAATAGGAAATTAATTTTATGATACATTCAATTTTAATGTTTCTTAACGCTTAATAGATTTTTTTAACATAAAAAAAGGTGATTCAATCATGAATCACCTTTAATCATATTTGAATATAAAATTTAGTTGATAGCCTTACCATTAAAATTAACCAAAATTAATTCTTCTAATGTAAAGCGTTTGCCATCGATAAAAGCAGTTAACCAAGCATCTTTTTGCCCTTTCGCTATAATTTTTTGTCGAGCAGCTTCCGCTTCTTTTAAAGTTGCAAAACTTAATTGTGTAAAACGAGTAATGCCATCAGGGTATTTTATCTCTTCAGGTTTACCAAACTGTTTTAAATGTCCGTATTTATAATTTTCGGGATGTTGATAGGCTGCAATCTGAATTTTGAATACCAATCCATCCGCACACATATTTTCACCAATATTCATTAATTGCTTATAAACCGCTGGATCGTTTAAAGATTTACCTTTAATGGCAGAGAAATCTGGAAGTGAGGCACCGTTGCATGGAACTGGAGTTGTTTTAATAGGCTCAACATCAGTTTTAACTGGAGGCGTTGTATTACTAACTTCAACTACTTTTGTATTATTTACTACGGCATCATTTTTAAAAGCTTCGGCACTTGTAGCAGTATTTAATAAACTATCTAGTATTGTTTTTACAGAAATTTGATTTTTCTTATTTTCAAACCCAGGAGAGTACAAATAAAAATCTTTTTTTATCTCTACATATTTTTGCAATTTTTCAACATCAACTTCTTCTTCAATAGTCTCCATGCCTTCTACGGTTATTTTTATTTTATATCCGCTACCCGGAGAAATAGCCATTAAATATTTACCTGTTTTTGAATTTGCATAATATGGTCCAATTTGAATATTTGCATCTTTTTTTACAACTTCAATTTTAGCAACACTCGGTTTGTCATCTACATAAACACTTCCCTTTAACAATGCTAAAATTGGTTTTTCACCTAATATACCTGGAGAAACCGTGTAGATATCTTGCTCTCCTTTACCACCAGCACCACCTCTATTTGAAGAAAAATAACCAACATCACCTTTTGCATTAATAACGTAATACCTATCATCTTCAGTTGTATTTAATGGAATCCCCATACTTAAAGGCTCTATCCAACTGTTATCCTTTTTAATCGAATACATGATATCATATCCACCAATACTCTTATGCCCTTGTGAACTAAAAAATAAAGTAATTCCATCTGGATGAATAAAAGGTGCATCCTCATTATATGGTGTATTAATCGCTGGCCCCAAATTTAATGCTACTCCCCATTCTCCATTTACTTTTTCAGACACATATAAATCTCTTCCTCCTAATCCACCAGGACGCTCAGATGCAAAGTACAAATATCTTCCGTCTGCTGTAATAGAACAACTTCCTTCCCAAAACTCTGAATTAATATTTGAATTTAATTTTTCTGGTTTACTCCATTCACTTCCTCTTAAATCACTTGCATATAAATCACCCAAATTTTTTACATCACTTCCAAATGTAAAAAGTATTTGTCCATCTGGTGATAAAGCAACTGCCGCATCGTTAGCATTAGAATTTAAAGATGAAATACCTAATGGTTGATTCCATGTTGTATCATTGCTTCTTGTAGATATAAAAATATCTTCATGATATGTTCCTTCCTCTTGATCAGACTTTAACATATCGTTTAATAAGCCACCAGTACTTTTTCTACCAATATATGTATATATCAGGATTGACTCATCTGCTGATATGATAGGTACGCCTTCGGTTTCTTCGGTATTAATAGGATTACCTATGTTTTTTATATCAGCAATAATTTTCTTAGAAATTAACTCTTTTCCGTTAGCACAATTAATGACCCCTAATTTAGCGTCGTCGATAAATGCTTGATCCTCTTTAGATACTTTTGTGCCTTTTAAATTAACAAATGATTCATAAGATTTAATTGCATCATCAAATTTATAATTTACATGATATGCTTTTCCCAAGTAATAATCTACATCAGGTGATTTATCTGTTCTTTTAATATCTTCAAATAATTCAACCGCTCTTGCTTTTTTTTCTGGATAAAACAAAGATGAATAAGCTAAACGAAATTTATACTCAAAATTTTTAGGAACCTGAGTGTATAGCTTATCATATAAATCATAGGCTTTTTTATAATCCTTTGTATCAAAATAAAAAGCTGCTTCGGCTTGTACATCTTTATTTTGAGCCATAACGGCAACTGAAATAAAAGATATTAAAACTGATATTAAGAATTTAAAATTTCTCATGGTTTATTTTTTTGATATTTACTTGAATTTCACAATTTTGATTAAACCAAAGATGATATTTTTAATGAATTTTATTTCGGTAAAACAAAATGATTATTAACAACGTTAGGTTAAAAGCAAAAAAAAGAATGAATTTATCGATTGTAATTACATTTTAATAGCTTAATAAACAATGTTTAAGCTTCTAATAAGATTATGCGTAAACATTTTTAGCCCTGATATACTTTGCATTCATGGCTAAACCATTCGTACGAAGCAATTTCATATACTTTATTAATTTAATTTTCTTAATGCCTCTTTATTAAGAAGTGGCATTTAACCTAACTAATGTTCAGCATTGATTAATACTTAAATGGAGCAAAAATTTACTAAATAAAAAAACCGCCCGCTGATTAGCGAACGGTTGTAAATTATAACAAACGATAAGTATATTATTTAGTTCCTGCAGGTTTAGCAGTCGCTGGCTTGGTTGCGCCTGGCGCTTGTTTTACTGCGCCTGGAGCGCCTGGAATTTGAGCTGCAGGCATAGTGTCTAATTTTTTAATTACTAAAGGCAAAATATCGTCAGATGGCTCTGAATACAAAATACTACCTGTACTTGTATCTAACACATACTTATAACCATTTTCTTTAGCAACTAAATCAATTGCTTTTTTAGCTTTATCGTAAATTGGTTTTGATAATTCACCGTATTTACGCTGATAATCTTGCTGAGCCTGAGCTTTAAAATCTTCAATACGCTTATTTAAATCTTGTAATTCAGTTTCTTTAGTACTTGCAACTAATGCTGAATAAGTATCCTTATTTTTCATATAATCAGCATACTTTGTTTGCAACTCATTATCCATTGTAGCAACTTGAGTTTCTAAATCTTTTAAATATTTTTGAGCTACTTCCTGAGCTGTTTTACTTTCTGCCATAGTAGTTATTAGTGAATCTAAACTAATATGTGCAATTTTTTGAGCCTTTGCTAATGTAATAGTTCCTAATGTGAAGGCAACAATTGCAATTGATTTTACTAAAGTTTTCATTGTTTTTTATTGGTTTGTTTTATTTATTTTTTGATTTGTTATACCCTAATAAATTTAATACATCTTCGCTTTTATCATATTTACTGTTCGAGTATAATAATGATACTTGACCTGCTTTATCAAAAATAAAAGCTAAAGCGCTTTTTTCGGCAACTTGTTTAACGGCATTATAAACTTTATCCTGAATAGGTTTTACTAATTCCATACGTTTATTAAATAATTCACCATCAACTCCAAAACGTTGTTTTTGTAATTCTTTTACTTCTTTTTCTTTATTAATGATTTCATTTTCACGCTTTTTTTTCATGTCGTCGGTTAATAACACAGACTCAGCCTGATAAATTTTATATAGTTTATCAATTTCAGCGTACTTAGTCTCAATTTCTTTTTGCCAATCCACTGAAATTTTATCAATTTCAGCTTGAGCGGCTTTATACTCAGGAATGTTAGATAGAATATAATCTGTATCAACATATCCCATTTTTTGCGCAAATGAAACAGTTGATACTAAAACGATGGTTAATAAACATAAAATATTTTTTTTCATAACAGTATAGTTTTTATTTTGATATTTTTATCTCATTAAGAAATACAGTAATATTTACTATTTGTTTTTGTATTAAATCATAACGTGTGCCAAGATACATTTATTTTAACAATTAACATTTTTTTGGTTACAATTCGCCTAGTTGTGCACCTAATGTAAAATGGAATTGACCTTTGCCGTTACCCGAACCTGGATTACCAGGAATATTATCAAAGCCCCATCCATAATCTAATCCTAATAAACCAAACATTGGTAAAAACACTCTTAATCCAAATCCTGCGCTTCGTTTAACTTGGAAAGGATTAAAATCTTTGTACTTAGCCCAAGTATTTCCAGCTTCTGCAAAACCTAATACAAATATAGTAGCTTGTGGATTTAAAGAAATTGGATAACGTAATTCCATAGTATATCTCGCTGCAATAGGATCTCCATTTGAGCTAGAAAGTGAGTTATCAGTATAACCTCTTAAAGCAATAATTTCTCGAGCAACAAAATTTTGGAAACCACTTAATCCGCTACCACCCATGTAATAACGTTCGAAAGGAGAGACTCCAACTTTTTTATTATACATTCCTAAGATACCATAACCAATTTTTGTTCGCAAAACTAAATTACGTGCTTCCTTACCTTCACCAGCTTTTTTATTTGTTAACTGAGTGTACCACTCGGCTGTAAATTTATATTTTTGGTATTCGATAAATTTATATTTTTCAGAAAGCGTTGCTGTTTCATAATTTTTACCATTAAATAAAGAATACGGTGGTGTAAATTGTCCTAATAATGAAAAATTAGATCCGTTTTTAGGAAAAATAGGCGCATCAATACTGTTACGTGTTATGTTTATTTTCCCATTAAAATCATTTGCATATCCATTCGCTAAAATAAAGTATGGATAGTTTTGAAGTTCATAATAGTTATAACTTGCTTCTGTATAAATTGAGAAAAAATCATCTGGTTTTTTTAATCGTTTACCAAATCCAACTGAACCACCAATAATTTTCATGGTACTTCTATTTGGATTTAAAATTCTATTACCTAAATCATCATTTACATATTTTTTAGCACCAGTTGTATTAAACATTGAGAAGAAACCAGAAACACTTAATGAGTTAGGTTTTTTACCACCTAACCAAGGCTCTGTAAATGATAAATTATAAGATTGATAAAAAATACCATTAGTTTGTGCTCTGATACTAAATTTTTGTCCATCGCCTGTTGGAAGTGGACTCCATGCGCTAGGGTTAAATATATTTCTCATTGAGAAATTATTAAACGATAAGCCTAATGTTCCTACAACACGGCCTCCGCCCCATCCACCAGACAATTCAACTTGATCTGAAGGTTTTTCTTCTACCTTATATTCAATATCAACAGTTCCATCGGCTGCATTTGGTGTTGGAGTAACTCCCAATTTTTCTGGATCAAAATAACCTAACTGACTTAACTCACGTTGTGTACGAATAATATCTGAACGACGAAATAATTGACCTGGCCTAGTTCTAATCTCACGATAAATAACATGATCATTTGTTTTGGTATTACCCATAACCATTACTTTATTAATGGTAGCTTGTTTTCCTTCAAACATATGAATTTCCATATCAATGGTATCATTATGAATATTTACTTCTTGAGGAGTGACATTAAAGAACAAATAACCATCATCCATGTATAACGACGAAATATCATATCCATTTGGATTCATAAATAATTTTTGATCTAATAATGATTGGTCAAAAACTTCACCTTTCTTGATATTTAAAATGGTATCTAATTGCCCACTTCGGTATTTAGCATTACCAAACCATTTTATATTTCCAAAATAATATTTATTTCCTTCTTCAATCGCAATATCAATATTTACTCTGTTCTTTTTTACAAAATAAACAGTGTCTTTACTGATACGAGCATCACGATAGCCTTTACTATTATATTTTTCTATTATGGTTGGTAAATCTTTTTCTAAATTATCTTCTAAGTATTTTCCAGAATTCCAAAAGGTATATAAACGAAAGGGTTTACTATCGCTCATCTTACGACGTAATTTCCAATCGGCCACAACTTCATTTCCCGCAATATTTAGATTTTTAATTCTAACTTTTTTGCCTTTTGTTACATTAATGTACACAATAACATGTGGTGTTTTTGCAAGCTTATCAACCTCCGTAGTAATATCAACCTTAGTATGATAAAAACCTTTATTTACATAAAAATCTCTTACTATGTTTTTAATATATCCTAGAGTATAATCTGTTACTACCTTTTCTCTTACTAATCTAATTTTTGCTCTAATTTCATCGGCATCATTTTTTTTAACTTTTCCTCTAAATGAAAATTTAGATAAACGAGGTTTTTCAACTACCACAATTTTTAAAAAGGCATCGTTTCCAATTGTTTTTACTAAGAAAATCTTAACATCTTCAAACAAAGATTGTTTCCATAAATTTTTGATAGCTTCCGAAATTTTATCTCCAGGAATTTGAACTTTATCGCCATAGGCAATCCCAGATAATAATCTTACTACATTTTTATCTGTAAATTCTGAACATTCCACCTCAATACCAGCAATTGTATATTCTTTAGGTTTAGCCCAATCAAGTGAAGATGAAGTTGATGACTCTGAAGGTATTTGTTGAGCCATGCTTAATTTACAAAAAGCAAAAAGAAAAATGAAAAAAGAATACTTTATAAATGTCATTTATTTTGATTGAGTTAATTGTTCGCTTGTTTTACCGAAGCGACGTTCGCGGTTTTGAAAATTTAAAATAGCTTCATACAAATTTTCTTTTCTGAAATCAGGCCATAATATTTCAGTAAAATAAAATTCGGCATAAGCTAATTGCCATAATAAGAAATTACTAATGCGATGTTCGCCGCTAGTACGTATCATTAACTCTGGATCAGGAATATGTTTGGTGCATAAATATTGCTCAATATGTTTTTCAGAAATATCTTCAATATTTAAGGCTCCGTTTTTTGTATCTGTTGCAATATGTTTAATAGCATCTATTAGTTCCCATTTAGAAGAATAGCTTAATGCTAAAACTAATGTTAAACCTGTGTTTTTAGATGTTATTTCAATCGATTCATTTAACTCCTCCAAGCATGCTGGTGGCAAACTTTTTAAATTACCAATTGCTTGTAGACGCACATTTTTTTTGTTTAATTGAGGAGTTTCTGCGCTAATTGTTGACACCAACAACTCCATTAAAGCATCTACTTCTTCTTTTGGACGATTCCAATTTTCGGTGCTAAAAGCGTATAATGTAATATACTTAACTCCTACTTCGCCTGCTGCTTCAACAACTTCACGTACTGAATTTACACCTTCATAATGACCATAAATACGATTTTCACCTTGTTGCTTTGCCCAACGCCCATTTCCATCCATAATGATGGCAATGTGTTGCGGAACTTTTTGCAAATCTATATTGTTTTTGTGGCTCATTATTTTAAGAATCACGAATTTACACTTTTACCCGAAATAGCGCAAATATTAGCCTATTTTAGTCTTAATTGTTGTTAATTTTATAAGTCGGTTAATTTTAACAAAAAAATTAAATACGATTTTACAGTTCGTCAAAACATATAAACTAGCAACAAAACAAAAATACAAACCTTTAAATTTCACTAAAAATACGAAGCATACCTTAATAACCTAAATCTTTAATTTTGAGTTATGTTTTTTTTAAATAACTTCGATGCCGTTAGAGGGGGATTAGCTCATTTGGCTAGAGCGCTTCGCTGGCAGTGAAGAGGCGACCGGTTCGAATCCGGTATTCTCCACAAAAAAGTCCCGGAAATAACCGGGACTTTTTATTATCACAAGCTTTATTTCTTCTAAAGCTTCGCTTTAATCTCAACCATATCATAACCTTCAATGATATCATCAACTTTTATATCATCAAATCCGTCAATATTTAAACCACATTCGTAGTTAGCAGTTACTTCTTTTACGTCGTCTTTAAAACGTTTTAATGAACCTAAAGAACCAGTATGAATAACGATACCATCACGAATAACACGTACTTTAGTATTACGCATTACTTTACCGTCTAATACATATGCCCCTGCAATTGTTCCAACTTTGGTAATATTAAACACTTCACGAACAACAATATTACAAACGATTTTCTCTTCAAATTCAGGAGCTAACATTCCTTCCATTGCGGCTTTTACTTCGTTAATTGCATCGTAAATAATTGAATATAAACGGATGTCAATTTCTTCTGTTTCAGCTAATTTACGAGCTGTAACAGATGGACGAACTTGGAAACCAACAATAATTGCATTAGATGCACTTGCTAACATAACATCGGTTTCGCTAATAGCACCAACCGATTTATGAATAATATTAACCTGAATTTTTTCCGTAGATAATTTTAATAATGAATCCGATAAGGCTTCAATAGAACCATCCACATCACCTTTTACAATCACATTTAATTCTTTGAAATCACCAATCGCTAAACGACGTCCAATCTCATCTAATGTAATATGTTTTTGAGTACGGATACCTTGCTCACGTTGTAATTGCAAACGTTTGTTTGCTAATTCACGTGCTTCACGTTCATCACTCATCACGTTAAATTTATCACCTGCTGTAGGTGCACCATTTAAACCTAATAATTGAACAGGCATTGAAGGACCCGCTTCTTTAACATTTAAACCATGTTCGTTAGTCATTGCTTTTACTCTACCGCTATAGCAACCTGCTACTACGATATCACCAACACGCATGGTTCCTTTTTGAACAATAATATCTACAACGTGACCTCGACCTTTATCTAATTTTGCTTCAATCACTGAACCTGAAGCTTTTGCTTTTGGATTTGCTTTTAGTTCTAAAATCTCAGCTTCTAACACCACTTTTTCTAATAATAAGTCAATGTTTTTACCCATTTTAGCTGAAATCTCTTGACATTGAACTTTACCACCCCACTCTTCAACTAAAATATTCATTGCCGATAAAGCTTCACGGATTTTATCTGGATTTGCTCCTGGTTTATCAATTTTATTAATTGCAATAATCATTGGTACGCCTGCTGCTTGAGCATGATTAATTGCTTCTTTTGTTTGAGGCATCACACTATCATCAGCTGCAACTACTATAATAACAACATCCGTTACTTTAGCACCACGAGCACGCATCGCTGTGAAGGCTTCGTGACCTGGAGTATCCAAGAAGGTAATTGATTTACCACTTTCCATTTTTACGTTATAGCTACCAATGTGCTGAGTGATACCACCAGCTTCACCTGCAATAACGTTTGATTTGCGGATATAATCTAATAAAGAAGTTTTACCATGATCAACGTGACCCATAATGGTAACGATTGGTGGACGCTCTATTAAATCATTAGGATCTTCGGCATCTTGTTCTTCAATTGCTTCTTGAACCTCAACACTAACAAATTCAGTTTTATATCCAAACTCTTCTGCAACAATAGCTAAAGTTTCAGCATCCAAACGCTGGTTAATAGATACAAACATACCCAAACTCATACACGTAGAAATAATTTGAGTAACAGATACATTCATCATTTGTGCCAATTGATTAGCAGAAACGAATTCAGTAACTTTTAATGTTTTCTTTTCTAAGTCTGATGCTTCTTGTTCATCAGCCATTTTTTCTCTCACGTCATCACGCTTATCACGACGGTATTTAGATGCTTTGGACTTACCGCCCTTATTACTTAAACGAGCTAATGTCTCTTTAATTTGTGCTTGAATTTCGATATCCGTTAAAGCTGGACGAGCTTCACGAGCAGCTGGTTTTTTTGCACGAGGATCGCCATATTTTTCTTTAGCTCTATCCTTAGCAATCTGAGCTTGCTCAGTACCAACTTTTTTAATTTCTTCTTGGCTCATACCACCTTTACGAATACGCTTACGCTTTTTCTTATCAGCAGCTCCTGCACCAGTGTTTGGCACATTTCCTTTTTTAACTTCTTTAATTACAGGTAATTCAATCTTACCCATAATTTTAGGTCCTTCTAATTTTTGATAAACCGTTTCATGAAACACTTCTTTTTGTTCTTCAACCTCAGGAACTGCTTCAACTTTAGGAGTTTCAACAACAACAGGCTTCACTTCTTCAACAACTTCATCTTCGTCTTTTTTCTTCTTAGCTTTAATTGCTTTCGCAGCTTTTTCTTCAGCGGCTTTTTCCTCTTCTTTTTCTTTCTTAGACTTTTTGTCGGGTTTTGTTTTTTGATTTAAGGTACTTAAATCTAATTTACCTAACACTTTTGGTCCAGAAATAGTAGTTGTACTTTCGGGAACTTCAGAAACAACAGGTTGTTCAACAACTTTTGCTGCCTCAGCTGCTTTTGCGGCCTCCGCCTCTTTTTCAGCTTTTAATTTAGCTGCTTCTTCCGCTTTTTTCTTTTCTTCAGCAGCTTTTGCCGCTGCTGCTGCTAGTATTTCTCTTTCGCGTTGTTCTTCTAATTCTTTAGCTTTAATAGCCTTTGTATCTTCAACAACAATTGACTCGCGTTTTAATTTATTAAGATTTAACCCAACGTGTTGAGCTTCTTCTTTAGCAGATTTATCCCCTGAAAATTCTTTTGATAATAAAGAATATTCTTCGTCACCAATTTTAGCGTTGGGATTATTTTCTACTGGGCGACCTTTTGCAGCAAGAAATTCAGTGATTTTACCCAAAGATAAATTGAATTCCTTAGCTACTTTACTTAATCGCATTGTTTTTGCGTCTGACATATTATAATATTTCCTTGTCTTTTATGTATTCAAATTTTGCTTTTTTATTTTTTAAAAGAAAGCTAACTTTTAAACTTAACTATAAGTTAATGTATGCTCTTAATCTTCGAACTCTGATTGTAATACTTGTTTCACATCTTCAATCACGTCTTCTGTTAATCCAGTTCTACGAACTAAATCAGCCATGTCTAATTCTAATACAGACTTAGCTGTATCGCAACCAATAGCTTGTAATGCTTTAATTACTGATTCCTCGATTTCATCAGAAAATTCTATTAAATCAACATCTTCTACATCAACTGCTGTATCTTCGTTATCACGGAAAACATCAATTTCGTAGCCAGTTAATTTACCCGCTAATTTGATATTAAAACCACCTTTACCAATTGCTAAAGAAATTTGATCAGGTTTTAAGAACACCTCAGCACGTTTAGTATCTTCATTTAATTTAACTGAAGTAACTTTTGCTGGACTTAATGAACGTTGAATTAATAATTGTGCGTTTGATGTGTAGTTAATAACATCAATGTTTTCATTTTTTAATTCACGAACAATACCATGAATACGAGAACCTTTCATACCAACACAAGCTCCAACTGGATCAATTCTATCATCATACGATTCAACTGCTACTTTAGCTCTTTCACCTGGTTCACGAACAATTTTTTTAATCGTAATTAAACCATCAAAAACCTCAGGAACTTCCATTTCAAATAAACGCTCTAAGAAAGTTGGCGCTGTACGAGACATAATTACAGAAGGTGTTCCGTTTTTTAATTCTACTTTATAAACAACTGCTTTTACAGAATCTCCTTTTTTGAAGAAATCTGAAGGAATTTGTTCTGTTTTAGGTAATAATAATTCGTTGCCTTCATCATCCAACAACATAATTTCTTTTTTCCAAACTTGATAAACCTCAGCGTTGATAATATCTCCAACACGCTCTTTGTATTTGTTGTATATACCAGTTTTTTCTAATTCAAGAATTTTTTGAACTAAGTTTTGACGAACTGATAATACATTACGACGACCAATTTCATCTAACTTTACTAATTCAGTTACCTCTTCACCAATTTCAAAATCAGGTTCAATTTTATGAGCATCTGTTAAACTAATATGTTTGTTTGGATCATAATCAAAAGAATCTTCAGCAAACTCATCATCTACAATAGTTCTGTTTTTATAAATCTCGATATCTCCTTTATCAGGGTTTACGATAATATCAAAGTTTTTATCTGAACCATATTTTTTGATTAACATGGTACGAAATACATCTTCGATGATGCTCATTAACGTTGCGCGATCAATGTTTTTGTCTTCTTTAAATAACGAGAATGATTCAATTAAATTTACACTTTCCATTGTTTTGTTTTTTTAAAATGGTAATACTGATTTTGTTTCTTTTGTTTGATTATATGTTAAAGTTATGTCTTCTACTACGGTGTGATTTCCTTTTCCAACAGTTTTTTTCTCTCTTCTCGTTTCTTCAATCACAAATTCATTATCGTTAGCGCTTTTTAAAATTCCTTCGTGTTTAGCGCCTTCTTTTGTAACTACTTTTACTTTAGTGCCAATGTACTTTTTATATTGCGCCACTACTTTAAACGCTTCTGTTGCTCCTGGTGAAGAAACTTGCAATTCAAAATCTTCTTTTTCTCTATCCAAATTACCTTCTACAAATCTGCTTAATGCCACGCAATCAGCAATTAAAATATGATTTGGTGCATCAATATAAATTTCAATCACACTTCCCTTAAGGATTTTAACCTCTACCAAAAACTTATCGGTACCAGCAAAATGCTCGCTTACTAAATTAATTATTGTCTCTTTTTTTATCATTTTTATAAAATAAAAAAGGGACTTATCGGTCCCTCATCTTTTCTATCTTCTAATTTGCGGGTACAAATATAAGTACATCTTTGTTAATAACCAAATATTATTAACACAACTAATTATGATTTAAGTCGTTAAATTAGACAAGCAGTCCCCGAAAAATAAGGTTTAACCGTTTTTTATTTCTTACCGTCCCACCCTAGAAGTAAAGGACACAATACTAAGAATCATGGAAACAACGAAAAAAACAAGCAACGGCGGTACTTTACTTACTATTTTGTCACTACTTTTTTCATCATTAGCCATTTCGCAAGAAAAAAGTAAATTTTTAAATGAAAAACCCGAAGATTTAATTGTGAGCGCTTACATCATTGGTGGAGTTGCCATATTTGGCATTATTATTTTTGTTATATCAAAAATTGCCGCAAAATATAGTAAACAGGATAACTCTACCCCAAAAATCACTCGTTCGGTTTCTCACCGTTACCATCATCATCACAAAGTGGTTAAAAAATCGGCATAAGAACCTTTACAAAAACACCATTTTAAGGGCTAATTTAGGATTTTGACTTTGTGAAAAATGCCATTATTTAATTAATTGTTTGATAAACAGTTAATTACTTAACGGCTTTTTTTTTTGTTTTTTAATTGATACAACTATCTTTGTCCCGAATTTTAAAACTAAAACACAATGTCAGACATTTCATCAAAAGTAAAATCTATCATCGTTGATAAATTAGGTGTAGAAGAAAAAGAAGTAACTCCAACTGCAAGTTTCACTAACGACTTAGGAGCAGATTCTTTAGATACAGTTGAATTAATCATGGAATTTGAAAAAGAATTTAATATCGCTATTCCAGACGATCAAGCAGAAAAAATTGCTACAGTAGGAGACGCTATCTCTTATATCGAAGCGAACGCAAAAAACTAAGAACTTTACTTTTTAAAAATTATTCTTTATGCAATTTAAGCGCGTAGTAGTTACGGGACTTGGTGCTGTTACACCTTTGGGCAGTAATGTTAATGATTATTGGACAAATTTAATTAATGGCGTAAGCGGTGCCGCACCTATTACACGTTTTGATGCATCTAAATTTAAAACCCGCTTTGCTTGCGAAGTGAAAGGTTTTAAACTAGAAGATTATTTTGATAGAAAAGAAGCTCAACGTTTAGATGCTTTCTCTCATTATGGTATCGCCGCTTCTGTGCAAGCAGTTGCTGATGCTGGGTTAGATAAAGAAGGCATTGATAAAAACGAAATTGGCGTTATTTGGGGCTCAGGTATTGGAGGTTTAGATACTTTTCAAACTGAGACATTTAACTTTGCAAAAGGTGATGGTACTCCTCGTTTTAACCCTTTCTTTATTCCAAAAATGATTGCTGATATATGTTCAGGACATATATCAATTCGTTTTGGATTTAGGGGGCCAAACTTCACAACAGTTTCTGCATGTGCTTCATCAACTTCGGCTTTAATTGATGCTTATACTTATATTAAACTAGGCAAAGCCAATGCCATTGTTGCTGGCGGTTCTGAAGCAGCTATTAATGAAAGTGGGGTTGGTGGTTTTAATGCTGTTCAAGCTATGAGTACCAGAAATGATAGCCCTGAAACGGCTTCTCGCCCGTATGATAAAGATCGTGATGGTTTTGTTTTAGGCGAAGGTGGTATTGCTTTAATTTTAGAAGATTTAGACCATGCCCTTGCAAGAGGCGCGAAAATTTATGCCGAAATTATTGGTGGTGGCATGAGTGCTGATGCTCATCATATTACGGCTCCACATCCAGAAGGTTTAGGTGCCACTTTAGTGATGCAACGTGCCCTAAAAGATGCTGGAATTGGCCCTGAAGTTGTTGATTATATCAATACTCACGGAACAAGTACTCCATTGGGTGATTTAGCCGAACTAAAAGCTATTACTAATGTGTTTGGAGAACAAGCTTATAAAATGAATATTAGCTCTACAAAATCAATGACTGGCCATTTACTTGGTGCTGCTGGTGCTATTGAGGCAATGGCTACTGTATTAGCGGTTCAAAATGATATTGTACCTCCAACAATTAACAACGTAAACCCAGATCCAGAATTAGATCCGAAATTAAACTTAACGTTTAATAAAGCTCAAAAACGTACTATTAATTATGCGATTAGTAATACATTTGGTTTTGGCGGACATAATGCGGCGGTTGTTGTAAAAAAATACACAGCTTAATTCTAGAGTTTGTTGAAATTTATCTAATTTTATTGTGATGCATCTTTTTGGTCATAACTTCGTTAGATTTTTTCGACATATTTATTCTATTATACCTGTAAAATCTGCCTTGTTCTCCCAAAAATCTGCTATAACAAATTCATTTTATAAATTTTAATAAACTCTTATTGCTTTGATAAAAATCTTATCAGCTTTAACACCACTCAACAAACAAGACAAAGAGTTTAAACGTAAACTCAAAAATATTTTAGGGTTTAGTCCTAACAATATTGCTTTGTATAAGCAAGCGTTTAGACATAGCTCTTCCTCTAAAGAAATTACCGAACATTTACAAAGTAATGAACGCCTTGAATTTTTGGGCGATGCTATTTTGGGCGCAATAGTAGCTGAATATTTATTTAAATTATTTCCAAAAAAAGACGAAGGTTTTTTAACCCAAATGCGAAGTCGTATTGTGAATGGGCAAAACTTATTTATGCTCTCCAAAAAATTTGGTTTTGATATACTACTTAACTCACGCTTAACCAAAAAAGAAAAGGTAAGCTCTAGTGCTTATGGAGATGCCTTTGAAGCCCTTATTGGTGCTGTGTTTTTAGATAAAGGCTTTGATGTAACTCGTAAATTTATTTTGAACCGAATTATTAAAGCGCATTTAGATATTAATGAGTTGTTGCAAAATGATACGGATTACAAATCACAGTTTCAGATTTTAATGCAGCGACAAAAAAAGCAATTTGAATATACCATTTTGAAAGAAGAGCATAATGGTAAAGAAAAAACCTATACTATACAATTATCTATAGATGGTGTGGAACAAGGTGTATTTGAACACAAATCGAAAAAAGCTGCCGAACAAAAAGTAGCGCAATTAGTGTTAGAAAAATTAGCGAGTGAAAATTTAGTGACTGCTTAAAAAAAAAATAGTTAAGTATTTCTACTTAGTTAACGAATACCAATAGCCTTTTCCTTTATTATATTTTCCGAAAATCTTTAAGAGATAATTGATATCATCAGTTTGTACAAAGTCGGGACATTTTTCAACAGCCTCGTAATTTTCTTTTTCTTTTACTACTCCCCAAATAGTAACATAAATATTTTCATTGTGCGCTTGTTTTACTTGAGCTTTTGTTACCGAAGGGTTTGACATTGATAAGCCCCAAAAACCCCATTTTTTAACGGTTTCCACACCGAAATTAAAATCATCGGTTAGTAAAAATAAATTGGCATCAGGCTTTATATCTTTAATAGCTAATAAAAAACCAGGGTCTAAGTTTTCAATAAAAATACGTGGTCCTAAATTATGTTGTTGTAATGTTTTTACAATAGTTCTTGCAAATAATTTAAAATACGCTCCTTGGTCAAAATTACCGTAAGTGGCTTTGCAATCAAGTGTAATATATATTTCTTGAGGATTGGGAATTTGAGAAATAAACTCATCAAAAGTGATGATTTTAATGTCATTAGAAAATTTTGCTTTTCGGTTACAGTCACTCATCTCGCTCCAATTCATATCTTTTACCAAACCACTGCAAGATGTGTTTTCAGATAAATCCCAGCCATGTAAAATAACCAATACACTATCTTTAGTTATTTGCACATCCATCTCAGTGCCATCTGCTCCTCGACCTAAACAAGACTCCAAACTTTTTAAGGAATTTAAGGGATAAATAGATTCCGTTCCCATACCAGCATGACCAAAACAACCTATTTGGTTATTATTTAAATTTTCTAAGTGAAAGGTTGCAGGGTCTTTTGAGCAAGAAACCGTTAGGATTAAAAAAGTTATGAAAATTAATCTCAACAAACTATTATGTTTTAAAACACATAGGCACATGGTTATAATTTCTATGAGCCTATGTGTTTATGTAATTCAAAAATAGGAAAAAATAAGAAATAAGTTCAGCATAGAAAACTTTGTTTTGACATAGAATTCTATGAAACAGCACGCTGTCTATTTTCTTCTTTAACCTATTATTAAAATCTATGTGCCTATGTGGTTAAAAAACAAATTAAATAGCTAATTTTTTATATCGTGGACGTTTTGGCTCCACATTACCTAAACGTTTTTTACGATTTTCTTCATATTCGCTATATCCGCCTTCAAACCAATAAACCGAACTATCACCTTCAAAAGCTAAGATATGTGTACATACACGATCTAAAAACCATCTATCGTGACTAATAATTACGGCGCAACCAGCAAAGTTTTCTAAACCTTCTTCTAGGGCACGTAATGTATTTACATCTAAATCATTGGTAGGCTCATCCAGTAACAACACGTTACCTTCATTTTTCAAAGCCATCGCTAAATGTAAACGGTTACGCTCTCCACCTGATAAAACAGAAACTTTTTTTCCTTGATCGCTTCCTCCAAAGTTGAAACGAGAAATGTAAGCTCTTGAGTTCATTGCTTTTCCGCCTAAAGTAATGTTATCTAAACCTCCACTTAATACATCGTACACCGTTTTGTTTGGATCTAACTCTTTATGCGTTTGATCAACATATGAAATTTTTACAGTTGGTCCTACTTTAAATTCTCCTCCATTTGGTTTTTCTTCGCCCATAATCATCCGGAACAAGGTTGTTTTACCAGCACCGTTTGGTCCAATAATACCAACAATCCCTGCAGGTGGCAATTTAAAGTTTAATCCTTCATATAATAATCTATCTCCAAATCCTTTTGATACATCAATGGCTTCAATTACTTCGTTACCTAAACGTGGACCATTAGGAATGAAGATTTCTAATTTCTCTTCTTTATCCTTAATGTCTTCATTCATCATTTTATCGTAGTTACTTAAACGGGCTTTTTGTTTCACACCACGTCCTTTTACTCCTTGACGAACCCAGTCTAACTCACGTGCTAATGTTTTTTGACGTTTAGATTCTGTTTTCTCTTCTTGTTTTAAACGATTTCCTTTTTGTTCTAACCAAGATGAATAATTTCCTTTCCAAGGAATACCTTCTCCACGGTCTAACTCTAAAATCCAACCAGCTACGTTATCTAAGAAATAACGGTCATGGGTTACGGCAATCACCGTTCCTTTGTATTGTTGTAAATGTTGCTCTAACCAATCAACCGATTCAGCATCTAAGTGGTTGGTAGGCTCATCTAATAACAAAATATCTGGTTCTTGTAATAATAAACGACATAAAGCCACACGACGGCGCTCACCACCTGATAAAATCTTAATAGGCGTATTACTCTCTGCACAACGTAATGCATCCATAGCGCGCTCTAAACGAGAATCTAAGTTCCATAAATCATGTTGATCAATTAACTCTTGCAATTGAGCCTGACGATTAATTAACTTATCCATTTTATCTGGATCGTTTAATATTTCTTCGTCCATGAATTTGTTGTTTACCTCCTCAAATTCATTTAAAATATCTACGTGTTTTTGAGCCCCTTCACGAACCACTTCAATCACTGTTTTGTTTTCATCTAAGTTTGGCTCTTGCTCTAATAAGCCAATGCTATAGCCTGGTGATTGGTGAATTTCTCCTAAGTAATCTTTATCAATACCCGCCATGATGCGTAATAATGATGATTTACCTGAACCGTTTAAACCTAAAACACCAATTTTAGCTCCATAATAAAAAGAGATATAGATATCTTTTAATACTTGTTTTTGTGGTGGATGTATCTTAGATACATTAACCATACTGTAAATAATTTGTCTTCCTACTTCTGACATGATAAAAAATTTGAGGTGATAAAGTTAACAGAAAAAGCCAAATTTATTGGCTAAAAAACAAAAAAAGCACTCACGATACTATGAATGCTTCCTTTTTGAAGATATACTGATTATTATTTGGCGTTAGATTTCCAATTACCGTAATATGTAGAATTAACTTTATTAATTACATCTTTAATGGCACCTGCCCAAAAGTTTCTTAAACCAATTCCTTTCGGAGTTCCTTTTACTTTTTCAGTAATTAAGATATTCCTAGTTTTTATATCAAATATTGTAACGTAGATTATTGCTTGATTAGCCCCTTTATCAAAACTCTCTACAACAAACACAACACCTAAGCCTTCTGTTTTATCGCCTCCAGTTAATTTTGAAACCACTTGTTTAATCGTTTTTTGTGCATCTTTAAATTCATATGTATTAAACGTCATCAAATCATCCGATTTAATGGTACTGTTTAATTTTTCGTTAGGACTTAAATCAAAATACACATCATCTTTATGAAAAGATTCTTTTATTTTAAAGTTTTTAGGTTCAGCAATCACGATACCATTCCAACCCGAAATCCATTTATTTTTAATATCTGCGCCAGTTGCAGGCGCAGCACCCATTCCTTGATCGAATTGCCCAACCATTTTAGCCTCAGAAAAATTAATTCCAAACCAAACCATTTCATTTTTAGCAAAAAAATCTTTTGCTGTATTTTGAGCAAATAAACTGAAAGATGCAGCCAATAATAAACTTAAAAATATTTTTTTCATAGTATGTGATTTATTTGTGCAAAATTAAGAGTTTAAACAATTTATAAAATTGATTTTTATCACCCTTTAGGAAAATACACCAAATGCTTTTCGTTATACATTCGGATGTATTTTGTAGCAGATTCTTTTTTGTTTTTTTTACTTAAAGTCATAAATTCTTTATAAACAGCTTCGTCACGTTTCAAAAACTCTTCTAATTTTTCAAGATTAAAAGGCACTATTTCACCACTATAAAAATCAAATAAATATTGACGAATTTCACGAATTTTTGAAGCATTGCTATTCATTGGTGCATTCATAAAAGGATCGAAGCCGGGCGAATAATTTAAAACTTCAACGGTACCAATAAAATTACTAATCGCTCCAAATACAGGGATACGAAAAAAGTTTTTTTCTTGATTAATAAAAATAATATTGTTTTGACAATAACCCCATACTTGTTCGGATTTTACTTTTGAAACCGTACCATCTCTTTCGGTATACTCAATAAACTCTTGTTCAATTAAAATAGAATAAAAATCTAATTGGTCTTTATTAATTTTAGTGATAATTTTTTCTTTTGGAATAGGCCAATTATATCTAAAATCTTGATACCCTAAATAAAGCCCTTCATACAAGCGAAAATCTTTGGTATAAGCGATAGAATCCTGTGCCCTTAATTGACAAAGAGAAGAATAGCATAATAAAAATAACATCAAAAGATATCGCATGTTGTAAATATCTAAATTATTTGTAATTTAATGGTATAAAATTTATGACATGAAGTGGTATTTTGCATTTTTTAGTACATTATTATTTTTTCAAATAAATGCACAGTCTGTTTTTAACACTGAGCTTATTAAAAAAATTGAATATGGTAATTTAGAAGAAAAGATAACCGTGCTTTTGCTTACAAAACCTAATAAGGATTTTGATTTTTCGAAAATTCCTGAAATTAAGGTGCGCTATCAAGTCGGTAATATTTATGCCATTACAGGAAGCATAAATACTATTAAAGAAATAGGAAAATTAAAAGAGGTCATAAGAATAGAATACACCCAACATCATTTACAAGTAATGGGAGATACCTGTATAGTGAGGAACCGAATCAAAAATATTAAGCAAGGCACATATCCATTATTTCAATCTTATGATGGAACAGGCGTTATTGTAGGAATTATTGATTCAGGGACAGACTTTAATCATCCAGATTTTAAAGATGCTAATGGAAAATCAAGAATAAAATATTTGTGGGACATGACTAAACCTAATGCAGCAAATACCCCTACTCCTTTTAATTATGGACAAGAATGGACAAATACTGACATTGATTTAGGTTTATGTACGCATACTGATTTGATAAATTTTGGACATGGAACAAATAGCACAGGGATTGCTGCTGGGAATGGCTATTCTATAAATAAATATGAAGGTATGGCGCCAAAAGCAGATATTATTGTGGTAGCCTTAAATTTTAACAGACCAGGTTTCACCATTGCTGATGCTGTGCAATATATTGTAACAAAAGCACAATTATTAAACAAACCTTTAGTTATAAATGCCAGTGTAGGCGATTATTACGGAAGCCATGATGGCACTGATTTAGAAGCAAAAATAATTGACAACTTAATAGCTAATGTTCCTGGTAGAGCCCTAGTAGCATCTTGTGGAAATGGCGGCTCAGTGCCATTTCATGTAGGATATAACATTATAAATACTGATACAAATTTTACTTGGATAGGAAATAATTCAAACAGAATTAACGTATCTGAATATGCAGACACATTGCAAATTAAAAACGTGAAATATAGCGTAAGTGTAACCAATCCTAATTTAGTGGATTTAGGAGCAACAACGTTTAAGACTTATAACTATGCATTAAATACAATAAAACGAGATACAATTTATAACAATAGTAATCGCATTGGTATAGTTGAAAGCATTGCTAGTATTAATTCATTTGGAGTTTATGAATTAGCACTAACCATAAGAGCTGATAGCATTGGCTATTTATGGGGTATTTCTCACGCTGGAACTGGAAGAATAGATTCATGGAATTTTGATTATATAACAGCTAACATGCCAACTAGTGTTGAATATCCGAAAATCACTAAATATAAAATGGCTGATACAATGCAAACTATTGTAAGTAGTTTTCAGTGCAGTAACGAGGTAATTGCTGTTGGTAATTATATTAACAGAAATAGATACATTGATGTAAATAATGTATTGCAAGTAAATAATGAAATAGCTGGGCAATTACACCATAGTAGTAGTTCGGGACCAACAAGGGATAATAGAATTAAACCCGAAATAACAGCCTCAGGCGCAACCATTTTAGCCAGTTCGCCATTAACACATATTTTGGCATTAAAAACAAACGCGCCCTATGTGGTGGCGCAGGGAGGGTTTCATGTAACAGCAGGCGGCACATCGGCATCTAGCCCTGTAGTAGCCGGTTTAGTGGCCTTGTATTTACAAAGACATCCAACAGCAACCAACCAACAAATTAAACAAGCAATTATAAACTGTGCTTATAAAGATGCTTTTACGGGTGATGCTTTACCAAATAATAAATGGGGTTATGGCAAATTAGATGGTTTTGCCAGCATGTGGTGTGGCGAAAACATCATTGGTGTAAAAGAAATAACCAACGAAGAGGGAATACATGTATTTCCAAACCCTTTAATTAATGAAACCACTATTTCGTTTATCAACTCAAATTTAAAACACATTAAAGTTTATAATTATTCTGGACAATTAGTGCTGAGCGAAGAATGCTCTAGTAATACTTACAACCTAAAACGAAACAATTTAGCATCTGGTTTATACCTTTTGCTCAGCGAAGAGAAAAACGTGACTTATAAAATTAAAATCATTATTTTGTAAGCCTTAAATTTAGCATTTATTATATACTATTTTATACACAAAATCGTTATACGTTTTAAATGAAACACAGTTTATACATACTACTCATCATTATAACCTTTTCTTCGGCTATGTTTTCGCAAACAAAAAAGCGAAATTTTAGACAGCACGAAGTAGGTATTATGATTGGCGGTTCTTATTACATTGGCGATTTAAATCCACGAAAACAATTTTATTTAACACAACCTGCTGCTGGAGCATTTTATCGTTTTACGCCTAACTACCGTTACGCATTTAGAGGCGGAATTAATTGGGGAAAAATTATGGGCGATGATTCGCAAAGTGATGATGCCGATCAATTACAACGTAACTTAAATTTTAAATCACAAATTATTGAATTTAATGCTATTGCCGAATTTAATTTTTTAGAATACCGTATCAGTAACGATAAATATAAGTTTACAACTTTTTTATTTTTAGGAATAGATGTATTTACCCATAAACCACAAGCAAATTTAGGGAATTATTGGGTAGAACTACAACCGCAAAAAACCGAAGGCCAAACAAAAGGATATAAACTCACACAGGTTGCTATACCATTTGGTATTGGCGCAAAAATTAATGTATCAAAAAAAGTAGGAATTGGTTTAGAATGGGGGCCGAGAAAAACCTTTACAGATTATTTGGATGATGTTAGTGGTACTTACCCTGATGTAACTTTAAATCCGTTTACAACTACGCATGGCGCTACGTTATCTGATCGCTCCAAAAATGCGGGAAATAATATCAATAAACAACGTGGAAATCCTAGAACAAAAGATTGGTATTTCTTTTTTGGAATTACCTTAAATATTAAGCTAAACATGAAAGCGCCGCCATGTTACGCTTACGATCATTAAGCTTTAGTGTAAAATAATATAAACATTTTTATTATTTAATAATTTAGTAGTTCTATAAATTTTGAAAATCACTATTATACTATTTTTAATACCAATTATCAGCCTCTCTCAAAAAGAAGCTGATAACTGGTATTTTCATAACAAACTAAGTTTAAATTTTGCTACTGGCACTCCGATATTAAGTTATACAAATTCTGAAATGTTTAGTTATAGGCGTTGTTCAACCATATCTGATAGTATTGGCAATTTATTATTTTATGCCAATGATGATACGATATGGGGCAAAAATAACACAGTGTTAACTAACGGTATAAATTTGATGTCAATATCTGCCGCTAATAAGTTAAGCGGTACTCAAGGTATTTGCATGATTCAAAAACCAAAGTCTGATCATCTATTTTATTATTTTAATATGGGATTATACACTGACCAGCGACTTGAATATGCTGTAATTGATAAAGACTTAAATAGCGGTATTGGATCAGTAATTAGTAAAAATATTGTGCTCATGGCAGATGATACTTTAACCGAAAAATTAGCTATTGCAAAGCATTGTAATAATAACGATTTATGGGTGGTGGTGGTAAAAAAAAGTGTAACAAGTAATTATTGTTATTTTTGTACCTACCTGTTAAATTCATATGGTTTAAACCACCAACCTGTAATTTCAAAAATAAAAACAACACAGACAATTCCCCTTATGGGGCAAATGAAATTTAATGCAAAAGGCACTATATTGGCATGGGCAAGCCAAGATGGGGTTGAATTATTTAATTTTAATAATCAAACAGGTGTGTTTACATACAAGCAAAATTTTAACTATAATTTTGAAAATGGACTTGGCATTGAATTTTCTCCCAATAATCAGTTATTATATATAAATCGCTTTCAATTAAATATCACAACAGGTAATGTTACACCGTTAGTGACTAATATTTTGCCTACCAAATTACAATTAGCAACTGATGGCAAAATATATGCCCATATATACGCTTGCAACTCTTATACACCAACAAGTTATGATGGGAATTTCTTGTACCCATATTACTCATTAGTTGACAAATTAAACCTAGGTAGAATCACTAATCCTGATATCAGCGGCACTGGATGTAATATTGATACAAATTTCATTTCAAATTATTCTTACCAAACACCTTATCCACATGGAGGCTGGTCGTTACCTGATTTCCCTGCCTATTATTTTTACAATCCTAAAAGTGATTTTAAGTATAGCGGTAATTGTATAAGCACACCTATTCAATTTTACAATAATGAAAGCAATATTGATAGTTTACGTTGGTGTTTTTTAGACAACAACGCAACCGCTACAGGGACTTTAGTTAGTCATAATTATAGCTCTTCAGGTAATTATGAAGTAATGTGTATAGCCTATTATAACAATACTTCAGATACATCAAAACATTGTGTAAATATTGCAGGCCAAGGTAATAGCAATTTACCAAAACAGATAACTATTTGTGAGGGAACAGATACTATTATAAATGGGCTTCAAACTTTTGGTTATAAATATTTATGGAGCACTGGAGATACAACTTCTGCTACAAAAATTTCAAAATCTGGTATTTACACATTAAGTTATCAAACTCCATGCGGCATAAGTATTGATACTATGGAGGTTAAAGCAATTTATTGTGATATGGATTATGAAATACCAAATGTTTTTACTCCTAATAATGATGGTATAAATGATTTATTTACAATTAAATTAAAAAACATTAAGCATATCTCCTACCATATTTATAATAGATGGGGCATTGAACTACAAAACAAAAACGAAAACATAAATATTTTTAATTATGAAAAATACACTCTTTGGGATGGTTTAATAAATAATAATTTAGCAGATAACGGCACTTATTTTTACTTAATTGAATTAACACCTTTTAAAGGCGAAAATGTAAAACTAAAAGGCTTTTTAAATTTATTTTAATTATAATAATTAAATAAAAACTTATACAATACTAAAAATAAATTTTCGTTTTAATCAAATGAAATAGCCATGTTTGCCGAAACACAAACCTAACTGAAAAAAAACTGGCTAAACCATATGATCTTAAAAAATAATAAAATCTACATATGAAATTTCAATTAATTATTATTTCTATTTTTTGTTATTTTAATGCTAGTATACAAAACCTAGCAGATACAATTCCTGTTTCAAAAAATGCCATATCTATTGAACTTCTTGGAACTAGCTGTAATATTCTCAGTATTCAATATGACAGAATTATTAAAAAAAATAAATCTAGTTTTTACAGTGTAAATGTAGGTGCTGGATATATGCCCGACATTGCTAAATACAAATCAAATCAACTATTTGGTTCATCTATTGCCCTTGATTGGAATAGTAGTTTATATAAACGCAATCACATAGTTGGAGGAATTGGATTAGCATATTCTGATGGGCTATTTCAATACGGATTACCAAATGATATTAAAAAATCACATAAAATATTGTTTGGAAGTTTACGAATAGGGTATAAATTTCAAAAAACAGAAAAAGGTGTGTTTTATAAAATTATGTGTACGCCAATTTTTAAGATATACGAATTTTCAAATCTATTTGTGCAATCGCCATCTATATTTCCATTAATTGGAATTGGGGCTGGATATTCTTTCTAAAAAAAGTTATTTCTTTTTCCCTTTTGCCTCGTTCCATGTTTTGTATTCGTTTTGCTGATCAGGACGATAAGCCGGCATCCTTCGTAAAGGCTCACAAGGTTTTAAAGTTGCATAACAATCGGCAGGCAATTGTTGATATAAGGCCGTTCCTTTAGTTTTCCAAGCAATCATCTCATCACTAACATCCTTAACTACTTTTGCAGGGTTACCAACTACTACTTTTCTATCTTCTATAACTGTATCCGCAGGCACAAAACACAAAGCACCAATAATACAATTATCTCCAATTATACAATTATCCATCACCACCGCATTCATACCAACTAACACATTTTTTCCAATTGTTCCGCCATGTATAATGGCACCATGCCCAATATGTGAAGCTTCTTTTAATAAAACAGTTGTTCCCGGAAACATATGTATCGTGCAATTTTCTTGAACATTGCAACCATCTTCAATAATAATCTGTCCCCAATCGCCACGAATAGCAGCCCCTGGACCGATATACACATTTTTTCCAATAATCACATTACCTGTTACAGTTGAATTTGGATGAATGAATGATGATTTATCAATAACTGGCTTGTAGCCGTTGAATTCGAAAATATTTGCCATAATTTTTATTTTATTTCGCAGTAACCATAACCATAGTTATCTGAGTTTTCATAATCATCTTTACACTTAGAAAGTGCTTTTGATTTTTTTTTCTTTATATGTGTATGTTTCTTGCAATTGTACAAATCCTCTTCTATCTGAATAACAATTACAGGCATAATGTTTTTTACATGAAATTTAAAAAAACACAAATGCAAAAATGATTGAATTTTTCATGATTTCTTAATTAGCTTAAGCTCTCTCTTTTGCACTACTCAAAAGTTCTTTTTTTAAGCTATTTACCCATTCATAGGCACTTTCTGGATTATTAAACATTTTTGAAGGAATTTTGGGCTTATTAAATGTTATAAAAAAATTAACTAATAAACGCATTGGTAAAGAATTAACAATAAAAGCATCCGCATACCGATATTTTGAATAATCACTATCTGCATAAAATTTTCTAGATTCTGGCGTTGAATCATATAATGCCGTGGTATCCACAATAGCGAAATACTTATTTGGGGCTGTTAGTGCGACTGCTTGCTTCAACAACTCTTCCATTTCTGCCTGATCTAAATTTATGCCTTCCTTCATTTTAACAAACAAGATTTCATCTTCGAAAGACAAAAATGCATAGGGTGTGTCTAAAGTTTTACTCATGTTATAATAGCTAAATATAGCAAAAAATGAAATACAATTTAAGGCTCCTAAAATTCACTTTTCAGATGAAACTTAATTTCAGGAAATTTGGTTTGAGCCATTTCTAGTAACCAAGCAGATTCAGCTAAAAAAACTAGACGATTTTCTTTATCATAAGCAATATGATTTGATTTATCTATTAAAAACTCATCCAATTTTTTCTTATCACTACATTCAATCCATAAAGCTTTATATAGGTTAACAGAATCATAACCACAAGAAGCATTATACTCTGATTTTAAACGATGCTGAATTACCTCAAATTGTAAAGCACCCACTGTACCAACTACTTTTCGCCCATCTGCTTTTTTAGTAAATAACTGCGCTACTCCTTCATCTGTTAACTGCTCTAAGCCTTTTTGTAATTGCTTAGTTTTCATTGGATCCAAATTGGTAACATATTTAAATAACTCAGGAGAGAAACTTGGTATTCCTTTAAAATTAAACTTATTTCCTTCTGTTAATGTATCTCCAATTTTAAAATTACCTGCATCGTATAAACCAATCACATCTCCTGGAAAAGATTCATCAATCACCGATTTTTGCTGAGCCATAAAAGCTGTTGGATTACTAAAGCGCATATCCTTGCCTTCTCGAACATTGTAATAATATTTATTACGTTCAAACTTCCCTGAAACTATTCGTAAAAAGGCAATTCTATCACGATGTTTGGGATCTAAGTTAGCGTGAATTTTAAATACAAATCCACTAAATTTAGCCGATTCAGGTTCAATATGTCCTGCTAAATCCGTATCTCTTCCTTGAGGCGTTGGAGCAATTTCAACAAAACAATCTAATAACTCTTTAATACCAAAGTTATTAACCGCACTGCCAAAAAACACAGGACTTACATTTGCTTTTAAATACTCTTGCTTATCAAAATCATCATAAACACCGTCGATCAGCGTAATATCATCACGTAATTGGTTGGCAAAATCTTCACTAATATATTTCTCAATCTCAGTATCATTTACATTATCCAACACTACACTTTCTTCAACAGTTGTTTTACTATCTCCTTGAAATAGAGATAATTTTTTTTCATACAAATTATACACGCCTTTAAATGATTTACCAATACCAATTGGCCAAGTTAAGGGACGAACCCTTATTTTTAATTCTTTTTCAATCTCATCTAATAAATCAAATGCATTTTGCCCTTCACGATCCATTTTATTTACAAACACAATCACTGGGGTATTACGCATACGACACACTTCTAATAATTTACGTGTTTGAGGTTCCACTCCTTTTACACAATCAATTACCATAATTACACTATCCACAGCTGATAAAGTACGGTAGGTATCTTCCGCAAAATCCTCGTGACCAGGAGTATCTAAAATATTTACTTTAAAATCGCGATAATCAAATGCCATAACGGAGGTAGAAACTGAGATTCCACGTTGTTTCTCAATTTCCATAAAATCGGAAGTGGTCGATTTTTTAATTTTATTAGATTTAACGGCTCCTGCAGATTGTATAGCTCCTCCAAATAATAATAATTTTTCGGTTAGAGTTGTTTTACCAGCATCTGGATGGGCAATAATGGCAAATGTTTTTCTTTTGTGTAATTCTTCTGTAAAACTCATTGATGTTTGAAATAAGGGTATAAAGATAACAAAAAAAGGCAAGCTTAGTTATACAGAATACCCACTAGTACGGATATAAAATACCCAATTGGGGGTATTAATGTTTTTGGGAAAACCTCTAATTTTGTTACAGAAAACTAAAAATAAATAATATAAAAAAAACATGAAAACAACTTTTAAAACATTAAGCATTTTAATTTTAACGGCATCTTTTGCTTTTACATCATGTAAAAAATCTGACGAAACAGCCCCAGAAGAACCAACACCTACGCCAAATCAAACTGCTCCAGCGGCTCCAGGACCAATAACAACTCAACCAAGTGATGCAGACGGTGTTTGTGTAGCATCTAAACTTAATGTAACAACTGCAGTACCAGGAACAACTATAGTAGTTACTGTAACTATGGGAAGTGCTACTGGTTCATTTTATTCTGCTGCTGGATCAAGCACTTTAACGGATGCAGGAACAGTTAAAACAAACGATTCAACTCATGCAAAACAATCTAACTATTCATATATTTTCTCGCCAAAATCTGCAACAGGTATAAACTACGGAAGTAACTCAAGATGGAATATTTCTGGCAGTGGCTCGATTCCAGCGATAACATATACTGCAAATGGATTCCCATCTACACCATCTCTTCCAAATATTACTTCAGTAAGTAAAGCTTCTGGCCTTACATTAAACACAACAAGTGTTACAAACGCTGATTCATTATGCTACCAAATTACTGCTGGAAGTAAAACAATTTATAAAATTGTTAGAGCATCTCAAACATCCTATACTTTCCCTGCCTCTGAAATGGGGACGTTAGATGTAACAGATAATGCATACGCAACAATAACAGCTTATAAATTTAACAACACAACTGTATCAAGTAAAAAATACTATTTCATTAACTTGAATACAGCTAACAAGTCTATTAAGGTTACTAACTAATAAAAGTAATTCTAAAAAAAATGCTCGATGTGACATTACATCGAGCATTTTTTTTTAGAATGGATAACCAATACCAAAATTTAATATTGCCGATTGGCGAATTGTTTGAGTTCCTAAAACCCATCTTTTCCCTTCAATATATTGTGGATCATGAATTCTCATGGCTCCATCCAATCTAATAACAAAAAAACTAAAGTCATAACGCAATCCAAATCCTGAACCTAATGCAATTTCTTTATAAAATTTATCTAATTTAAATTGTCCATTAGGTTTATTGGGATCATTATAAGACAACCAAATATTTCCTGCATCAACAAACCAAGCACCATAAAAAGATTTAAAAATATGGAAACGGTATTCGATATTACTTTCAATTTGAATATTCCCAATTTTATCATAACGAGACAATATAGAATCAGGTTGGGCATAACTACCAGGCCCTAGTGTTCTGGCTCTCCATGCTCGATTGCTATTAGGTCCGCCACCAAAAAAACTTTGTTCGTAAGGCAACGATGTTAAATTTTTCAAAGGATTTCCATAGCCTCCTGCCATTCGATAAACTAATTTTCCTAGTTTTCTAATATTAAAATAAAAACGATAATCAACATCAAACTTCACAAATTGCGAAAATGGTACACCTTGTATTAAATACCTTCCTTGCGCATCCATAGACTGACTAGTAGCTGAATATAAGCCTCGTAAAATATTACCTGACGAACTTAAAGTCATTTTTAAATACATGTAATTTCTTTTTTTACTTAAAGTTTGATTATTATAAATTACAGATAATCTAGATAAAGTAGTGATATGATCTTGGAATGAATTTAATAAATAGAAATCGTTAAGATTTAATAAATCACTCTGAAAATTTCCAAATAATTTAGCTTTAACACTGTATATCTCAAAAGGAACAATATCGTATGAAAATAACTCTTTATTATTTGTAAATCTAAATCCATATGATATGTTTGAAATGGTTCTATTAAATTCAGGGCGTGATTGATAATTAAAAGATAAACTAAGTATAGTTTTTGGTTGTGTAAAATAACGTTTTTCACTTGCATCTTTTTTATAATAAAATAAGGTAAATGGAAATAGTGGTTTTGGGAAAAAGATATTTAATTCAGGACCAAATTGAATAGTATTAAACGTATTTTGTACATCATTAATATTAGTAGTTGTTTCAGTGGAACTAAATTGTTTTTGAGCCGCTATCGATCCTTTTAATTTAAGTTCAACTAACTCAGCGCCCCTAAATGCATTTTTATTTTGAAACACAAGACTACCTGCTATTCCAAGGTTTCCTGATGTATTAGTCCCTTCTGTTTCAATAGTTATTGATTGTTTTACAACAGGCTGACAAACAATATAACAATCTAATTTATCAGAATATCTAGGGTTTTTAATATACTGAATATATACGCTTTTAAACACTTTTAAAGAACTTAATCCCTTGTAGGTTTCTTCAGAAAAATTTTGTTGGTACAATTGCCCAGGTGATATAGAGATATCCCGAGTTAAATCTTTTCTTCTTAACTTTAATCTATTATTATAGATAATTTTGAAGCCATTATATTCTGCCGTATCCTTCATGTATATCTCATTTGACTTCCCTCTAAAATTGGGAATATTTTCGGCTATTACATATACATTTTCTATATAAAAACGTGGGTGATTGATGTATATAAGCGAATCATTACTTTCGTTAAAGGATTTAGAAAACATTTTTATTCCCAGTGTCAAATTAACTTTTTGACCAACTAAATTTGTATCAACCATGTAATAAACATATTCAGGTGCAAAATAAAAATATCCATTATTTAATTGACTTTCAGTAATTCTTTCTCTTTCTTTTTGAAATACATCTTCATCGTAAACCGCATTATGTTTTATTAATGTAGATGTTGTGTCATTAAAAATAAAATACTCTATCAAGGGATCTTCAATTTTATAATCAATACTTTGAATTGTATAAGGCTTAGATTTAGTAATATAGTAAAAAACTTTGGAGCGTTTATTTACTAAGTCCACCTGTATACTATCACTAACTTTAGAATCAAAATAACCTTTTGAGAATACAAATTTCTGCAACTGATTTTTAGTAACTTTAGTTAAAAAGGTATCTAAAATAACTGGCGGTTCACCAGCCTCCATTATACTTTCCCGAAAAGTTGATTTTTCTTTATTTTTTAATTTAGGTGATTTGGGTGATTTTCCTTTTGCTGCTCTCCGCTCATTTTTTTTGACATTTTTCGCTAAACGTTTAACGTTAATTCTATCAAACTTAATATCACGTTGCGCTTTCTTTTCTAACGTTTTTTGCTGGTCAACTTGATTGTATAACCATAAATTAAAACGTAGTACTTTCAATATCTTACGATTTGGTTTCTGCCTAATAAAAGCTTCTAGTTCAGTATTATCAATATTAGTTCCATTTTGTTTAATAGCACTTTTACTCAATAACAGCTCATTATTTTTTAAATGCTTATTAATTTTACAAGAAGTGAAAAAAAATGAAATTATAACAAGCCAAAAATAAACCCCTACGATTTTTCGAGGTTGAAATAAAATACTTTTAATATCTTTTAAAAAGGTCAAATCGTTTACTTACATTTATAGCCTACTAATTTAAGTTTAAATAATGATTAGTAAAAATCAGATAAAATATATTCAATCCCTTCACTCTAAAAAAAATAGGGAGGATGAGGGTTTGTTTATCGTAGAAGGAATTAAGCTAGTAACTGAGTTTATTCAACAACAAAAATTTGAGGTGAAAGAAGTTTTTGCAGTGGCTGAATACATTGACAATCACATTAAAATTTTAACCAATCATCAAATTTGTTACAGCGAAATAACTGGTGAAGAGCTAAAAAAAATAAGCCTTTTATCAACTCCCAACCATGTATTAGCTGTGGTAAAGAGTACAGAACAAGTTTTAGACGATACTTTAGTAAATCAATCAACATCTCTGTTTTTGGATGACATCAGAGATCCTGGCAACTTAGGAACCATTATTCGAATAGCTGATTGGTTTGGAATAAAACAAGTTATCTGCTCACCAAATTCTACTGAATTATATAATCCAAAAACATTACAAGCCAGTATGGGCGCTGTTTTAAGAGTAAATGTTAGCACGCTTTCTTTTAAAGATTTATCAAAAAAAATAAATCACACACCCATTTATGGAGCCGTTCTAAATGGCGAAAATATCTACACTTCCTCACTGAGTAACGGGCTAATAATTATTGGCAACGAAGCTAATGGCATTTCCGAAGAGGTATTAGCTCAAATAACTCATCCTATTACAATACCTGCTGCTAATAGCAATGGCAGCGAATCATTAAATGCGGCTAATGCATGTGCTATTATTTGTTCAGAATTTCATAGGCAATTAACCTATAAATAACTAAAGCCGAAATAAATAACAATTTTTTTCCTTAATCGCATTAATAGTTTAGTTTTGTAATTAATAATGTCGGCAGATATCAATATAAACCTTTCAATTTTTGGGCAGCTATCAAATATGGCAGATAGTTTAGTTATTGAGCTATCTGAAAATTTGATTCAATTTAGCGAGGTGCAAATGGAGCTAAACAAGCCATTATATATTTGCCACTACCCTATTGAAGATAATCATCAGCATTCATTAAATGAACATTTAATCATTGCAATTAAGCATTTTCAGCTGTCAAAAAAAATATATCAACATATATATGTAAACTATTTTAATCATCAGTTTACGTTGTGTCCAACTGTATTTTACGATCCTAATCAAAACCGAACATTACTAGAGTTTAACGTAGGCAACACAGATAATAAAATCATTTTAACCGACGATATTAATGCAGACATTAAACTCATTTATGCCATTGATGAATCTTTAAAATCAACTTTAGATTTATTATTTCCAAGTCATCAATTAAAACATAATCTCAGTATTCTATCTAAGTTAATGTTGCAAACAGAAGAATTAATTAAAGAAAATATTATTTTATCTGTTTATTCCAATCATATAGAAATAGTTGTTAAACAAGAACACAAACTTGTACTAGCAAATCAGTTTACCATAAAAACTCAAGAAGATATTTTGTACTATGTTTTATTTATTCTCGAGCAATATCACTTAAACCCTTTAACGGCCAATATATCAGTTGCGGGGAATATTGATGTAACATCAGGCCTTTTGACGACATTAAAAAAATACATTAAAAATATTCGCTTAATACATGGCCACAAGAATATTGACTGGACATCTATTACAGGCATTCCTCAACATTTTAATTACACCTTACTAAATAGAATATTTTGCGAATAATTGGCGGCACATACAAAGGCAAACAAATTATAGCTCCTAAAAATTTACCCGTTAGGCCTACAACTGATTTTGCAAAAGAAGGTTTATTCAATATTTTAAATCATAAAATTGATTTCGAAGATTTAACTGTACTTGACTTGTTTTGTGGAACTGGTAATATAAGTTTAGAATTTGCTTCTCGCGGTGCAAAAAAAATATATTCGGTTGATAAGCATACTCCCTGTCTCTATTTTTTGAAAGACACAGCAAAATCATTAAAAATGAGTACAATTTTTACTGATAGAGCAGACGTGTTTAAATACCTCGAAAAATCAATAACAACATTTGATTTAATATTTGCTGATCCACCTTACGAGTTAGAAAACATTGAAATGATTCACGAATTAGTATTTAAAAACAACCTATTAAATCCAGATGGTATACTAATCATTGAACATGGGCAAAAAACAGATTTAAGCTCCAAAGAGCACTATATTGAGACTCGAAAATACGGCAATGTTCATTTTAGTTTTTTTACTCAAGATTCGAGCACATAAAAACAGGCCAAATAGTTTTATAGACCTAATTTAACGATAACATATTTTAGTAAATCCATCAAAAATTATCCTGTAACTTATAGTATATTTGGTATTATACAATTGTATGCGTTTTATCCTTATTTTCATAATAATTAGCTTCGTAACTAAAGCACAAAACATTACCATAAAAGGCAAGGCACATCCTTCGCATATTGGTAAAGAAATTGTTTTAAGTGATTTTACAGATTATATAACTTACAACCTCGTTAAAGAAAGTTCAGACACCATTGATAAAGATGGCTATTTTGAATTGAAACTTCAATCAAAAAACACTAAGCCCATTTTATTAAATATCAATAATTTAATAGGTAAAATATATGTACAGCCAAATTTTGTATATGGCATTTATTTTCCTGCTGAAGACTCAACTGCCAACCATCAAGAAGGAACTGAAACGACGGTTGATATAAGCGTGTATGGAAAAGATAGTACTGAATTAAATGCCCTAATTATTGATTTCAATAAGCAATACAATAATCTATTTATCAATTCTAATGATAAATATTTATCTCCAACAAAAATAAACTCGATGTTGGATACATTTTTACTTTCCTCCAAAAAAAGGTATGAGCACATCAAAAATCCCTATTTTAAAAATTATTTGGAGTATTCATTTGCCGATTTTTTCTCTAATACATCAAGAAGCAAAACATTATTAAACAAATTATTTATTGATAAAAAAGCTATACAATACCATAATTACGAGTATATGCAATTTTTTAATGCTCATTTCAAAGGGTATTTAAAAGCATATGCTTCTACTAAAAATGGGGGGAATATTTACAACAGTATTAATGCATTTGCTGATTATAAAGATTTAAAAAAACAATTTAAAGAGGACAAAAGCATTACTAACGATACCCTCAGGGAATTACTAATTTTAAAAGGCTTAATTGATTTTTACTATAGTCCTGACTTTGACAAAAAACAGGTACAAAGCGTCATTGAACAATTGTATAGAGAAACGACTGTGCAAGAACATAAAAACATTTCTTTCAATACACTTCAAATTATTAATCAACTACAACCTGGCGCAAAAGCTCCTGATTTTGCAGCAAACGATAAAAATGGCCAAACTGTAAACTTATATAACTATAAAGGAAAACATGTGTATTTAAATTTCTTTTCAAGTGAAAGTGAAATAAGCCAAAAAGAAATGCAAAAAATTATTGATTTAAAAAAGAAATTTAATGATAAAGTTACTTTTATAAGCGTTTGCCTTGATGATAGTGTAAAAACATACAAAGCGTATTTAAAAGCAAATCCAAAACAAGATTGGACAATTTTACATCAGGCTAAAAATTGCTCTGCAAAACAGAATTATAACATTAAAACACTATCTGGATTTTTCTTTATCAATCCTCAAATGCAATTGGCACAATCGCCAGCATTAATGCCTAGCGAAGGTATTGAATATAAATTTAATGCCTTATTTAGACCGAGAAAGAAAAATACAATTATTGGTGTGAGATAATTAATACTTACATTTTTTTCATTGTTAATTTTGACAAAATTTCGGTAGTGGCCGTATCTACTGAAATACCAAAACCAGCTACCAAAATCCCCTTTAAACCAATATTTGATTCAATGGCATACACTACAGCCTCATCTGCCGGATCTGAATTCCCCTCATAACGATATACATCAACTATCTTAAAACAATCTCCATATTTTTCGTAATGATATACTAGACTATTTTCTTTCAAATTAAAATCAATCGTATATCCCTTTTTTTGAAGTTCAGAGATAGCCTGAGAAACTGTTGCATAATGATTCATTCTATTCATAAAAGAGACATGTAACAGTTTAAATACAGTGTGAAAAATAATTTTGTGTAAAAGCTTGCATTTCAGTTTCCGTCATTTTATCTGATTGCTCAACATGTATTTTTATTTTATCAAAAAGATGATTTTCTTTTAAAGAGTTATATAACTCAGATTTAGCATTTGTGGGGCCAAACAAAACAACATGATTGTACTTTAAAATAACTTCTCCTAATTTTTTATAATAATCAGCTTGCTGATGCTGTTCTTTATGATGCATTAAGTTTTCGTTTTTACTTAAACTGTACTCTCTTTCTTGGTGAGTGAATTTTGATTCAACCACATTTTTAGAAGATGTTATATCTAAAACATAAAATTTTATAGATTTTACATATTAAATACTACTTAACTAATTTTTCTAAATGTATGAAACATAAGATATATTGTACTTGCAAATAAAAAGAAAGCACCTGTTTGATGAAGCACTCCTAACACCACAGGCACTTGATACAACAACGTTAAAACTCCTAAAATAAATTGAAGAGTGACTCCATAAATTAAAAAAGTAACTCCACGATATTGAGATGTTGTTAAATTGAGTTCACTTGATTTATACCAAATTACACATAATACGATAACAACAATTATTGCAAGGGTTCGATGCGTAAATTGAATACCACTGGCGTTTTCAAAAAAGTTTAAATAAAAACTATCTTTCATCGTCACTTGTTCAGGCATCCATTCATCTCCCATTTTTGGCCACGAATTAAAAATATGTCCCGGACGTATTTTAGATGCGTCTCCTTCTACATAACCAGCTGTAAAAGCTCCGTAAATAATTTGTAAAATTAATACTGCAAAAAATGAAAGCGACCACCATTTTAATTTAGCTCCATCGTTTTCCTTAATCTCTTCTTTAGGATTTAATAATTTTAAAGCAAACCAAAACGTAAAAGCAAATAATGTAAAGGCACTCATCAAATGAGTAGCTAATCTAAAATGACTAACGGCAGGTTGTTTTTGTAATCCACTATACACCATCCACCAACCAATAACCGCTTGCATAGCACCCATAAAAAACAAAAGTATTAAAGAGGGTAACATTTTTTTATCAATCTTTTTTCGAATAATTAAAACAATTAAACCAATTGAAAAAACATACATCATAACTCTCCCAATCATACGATGAATATATTCCCAAAAGAAAATATGTTTAAATTCAGGTAACTGCATGGTGAAATTAACTTTAATAAATTCAGGACTTTGTTGGTATTTAGCAAAACGTTCTAGCCAAGCTTCTTCAGAAAGTGGTGGCATCGAACCCATAAAACTCCAATCAGTAATAGATAAGCCTGAATGCGTTAATCGAGTAATACATCCTACTACAACCATTATATAAACTAAAGCACAACCTGTTAATAACCAGTAGATAACAGCTTTATTTGAATTTTGAGAAATCATGGGTACTAATTTTGAATACAAACTTACTAAGCATTTAGCTAATATTTTAATAAAAACACCTTAAAAAGACAATTGTTTTGAAATAAAATCTTATTTTTAAACCACTTAAAAAAATCACTAAATGAAAGGAATTATATTAGCTGGAGGCTCAGGAACACGATTACATCCATTAACATTAGCAATGAGTAAACAAATGATGCCTATTTATGATAAACCAATGATTTACTACCCGCTATCAGTATTAATGATGGCTGGAATTAATGAAATATTAATCATTTCAACGCCACATGATTTGCCGAATTTTGAGCGTTTATTAGGTAGTGGAGAACAAATAGGTTGTAAATTCACTTATGCTGTTCAAGAGGTGCCAAACGGTTTAGCACAAGCATTCGTCATTGGCGAAAAATTTATTGGCAATGATAAAGTAGCATTAGTGTTAGGTGATAATATTTTTTATGGTGTAGGTTTAGGACGTATGCTTCAAAAAATTAATAACCCCGAAGGTGGTGTTGTATTTGCTTACCATGTAAGCGATCCTGAAAGATATGGTGTAGTTGATTTTGATAAAGATTTTAATGTATTATCAATCGAAGAAAAACCAACTGAACCTAAATCCAATTACGCCGTGCCAGGTTTATATTTCTATGACAACTCTGTAGTAGAAATCGCCAAAACATTAAAACCATCTCCTCGTGGAGAATACGAAATTACTGATGTAAATAAAGAATATTTAAAACGTAAACAATTAAAAGTTTCTATTTTAGATAGAGGAACTGCATGGTTGGATACAGGAACCTTTGCTTCATTAATGCAAGCCGGACAGTTTGTTCAAGTTATTGAAGAGCGTCAAGGATTGAAAATTGGTTGTATTGAAGAGGTTGCTTTTAAAATGGGCTTTATTAGCAAAGAACAATTGATAAAAGTGGCAACACCATTAACCAAAAGCGGTTATGGTACGTATTTAATTAAAATGGCAGAAGCAAAATAATTAGTATTGTGCAAGAATATTCGTCTCTTTTTCAAATTTTAAATAAAGGTATTGAAGAACAACAATCTTCATTACATAATGCAGTTCCAAAAGAAATGTATGAACCAATGAGTTATATCATTGGTTTAGGAGGTAAACGTGTTAGACCATTATTAACTTTAGTAGGTTGTGATATTTTTGATGCAAATCCAAACGATGCTATTCAAGCAGCATTATCGGTTGAGTTATTTCACAATTTCTCATTAATACATGATGACATTTTAGATAATGCACCGTTAAGAAGAGGTAATACGACGGTGCATGAAAAATGGAATCATAACATAGCTCTTCTAAGTGGCGATGGCATGTTGGTTAAAGCTTTTGATATATTAGCAAAATCAAATCCAAAACATGTATCTCATCTCTTGAGTTTATTTTCGAAAACAGGCTTAGAGGTATGCGAAGGACAACAATTGGACATGAATTTTGAAACGCAGGAAAAAGTAAGTGTTGAAAATTACATTCACATGATTACCTATAAAACAGCTGTATTATTAGGATGTAGTTTACAAATGGGTGCTATTTGTGCTAATGCGTCTAATGAAAATCAAAAACATTTATATGAATTTGGCAAACACGTTGGTATTGCTTTTCAAATATTAGATGATGTATTGGATGTGTATGCTGATGACGAAAAATTTGGCAAACAAGTGGGTGGAGATATTATCTCCAACAAAAAAACATTTATGCTATTGGATGCTTTTGAATTAGCGAATGAGGCTCAAACTAAAGAATTAAACCATTTATTATATTCAAAAGAAATATCTAATTCAGAAAAAGTTAAGCAAGTGACCGAAATATACAATATACTTGGTGTAAAAGAATTAGCTATCAAAGAGGCGAATAAACATACTGACATTGCACTTAAACATCTAGATGAACTAGCCGCAAATACAACTAAGAAAAATAATTTAAAAGAATTTGCACTTCATTTACTAAACAGAGAAGTATAAAACTATATGGAACTTCACGAGCAACTCTCTTCCTTTATTCATAAACTTAAAATTCAAGTGCGATTTAAGGATATTGATAAGCAAGGTCATGTCAACAACGCCAATCATATTACCTATTTTGAAACAGCTCGTGTTGAGTACTTTAAAGATGTATTTAGAAATAGCATCGACTGGATTAAAACAGGAATGATTTTAGCTAATACAGAAATAACTTATAAACGTCCAATTTTATTGGAAGACGAAGTGTATTGTTATACAAAAATCACGCGTTTTGGAACAAAAAGCTTTGAAATAGAAAATGTGATAACAATAGAAGATGAACACAACAAATATTTAGCTGCTTATGGAAAAAGTACTTTAGTTTGCATAAACTACGACACTAAAGAAACCATTGAAGTGCCTAAAGAGTGGGTAGAAGCCGTAAAAAACTTTGAAAGACATCTATAACAAATTCACTTTAAATTATCGTTAAAACGAGAAATTTGCAATAATTTTCCTTACTTTTACTCTATTGATATTTTTTATGAAGAATTTAGTAGAAGGTTTTACAAAACAATTACAAGAGGCTTTAGATATTGCAAATTCTGCAGTTCTAACTCAAAAACATAATATTCAAAACATCGTAGTTACGGGACTAGGTGGTTCTGGTATTGGAGGAACTTTATTATCAGAACTAGTTCAGTCTGAATGCCCAATTCCAATTATAGTTAATAAAGATTATTTTTTACCAGAATTTGTCAACTCAAATACACTAGTAATTATTTCTTCATATAGTGGAAATACTGAAGAGACTTTATCTGCTATGAAACAAGCAATAGATAAAAATGCACAAATAGTTTGTGTTACAAGTGGTGGAGAAGTTCATACAATTGCTCAAAAATATAAATTCGATACAATTATTATTCCTGGTGGTCATCCGCCTCGTTCTTGCATAGGATACTCATTAGTGCAATTATTTAAAATAGTACAGTTTAATGGATTTGTAAAAACAGATTTATTAAACCAAGTAAAAACTACTATTGCGTTATTAGATAAAGAAAAAGAATCAATAAAATCCGAAGCAACTACAATAGCAAAAACATTATTACATAAAATTCCTGTCATTTATTCATTAGGTTCATGCGAAGGAGTTGCCGTTCGTTTTAGACAACAAATTAACGAAAACAGTAAAATGTTGTGTTGGCACCATACTTTACCTGAAATGAATCATAACGAATTAGTAGGTTGGACAGAAAAAAATGATAATCTAGCAGTTGTTACATTTAAAACTTCATTTGATTACGCAAGAACTATTAAACGTTACGAAATTTGTAAAGAATTATTTGCTAAATACAGTCACTCGGTTACAGATATTACAGCAAAAGGAACTTCAAAAGTGGAACAATTCTTTTACTTAATTAATATTGGCGATTGGATTTCGTGCTACATTGCTGATTTAAAAAACATTGATGCTGTAGAAGTAAACGTCATTACTAATTTGAAAAACGAATTAGCTAAACTTAATTAATTTTTTATTTTTCACGTTGTGAATAAACAAGTACTGTTTAAAGACCTTGGCCTTATTGATTATAAGGCTTGTTGGGATTATCAAGAAACTTTATTTAACGAAACCATTGGTCAAAAAATTGCCAATAGAAATTTAGAACTTGAGCAACAAGTTGAAACCAAAAATCATTTATTGTTTGTAGAGCATCCTCATGTGTATACATTAGGGAAAAGTGGAGATGCTTCACACTTATTAATCAACGACAACCAACTTCAAGAAAAACACGCCACCTATTACAAAATTAATCGTGGTGGAGATATTACTTATCATGGTCCAGGGCAATTAGTTGGTTATCCCATTTTAGATTTAGACCATTTTTTTACTGACATACATAAGTACTTACGTCTATTAGAAGAAACTATTATTTTAACATTAGACGAATACGGCATAAAAGCTGGTAGAAGCAAAGGAGAAACAGGTGTGTGGCTAGATGAAGATAATCTATTTAAAGCTCGAAAAATTTGTGCAATGGGTGTTCGTTGCAGTCGTTGGGTAACCATGCATGGCTGGGGCTTTAATGTGAATTCAAATTTAGATTACTTTTCAAACATTGTACCTTGCGGTATACAAGATAAAGCCGTAACAAGTTTAAATAAAGAATTAGGGCATGATGTTGATATGAATGAAATCAAAGAAAAACTAAAAAAACATTTTAGCTCCTTATTTGAATGTGAAATTATTTATTAGAAATGATAAAAAAAACATTCAAATATTTAGGCATTACTTTTTTATTTATTTTTCTAATATTAAACGGAATCATTCTTTTTTCTGGTAGATGGTATTTATATAAAGCTATTTCAACAACATATCTTCAAGGTAAAGATGGCCCAAGTGCCAACGAATATCAAATTTTTGAAAATAGAAAAATTGAAGCCTTAAATCCAGAACCTTGGCCTACTTCAAAACAATACAATACGGGCAAATTATCTACACAATTAGAAGAAACATTAAGTGAAGTAGAAACACACGCCTTAGTGATTATTAAAAATGACTCTTTAATTCATGAGCAATATTGGGATCATTATAGTGACACATCTCATACCAATTCGTTTAGCATGGCTAAATCATATACTGGAGCGTTATTAGGATTTGCAATACAAGATGGTTATATCAAAAACGTGAATGAGCTGGTGAGCAAATACATTCCTGAATTTGCAAACGATTGGCGATCAAAAATTACTTTGGAGCATTTAGTTACCATGTCATCAGGAATCGCCTTTGATGAAAGTTATGCTAATCCTTTCTCCTACCCTGCCGAAGGTTACTATGGAACCAATTTATTAAAAGCTTCAACTAGTTACAATGAAATGAAAAACGAACCTGGCCAAGTATATGAATACTTAAGTGGAAACACGGCATTACTAGGTTATTGCATTACTAAAGCAACCAACAAGTCTTTATCTGTTTATTTAAGCGAAAAATTATGGGCTCCTTTAAATTGCGAACATCCAGCATATTGGAGTTTAGATACTAAAAATGGTTTAGAAAAAGCGTTTTGTTGCATTAATAGTAACGCTAAAGATTTTGCGCGAATGGGCAAATTATATATGCATTACGGGAATTGGAATGGAAAACAATTATTAGATAGTAATTATGTGCGCAATTCTATTTCACCATATAATTGTAACGAATTAGACTGTAAACCAAATCACACCTACGGCTATGCTTGGTGGCTTACTGAATATAAAGACATGACGATTTTTTATATGCAAGGTATGTTAGGTCAATTTGTAATTTGTGTACCAGAAAAAAAAATAATCGTTTGTAAATTGTCACGTAAAAGAAGAGCAAATAAAGGAACAAATCATTATCCGATAGATGTGGCTAATTGCATTGAGGCAGCATTAACCTTGTATAGTGATAAATGAATATTGTAAAACAAAATAATAATTCAATTTCAATATTTGTTGATGCAGATATTATTAATACAAGTTCTTCGATTTTTGATTTAGAGTTACTAAAACAAAGTCTTGTTTCTCAACTCACGAAAATTTATCAAAATCAATATGGAAAATACAAATTAAGTATTTCTATTAAAATTGATGTACTAACTAAAGTATCACAATGCTCTAGAACAAAAACACTATTTCAAATTGTTGATAGTATCGGCGGAAACAATCCAGCAGAAGCTGATTTTAAAGGGTTACGAGTAAAATTAAATAAAAATAATATTCAGGATTTTATTGCAAATACAAATTTTAGAACCTTACCGCATGAACTAGGTCATCTATTCGGTTGGGATCATCCACACGCCAAAGCTTTATTTGAAAGTATAAATCCTGATGCAAGTTCTCTCGAAAAAACTTTAACAGAAGAGCAACGTCAATGCAATTTAATGAGTCAAACTTGGTATGCACAAAAAGCTGGAATGCCAATAGATAAAGCCATGCAATTAACTGAACCACAAATTGATTTGTTAATCATTAATTACAAAGCAGGTTTGCTAAATAAAAATTTCCATTTAAGAGGCTATTTATGGTGGAAAAAAATCAGATAAAGTGACTCTTTTGATAGTAATAATTTCTTAAAAAATTTAAAACCCCATTCATTGTATTTGTTGACTTAATAAAATAACCAAGGGCACCTTCTTTACTTGTTTTAATTAAAATCTCTTGCGTTGAATTAGAAGAAATTAAAACGATACTTAATGTTGGATAAGATGCTTTTAACTTTCTAAGTGCATCCAAACCGTTCATCTGCGCTTCATCATATCCATTAAAATTATAATCTAAAAATATGATTTCTGGAATAAGCCCTTTTTCTAAACTCAAAAAACAGTCGTTTGGATTTTTATGCGAAACAACCTTCAACTTTGTTTGATTATGAATAGTATATTCAAATAAATTATTGAAGAAAACATCATCGTCAACAATAAAAATTAAATCATTTATTTGGTTAGTCTCCATTGAATTAACAATCAACAAAAGAAATACCAATAAAATCAATAAAAACGAAACGCCTAATTATAAAAGGTTAAATGGTGTTTTTATTACAAATAATAATATTTCAGAAACATCTAAATTCCTCACATTGGAAAATAAATCCAAAAAAAGGACAAAACATCAGAGAGCTACTTAATTATTAATTGGCATTTTCCTCAAGTAATTGAGGCAACTTTAATTTGTCGGATTTTTTAATTCCATCCAATACTTCAATATTGATACCATCTGATAAGCCTGTTTTAATAAAGCGTTTCTCAAAGATCTGATTAGAAGTTTCAATTTCAACAAATGGTTTTTCTTTTTCAAATTGTAAAACGCTTTCAGGAATAGCCATTACCTTATCTTTTTTAGATAAAATAATATCGGCATTAGCACTATATCCTGCTCTTAAAAAAGAACTATTGTCTTTGCTTATAGAGGCTCTAATTAAAAATTGAATCGCTCCATTTTCTGTAATGCCTTTAGGAGCAATGTATTCTAACTTTGCATTAAAACTTTCTTTATCAATTGCGCCAATCGTGAGAACTATATCCATATTTTCTTGAACCTTCCCTACTTCACTTTCGTCTAATCTTCCTTCAAAAATCATTTCTCCCATATTAGCCACTGACGCAATAGTTGTTCCTTCATTAAATGTATTACTTTCAATCACCTGCCCACCTTCTTTCACAGGAACATCTAAAACCATTCCTGCTATGGTGGCTTTAACATAAGTGTTGCTAGTAGACCCAGAAGTTTTTGAAGCACCTTCTTTAATAATTTGCAATTGATTTTGTGCCGCATCTAATTCTTCCTTTGTTGTTTTTAATCGTAATTCAAAAACAAGTATTTCAGATTTTGAAATCACACTTTGATCAAACAATAATTTATTTCTATCATATTCTAATTTTGCGTTATCAAAATTTAACTGTGCGGAATTTATTCTGTTTTCTGCATTTGCTAAATTCAGCATATTAGGAATAATTTTGATTTTCGCAATCACATCTCCTTGTTTTACTTGCTGACCTGCAACAATATATAATTTTTCGATGATACCGCTCACCTGTGATTTCATGTTAATTTCTTTACGAGGAGTGACTGAACCAGTTGCCACAGTTTTCTTAATAATAGAAGTATCAAAAGGCATGACTGTTTTGAATACCTCAGGTGGTTTTTGAGATTTATTGTATAAGAAATAAAATGTCCAAAAAATTAAGCCAACAAAGGCAACTAGCAAAGTGATTTTAATTATTTTTTTTATCATAGTGTTTGTTTTTTAACCGCAAATTTTGCGAAGTGTTTTATGTATATAATATTATTCCGTTCTTAATGCTTCTACTGGTTTAATGGCTACTGCCTTGCTAGCAGGAATTAATCCTGCAAAGGCACCACTCAAAATTAATACGGTTAATGCTTTTAATGCTACTGATAAATCAACAGTTGGGTTTGTAAACATTTCTCCTGAATCTCCAATAGCCGCATTCAATGCTTCTAGTAAACCGATTCCAATCAATAATCCAAAATAACCAGAAATAGACGTTAGAAAAACTGCCTCTAATATAATTTGTCCTATAATTTGTGATGGCACTGCCCCTAAAGCACGTTTCACACCAATTTCTTTTGTTCGTTCTTTTACAACAATCAACATTATATTACTAATTCCAATAACTCCCGCTAATAAAGTTCCAATTCCAACTATCCAAACTAAAATTTCTATTCCCATAAACAAACCACTTAACTTATTATATTCAACAGCCATGTTCCAATGACCTATAGCTTTTGTATCATCTGGCGCAATTTTATGACGTTCTTTTAAAATAGATATTACTTTTTGTTCTGATTGTTCGGCTGGTATATGATCTTTTGATTTGATAGCAAACCAACCCACTACATCACCGTAGTTAAAGGCATTTTGAAATGTTGTAAAAGGGATATTAATTCGCTGAGCTTGTTGACGCCCTTCATTTCCTCCAGCTGTTGGAGATGTTACGCCAATTACTTTAAAATAAACCCCGTTCACTCTAATATATTCTCCAATAACTTTTTCATCTTTTTTAAATAATAGCTCTACAACGCGAGGGCCAATCACGCAAATTTTTCTTTTTTCTTTTATATCTAAATCATTAATAAATCTTCCTTGTCCCATTTTAATATCCGAGATGCCAGTAATATTTGGGTAACAAGCTTGTATCTCACAAGCAGCTGTTTTCAGACCTCGTAATACATTACTTGCCCCTTCATGTCCACCTAATTGATTTAAAGGAGAGACAACATCCAATTCAGGCAACTGTTTTAAAGCTTCTGCATCTGCCAACGTATAATTAAATCCGCGATTCGGTTTCATGCCTTTATAAGCCTTTGTAGTTTGCTGAGCCCAAACAAAAAAACTATTAGTCGCCGTTCCTGCAAATTCCTTTAAAATACCATTACGCAAGCCATTACCAGAACCCAACATAATTACCAACATAAAAATACCCCAAAACACACCTAACATGGTTAAAAATGTTCTGAGTTTGTTTTTGCGAATGGTTGCAAAAATCTCCTGCCAATTATCTCGTTCAAATATCAAATTAATTTTCTCTTAATGCGGTTATGGGTTCAACTTTTGCTGCTTTAATGGCAGGAAACAATCCGGCCAATGCTCCGGCAACAACTATTAATACAACTGCTGTAATAGCAATAGATAAATCTACATCTGGGTTCTTAAAAAAATCTCCTTCCAATCCAAAAAATTTAATTAATTCCACAATGCCTATTCCTAAAATCAACCCAACATAACCAGCAACGGCTGTTATAAAAATAGATTCTTGAATAATTAAAGACACAATAGACCAAGGAGAAGCTCCTAACGATTTTCTTACGCCAATTTCTTTTGTTCGTTCTTTCACCACAATCATCATAATATTACTCACTCCCACAACACCCGCTATTAATGTAAATACACCAATGATAAATACAAATATTTTAATCCCATCCAGCATTCCCATAATACGCTTATACTCTACGTTATTATTAAATACTCCTACAGCATTCATATCCATAGGATTAAAATGATATTTTTTTGCCAAAGAATTTCTAATGGTTGTCACCATTTGATTGCTATACTCCGTACTAACCGTTCCTGTACTTGCCCAAATCACATTAACATTATCTTTCCCGTTATAAATTCTCTGCGCCGTAAGCAATGGAACATAAATACGATCATTATCGCCTTTACCAGGATCATTAAATACACCAACCACTTTATATTTAGTACCAGATACATCTATAAATTTATCAATTGGATTTTCTTCTTTAAAAAGTGCATCTCTCACCGGAATACCAATCACGCATACTTTTCTAAATTCATTAAAATCATTTCCATTGATAAAACGACCACTGATAATTTTAGCTTTCTCTAATAAATTATGGTCGGGCGCACACGAACGAACTGTAAATCCAGCTCGCTCATTTTTATAAGACAATGTTTTACCTGCTCTTCCATCATACACCGCAGAAGCATGATCAACACCCTCTACATTATGTTTTACAAAATAAAAATCCGAATTCGTTAATTGGATATTCCTTCCTGGCTTATAGCCTTCATAAGCCATACTCGTTTGTCCACCATCAATCCATATACTGTTAGCGGCATCATTCCCAAATTGTGCTTGCGCTCCATTTCTTAAACCCTGACCAGCAGCTAATAATACTATTAAAATAAAAATACCCCATGCCACGCTAAACGCCGTTAAAAAAGTACGGAGTTTATTCTTTTTAATGGTTCCTAATATTTCTTGCCACTTATCTAGGTCAAACATTTTTATTTAAGATTTTAGAAATTTGAAGTAAGATTGAACAATTTTTAAATCTGAAATCATACTTCTTAAATAATCAATCCGTCTTTTAGTCTAATCGTTCTATCTGTTAAAGCTGCAATGTCGTTTTCGTGAGTAACCAAAACGATAGTTTTACCTTGCTGATGAATCTCTTTAAAAATATCCATTACCTCAATAGATGTTTGAGAATCCAAAGCACCTGTTGGCTCATCCGCAAAAATAACTTTTGGATTCCCAATTAATGCCCGAGCAATAGCTACACGTTGTTTTTGCCCTCCACTCATTTCGCTGGGTAAATGATGTGCCCAATCTTTTAAGCCAACTCTATCTAAATATTCAAGAGCTTTTATATTTCGTTCTTTACGCGATACTTTTTGATAATACAAAGGTAAAGCGACATTTTCCATGGCGTTTTTAAACGACAATAAGTTAAAGGATTGGAACACAAAACCTATAAATTGATTACGTAATTGAGCCGCTTTAGTTTGCGACAAATCTTTAATCAAGGTATTATTAAGCATATAAGTTCCAGAATCATAATTATCTAAAATCCCTAAAATATTTAATAAGGTTGATTTACCTGAACCAGAAGAACCCATAATAGACACAAACTCCCCTTCTTTGATATGCATATCAATACCCTTTAATACTTCAAATGAGGTATTATTTAATTTATAAGCTTTGCGTATTTGCTCTAATTTTATCACGAACTAAAAATAGTGATATAAAGCAATACAAAAGCTACCGCTTATGACGAAAATTAGACGTTTATATAGATTTTAGGAAAGTTTAGGAAACAGCTTTCTTTTTATTAATGACATTATTAAAGATACTTAACAAGATGTACATTATAATAATTAAGGGAATTCCAATAAACTGAAGTGTTATGAGCAACACTAAACATAAGCCTAGAAAAACAAAACGAAGTTCGTTTCCTGCCCATTTAAAATGTTTGAATTTAAGAGCAAATAAAGGAAGTTCGGAAATCAATAAGAAACTTAAAATTACTGAAGTAATAGTTAATAGATACGGATTGAGTATAAAATCGTAATGATTATTATGATTTAGGATTAAAGGTAATGCACATATGAATAACGCAACCGCAGGAGTTGGAACCCCGATAAAAGAATCAGTTTGACGTGTATCATTATTAAATTTTGCCAAACGAATAGCAGAAAATATAGTTATTATAAAAGCTATGTAGATTAAAAATTCGGGTGCTGAATGAGTCTTTTCAAAAGTATCTTGAGTAGATGAAACCAAGGGCGGATAAATTGTCCAACCTTCAGCAGCTGCTCCATCTGTAACAGAAATCAAAAGGCTCGAAAAAATCAACTTATACATAACAATGCCAGGAACCACACCAAAAGTCACCATATCCGTTAAGCTATCTAAATCTTTACCAATTGGAGAACTCACTTTTAATATACGCGCCGCAAAGCCATCAAAAAAGTCAAATATAGCACCCATTCCAACTAAATAAGCCGCATGCACTAAATTACCTTCAAAAGCCTGAACAAGAGCTAAACAACCACATAATAAATTGCAGCAAGTAATCGCATTGGGAATATGTTTTTTGATATTCATTTAACGGTGTAAATATATATAAATTAAATCGTTTGTATATTTACAAAAGATGTTATTCAATTCACTCATATTTTTAGTGTTTTTACCAATCGTATTTTCAGCGTATTGGTTAATCCCTGCAAAACATCGAAATCTATTTTTATTAATTGCCTCCTATTATTTTTACTTTTCGTATAATCCCTGGTTTCTGCTATTGTTAGTTGGCACGTCTGGTCTAGATTTTTATTTAGCAAAAGCTATTTCAAAAACTGAACAACTAGCAAAACGAAAAACACTATTAATTCTAAGTATTGTAAGCAATATTGGAGTTCTGTTTGTGTTTAAGTATCTAGTTTTCTTTTATAATTCGTTTGGTCAACTTCTTAATTCTGAATTCTCAATTCTTAATTCTTTCATTGTTCCTGCGGGCTTATCATTTTACACCTTTCAATCTATTAGCTATACTATTGATGTTTATCGCAATAAATACAAAGCAGATGATACCTTAAAAGATTTTTTATTGTATGTTTCCTTTTTTCCACATATGGTAGCTGGCCCAATTGTAAGGCACCACACCTTAATGCCGCAGCTAAAAAGCCCCCATTTTTTTAAGGATATTGAATGGGGCAATGCTTCAAAACTAATTATCTGGGGTTTCTTCAAAAAGATGGTCATTGCCGACAATATCGCCTATTTAGTTAATCCAGTTTTTAATGATTTACCAAATAATTTTAACTCAGCAGAATTCATAATTATTGGTGTTTTATTTTTAATTCAGTTATATGCCGATTTTTCAGGTTATTCAGACATAGCGATTGGTGTAGCTAAACTCTTTAAAATTAATTTAAATCTTAATTGGAAGCGACCTTTATTATCCAAATCAGTTACCGAGTATTGGCAACGACATCATATTAGTTTAACAAGTTGGTTTAAAGAATATATTTATATATCAATTGGTGGCAACAGAGTAAGTGCACCAAAATGGGCATTTAATATTTTAATCGTTTTTTTATTAAGTGGTTTGTGGCATGGTGCAAATTTTACATTTATTATTTGGGGCTTACTCAATGGTTTGTTTTATTTATTGGAACATATTCCAACCAAAAAAAATGTAAAAATTCCTAGTCTTTTTAAATGGGTATACACTTTGTTTTTTGTTTCCGTTTTCTTTATTGCTTTTAGAGCCAATAGCTTAACTGATTTAGGATTTATCTATCAACAAATCTTCATCAACTTTAATATAGCTAATGGGTTACATCATTTTTTAACTTTAAACGACAGATTGTTTTTTGTTGTACTTGCTTTTGTATTAAGTGTTCTTTTTATAAAGGAAATACAAGAAGAATACATTCTCATTAAATCATCGAGTTTTAAAGAAAATTATTTAGTTCCAACTTTTTACATTACTATTCTTTGTCTCATATTTTGTTTAGGTAATTTTAACGCTAACAGCTTTATTTATTTTCAGTTTTGATTAAGAAAATAGCCATATATATAATTGCTTTTATCTGTTTACTTTTTGTTTACAGAGCATTTTTATATACTGGTATCAAAAAAAATAAAGAGGGTATTTTTAATAAATACAATGAGTTATTTTTAAAGGAAGGCAACACTTACGAAGTGTTGTTTTTGGGTTCATCAAGAGCCGAAATGCATTTTAATCCGAAAGTATTTGATGAAGTAACTGGCTTAAACAGCTATAATATGGGCATAAGTGGAGCATCTCCCAAAATTAGTTTAGCCTTATTAAAAACATATTGCCATCAACATCAAAAACCAAAACACATTATTTTTAATATTGATTATTTTTCATTACAAAATGATACCGATAGATTAAACGATTTTCCAAGGTATTTTCCTTATTTAAGGAATTCACATTTAAGAAATGGATTAAATCAAATAGATAAGCGCTTTAATTCTTTTTATTATAATCCATTACATTCTTTACCTTATACTCAAATAGAATATTTAAGCGCCGCCTTGCATGGTTGGTTAACTATTTCGGGAAAATACGATACTTTAATGTATAAGGGATATCAGACATCTGAATTAAAAAAAATAAATAACAATGATGAGCCAAAACCAATTTACTCATTCATCAGTATTAAAAACAGAGGATATATTGATTCTATTGTATTGTTTACCAAAGCAAATAACATCAAATTAACATTAGTCACCTCCCCAGTTTTTGGAGGAGGTAAAAAAAATGTAATTAATAAATCAGATTTAACAAATCAACTAAAAAACATCTCTTATACCAATCACCTCAGCTATTTTGACTATACTGACTCTTTAAACTATCAAAACCCCCAATTATTTGCCGATTACTTTCATTTAAACCGAAATGGCGCCTTGAAATTTAGCCAAAGTATTTCTTTAGCATTTGATAATATTTTGGTTAAATAAGCGTTATTTAACAAATAAAAGTATTATTTTTAATCATATTTATATATGCGTATTGTTTCAAATAAAGTCCTAATTATTCTATTTATCTTACTTGGTAATATCCTTGTGATTAAAGCACAGATTGCCAAGTATAGTAATGAATTTTTAAGCGTGGGCGTTGGAGCCCGCGCACTATCTATGGCTAATGCCAATGTGGCATCCGTTAATGATGTTACTGCGGGATATTGGAATCCTGCAGGTTTAAATCTTCAACAAAGTAACTTACAAATAGGGTTAATGCATGCCGAATATTTTGCAGGAATTGCAAAATACGACTTTATTGGAGGGTCAAAACGATTAGATAGCAATAGTGTTGCTGGAATTACCTTTATTCGTTTTGGTGTAGATAACATTCCCAATACAACTGAGTTAATTGACGCAAATGGAAATGTTGATTATTCACGTTTAAAATCGTTTAATGCTGTAGACGCTGCCGTTCTGCTATCGTATGCAAGAAATATCACTAAAATAAAAGGATTAAAGATTGGTGCTAACGCAAAAATCATTCGCCGTAAACTAGGCGATTTTGCTGGAGCTTGGGGCTTTGGATTAGATGCAGGTGCCATGTACGATTACAAAAATTGGCGTTTTGCGGCTATGGCAAGAGATGTTACTGGAACATTTAACGCATGGTCTTACAACTTATCTGATGATTTAAAACAAACTTTTGCGATTACAGGAAATGAAATTCCTAATAATTCAGTTGAAGTTACAGTGCCTAAACTAATTTTAGGAGCAACTCGCACCTACTACGTTTGGAAAGACAGAATTTCACTAGGCGGAGAATTAAACTTTATAAATACCTTTGATGGTAAACGTAATACAGTAATTAAAACAAAAGCTTGGAGTATGGAACCAGCATTGGGTTTAGAGGTTGGTTATAAAAACTTTGTATACTTAAGAGGAGGCATTGGTAATATTCAAAAAGCAAAAAATATAACTGGTTCAGACGTTACCACCATTCAACCAAACATTGGTGTAGGGATAAAATATAAAATATTTAGTTTGGACTACGGAATGACTAATATTGGTAACGTTTCAACTTCCCTTTATTCGCATATTTTCACAGTTAAAATAGATATTAATAAAAAAGTACTAGGAAAATGATAAAACATTTATTCATTTTATTTTTCTTAACATCAATCACGGCTAATCTAGTTGCTCAGAAATATGGAAACGAATGGATAAATTATTCTCAAAAGCATTATCGCATCAGTATTCCAAAAACAGGGCTTTATAGAATTAACTATTCTACTCTAATTAATGCTGGTATTCCTTTAGGTTCAATAAATCCTAAAAATTTTCAATTATATTGTAAAGGCGAAGAACAATACATTACTGTAAGTGGCGAATCAGATGATGTTTTTAACTCAACTGACTATATAGAATTTTATGCTAAAAAAAATGATGCTAGTTTTGACTCTATTTTATATACAACTTCAAGAATTCCAAACCCCTATGTTTCATTATTTAATGACACCAATTATGTGTTTTTAACATGGAATAGCTCAATTAATAATAAACGCATGTTAGAGGAAACAGATGTAAATTTTATTGGCTACACAGCTACTAATTATATATATTCTGAAAAAATTGAAGTTTATAAAAATAATTATGCTAATGGAACTACTTTTGTAGATGATGCAATTACAGACCCAAGATATATAAATACAGAAGGATATGGAAACTTTATTAATAAGGGGCAATCAATTCAAACTAATTTCGGTAATTTAAATGTTTATCAATCCCCGCTACTTCCTGTTTTCATAAAAACAGCTTACTCTGGAACTACAATTAATTATAGCAGTGGAATCAGCTATGACCATCAATTAAAATTAGATATTCTTGACAATTCAGGGATTTTAAATAATTTAAACGACACTACTTTTTTTGGAAAAGAGCAATTTTTTATCGAAAAAAAAATCACTTCAAATTTACTACAAAACAATTCGTATTTAAAACTAACTAGTATAAATAATCCCTCAATCATTCCTAACAATACAACTAATGTTAATTACTTATATTTAAAATATCCGCAAATCCCTGATTTTTTAAACACTAACGAACAAAGTTTTTTTGTAGACAATAGTAGTTCTGGAATAAAAACATTTTTAGATATTCAAAATGTTAATGTTGCTGGATCTCAAGTTATATTATATGACTTAACTAATCATAAAAAAATCACAACTTCAGTTATTGGTAATAATGTAAAAGCATTAATCCCAAATTCCATTTCTCAAAAAGAATGTTTTTTAACCACCACTAATAATACAAATTTAATTACTTCTTTATCACCTGTCAATCAAACTGGTATTTTTGTAAATTATAGAACTACAAATACTGATTCAGCTTACGTCATCATTACACATAAATCACTTCAAAGTTCAGCTGACGATTACAAACAATACAGACGTAGCATTGCAGGAGGATCAAATCATGTTATTATGGCTGACATTGATGATCTATACGATCAATTTGCTTATGGTAATATTAAAAACCCTTTATCTATAAAAAATTTTTGTAGATTTTTAAGTGATAGTTTACCAGTACCGCCAAAATATTTATTGCTCATTGGCAAGTCAATTAAAGGTACTATTGTTAGAAATAGTAATTCAAATTGGAACTCTTGTAAAGTTCCAACAATTGGAAATCCGTCTTCTGATAATATGTTAACAACCGGCATTCGTAATTCAAACTCCTCCACACCATTTATTCCTGTTGGGCGTATATCTGCTTACAGCGATGCTGATGTAATCAACTATTTAAACAAGGTGAAATCACATGAAAACGATCCAATTAATGGATTAAATGCATTAGTTCCTAAAGATTGGCACAAGCGAGTGTTACATTTTAGTGGTGGTGCAGATATATTTCAACAACAAGCATTTGAAGTATATTTAAAAACATTTGGGGATATAATTAAAGATACGTTGTTTGGTGCTGAAACTTTTAGCTTTCAAAAAAACACAACCGCACCAATACAAATTGTGGTAAGCGATTCGGTAACTGATTTAATTAACTATGGCACATCAGTAATTACTTTTTTTGGCCATGGTTCTGTAACGGGGTTTGACCAAGCAATTGATAACCCGAATGCTTATAATAACAAAGATAAATATCCATTATTTATTGCTAACTCCTGTTATTCAGGCGACATTCATTTACCTGGATCAACAAGTACAAGCGAAAATTTTACTTTGATAAATGAAAAAGGAAGTATAGGATTTATTGCCTCTTCATCTTCTGGAGTGGTAAGCGCATTATATTATTTTACCCAAGCAATGTATCAATCATTAGCTTATGAAACTTATAATAAAGGAATTGGAGACGCTCTAAAAAATAGTTCATACAAAACATCAAATTTAAACAGTCAATTACAGGAAATTACAAGTTTAGAGATGACATTGGAAGGAGATCCTTCTGTTAAAATAAACGCCTTTGCCAAACCAGACTATGTAATCGAAAATTCATACGTTTCGCTTGACCCATCAACTTACATTGATTCAATTGGCATAAATATTAGAATAAGAAATAATGGAAGAGCCATTAACGATACTTTTATTGTAAGAACTGAACGCTATTTTCCTAATGGAGATTCGACAACTTATTTTCATAAAATAAAAGCTCCAAATAGTGAGGATACTTTACGTTTTTTTATTTTAAAGGATTTTGAAAATGGTATAGGCTTAAATAATTTTAAAGTACGTATTGATGACTTTAATGAAATTAGTGAATTGTCTGAAACCAATAACTCAACAACAAATAATGTAGAATTATTTATTTCGGGGGGCGATGTTATTCCTGTATATCCCTATAATTATGCCATTATACCGCAAACAGCACAAATAACATTAAAAGCTTCAACCGCCGACCCCTTTGCCCCTGCCGCTAACTATAAAATACAATTAGATACAAGTGATACTTTTACAAATCCTATAAATTCAACAGTTATTAATAGCTCAGGAGGAGTTATTGAATGGACTGTTAATTTACCGTTTGCAGATAGTACCGTTTACTTTTGGAGAATTACCAGAGATTCGGTTTTACCAACAGATAATATTAAGTGGAGAGAAAGTTCTTTTCAAGTAATTTCAGGAAAAAATGGTTGGGCTCAAGCTCACTTTCATCAATTTAAAAATGATAAATACCAATTTGTAAATTATGTAAAACCACAACGGAAATTCACTTTCCAAAATAATACCATTAGTGTAAATTGCAGAAACGAATATAAAAGTTCAGATTTATATGGTATTCAATATTCTATTAATACAACTGTAGAATCTAATTATAACTTTAACACTAACGATGGCTGGTCAATTGCAGTATTTGACTCAATATCTGGAGCACCTTTAACATCATCTGTTACAGTGGGTAGCACATTTGCATTACCTCATCGCAATTGTTTAGCATTTTCTTACGAAAACAGAGCTTCATTTGATTTTGGTCCAAGTACCTTTTGTGGAAATAATCCAACATGGCAAACAGATCTTTCCACTTTTTTAAATCAAGTAAAAGTAAACGAATATATATTAGCCTATAGTAGTAATGCTCATCGCTCTTCAACTTTTGGGCCAGCTCTATTGCAAGAATTTAAAAACTTTGGAGGTTATAATATTGGCTCAGCAGGCGACTCTTTGCCAATGATTATTTTTGGAAAAAAACGAAGTGTTCCTTTTCCGGGTTGCGGTCAAGAGGTTGTTGGCATATCTCCTAGTAGTAAAATTGAGTTAAACGACAGTATGCTTACGAAATGGAATAATGGATACATAGCATCTGAAATAATAGGGCCAGCTTCAAAATGGAACAGTTTACATTGGAAATATACAGCACTTACCAACGATAGTATTGTGCTTAAAATTGTTAGAATAGATACTAATGGCGCTATTGATACATTACCAACAAGTTTCTACATTAATAATTTTGATGTATTAGATCTATACAATTATATAGATGCATCTATTTATCCAAAAATTAAGTTAGTAGCTTTAATGAATGACAATTTTTTTCATATTGCACCACAATTAAAAAAATGGCAAGTCATGTTCGATGCAGTTCCTGAATGTGCTATAAATACTCAGCAGGGTTTTACAAGTAATGCCTCTTTACAAGCTATTCAACAAGGTGAAAATTTAGTGGTGCATTTGCCAATAAAAAATATTGGAACAGTACCTTTTAATGATAGTTTAGTTGTAACATATTGGATTGAAGATGCAAATAGAGTGATTCATCGGATGCCTCCAAAATTAAAAGCAAATCCATTTGTACCTAACCAAATTATTATGGATACAATTAAAATTGATAGTTTATATATTCCAGGTTTAAATTATTTATGGGTTGATGTTAATCCTGAAACAAATTTAAATTATCAGTTAGAACAATACCATTTTAACAATATTGCACGTATAGGATTTAATGTAACAAAAGATAACATCAATCCATTACTAGATGTAACTTTTGACGGCACTCATATTTTAAATGGCGATATTATTTCATCAAAACCAAATGTATTAGTGACCTTAAAAGATGAAAATAGATTTTTAGCTTTGAATGACACCTCAAGTTTTAATGTATTTATAAAACATCCCAATCAAGCAAGCGAAAAACGAATTGCTTTCAGCAACGCATTGCAGTTTACCCCAGCTCAACTACCAAATAACTCTTGTAAAATTGAGTGGAAACCTGAATTTGCTGAAGATGGGAAATACACATTAATTGTGCAGGCAAAAGATAGAAGTAAAAATGTATCAGGTGCTGTTGATTACAATATTCAATTTGAGATCATTAATAAACAAACTGTTACAGAAGTATTAAATTATCCAAATCCTTTTAGCACATCAACTAAATTTGTTTTTACATTAACTGGAAGCGAAATACCTGACGTATTTACAATTCAAATTATGACAATTACAGGTAAAGTAGTAAAAGAGATCAACAAAAACGAATTAGGTAATTTGCATATTGGCAGAAACATTACCGAATACACTTGGGACGGTAAAGATGAATTTGGTGATAAGTTAGCTAATGGAGTTTATTTATACCGAGTGATAACTCGACATAAAGGAGAAGCTGTAGAGAAAAATCAGACAGATGCAGATTCTTTCTTTAAAAAAGGAATTGGAAAAATGGTGATTATTCGATAATTAGATTTTCTAACACCTTATCTTTTACAATAAAAAAATCTAACAACTCAGAAGCTTTTTTTAGAATTTTTTTCTGAGTATCCAAATGTAATCCTAAACTATCTATCGCCTTAACAATTGATTGTTCTCTAGTAATATCTTCTGCAATAAAAATTGCATCTGCTAACTTTTGAACTTTCAATCCTACATCTTTCAAATTCCCTAATTCGTTAATCAACCAACTTAGAGCAAGAAAAGAATCTTTATCAAATTCGATAACAACATTACTTTTTGGAAGCGGCGGCAATTTATTATAAGGTGAGTTTACAATCTCTTTAGTAAAATAATTTAAATGACACTTCACTTTTTTTGTTGTTTTCTTCAATTGAACTAATCCATTTAATGCTTGAGCATAAATACTCAACCAACGCAATTTGCGTCTTAATTCATGAACTTCTTCCTCTATTTTGGTAAACGTAAAATTGGACCTAGAACATAAATTTATAATTGTGTCTATTTCAATTCGCATCGAATGCTTTAATTCACTTAAATACTCGTTATTATAATCGACATTAAACTGGCGAAGTTTGTTGTCGAATACTTGCAATTTATTATTAAACCAATCCTTTTCAAGTAAACGCTGATTACATTTTTCAACTAAAATAGCAGCATTGACAGAAAAATACTTCAAAGCCTCTTTACTAATTTTTTTATTTAACTTAAACTCTGATTCTAAAACAAGATAGTGATCAATTTCACCAAACAAATCTTCTAATTTCTTAAATCGTTTATTCCACTTAGTAAACAATTTTTCGTCAAAAGCTTTGTCATGAAGTCTCGTCAAGGCTTCTAACATAAATAAAATAGTTCTCACATCATTATGATAAAGCCACAATGTAGGATTACTTTCTTTTGAAGCTTTAGTCAGTAACACTTGAAGTTGTTGACTGTAATACAAAAATGGATTAAACTCGGAACTTGTCATATTTTTTAATTTTAATTCTCATTACACATATACTTCAAAAGTCGGGTGAGATTATCTGACTTTCGTTAAATACGAATACCGATAACACAGATATCATCAACTTGTTCTAAATCACCTTTCCAAAATTCAATAGTGTCATTTAATTTTTCTTTAATCAAACTTAATGGTAAATGAGCGCTTGAGTGTAATAATTCTTCGAGCTGTTTATATTTAAATTTTTTTCCTTTGTCTCCCCCAAATTGATCAGCATAACCGTCGGTAAAAGTAATCACTAAATCATTTTTTTGAATATCCATTTCATACTCAGTAAACAACTCATTAGCATTATGCCCAGCGCCTACTGGCATTTTATTTGATTTGGATATAATTAATTCCTTATGACGAACTATATAAAAATTATTATTAGCATTGGCATAACGCAATTTCATTTGATTAAAATCAAAACTACATAAACAGCAATCCATTCCGTCTTTTGTTTCAATTAAACTACCTTCTGGATTTAACGCTTTTACTATATCTCTTCTTAAATGATTTAAAATTTCGGCTGGTGATGAAATTTTTTTCTCATTTACAATTTCATTTAAAAAATTAATACCCATCATGCTCATCATCGCTCCAGGAACACCGTGTCCAGTGCAATCTGCTGTCATAACAATAAATTTATCTTCATGATTTAGTGCCCAATAAAAATCACCACTTACAATATCCTTAGGTTTAAATAATATAAAAAAATCAGCTGTATGTGTTCTAAAGTAATTTTCACTAGTTAAAACACTTTGTTGAATTCGTTTAGCATAATTAATACTGTCTACAATTTCCTTATTTTTAACCTCAATCAACTCTTTTTGATGATTTATTTCTTTATTAAACGCTTCAAGATTACTATTCGTCTTTTGCTTCAAAACATTATTACGATACAATATCATTAAAATAAATGCAAGAATAATTATTCCAAATAAAGCAACACTTAAATAAATTTTCTTTTTATGATTTTCAGCGTCATTTAACTTCTGCTTTTGCCCTAATAATTCAATTTCTTTTTCTTTCTTTTCACTTTCGTATTTAGCTTCAGCATTCTTCACCTGCTGTATACTTTCACGATTTAAAGCACTATCTTGATACATTTTAAATTCCCTAAAAAAACGCAAACTATTTCGATAATCCCCTAATTCTTCATAATACTCTCCTAAATAATGAGCACTTGTTTCGAGCGATGGTATATCGCCTGTTTGTTTTGAATAAATCCTAGACTCAATTAACGCATCAATTGCCTTTGGCAAATTATTTTGTAAATAATATGCGTCACTTAATTGAACATAAGCATGAGCCAATGTATACACATCATTTATTTCTTTAGTAGATTCAATAGCTTTTAAAGCATAAAACAAGCATTTTACTTTATCGTTTAATTTGTAGTTAATATCTGATAAGGAAATGTAATTATTAGCAAGACCTGTTTTATCATTGTTTTTTAAGTTATATTCAACGCACATATCCACATAATACAATGCACTGTCAAGCTTGCCGTAATATGAATAAATACCAGAAATATTACTATATGCAACAACTGGTATCCTCTTAGTTTTGCCTTTGGAAGCAGTCTCAACACTTTGAAGATAATAAGACAAAGCTATTTTACTATCACCTTGCTTATTATAAAGGTTTCCAAGAGAATTATACAATGCCACTTGAGCACCAATTTGATTATACTTTTTAGCATAATTTAATCCATCTAAAAATAAAGTTAAAGCTTTGGCTGTTTCGGCCATATCAGCATAAACTGCTCCTTGCGTATTAAATAGTTTAGAAAAAATCCTCTCGTAATTCAATTTTTTAGCTAATTCATATGCTTGCAGAGAATAATTAATACCTTCCTGTAAATTAGTATAGCTGATATCCCAAGCTATTTCATTTAATAAAATAACTTTATTAGTATCTTCTTTAGCAGTTTTTAAAACATTAATACATGAGTCTATATTTGAGGTTTGTGAGACTCCTCGAAATTTAAAAGAAAGTAAGAGTAATACCAGTATATATAAAGCATTCTTATTTTTCATTCTTTTAAAGCTACATTTTTTTTATAACTATTTAATAGCTATTGACAAATAAACTAATTATGATTTTTTTTGTCATTCCAGTATAAAGGACCATAATCTAATAACAACTCTGCACCAGCTTTGATGTCTTTTGTAGCTATAACATAAATTCTTCCATTTAATCTATATAAATCGGTATTATTTTTAAGTTTCGGCAATTTGCTTGGCCCATTAGCATCATTCATGAATGTAGCAACACACTCTTTATCAGTTAGTGAATCAACGCAATACGTTTGATTTAAATATAGTACCGAATGAGACTGCTTTAAAATAGTTCTGGCAGCTCCAACGGTATGGGAAATTTTCTCACCTGTAAATTCTGTTATCACTGTATCTTTTTCTATATCAACTTTTGTAAACAAGCCCTTTCCAGAATTTGGAATAGATGATTTTTTTACAATTAAATGATTTTCAAGATGTAGATTATTTTTTTTTAATGATTTTGGCATACCCTTATGGTAAATATATGAAAATAATTTGTACTTTAGATTAGTGTTATAATTCTAAAATCCTAAAAATAAAAACTCGTTTTTATAAACAAAAGTTCCGAAAAAACTTGAGTAAAATAAATTAGACAAAATTATTATAAGTCTTTTCAGAATTAAACATCAATAGCCCAAATCAAGTAATTTAAAAATAAATAATAACTCAAAAAAAACAATTATGAAACTAAAAGATTTATTTGGAAAGAAAATAAAAACGAATTCAGAAAAAGTGGTTATTAAAATTGATAAAAAACAATTAGAAAAAATAACTGGCGGCGCTGAAGAAACACATCGAATTAAAGTAAAATTTCCAGTAGTAGGAGATAATCAAATATAATATTTAACTTAAAAAAATAACTATGAAATTAAAAGATCTTTTCGGAAAAAAAACAAAAACAAATCTCGAAAAAGTTGTTATTAAAATTGACAAAAAGCAACTAGAAAAAATAACTGGCGGTGCTTCAATAGGAAAAAGCAATGCAAGTATTAAAATGGGTGGCTCAGACGCTCGCTAATAAATTGCAACATAGATCAAAGGCTCCTATTTGGGGCCTTTTTTATTTACATTATAATTTAAGTAAAATTATATTGCATTTAGAAAGCATATAATATTTATCTTTGCAACCTATGGAAAAAAGAGTAAGATTACGTTTTGCGCCAAGTCCAACTGGCGGTTTACACATGGGTGGTGTTCGTACCGCTTTATTTAGTTATTTATTTGCAAAAAAACATGGTGGGGATTTTGTATTGCGTATTGAAGATACCGATCAAACACGTTATGTAAATGGAGCTGAAGAATATATTATCAATGCACTCAAATGGTGTGGCATTGAACCAAACGAAGGTGTTGGTTTTGGTGATGGACCTTATGCACCATACCGTCAAAGCGAAAGAAAAGAATTAGGTATCTATAAAAAATATTCCGACCAATTAATTGCATCAGGTCATGCTTATGTGGCTTTTGATACATCTGAAGAATTAGATGAAATGCGTAAGCGTTTAGAAGCAGCAAAAGTAGTGGCACCTCAATATAATGCCATTACTCGTCAGGACATGCGTAACTCACTAACCTTGCCTGAGGACGAAGTAAAAAAATTAATGGATGGCGGCGCACCTTATGTGGTTCGTTTAAAAGTACCACGTAACGAAGAAATTCGTTTTCATGATATCATTCGTGGATGGGTTACTGTAAACTCAAGTCAGGTGGATGATAAAGTATTATTAAAGTCAGATGGTATGCCAACGTATCATTTAGCGCATATTGTAGATGATATTGAAATGAAAATTACTCATGCGGTGCGTGGCGAAGAATGGTTGCCTAGTGCTCCGTCTCATATTTTAATTTATCGCTATTTAGGATTAGAAGCTGATATGCCACAATTGGCTCACTTACCTTTAATCTTAAAACCAGATGGTAACGGGAAATTATCTAAGCGTGATAAATCAGGATTACCAATGTTTCCAATTAACTGGCATGATGAGCGTACTGGCGAAAGCTATGTAGGCTACAGAGAATCAGGCTTTACTGCAGATGCATTCATCAACATGTTAGCCTTATTAGGATGGAATCCAGGTGATAACCGCGAGATTATGAGTAAGGAAGAATTAATTTCAAACTTCTCTTTTGAGCGCGTTAATAAATCAGGAGCTAAATTTGATCCAGAAAAAACAAAATGGTTTAACCAACAGTATTTAAGAATGCAAACAGATGAGCAATTAGCGGATTCTGTAATGCCTTTATTAGAAGGAAAAGGAATAAAAAAGGATAAGGCTTTTGTGACTGAATTTTGTAGATTGATAAAAGAGAAAGCACATTTTGTAACCGAGTTTTATGATTTAGGTTCATACTTTTTTGCAGCGCCAACAAGCTATGATGAAAAAGTAATGACTAAAAAATGGAATGAAAATTCAAAAGCAACTTATACAAAATTAACTGAAAAATTAACCGCTTTAGATACTTGGACAACAACTAGTATTCATGATTTATTTGCTGCTGCCGAACCTGAATTAGGAAAAATTGATATGCAATTAGTTCGTGTATTAACAACTGGTGTGGCTGGTGGCGCACAATTATTTGACATGTTAGCTCTATTAGGGAAAGAAGAAACTATTGGAAGATTACATACAGCTCTAAAAGGGTTAAACTAAATAAGAAACTAATTAGATGCCTACAAAATTGGTGGATAAAAAAATGTATACTCAATGGCTAAAAACCATTAAAGAGAAAGTACGTAGTTCACAATTAAAGGCAGCAATAGCGGTTAACACAGAGCTCATACAATTTTATTGGGAACTTGGCAAAAGCATTGCCGAAAAACAAAAAACATACAATTGGGGTGCTTCCATAATTGATCAATTAGCTATTGATTTAAAAAAAGAATTTCCAGATGTAGAAGGATTTTCGAGAACAAATTTATATTACATAAAGCAGTTTTATGAATTTTATTCGCAAGGGTCAATTATCCAACAAACTGTTGGACAACTAGCCAAAACCCCTGTTAATAAAAGGAATCATAAAACTCTAATTGTCCCACAAGCTGTGGGACAATTACAAAATACATCAATTGTCCCACAAGCTGTGGGACAAATTCCATGGGGGCATCATCGCTTAATTATTGATAAAATTAAAGACTACAAGCAAGCACTTTTTTACTTACATCAAACCATACAAAACAATTGGAGTAGAAATGTTTTAGCATTACAAATTGATACTGGATTACACAAACGGCAAGGAAAAGCAATCAATAATTTTAAATTAACGCTTCCAAAAAAACAATCTGAACTTGCTATACAAACACTTAAAGATCCATATATATTTGATTTTTTAACTTTAAGTAAAAATGCATCTGAAAGAGATATTGAATTACAATTAACCCAACAATTGGCAAAGTTTTTATTAGAACTAGGGCAAGGATTTGCATACGTTGGAAGTCAATATCAAATAAAAGTGGGTAAAAAAGATTACAAAATAGATTTGTTGTTTTATCACACACACTTACGTTGTTATGTTGTCATCGAATTAAAAGCTGGTGAGTTTGAACCTGAACATACTGGCAAGTTGAATTTTTATTTATCAGCTATCGACACACAAATAAAACATAAACAAGATAATCCTACCATTGGAATTTTACTTTGTAGAACCAAAAATAACATTGAGGTAGAGTATTCATTAAGAGATACCATAAAACCAATTGGAGTAAGTGGATATAAGTTTTTAGAAAAACTCCCTAAAAATCTTCAAAATAATTTACCTTCTGTGGCACAACTAGAAGCAGAGTTCAAAAAAATAACACGTGTGGTAAAACCAAAAACTTTATCAAAAAAGAAATAACAAAATGGAATTATACTCAGATGACTATTTTATGAACGAAGCGCTGAAAGAAGCCCGAAAAGCTTATGAGGCAGACGAAGTTCCAGTTGGCGCTGTAATTGTGGCCGACAATAAAATAATAGCTAGGGCACATAATTATACAGAGAGATTAAATGATGTTACCGCTCATGCCGAAATGCAAGCCATTACATCAGCGGCTAATGCTATTGGCGGAAAATATTTAAATGATTGTACATTGTATGTAACTCTCGAACCTTGCTTAATGTGCGCTGGCGCTTTACATTGGAGTCATATTACTAAAATTGTATTTGGAGCGAGCGATGATAAAAAAGGATATAGTAAAATTAATCAAACAGTATTACATCCAAAAACAGCAGTAGTAAAAGGCATTTTAGAACTAGAGTGTTCAACGATATTAAAAGATTTTTTTGCATTAAAAAGAAAAGCTTAACCGCAGAAAACAGAGAGTTTTTTGCGCAATGAAAATAAGAATAGAAAAAACAAAAACTATGAATTTAGACTTAAAACATAAACAAGCCATTGTTTGCGGGAGTACACAAGGAATTGGCAAAGCCATTGCATTAGAATTAGCAAACTTAGGCGCTAGCGTTACACTGATTGCCCGTAACGAAGAGGCTTTAAAAGCAACTAAAACAGAGCTGAGCACTTCATCTGGTCAGTTACATTCTTATCTATGTGTTGATTTTAGTAAACCTGAAGAATTAAAACAAATTGTGGAAGCCTATTTACAACGTCAACCAATTGTACATATCTTAGTAAACAATACAGGTGGGCCACCGGCTGGGCCAGCTCATTTAGCAAAAACAGATGAGTTTTTATCTGCATTTAATAATCACCTAATCTGCAATCATATTTTGGCGCAAGCATGTATTGAAGGAATGAAGAATGCAAAATACGGCCGTATTATTAATATCATTTCTACATCTGTTAAACAGCCATTAGCAAACTTAGGTGTATCAAATACAATACGTGCAGCCGTTGCCAATTGGGCAAAAACATTAGCTAGTGAATTAGGTAAATTTAATATCACAGTTAATAACGTTTTACCTGGAGCAACTTCAACGGTTCGTTTAAAATCAATTATCGAAAATAAATCAACCAAAACTGGTCATGCTTTAGATGCTGTTACTAACGAGATGATTTCTGAAATCCCAATGGGGCGATTTGCAGAAGCTTCAGAAATTGCCAATGCAGTAGCTTTTTTAGCATCACCCGCAGCGTCATACATTAACGGTATTAATTTACCAGTGGATGGTGGACGAACTGGCTGTTTGTAAAACTTATTCTTTAAAACTATAATTATACGCCACTACTCTTTTTAACTGGTTGCGATGGTTATATCCTTTTCCTCCAACAAGTAAACCTTGTTGATTATACTCGTATTTAAAAACAGACGTCATTTTGTTTTTACTGTAAGTAATCTGTTCGACCTTGTTATTTTTATCATCAAATTTTATCTCAAATTTGTAATCTTCCTTTCCTTTATGAAAATTAATGCGCTTAATAATTTCACCAGTTACAGGATTATAAAATGAAAAGTATAATGGTTGATTTTTTTTAAGATCAAAAAATTTATGGGCAATTATCTTATTTTGACTATTATAATATATAATTACTTTAGTAGATAGATTTTTTAGATTTTCGATCATAATCTGAATTTTATTTCCTAAACTATCTGTATCATACTTCACACATTTATAAGAACTATCTTTACTAATCTTATGATTTATCCCCATTGGATTACAATCAAACACCGTTTTTTTATAAGCTTTATTTTTTTGATTGTAATAGGTAATTTTCTTTAACTGTAAATCAGTTTCATATTCATACAATTCTTTACTAACTTCTTTCTTGTTACCTTTTTTGTAAGTAAACGCATGGTGTTCTTTTAATAGTGTACTATCGTAACTATATGCGTCTTGATTTTTAAGTTTATGTTCTTTATCAAATCTTGAATACAAAGTTGTTTTATCAAACTTGTTGTAATTAAAGCTATCCGTAATAATAACTACTGAATTTTTAATGTATTGTATTTTTTGTTTTAGCTTATCTCCCGCTTTAGCATAACTTACTATAAAACCTCTGTTCTTCTTATTGTCATCGTTTTTTAATTTATCTTTTGTCTCTTCTTCTAAATAAGATACCATTCTTCCTTCTGCATCATAATTATAAATATAGCTTGTCGACTTTTTCCCTGCTTTCACAATCATTTCTTTGAAATTAAAATGATGATTTTTAGGAGATGAACCGTTTGCTTCATCATCATAAATAATCCAATAAGGATTTAACGACGATGTAAATAGTTGAGCATTTGAAAAAATAGAAAGAAAAATACAAACTGAAAAAATAAGATAGTGTTTTGTCATAATTTTAAGGGTTATGGAGTGTATAACCAATAAATCACAAAAAGTGACAAAATTCATTAAATTGTTGAAATTTATAGGCATATAAGCATCAAAAACTTGGCAATTTCTCAACTTTTTAATATTATATTTGTTTCTATTTATTACCCGATTATACAAAAATTATGAAGATTATTATACCAATGGCAGGAAAAGGCAAACGTATGCGTCCGCACACACTTACTGTTCCTAAACCATTAATTAACGTAGCTGGAAAACCAATTGTACAAAGATTGGTAGAAGATATTACTAAAGTTTGTGGCGAAAAAGTAGATGAAATTGCATTTATCATAGGTCCAGACTTCGGAAAAGAAGTTGAAGAAAACTTAGTGAAAATTGCGCAATCACAAGGCGCTAAAGGAACGATTTGCTATCAAGAAAAAGCTTTAGGAACGGCTCACGCCATTATGTGTGCAAAAGAAAGCATTACTGGTAAAACAGTTGTAGCTTTTGCTGATACATTATTTAAAGCAGATTTTGTAATGGACACTAACCAAGAAGGGGTGATTTGGGTTCAAGGCATCGAAGATCCTCGCCAATTTGGTGTTGTAAAAGTAAACGAAGCAGGAGTAATTACTGACTTTGTTGAGAAACCAGAAACCTTTGTGAGCAACCTAGCCATTATCGGCATCTATTATTTTAAGGATGGTGATAATTTGAAAAAAGAATTACAGTATTTATTAGACAATAATATTACAGAAAAAGGAGAATTTCAATTAACCAATGCTTTAGAAAATATGAAGCAAAAAGGGATTGCTTTTACTCCAGGTAAAGTAACTGAATGGCTAGATTGTGGAAATAAAGACGCCACTGTTTACACCAACCAACGTGTATTAGAATTCATAAAAGGAAGTGCTGAATTGAAAGGAAAAAACATAATTACTGAAAACTCTACGATTATTGAGCCTTGTTTTATTGGTGATAATGTCATTATCAAAAATTCAATAGTTGGCCCTCATGTCTCTATTGGAGCTAACAGCTCAGTAACTAATGGCGTAATAACTAACAGTATTATTCAAGCTAGTACAAAGCTAAGCAACACAGTTATTTCAAACAGTATGATTGGCGAAGGAGCTGAAGTAAAAGGAAAGGCCTTAGACGTAAGTATGAGTGATTACACAACTCTTTCTTTATAATCTGAAGGGTATTTTATTGAAGTTTAAACTCAACATATTTTTTCAATATTTAATTTTACCATTATTGGTAGTATTCTCTTTGTCGTGTAAAACATCAAAGCAAAATACTTCTGCTAATAATCAAAAAAATAAAGCAAAAGTCTCTGCTGAACAAGATCCATCAAAATTTACATTTTATTTTATTGATGGGTGCAAAGAACGTATGAAGGGTAATATTGAAATTGCAGAAAATTTATTTAAAGAATGTTTGAAGATAGACCCTAACTCTGCTGCTGTAAAATATGAACTAGGAAACATTTACCGTTTTAATGGCTTATATGATAGTGCTTTAAAGTATGGAAAAGAATGCGCAAACGATGAGCAAAAAAATGAATGGTATCAATTGCTATATATTGAGTGTTTGCACAATAAACGTCAATATGCCGAAGCAGCCGAAGTTTATGCAAGACTTGTGAAAAATTACCCTAATCGTCCTGATTTTTACGAAGGCCTAGCCGCTGAATATATGTATGGTGGCTATTATGATAAATCATTTAAATCATATGATGAATTAGAAAAAAAGTTTGGACAAAACGAAGCCTTTACCATCAACAAAATTAAATTGCTTCGTCAACTCAAAAAAAATAATGAAGCAGAAGCAGAATTTAAAAAATTGATTCAATCTAATTCTAACGAGGCAAAATATTACACTTATTTAGCGGAGTTTTACCAAGAAACCAATCAAAATGATAAAGCCATGGACACTTATAAAGAAATTTTAAAAGTAGATCCAAAAAATCCAATGGTACACTTGGCACTAGCTGATTATTACAAATCACAAAATGATAAAGATAATTTTTACAAAGAAATTAAAATTGCATTTGAGAATCCTGATTTAGATGTTGACACGAAATTAAAAATTTTATCGTCTTATTATGAATTGTCTGACATTAATGATACCTATAAGCAACAAGCAATAGAGCTATGTAATATTACATTAAAACTACATTCAACAGTAGCCGATGTGCATAGCATGTATGGCGACTTTTTATTTAAAGATAAAAAAATAAAAGAAGCTCAAGCAGAATATATATCAGCTATTAAACTTGATAAAAACACGTTTTCAATTTGGAGTCAACTGATGTATATTGACTCTGAATTAAACGACTACACCAATCTCGATAACCACAGTGCGGAAGCCATCGAATTATTTCCAACCAATCCATTACCCTATTATTTTAATGGTGTATCTAGCATTCAATTAAAAAAATATGATGCAGCTATCAGCTCATTAGAAGATGGTATTGAATTTGTTTACAATAACAACACATTATTGTTGGGATTTTATACCAGTTTAGGAAATGCTTACAATGCGGTAAAAAATTACACAAAATCAGACAAAGCCTATGATGATGCGTTAAAAGTAAATCCTGATGATGCAGAAACTTTAAATAACTATGCTTACTTTTTATCTCTACGAAAAGAAAAATTAGAAAAAGCGGAAAAATTTTCGAGACGTAGTAATGAATTATCTCCTAACAATCGTTCGTTTATCGACACTTATGGTTGGATTTTGTACCAACAAGGTAAATATAAGGAAGCCGAAGAATGGCTAAATAGAGCTGTGAAGATGGGAGGAAAAAGCAGTATATCCGAACATTACGGTGATGTTTTATATAAATTAGACAGAAAAGAAGAAGCTTTAAAATACTGGCAAGATGCCAAAACAGCTGGTGGTGGTTCTGATTTATTAGATAAAAAAATAACTGATAAAAAATTAAATGATTAAAAAACAACATATATCGGTTTCTGTCATTAGTATCTTTGTCATCATGGTATTCATGATGTCGTGTAAATCAAAAAAACACGCACAACAAGCGGCTATTCCTGTTCAAGTAGAAGATACCATTGGAAAATGTCGTTTAACGTTTAAAACAGCAAAAGCATTATCAAAACATATCAAAGAAAATGAACTAAAATATAATTGGATTTATGCTAAAGCAGATGTACAAACCTTAATTGACGATGAAGATCACAATTTAGATATAAGAGTGCGAGGAAGAAAAGACAGTGCCATTTGGATTTCGATACAAGCAGTTGGATTAATTGATATTGCCAAACTACTCATTACTCGCGATTCGGTAAAAATGGTGGTATATGTCAAAAAACAATACTTTAAAGGCGATTTTAATTACATCAATCAATTATTAAATGCCGATTTGGATTTTGATTTGATACAAGCCGCATTATTTGGCAATAGTGCTGATTTTGATGATGATGACTCTAAAATGAAACCTGTAGTAGATAGAGAAAATTGCCATTATTTGTTAAGTACCGAACGAAAACGCAAATTACGTCGTATAACCAGCGGCCAAGATTCTCTAAAACGTTCTTTACAAACTATGAGATTGAACCCAGCAAATTATAAAATTATTAATAATGATTTTGAAGATGTATCAACAAGTAGAAGTTTTCATGCCAAATACGATAATTTTTTAGCTGCCGACTCTGTTTTTGCACCACACCATGTTAATATTGAGATAAAGGCAGAGAAGAAAATAACCCTTAAAATTAACTATGTTCGCATAGAGATTAATCAGCCACAAAAATTAATGCTGAACATACCAAAAAACTATGAACAGATACCTATTAAAAAAGAAAAACCTTAGCGCATTCATATGCTTGATGCTTTTTTTAGGTATTTCAAATTATAGCTATTCTCAAAAATCAACTCCGTCTCAAAAAGAATTACAGAATAAAAAAAATAAGTTGAATGATGATATCAAACAACTCAATTCTCAATTAAGTCAAACTAAAGCCAATAAAAAATCGCAGATTAATACCATTGTGGTTATTAATACAAAAATTAAAGTGCGTGAAGAATTAATTGGCACAATTAATAGTGAACTAGCTCAAATTAACTCTCGCATCAAAAAAAATGTTACCGAAATAAATGCATTAAAAGCAAATTTAGAAAAATTAAAAAACGAATATGCTAAGATGATTTATTTTGCTCAACGCAACCAGGATTCGTACACGAAAATTATGTTTTTGTTTTCTTCTGGAGATTTTAATCAAGCGTATATGCGTATTAAATATTTTCAGCAGTATGCGGCCTTTCGCAAAAAACAAGCCGATGAAATTGTAGCCACACAATTAGTATTAACTACCAAATTAAACGAACTAGAAGCTCAACGTCACGAAAAGAACGTACTATTAGGAAATGAAAAAGAGGAAAAATCACAATTAGATGGTGAAAAACAACAACAAGAAATTGTACTAAGCGAATTGCAGCAACAAGAAAAAGAATTAAAAGTAGAATTAGAAAAGAAAAAACGTGATGCTGAGAATTTACAAATAGCTATTAAACGTTTAATTGAAGCAGAAATAAAACGAAAATTAGAGGAATCAGCTAAAATTGCTGCCGCTAAAGTAGCTAAAGCTGAAAAGGCTGAAAAAAATAAAGCTAATAAAACAAAAACCAATAAAACAAAAACCGAAACCAAAACACCTGAAATTAAAGCAACCGCTCCTGAATTAACCGAAGAAGCAGAGGCACTAGGCGCAGATTTTTCGAGTAGCAGAGGAAAACTACCTTGGCCAGTGACAAAAGGTGTTATTTGCCAACCGTATGGCGAATATGAGCATCCTGCTATTAAAGGTTTTATGATGAATAACAACGGCGTTGAAATTTGTGCAAACAAGGGAACTCAAGCGCGTGCCGTGTTTGAAGGAGAAGTAACTAGTATTGCTATTTCGCCAACAGGCGGAAAACTAATCATTATTCGTCACGGAGAATATTTAAGTGTATATAGCAACATTGGTGATGTATTTGTAAAACAAGGGGATAAAGTATCTATTAAGCAAGCAATAGGAACTATTATCGATGAAGATGGTAAAACTAGTATGAACCTTCAAATTTGGAAGGGCCAAAAAACCATGGACCCCAGCGGTTGGTTGTTTAACGCGAGGTAATTTCTTTTAAACATGATATATTTACATAACGCAAAAGGATGAAAAAACTAAACATATTTCCCATAAACGGTTATGTATGTACGAAAAAACTAAGCATATAAGCTAGTTAGCAACAATTGCATGAAGAAACAAACTAGACCATTACTTTTGTATCTCGGGACAACGACATTAGGAACACTAATAGTGA